>NZ_ATMR01000067.1 GCF_000427335.1 Winogradskyella psychrotolerans RS-3 | reverse complement strand
TAACGCTGCACTGTCTGTAAGTCTTACGGCTTTTGCTACATTAAGTTCTGTTTTACTTACCCCATTTAATTTTGCTTTATGGTCTGGATTGTATGGTCCTACTGCCCTCTTACTAAAAAGTATTAGCCTTGATTATGGGGATGTATTTGAAACTGTAGCACTTATTTTAGGAATACCGTTAATCTTAGGCATTTATATCAATCAATACAAACCAGAAATAGCTCAAAAAACAGCCTCAATCTTGAAACCCTTAAGTGTTGTCATATTTATAAGCATCGTGATTGTCGCCTTTTATAGCAATTTTGATCTCTTTATGAAGGTTATTGGATGGGTGTTTGGGCTGGTTTTAATACATAATATTATTGCATTAGGCTCTGGGTTCAGCTTATCAAAGATTTTCGGATTAAACCTTGAAGACACCAAAACACTTACAATTGAAACAGGGATTCAAAACTCCGGCCTAGCGCTGGTTTTGATTTTCAATTATTTCGATGGCCTGGGTGGTATGTCTATTATCGCAGGATGGTGGGGAATCTGGCACATCGTCTCAGGGCTAATAATAGCTTCACTTTGGAAA
>NZ_ATMR01000066.1 GCF_000427335.1 Winogradskyella psychrotolerans RS-3 | reverse complement strand
AGGGTCTTCCCTTATGATATGGAGAATTTTTGCCCAGAACCATTCGGAGGAGTAAATCCCCCCTTCATATTTAGTAAAATCTTCACCTCCCCAAGTTCTGGCCAGGTGATTGATTTCATCAGCTTCTGCAATGGCTGTGTGGTCTTTCCATAAGATCATTTGTGCATTGGGGTTTTCCGAAAACTTTTCAGAAAGTGCCAATGCTTGGCCATCTTTATTTACGGGTAGGGGAGAGGAGCCAGTAGTGTCTACACACAATCCTTTTATTTGAGATTTTTCCAAGCCTGATTTTTGAACTACGGCTTTTACAGTATGCGTTAGGCCCTCCAGGTGATCTTTCGGATGTTGCCTGTATTGGTTTTTTGTTGGATCGCAATATTCCCCAGCTTTCCAGCGTGGGTAGTTATACACTTCGGAGGCAAGGGTGACACCATCACGGGCATTGACTAAAATGGACCTGACAGAATCCGTTCCATAGTCTATACCCAATACATAATTGTCCATATTAATTATTTTGGATTGTTAAAAGCGAGAAAATAAACTTGAAATTGGCAGTGACTTTTCAAAGTTGCGCTGAAATATCAAAATAAATCAACCGGTACTACTTGTCCTATCAGCATAGCCATGCTAAGCTTCATTCTCCAAATGGTATGATTTACTTGAGATTTGAGTACGGGTTATGAATCTTTATGCGTATTTCGAGTTTGATGTAAAAATATACGGAAAAAATCAAAAATGGCCCATCAGGACCTATAAAAAACGGAGACTTTCTCTTAAATGACGCTTGGGTTTTTAATCCTCATCAAGTTGATGCCAGGTTTGAATTTCTAAAATCTTATTTTCCTCGGTTTTGATGGCCATGTGGTACTCGTAAGAAATGGATTTTAAAGTTTTGCTATCCAGAGCTGAAAATACTGTCCATACCAAAGTCCAATCTCCTTTTAAAATGCCACGATTTACACGAATACTGGTAAGTTTAGGTTCACTAAACGAAAGGTGGTTCATGAGGTTGTGCTCTGATTTCCAGTGGGTAATCTCTTCAATACTGTTGTGAATAGAATCTGTATTCGTATTGATGCATTTAAATTCAGGATGGATAATTTCCTTTATATAGTCATAGCTTTCCAGCTGAAGCCCCTTAAGGTATTTTTTTATTAACTCTTGATCACTTCCCTCTGTAGGATTTTTAGTTACAGGAGGATTGCGATCATCCTTGTTTTTTTGAATCTGGTCCTCATATTTGCTTGAATACA
>NZ_ATMR01000065.1 GCF_000427335.1 Winogradskyella psychrotolerans RS-3 | reverse complement strand
TGTATTGGTGCAAAGAAGAATAATAGCTCCTAATTTTAATGATTTGATACCCTTTTTTATGTTTATAAGGCAAGTTCAAAACTGTCTTTAATTTAACAGGAATTACAATCATCACCCTAATTATATTTCAACCCTAACTAATAAGGGCAGACAGATTTCAAGCTACTTTTCTGTAGTTATTTAAAAAAATGGCTATTGTCTGATTCAATAAAAGTCAACTTATAAAAGGTGGATTAACCGAACCAATGCCAAGAGTGAAAATTCTAAAAGTATTGGCTAAGTGCTTAATCGAAAAGATTGTACCTTTGCATTTCGAATTAAGAATTACCAAGTCTTCACCTGTCCTCAACACGACACCAGCCAATTAATGGAAATCAACAACAATAAAGGTCAGCTTAGTAAAGATCAAATTGATCAATGCATTGCCATTTTAGCCACGTTAAACGGTGATACCGACCAGATATTTGATATTCCTATTGAGCAGAGAATAGAATTGATAACGCAGGCAGGACGACTGTCAAGGCCTCAAAAAGAGGAATTAA
>NZ_ATMR01000064.1 GCF_000427335.1 Winogradskyella psychrotolerans RS-3 | reverse complement strand
GAGGCAGCTTTATTTGCATTAGAAAGTGGAAAAATTCAGGCAGACGAGTTTATTCCTTAGCTTACTTGGTATTATTTTGAGCTTGTTCCTGCTTGGGTTTTCAGAAACCTAAAACGACAAAGGGGTCTAACCCAAATTATTAGCGCTAAAAACAAAACCATTAGCCTTCAACAAACAGAATTGAGACACCGCACTGCCAATAATATTATGCGGTTACAGAGCATTATCAAGGAAATAGCCAGAAGGGTTCCTGACAATAGCGCCCAACAGGAAATGTTAAGATCCACTCAACTCTTGTATTCAGCTGCCTCCTTGGAAAGGTATTTGTTCAGCATTGAAGACGAAAAAGAAGTTCCATTAAAAGAATTTCTGAAAGGCCTGATGCAGCAACACCGAGAAATGCTAGGCAAGGAAAAACGATCAGTGGAAATTGTTTATGAACAATCGGCTAAAATTGTTCTTCCAGTAGCATCCGTGATTCCAATCTCCATGATTTTAACGGAATGGATTTACAATAGTCTTAAATATGCTTTTGAAGGTATTGATCAACCAAAAATAACAATCGCCATTCATCTCAATGACCAACATATCAAAATTGATTATCAGGACAATGGCGTAGGAATAAAAGACCAGGCTAGTAAAGGTACCGGTACCAGGTTGATAGAAAAATTTCGCCTTAGACCTGAATGCCCGAATAGAAACCCTAGAACATCAAGGAATTCGCTATCAATTGGTTTTTAATGCAATAGGTAAAAATTTGTCATTGAAGTGATTCTATACCTCCATTCTATTTGTGAAACCCACACATGAAATTGGATCAGATTAACAACTAGCTTAACAGCTTCCCGAATTTATTTGGTAGTCTCACGATATAATTTACAAGGTTCACGAAATAAAGGGTATGAAAAATCACATAGTCTATTATAT
>NZ_ATMR01000063.1 GCF_000427335.1 Winogradskyella psychrotolerans RS-3 | reverse complement strand
AATAATTTGAGAAAACCATTTTACATATTAAACTTATTGATTATTCTATTAGTATTTTCTTGTGGACAAAACTCATCTGAAAAAGAACTAATCGGGAAATGGTATGAAATCAAAAATAATGGAATAACGAGATTAAATTTCAATTCAGACAGCCTAATTATAACCGACTTAAGAACTCAAACTGTAGAATGGTCAGCGGATAAATCAAAGATAGAATTTGATTACAACCTAATGTTTACCGACTCTCTTGGAAGAAAAATCAAAAAGACTGTCCTTGAATACAATTTCTCATCTACAAAAGACACATTATTTACACATATTATAGAGCCAGATAAAGAAGTAGAATTCAATCTCATTAGAGCTAATAATTATATTGATTATTTAAACAAAAAAATTGGAATTAAATTTGAACTACCAAAAGATGGTAAAAGTGAACCTATCAATTTAGAAAGTGATTATTCTCTAAAAATATTTATGGGATTTTCAAATAATAAAATCATTGGAAAAACCGAACTATCTGACAACTTAAATAATTTAGAATCTGATATTAAAATAATTAAAGATAGTCTAATAACTGGTCGACCTGAACAAGACGTTCGTAATGAAATAAGATTTCATTTAAGAGTTTTTGCTGACAAGAAAATTCCAGATTCAATGATTACAAAAAGTTTGCCTGTAACAAATAAAAGTGACATTTTTAAAATATATGATTTTCCAAGACCACCAAATGATACATTACCACTAAAAATTTACAGAATATACCAAAGTGAAGAAAGAGAAAACCTTGGCTTTATGGAAGGAAAAATAATAAAAACTATTGCCAACACTGTGTATAATTAATTGCTTTGGCAAGTGCTTATTTGGAAAATTCCTTCGGAATTTTCTCGGGTTCGTATTTGTTTACTAAATTAGTTGCTTAATCACGCAACTAACCATACACAAGACCGTTATGTGCAATTAAAACCAAAATATTAATATGTTTTACAAAATAGATGGAATAAAAAATTCAAGTACGCCTTCAGTTTCGCTTGAATGCCCTCATTGTGGCCATTTCGGAGCATTTCAAAATGTTGGAACTGACTCTGGAATAAACACAAAAGGACAAACTCATTATTTTGGACAGCGTCAGTGTCCTCGTCCGCAATGCAAAGGGCATATTTTTACAGTTAGTTTGGGAGGTAATTTGATTACTAGCTATCCACCAAGACTAATTTCTTTTGACACATCTAATATTCCAGCAAAGATTTTAGAATCATTTCAAGAAGCAATATTATGCCACGGAAATGACTGCTTAAAAGCCTCTGCAATAATGATTAGAAAAACTCTTGAGGAAATCTGTAATGACAAATCTGCAACAGGTAATAATTTGTACAAAAGACTTGAAAATTTATCAACCGCAATTGTACTTCCTGTTGAATTAAGAGAGGCAATGCAAGAATTAAGATTATTAGGAAATGATGCTGCACATATTGAAGCCCAAACTTATGATGAAATCGGAAAAGACGAAATAGAAATATCGATTGAATTTACAAAAGAGATTCTTAAAGGAATTTATCAATACGATTCATTGTTAACTAGATTAAGAAGTTTAAAAAAGAAAGAAGAATAAAAGCACATAACACCGTATAAAAATAATTGCGGTTTAGTGCTTAATCAAAGGTCGTTGCTTGTTTGTAACGTCTGATTTTCCTTCGGAAAATCCTCGCATACAAACCCGCAACTATTCTTATACATAAAC
>NZ_ATMR01000062.1 GCF_000427335.1 Winogradskyella psychrotolerans RS-3 | reverse complement strand
CTGAAAACCAAGTATCAATTACACATAATTACAAATGGGTTTAATCTGAGTCAGTACAACAAACTCAAATCTTCAAAATTGGACACTTATTTTGACTTGATAGTAACCTCTGAAAATTCTGGATTTAGAAAACCTGACAAGAGAATATTCGAACATGCCCTTCTTCATTTAAAAGCAGAAGCAAGCCATTGCCTGATGATTGGTGACAATCCACTTTCTGACATCCAAGGGGCTCAAAATGCTGAAATCGATCAGGTTTATTATAACCCTTTAAATACTGAAAGCGAAGTGAACCCAACTTATAGGATACGCCACCTTTCCGAGCTTATAAAAATACTGTAAACCCTTCGATTCTGGTAAGCCATTGTTAATTTGTATATTTGATTTATAACCAGATTGTAAATCAAACCCGAAAAAGGCAATAAAATTCAGCATTGTGATGATTTCACTGCGAATACTATCGGCTAATCCGGGTTAAAAACCAAACTATTATGCTTAAAGGCTTTTTTAATGTACCAGAACCAAGCAATGAACCGGTAAGAAATTATGCTCCGGGATCCAAAGAGAGGGGTTCTTTACAGGCTGCCCTAAAAGCAGCCAGTGATCAGGTCGTAGATATCCCAATGTATATAGGGAGTGAAGAAGTAAAAACTTGGAAAAAACCACACCTATCCACCCTCCCCATAACAGACAGCATTTACTGGGTCAATTTCACTCGGGTGACAAAGAGCATGTTACCCAAGCCATAAATGCAGCCCTAGGCGCCAAACCAGCCTGGGAGAACATGCAATGGGAACAAAGAGCT
>NZ_ATMR01000061.1 GCF_000427335.1 Winogradskyella psychrotolerans RS-3 | reverse complement strand
CGTCTATGTCGGAAATTATCGCACGGGGGTATTCTTTATTAAATCTTAATATTTCTTTGGTAACGGAGGCCGCTTCCGGTTTTAAACCTTCTTCAGGTAGCAATGACAATTGAACTGTTTTTATTGATTTAGATGCTTCACTATTAAGTTCATAAAGCACTTCGAAAACACCTTCTTCATCCGTAATTAATGTTTCTTTAAGGTC
Source organism: Winogradskyella psychrotolerans RS-3 (assembly GCF_000427335.1). Lineage (GTDB taxonomy): Bacteria > Bacteroidota > Bacteroidia > Flavobacteriales > Flavobacteriaceae > Winogradskyella > Winogradskyella psychrotolerans. Next base: position 862 of record NZ_ATMR01000061.1, on the reverse strand, counting down.
TCCTACTGTTAGTTCAACCTTTGCTTCTGGTACACTACTGCCAGCGTACCTTCTCAAAGTAAGCAAGTATATTGTGCAATGTGGTGTTTTTATCTGAAGGTCTACTCTGTTTATAGGCTTCAACCACCCTACCCTTTACAAAAATATGTGAGCTATTTCCTAAAACCACAAATACCTCTACGCGTAATAGGTCGAGTTTACCTAACTTCCTTTTAACTATGGAGAAAAAATAACGGATAGGCCATGTTAGCCATCTTAAAAGATAAATGTACTTCATATTTATAAGTCTTCAAATCCCAGGCCAGCGGCGGTTCTGATCTTTGAATAAGCAATAATTAGATCCACATAAAGGGCATTATTGATTAAATTAGAATCAAACAAGCTTGTTTCTCTGGCATTAATTAAAAACAAAGAGCTTTCCCCTAAATCAAACTTAATTCTTTCTCCTTTCAATAAGCTTTCTAAGCCCTGAATATTTTGAGAAAAAATATTTAACTGCCGACTTAAAACTTCGTATTCGTTGAAAACTTTCCTAAGTTTTGCGCTAAGCTGCTCAAATTTCAAGTCACGCTTATAATTCACATCCACAATTTTGGTTCGGGTAATGCCCAAATCCCCTCTTTCTTTTCGCAACAATAAAGGAGTCGCAACCTGAATTCCAAATTTATAATTATTCTCCAGGAAGCCAAATTGTTGCAGTCCTCCAAATGTTTCTGTCAAAAAGTTATACTTAAGTTTAATTTTGGGTTTCAACTGTTCCGCTTTGTACCTCCTCTCGATATCCAGGTAATCCAGATCATAATCAATTAGGCGCATTTCAGGATGATCAAGTACGGCTTCATAATAAAATTCCTTGTTCAGC
>NZ_ATMR01000060.1 GCF_000427335.1 Winogradskyella psychrotolerans RS-3 | reverse complement strand
TTTTTTATAATTATTATTTAAGAATTTATTTAATTCTCAATCCAAACTCCACCTTCTTTAATAAAGGTTTCAGTTAATTCATTTGTTCCATTATCATACATTACGTAGGTAATTGCATATTTCTGCCCTTCTTCTGCAGTAGGATCTAAATGATCTAAGAAGTAAAGCAACGTAGTTGTTACTTGATCCTCCGACCAGTTATAATCATAATTATAATATCCTGTAAGCGTAGCTACAATACCAGCATATTCTGGATCACCAATAAAAGCATCATGAATATATGTGTAATCTGCGTTAGTTAAAGAATATCTAATTGTATTATCCGGTACCCAAATACCATTTTCAAAACCAAACTGTAAAGTTGTAGCTATTGTTGATTGATAAGCTACCCATGAACCATCTACAAAAGTATAAAGATTACCACGTGCTCCAGATCCACTTGAACTAGAATTATAATTGTAGCCTACATTAAGCATATCGTCCTCTTGTGCGTATGGAAATTTTAAGCCTAAAAAAGTAGATAAATAATCCTCTGGAGAAACTGAGCTTCCGAAGCTCTCAACACCCATAGATTGGAAATCTTCATCAGTGATAACATAAAAATTATCAGAAGGTGATGCCCATTCTGTACCTGTATATTCAAAATAAGCTTCAAAAGCTGATTTATCACCAACAACCTCATCTTCTAATACATCATTACTCATAATTGCAGACCAAGTGTTTGCAACACGTACGCCATCTATTGTAGCTGTTGGTCCACCAAAACCTTGACGAACTGATACACCTGAAATAACTGTACCAGAATCTCCTGTATTTGTTGCTTCAGGAGTTGTAGGCTCTACAGTTTCAACAGTAGATAATACATGTAAATTAGATACTCCTGTTTCTATATTATAAGACGATACAAGAAGATAAGTCGTATTTAAATCAAAAGCTGTAGTACCATAAGATAATGTACTTGAACTAGCACCAATACCGAATAATATATTTCCAGAGCCATCATCCTTAGCACCAACTCTTGCTCTAAAACCGAATTCAGCATCTCTTAAATGGAACGAATAAGTTCCCTCACCAACAGTACTTAAATTTACCAATGCACTTGCGTATACATTTCCAGAAGAAATTTCAGTAAAATAACTAGAGATATCTTCAGATCCGTCAGCATCAATAGTAATAGAACCTCCTATATCTGATGAAGGATAGTCAGCCATAGACAAGCTAGAAGTAGCATATCCAACAGGTCCTGAACCAGCACCAGAATGCGCTTCCCAATTAGCTGAACCAAATGCAGTTAAATCGCCAGCTGTAGTACCATAATCAAAGTTCTCATCTACACTAACTGTAGGTGTAACAACAATAAAATCTCCTGTATATTGGAAGTATTTCGCTCTACGGTAATCACCGACTGAAGGATCTTCAACAGCAGTAGCAAGAATATCTGCTAAATAATCAAAAGGACTGTCATCTGAATTAAAACCTAATCCATCACTTCCGCTAAATGTGTAATCATCTTGATCTAAATTATAGTCTCTAATGTCAAAAGCATTTCCTATATATAAATCATATCCAACTAATACAGAAGACCCTTGTCCCCAATTTGGGTACAAATCTGCTAAAAAATCAGGTAACATTGTTTTAGCATCCTCTTCAGAACTAAAACTACCATATGTCAATTCTAAAGTATCATAATCATCTGCTATTAAAGTATATTCAGCATGTCCTCTAGGTGCGTTTTCCTGCGCATCTACTTGGTCATTAATATCATCTAGTGGGTTACACCCTACAAAGACTGTACCTACTATTGCTAGTAAAAAAATTATTTTTTTCATATTCAATTTTATTAAAATTTAAGTTTTGCTCCGATACTAAATGTTCTTCCAAAACCATAATAAACTTTAGAATTATAAGCATCTCCTCCATCAAACGCGTCTGATATATAAGTCGTATCAAAAAACATTATTTAATCTTGCTATTAAAGTGGCATCAAAAGATCCAAATTTAAATCCATGGCTAATTGTTGTATCAAACACACCATAAGCAGGCACCTTCCATGCATCAGGTGAATTTTCATCTCCACGATTACTAGGATCAAAATCTGCATATAAATTATCGAAATAATTATAATCTACAGTGAATCTTGTTTTTCTAGCTATTTTATAATTAATTCCTAAAGCCATAGCTGTTTGCGCAGCATCACCAACATGTAAATCTTCAATAAATAAATCTACAACTCTAACAACTTCTTGATCTTCATTAATAATATTAACATCAGTAACATTATTTTCCCATTTCCAATCTCCTAAAGATGCCATACCTGTAAGCGTAAATTTATCTGTAGCTCTGTATACAAAATCAATCTCTAAACCTTGGTGGATAGCATTAACACCTAAAATATTAGCATATGCTCTTGTATCATCTGGCTGTTGAAAAGATATGGTCTCAGTTCTATCATTCCAAGCTGTTCTATATAAATTAACATTAGCCGATAGTTTTTCGCTTCTAAAACCGTAACCTAGTTCGAAACTCAATATTTTCTGATTATCAGCATCTGGGTTAACGTCTACATTATTATTATTACTAAAAACAGCATCAAAACCTGGTGCTTTTTCAAAATACCCTACGTTAGCAAATACATTATGATTGTCATCAATATTGTAGTTCGCACCACCTTTAGCACTATATCCAAAAAAGTTGTAACGATCTGATTCTTGTAACGGATCACTATCTAAATAATTAAAATAATCGATACGTTTATAAGATGTGTTTGAGGCAGCTAAAGAAAGAAATGCAGACAATTTATCTTTAGAATATTCTAATTGTCCAAAAAGACCTGCCCAACCAACAAGACCGTCATTGTTATAGTTATACGTATCTCCTACTTGTACTAAAGCGTTAGGGTTATTTACGTTACTGTCGTCAGCAAAGTACTGACCACCTAATAAATCTGTTAATTCAGTGTAATGAATGCCTTTATAATCTCTTAAATCCACACCTGCTAACAATACTAAATCATCAGATAAATCTACTGTTAACGTAGATAAAATACCATACCAATTATGACTATTAATTGATGCTCTTAAAACAGTTTCTGATCCATTTGCTCCATTAGCTACATTTTCGTCAACAATTTTATCAAAATCGATAGGTCCATAAGTTCCTATTCTGTAATCGCTAATTCCATTTTCTCCAATAGAAAATTTATTAACACCAGCGGTTCCACCACCACCACCTGAGCCAAAGCCAGCGTATACAGCAGTTGATAGTTCCATTTTTTCATTGATGTCCCAATAGTGATTTAATGAAATTTGTGGTTTGTGGTAAAAGTTATCTTCAGAATTTGCAACTTCTCCGTTCTTATAACCCCAATCTGCGTTATATTTAATACCACTTTCACTATTTCTAAAAGTTTCAATTAATTGAGAATTTTGTCTTTGACCATGACGTTGTTTTGCACCAAAAGCGGTTAAAGATAATTTATGATCTTCCCCAATTTCTTTTGAAACATTAAGAAAATAAGCTACAGAATTAAACGCTGTACCATCTACGTAACCATCACCATCTGTTTTAGATGCAGAAACAGTTACAGCAAGACCATTTTCCATAAGTCCTGTAGAATATGTAGCAGCAAATTTAGTATACCCATCATTACCTAAAGATGTAGAAACACTTCCACCTTCCTCAACATCTGTAGTTTTAGATATAATATTTATTGTTCCACCAATAGAAGGTACGGCAACTTTAGAAGCTCCTAAACCTCTTTGTACTTGCATTGAGCTTGTTACATCTGCAAGACCAGCCCAGTTACTCCAATAAACAGCACCGTTTTCCATATCATTAACAGGTACACCATTAATCATTACAGCGACGTTTTCAGATTGAAAACCTCTAAGGTTAATTCTACCATCTCCAAACCCACCACCAGATTTCGTAGCGTATACACCAGGTGTAGATTTTAAAATTTCAGGAAATTCTTGAGTTCCTAATTTTAAAGCAATATCTGCAGCTCTAATTGTTGATACTGCAACAGGTGTTTTTCTATCAACAGCAAGTGAAGCAAAAATTTCAACTTCTTGCAAACCAACATCGCTAGGTACTAAAGTGATAGTTCCTAAATCAACATTTCCATTAAAAGCTATTGTTTGACTAATATAGCCAACATAAGATAATACTACTTCACCAGAACTTGAATTTGCTGTTAATGAAAAATTACCATCAAAATCTGTAATGGTTCCATTCGAAGTTCCTTTTACTATGATATTAGCACCAGGAAGTGGTGAGTTCATGTCACTATCAATAATTTTACCCGTAATAGTGCTTTGGGCATATGCAAATGTTGTTAAACTGGCTAAAACAACAATACATAAAAAAAGACTAAATTTTTTCATATAAAATTTAAGTTAATTGGTTTTTTATCAGCGCAAAATTACGCAATACAATAGCTAAAACATTAACTCAATGTTAACAATTAAGCCGTACGAAGATAAATATAGAATTGTTATCTTTTAGGCGCACTTAGTTAAAATTACTAAAACTTTTTAACAATTTTTAACAATTTTCCTTGTAAAATGCCAATAAATTTTGCGTAGATGCATCATGAATAGCCGCAGAGTCCTCTTCTTTCAGTTCACTTAAAATAGATTTTGCTAATTGTTTTCCCAACTCTACACCAAATTGATCATAACTATAAATGTTCCAAATAATACCCTGAACAAAGATTTTATGCTCGTACATAGCAATCAACTTCCCTAAGCTTTCTGGTGTTAATTTTTGAATTAAAAGTGAGGTTGTTGGTTTGTTACCTTCAAATACTTTGAAAGGTAAAAGCTCAGATGTAGCATCTTGTGAAAGTGATTGCCCTTTTAATTCCGATAAAACTTCGGCTTCTGTTTTACCATTCATCAAGGCCTCTGTTTGTGCAAAATAGTTAGACATTAACTTATCATGATGGTCTTTGTTGCCATATAAAGATTCGACATAACCAATAAAATCAGTAGGAATAAGTTTTGTTCCTTGATGTATGAGTTGAAAAAAAGCGTGTTGCGAATTTGTTCCTGGTTCTCCCCAAATTAAAGTTCCGGTTTGGTAATTTACCTTTTCTCCACTTCTATCTACACTTTTCCCATTACTTTCCATTATACCTTGTTGAAGGTAGGTCGCAAACTGGTTTAAATATTGTGTATATGGAATTATAGCTTCGCTTTCTGCCTTAAAAAAGTTATTGTACCAAACGGTTAGCAAAGCTGAAATTACTGGAATATTTTCTTTAAAATCAGCAGTTCTAAAATGTTCATCCATTTTATGAGCCCCATCCAATAAGCTTTCAAAATGTTTGTAGCCTAGTGCCAAACTTATAGATAAACCGACAGCACTCCACAATGAAAAACGACCACCAACCCAGTCCTTCATTGGAAAAATATTTTCTTCGTCGATACCAAAAGCTTTTACACTTTCAATGTTAGTTGAGACTGCGACGAAGTGTTTAGAAACTGCTTCTTGTGGCTGAGATTCTAAAAACCAAGCTCTAATAGAATTAGCATTTGATAAGGTTTCTTGAGTCGTAAATGTTTTTGAAACAATAACGAATAGCGTGGTCTCTGGATTTAAATTCTTAATAACTTCCTGATAGTGATCACCATCTACATTACTCACAAAATGAGTTGTTAGTTGATTTTTATAATACTGTAGTGAATCTACTACCATTGCTGGTCCAAGATCCGAGCCACCAATACCAATATTTACAACATCGGTAATAGCTTTACCAGTATGTCCTTTATGATCTCCACTAACTATAGAGTAGGTGAAATTTTCAATTTTCTTCTTTACCTCGTGAATTTCTGGAATCACATTTTCACCATCTACAAAAACAGTAGCATCTTTAGGAGATCTTAAAGCCGTATGCAAAACCGCTCTTCCTTCGGTTGCATTAATGATATCGCCTTCAAAATACTTAGAAATGGCATCTTTTAAGTCTTGCTCATTTGCTAATTCAATTAATAAATCTAAAGTTTCTGTTGTAATTCTGTTTTTAGAAAAATCGGCATAAAAGTCATCCCACTTTACCGTTAAATCATTTGCTCTTTCTGCGTCATCATTAAATAAATCTTTTAAATGCTGAGATTTAATCGTTTCAAAATGTGCTTGTAATTTTCCCCAAGCATTTGTGGTTGTAGGGTTGGTTGCTTTTAATGCCATTATTTTATATCTGTGTTTGTATCTTCTGTTATTGAATTTTCGGGTTGAATTGGATCCCCTTCCAAGAAAAAGATATTATCTAGTTGTTGTCTTATCGGTTTAATGTAATCTAGATACTTCACTTTAAGACTGTCTGAAATAGGCATGGCTTCTGGCAATTTTTGTTTAAATGGATCGACTTCTTTTCCATTTTTCCAAAAACGATAGCACACATGGTTTCCTGAAGAACTCCCTGTATTACCAACATACCCTATAATATCACCTTGTTTTACAAATTCTCCAACTTTTACATTGCGACGAGACATATGCAAATATTGCGTCTCATAAGTAGCATTGTGTCTAATTTTTACATACTTACCATTCCCACTTCCATAACTAGACTTCGTTACTGTACCACTTGCAGTTGCCATGATCGGAGTTCCGTTTGGTGCCGCAAAATCGGTTCCACGGTGTGCCTTAACACGATAACCGTAATGCGCAATTCTTCGTTTTAAATTATAACGTGAAGAAATACGACTAAACTGTACTGGTGCTTTTAAAAATGCACGACGTAGGTTTTTTGCGTCTTCATTAAAATAATCTACAATACCTTTAATGGAGTCTGTTTGAAATTTGAATGCATAAAGTGAATCACCGTTATGCTCAAAATAAGCTGCTTTTACATTCTGTATCCCTGCATAAATAGTATCATCAATATATTTATCGGTATAAATAACTTTGAAACGATCTCCTTTTTGCAAGCGTCTAAAATCTATAGTCCATGCATAAATTTCATCAGCCATTTTATAAGCTAATCGCTGACTTAAACCTTTATCTTCAAGCGTCTTGGAAATGCTACTTTCTATAATTCCTGTTGCCGTTTTCTCAACATAAGTGATAGGTTTTTTACTTGTATAAGCATGAATGGAATCTTTTAAACCAATAACAACATATTCTTCCTGATTAGGCTGATATATAAACGTACTTGGACTTGGCAGGCTATCTTTTTCAGATTCTTTTGAATATAACAAGGTAAACGGTCGTCCTGGATGTAGTTTCCTAATATCGAACGTATCTTTAGTAACTTCTGCAATTTGAAAAATATTAGGATACCCAATATTATATCGTTGCATAATTTCACCAAAACTATCACCAGATTTAATAGTGTCTCGTTTTACAATGTAATTATTGATATCGAAACCAAATTCTAAAATTTTCTCTTCTTCAACTATTTCGGCTTGTTCTTTTTCGTATGCTATTTCTGCCGAGTTATCTTCTTTACAAGCATATATACTTACTGCAATTACAGCAATTGTCATTAATCGTTTTAACTGCATTAATTAAGCTAATTATAAATTATTTCCCCAATTTTCTAATTCTTCTGCACTCCATAACTCTGGAAAGAAAATACGTCTTTGATATTTTGGATGCATATATTTTTTCCAATCACTCCCTCCTGTAGCCTCACCATCACCTATACCACTATCAATATAATGTTTAGCTGCGTTGTAATGCGCCATTACCCAAGAGACGTTAACCGTATAATCATAATGACGCATCGCTTTTATAAGTTCTTCGTTTTTCTGATCGCTGATTGGCAACTCTTTAAAGCGTGTCCAAAGATTTCTAGTATTATACGTTTCCATAAATCTTAAAAACTCGTCTTTATAACGTTTTTCAAAATTAACCAAAAGCGTGGATTTCTTCCCTGTTTTATGGTCTTTTCCTGCCGCTTGCCAATATAAATGCTCAAAAGCATGTGTAAACGGCGTATCTCTATCAATATCTTTTCTAAATCTATAATCTATAAGATTAATCAGTTCCGTAGATGCGAACTCAATCAATCTGTATTGCGCACTTTGAAAACCACTTGCAGGGGTAAGCGTATATCTAAATTTCATATACTGTTCAACATCCATACCTTCTCTCATAATATTGAAAGAAGTTGAGAGCATATCAAAATAACGACTGACACGCATCAGTTTGCTTTCAAAAAATGTGGCGTCTAAGTCTTCCTTTTCTGCTAATTGGGAAATTTCCCAAAGAATCATTTTAAAAAGTAATTCATTAATTTGATGATAGGCAATAAACACCATTTCATCCGGTAGCGTTGTACGCTGAATTTGTAAGTTTAATAAAGCATCTGTCTGAATATAATCCCAATACGTTATTGGCTTGCTGTAAAGTAAACCATATAAATGATCGTCTGTATTTTGGTCTATTTTTTCATACTTCTCTTCAAGTGCTTTTATAATTTCGTCGTAATTTGGTTGGTCTGACATATAATTGGCTAATCTTAGAATTCTATTTTAAAGGAGTGCTTTAAACCTTTAAACTGAACGAGATCTGCACGTAGAGAACCTACGGCTAAATCGGCTTTAATTCTTAAAGGAATTTTATTTTTATCGGCACTTACCCAAAGCGTTAAACTTTCTTCTTCTTTAAAAACACGGCCAGCCATAACATAGGGCCTAAATTTAATGGTTTTGACTTTTACATCTGTACCATTAACATCGACTTCTATCGTTTCTTCCCCTAAATATTTGAGTTTAAAACCATAGTTTTCTTCATCAAAAAACATATTGGTTTTTATTTCATCTCCTTTTTTTAAGGATTCTGTACGTATATTATTTCTTAAATAATAATACATAGAAACCATATCCTGAACGTCTTTTTCGGTGGTTATATTTTTAGTTTCCTTATGTTTTTTATTATTGACCTCAGCAATTCTGTTCTCGTGGTCAAAATTAATTTCTACATCCTTGGTATGACCACCTTCATCTATTTTTCTAATAAATTTATATGGAGCACCTGTTTCTACATCAAAATAACTTTCGTATCGGTCTTTAACTTTAAAAAATAATTTTGCAAGTCCTGTAGTCCAACCTTTCCCAACAACATGGTACACCGGCTTTCTATCTAATTTGGTTTCGTTGACGGATAGTGTGGCGTATCCTGCCGTTACAAAACCGCTGTAACTCATTTCAAATTTAAACCACTCTCCATCTTGAAAAGCTGATTCTTTCTTCACGTCAGAAGCTTGAAATCCTACAAAGAATAATATAATTGTAAATAAATGTTTCATAACTTATAGTTTGTAAATATAAATAATGTAACGCATTTTTTACGTTACAATTATCTTAAATACAATTACTATTCCAAATCTATAAAATCTTTAAAATACACTCTAAAAATATCCTAGATTCGGATCCGTTAATTATTTGGACTCAGACTTATAAATTCAAGTGATTTTAGCGTCGTAGCAAACAAACATATAACTAGAATTTATGATTTACACGCACTAAAAACACGCAGTTTGCTTATTATTAGCGCGTTTATTTGTAGATAAATAAACGCGCTTTTTATTATTTTAAAGCGTTCCTCTCTTTTCTTGCTCTCTTTCAATAGATTCAAACAAAGCCTTAAAGTTTCCTGCTCCAAAACCACGAGCCCCCATACGTTGAATAATTTCGAAAAATAACGTTGGCCTATCTTCTACTGGCTTTGTAAAAATCTGAAGTAGATACCCTTCTTCATCAGCATCTATCATAATACCTAAGCCTTTTAAGGTTTCAATATCTTCTCTAAGTTCGTGACTGTACTCGTCTAATCGTCCCGGAACGGCTCTGTAATATTCTTCAGGTGGTGTGGATAAAAACTCGACACCTCTAGATTTTAATTGCGATACGGTTTTTATAATATCATCTGTTGCCACTGCAATATGCTGCACACCTGAACCCTCGTAAAAATCTAAATATTCTTCAATTTGTGATCTTTTAGCAGCTTTTGCAGGTTCGTTAATTGGAAACTTAATTCGTCCATTTCCATTACTCATTACTTTACTCATTAAAGCCGAGTATTCGGTATGTATTTGCTTATCGTCAAAAGATAAAAAGTTGACAAAACCCATAACGTCTTCGTACCATTTTACCCATGTGTTCATTTCTCCCCAGCCCACATTACCAACCATGTGGTCTATATATTTTAAACCTGCTGGTTCTGGATTGTAATCACTTTTCCACTCTACGAAACCTGGCATAAAGGTGCCTTTGTAGTTTTTACGCTCTACAAACATATGAACGGTTTCACCATACGTATAAATTCCGGCTCTAACCACTTCACCAAATTCATCTTCTTCTACAACCGGTTCCAAATAAGACTTAGCCCCTCGCTTAGTCGTTTCTTCGTAAGATTTACGAGCATCTTCTACCCATAAAGCCACAACCTTAACTCCATCACCATGCTTTACAATATGATTGTTAATTTCAGATTTACTATTTAAAGGAGTGGTAAGCACTAAGCGGATTTTATCTTGCTTTAAAACATAACTTACAGAATCTTTAGAACCCGTTTCCAAACCTTTATACGCATAAGATTGAAATCCAAATGCTGTTTTATAAAAGTGTGCGGCTTGTTTTGCATTACCAACATAAAACTCAACATAATCCGTACCTAAAAGCGGAAGAAAATCTTGCGCTCCTTCAAATATTTTTTCTAAACCGTAGTTTACATTTTCTATTTCTTTTGCCATACTATTTATTTTAGAATCGAGAAATTAGAAAAAAGAGAAGTGACTCTTATAGTTCATTTTGAAAACCCATAGTCATCTTTTGAAATTCTTCTAATTTTTCTTCGATTTTTGTTAATTGTAATTGTGTTATATAATTTCTTTTAAATACTATAATTAATTGTGTTTCTAGTTCAAAAGAAGAACCTAATTCAATATCAATAAAATAAGAGAAAGACTTGTTTGTTCTTGATGAACCATCTGCAATATTACTAGGGATGGAAACTGAAAATCTACCTAATTGAGGAGTCAATCCAAATTTTTCATCAGAAGGAAAATCATTAATTAATGTAAAAACATCGTCAACAATTTAGATTCCTAATTTCCAAATCTTCAAATTCTTATAATTATGTCTTCTCTTATCCTTCACATCTTGTTTCTTGTTTCTTGTTTCTATTGTACTGAATCTAAATTTATAGAATCTAATTCCTCTTCAATAATATAGGTATCATCCTCCCAAATATCAGAATTCTCAGGTTCTATAGTTGTTTCATATTCCGATTCGTAATAATAATCATCATCTTCAAAATCTCCATTATCTAAACCATCTAAGACCGCAGAAGATAGCAATGTACCGTAGATCGCTAAGACTCCAATCGCTACTAAAAAGACAAGACCATTAAGTACCACAGCTATAATATTTATAATCTTAGCCGTATTTACATTACTTCGCGATTGTGGATTGTACGCCTCTGGATTCTCACCAAATTCGCGTAAACTTCTGTTCGCAGCAACCAAACCAATAATAGCCATAGCTAATGGAATAATAGCAGTAATACCATAACAACAACAGCCAGCAATACCAATAACTAAGGCTAATATTCCTAAAATAAGTGATAGTGGATCTGCAGGTAATTTATTTTGATTCATTTTTTAATTCCCAACCTTACCTTTCTGTATGAGCCACTATTGGCATTACTTTAAAAAGGGACTCTTTTTGCTGAGTATGGAGCCTTTGTTAAACTTCTATTTAATTTTAGTCAATTTAGTGATCTAGCCACGATTTAAAATAATCTTCGTCAGCAATTTCTAAAGCATCTTCAGTTACTTTTAAAGGCTTAAAGGTGTCTACCATAACCGCCAATTCATCTGTTTTTACTTTACCGATACTACGTTCCATAGCTCCTGGGTGTGGTCCATGTGGAATACCTGCTGGATGCAACGAGATATGTCCTGCTGCAATATCATTTCTACTCATAAAATCCCCATCGACGTAATACAATACCTCATCACTATCAATATTACTATGATTGTAAGGTGCAGGAACCGCAAGTGGATGGTAATCGTACAAACGCGGTACAAAACTACAAACTACAAAAGCATCCGTTTCAAACGTTTGATGTACCGGAGGCGGCTGATGCACACGACCCGTAATCGGTTCGAAATCGTGAATTGAAAAAGCGTACGGATAATTATAGCCATCATAACCTACCACATCAAAAGGATGTGAAGCATAGACCATGTCAAAAATTTCGTCTTGCTTTTTATTTTATTAAAAACTCACCCGATTCATTATACGTTTCTAATTCTTGTGGTTGACGTAAATCGCGCTCACAAAATGGTGAATGCTCTAATAACTGTCCAAAATAATTACGGTAACGCTTTGGCGTGTAAATTGGCCGTCTAGATTCTACAATGAATAATCTATTGTCTTCAGTATCAAAATCGAGTTTATATATCACACCTCTTGGCACTAAAAGATAATCTCCGTATTTAAAATCTAAATTCCCAAGATGCGTTCTTAGTTTTCCTGTGCCTTTATGGATGAAAATTAATTCATCGGCATCCGTATTTTTATAAAAATAATTTTCCGTAGAGTGCTTTGGTGCCGCTAATATGATATTACAATCGCTATTCGTTAAGACAATTTTCCGACTCTCTAAATAATCATTTTCGGGCTTCACTTGGAATCCTTTAAAACGATACGATTGCATATTGTTTTCCTTAGCAATTTTTGGCGCAACACTGTATTGTCTTTTAATTTCCTTGACTTGCGTTGGGCGTTGCTCATGGTAACTGTTAGTAGACATACCGTCAAAACCAATAGTACCGAACAATTGCTCGTAATAAAAATCGCCGTTTGGTTTTTTAAACTGCGTGTGGCGTTTTGGCGGAATTTTTCCTAATTTATGATAGAATGGCATGTTTTTGAATGGTTTTAAATATTACAAAGACCTTTCGACTGCGCTCAAGGTGACACTTTATTTACAACTTTAAAGGTACAAAATTTGTAGAGATTCCTGCCTTCGCAGGAATAAGGCGTATTTATTCTGGATTCCTTTTAATAAGGAAATGAAGATGCAATTTTATGTTGGCCCAGAATGGTGTCATGTGTTTAAAACTATTGCTTTTTATGGTCACATGCTGTTCGCGCTAAAATCATACGCTGAGCTACAAAATTTTATCTTGCGCTCATATCATGTGCTACAAATATCAATAAATTTTTGTTATTTTTAAAGCATTAGAAAAATCATTTAAAATGAAACTGCGTATTACTTTAGTTTTTGTGCTTGCATTGGGTTCATTTTGTCTTGCTCAAACATCCGACTCTAGTAGTAAAAAATATAATTCTTCTGTATTTTTAAATGAGACTTTAACTGAATTTAAATTCACAAAAATTGAAAAGCCATTTGCCTTTGATTTTCAACGAGACGATTCTAACTTTACCATGCTAGAGGTTAACAATGATTTTGAAATCAATTCTGAAGTAGTAAACACAAGTTTATTCTCTAATTTGAAACTTTTTGAAAACAATTACCAAAATGATTTCAATTATATGAGAGGTTGTGGTCCATTGAAAGATGGTTTGACCCACACCATTAATAGTAGTGATGTTATGATCTCAAGATTTCTAGGTTATGTTGTGGATGAGCATTTGAAATCCCTAATTTTTAAAGATTAATTTCATCTTATACACCACAATAACGCATTCATATACAAAAACTTAGTGTTAAAGCCCAAACACAAAACTGTTAAAGTTTTAACTATCTTGCAATTGCAATTACGGTTTTTCCACAGTTAACATTTCTTTAACAAATAACACGTTTTTAATTAGGTGGTTTCCATTTTTTTTTTTTAGATTTACAATGTTGAAAGCATTTTTATAGAGTAATTTAGAAGTCACTCTTAAGAATGTGGACAACAAAAATGTTAACATTATAGCTTGTGCAAGCTTTTTTTTTATCCCTGAGAATTAAAATTAACAGTACAAAAAAAAGACTTCTAACAAAAATGACTTCTACTTCTCATTCCCTTAATGAGAAAACAAATGACTTCTAAATTTAAAAGACTTCTATTCCCTAAATTTTAGGGAGACATTAGTTATTAACTAACCTATCTTAAAAAATTTGATGGGTTTAAAATCTTAAAATTATGAAGAAAAAAGTATTTAGCCTTATGGCAGTAGTGCTGTTTATGAGTAGTTCATTAAATTTAAATGCAAACGTACAAAATGAGGATTTAGACACCGGCACTTGTTTTGATGTGGCTGCTGAAGCTGAACAAAATTTCATGAATAACATGGCTACTAGATTCCGAATTATTCCGCGAGATGAAATAGCATATAACGTATTTGCAGCTGCATATGATGGTTGTGTAGAAGCTGGTGGACCTTCTTAGAATTAAATTTTGAATCAATTAATAATTTAGACAGTTAAAAGTATAATTTTGACTGTCTTTACAACAAATAATAGAAATGGTAAAAAACAAATTTCCATCTTTTTGTTTACTTTTTTACAATATCCATGTTTTGCCAAGTTGGTAATGCGGTTTATGGCAAGCAATTAAAATCATATGAATCAGACACACCTGACAATGCAAGCCAATATGCAAAAAAAATAGTCGAAAATCTTAAGACTCAGGAATTCCAATTAACATTTAATAACCAGAAGGCAACATACAAAAAATTAAATCTTTAAATAATAATACAAGCCCTGTTCTCAAAGCCATGACAGAAGGAATTATTGATTTCAGAGGTGTTATTTATTATGATAAAGCATCTGACATAATTTTACATGAAAAAGAATTTGCTGGTGTGAATTACCTTATAAAACGAAATAAAATAGATTGGAATTTAACTAATGATACTTTGAAAATTGACAACTATTTGTGTTATAAAGCAACAACTACATACACTATTGAAAACACAAAAGGAAAACATACATTAGAAGTTATAGCTTGGTATACACCAGAAATCCCTATACCCTATGGTCCGGATGGTTATGATGGGCTACCAGGCTTAATACTTCAATTAGACAATAATGGAATACTAACTTCTTTAAAAAAATAGAATTTTTTAAAAAAGATAATAAAATCGATATAGAGTTACCTACAAAAGGAAAAAAAGTTTCTGAAGAAGAATTTAATAGTATAGTTTCAAAACAATATACAAACAGAAAAAATTGACACTAATAGCTTTGTTACAGAGATTTTCTAATCACTATTTTTTTACAATCCTACTAATTTTAGTAGGATTTTCTTCTTTGGCTCATGCTCAACAACTTTTAATGTCCGGCAAAGTAACAGACACCATACAAAACCCATTACCATACGCCAACATTTTAGCCATTCCAGCAGCAGACGACCAAGAAATTAGATTCGCCATTACAGAAAAAGACGGTAGCTACAAAATAGGTTTAGAGAAAAACCAAACCTACGAACTCACAGTAAGTTATTTAGGCTATAAACCACAAACGCTCACGATAACCACAACAGACCAAGACATTACCAAAAACTTCGTCCTCAAAGAAAACCCAGACCAACTAGACGAAGTAAACATAAAATACACACCACCAATTACCGTAAAAAAAGATACTATAACTTACGATGTTTCCAAATTTGTTACTGGGGAAGAACGCAAACTACGCGATGCTTTAAAAAAATTACCTGGAGTAGAAGTAGATAGAGAAGGTAATGTGATGGTCAATGGCAAAAAAGTAACCAAAGTCTTGGTAGAAAATAAAACCTTTTTTACAGGCAATAGTAAACTCGCCGTAAACAATATACCTGCAGATGCGGTTGAAAAAGTTGAGGTTTTAGATAACTATAACGAGGTTGCCATGCTCAAAGGCTTGCAAGATTCTGAGGATATGGCTATGAATATTTTATTAAAAGAAGATAAAAAGAAATTTGTGTTTGGCGATATGGAGGTTGGTTCAGGTATTGAGGATCGCTATTTGTTGCATCCTAATCTGTTTTATTACAGCCCAAAAACCAATGTTAACTTTATTGGAGACCTTAATAACCAAGGCATAAAAAGTTTTAGTTTTAGTGATTATTTGGAGTTTGAAGGTGGTTTTAGCAAGCTATTAAGCGATGCAAGTAGTTATTTTAGTCTCTATACTAGTGATTTTGCAAAATACCTCAATAACCAAGATTTTACAGATAACATCAACCAGTTTGGTGCCCTAAATATTAGGCAATCGGTTTCTAAACATACAGATATTAGTGGGTATTTAATTACTTCTAATTCCAAGACCCAAACCGCAAGTAACACCTTAAATGCTTACCAGAATATAGAAGACCCTTTTACAGAAGACAGAACGGTTACTAATGACCTCAATAACTTTTTTACTATTGGCAAGGTCACCGTTGACTACGATCCAACTTACAAACAAGATTTTGCATACAACGCCTTTGTAAAGGTTACAAATAATGACAGTCATGGTCTTGTAAATACGGTGACCCTAAATGAAAGTAACAACATAACTACCTTAACCGATGTTACGGCACTTAATCTAAAACAAAATATTACCTACAGTCGTAAATTATCTAAAGCGCACACAGCAACCTTAGAAGCGACTTATAATTTTCAGAATGATAAACCGATTACCGAGTGGCTAACTAATCAGCAGATTTTACAAGGTTTAATCCCTTTGGAAGATGCCGATATGTATAATATACTTCAAACAAAAAAATCAACGTCGCATAATTTTAACGCCATTATAAAAGACTATTGGGTAATTAATAACTTTAACCATCTTTATACAAGTTTAGGCGTTAATACATCTTTTAACGATTTCTACAATGAAGATGTGCAATTACTTAATGATGGTAGTATTAATAATTTTAGCTCTGCTGGTTTTGGTAATGATTTTGGATATAGCTTTATAGATTCTTATTTGGGATTAGAGTATAAATTTCAAATTGGCATTGCCACGTTTAAACCTGCTGTGTTTTATCATGGGTATTTATGGCGAACGCAACAGTTAGAAGACTCAGAAACGTTTTCTAAAAATCTAGTTTTGCCACAATTCACAACAAAAGTAGAATTTAATAATAGTGAAAAACTAAATTTTAAATACAAGCTTAATGCTCGCTTTCCTAGGGTTAACCAATTAGCCAATAATTTTGTACTCTCAAATTTTAATAATGTTTACAGAGGCAATAATCAACTAGAAAATCAATTGTATCATTCTGCCTCGTTAACTTATTATAAGTTTAGCTTATTTAGAAGTCTGAATTTTAATCTTAACACTAGTTTTAATAAACGCTTAAAAACTATAAAAACAGTTTCTGAACTTAATGGTATAGAATCCTTTAACACAACCACTATGTTTGATCAGCCAGAACATAACTGGACGCTAAGTGGAGGAATTTCAAAAAAAATTAATAAAATCAGGTATAAATTAAGAACTCGTTTTAGTTATAATGATAATTTTCAGATTTTGAATAATGAAACAAATCTTAACATTTCAAAATCGATTTCTTCAACGATTGGAGTGGAAACTTCATTTAAAAATCATCCTAACTTAGAAATTAATTACACCAAAGATTTTAATAACTATAAAGCCTTAAATAACGTCTCTAATTTTGATAATGACCAATTAGAAGTTATTTTGGAATACGATTTTTTAAAGGATTTTATCTTTAAAGCAGATTACACCTTTGATAATTACAACAACAAAAGTCTCGATACCAAAACCACTTTTGACACGGCAAATGCATCGTTATTCTACCAAATTGAAGATAGTCCTTGGGGTTTTGAGATAAACGCCACTAATCTTTTTGATACGCGTTTTAAACAACAAAATTCATTTAACGCTTTTGTGATTAGTGATAGTAGAACATTTATTTTGCCAAGAATTGTGATGTTTAAGGTAAGCTATAAATTGTAAGTCTGTTTGAAATCTTCGAAACAGCTTCATAAACTAAACCCCAAAAACTAAAGACAACAACTTTATAATTAGTTTTTAGTCAACTTCTTTTTACTTTTGCACCAAGCAAGACTACGCTATGCAAAATTTATTTAAAAAATGGTTCGGTTTTAGTGATAAACCAAAACTCACAGAAGAAGATAAAATGAAAAAATTCTTAATCGTTGGCTTAGGAAACATAGGCGAAAAATATGCCAATACCAGACATAATATTGGTTTTAAAATTCTCGACTATTTAGCCGAATCCAATGACATCCTCTTTGAAACCGTAAAACTTGGTGATGTTGCTACCCTAAAAATTAAAGGACGAACCCTCATCCTTTTAAAGCCTAGTACGTTTATGAACCTTAGTGGAAAATCCATAAAGTACTGGTTAGAAAAAGAAAAAATACCTTTAGAAAATCTACTCGTAGTCACCGACGATTTAAACCTTCCTTTTGGATCACTTAGATTAAAAATGAAAGGCAGTGATGGAGGTCATAACGGTCTAAAGGACACACAAGACAAATTACAAACCGTAAAATATAACCGCTTTAGATTTGGCATAAGTGACGAGTTTAGCACAGGACGACAAGTTGATTATGTTCTTGGCGAATGGACCGACGAAGAAAACACACAACTTAAAGAACGCTTAAAAATTTCGGCAGATCTTGTAAAATCTTTTGCTTTAGCTGGAGTAAACACTACTATGAACCAATATAATGGAAAATAAAAAAGACTGCCTTTTCAGACAGTCTTTTTAATATATGAAATTTGTATTCCTAATTTACTTAACTATAATCTTCTTCGTTATTTTATTTGCTCCATCACTAATTGTCACTAAGTACATACCAGACTTCGCATCATTAAGATTTATAGTCTGATTAAAATTAGCACTATTGGTGTACGAGTTATTAAAAATTCGTCTTCCTCTTATATCAAAAACATCAATATTAATTGCATTACCAGAATTAGAATTCAACTTTACTGAAAACTCTCCAGTATTAGGGTTTGGAAAAATCGCAAAATCTGAGAGACTAAACTCATCAACACTTAAGGCTTCTTCTGCACATATTGTAATTGACCAATCATTTAAATTCCCTGTATCTTGAGCAAAAAAGTCGGCAATTAAGATAGTCCAATCTCCTTGTGCTTGCATTCCATTAAATTCACTTAATGCTTCTCCTGGAGCAAATGTTCCTATAGTCGGGCTCGCACATGCTATAGTTCCTGCTTCATCATCAAAAGTAATATCAAAATTAGCATTATTACCGCAATCACCATCATAGACATCAATAAAAGTAACACCATCTGGATGGATGACACGAACAATTAAATCGCCAATATAAGTATGTGTAACATCAACGTTGATCGTTATTCCCTCTATTATGGCGAAATCTGGAATACTAATGATATGTTCCAATAATGGCTGACCTGCCTGACCAGAGTTACCATCAGCTATATTCAGGGCTAAATTCTCGTCAGATGCATAGGTATCACATACTATGGCTGTACACGTGTTTTTTAATAAAACATCTATTATGTCTACTACAGACCCTGGAGATGATGTCCCAGTAACAGCTATTGTATATTCTCCCGTTGCCGTTGCATCTAAATTACCAATGGTCATGGTAAAAATTCCACTAGAACTTAAAGCGGTTGGACTAAAAGTTACCGTAGCGCCCGCAGGAGCTCCTGTAGCCTCAAACACAGTTGCTTCATCAAACCCTTGTATGGTAGTATAAGAAAAATTAAATACAGCTTCCGTATCTGTTGTAGGACAAGATAAAATTTCACTATTGCTAGACGCTATTTGAAAGCCTGGTTCTGCTGGAGAACAAACACCTGGTTTTATTTGAGATGCTATTGCTGCTACCCACGCATCCATTCTTGTGGCTTGGCCAGCACTAAACATGTACAAACATCTATCATCACCATAATCCATAAAGCTCATGGTTAAGGCAGTCTCTCCGGGAACGCAACCTGCTACATTTCCCACAGAAGGACAACCGTATGTGCTATTAGCAACCTCAGGTGTATCTGCAATACCATCACCACCACTACCACAAACTCCATTTCCGTCACCATTGAAGGTATGATTTAAATTGTAAAAATGTCCTAACTCATGCGTTGTTGTTCTTCCTAAATTAAAGGAAAATTTGGAACAATACCCGAACCAGAACAGCCAGAACCAGAACCAAATGCAGTAGTGCTAATCGTCACGGCCTGACCCGCAGCTATACTACCTCCTAATGGCGAAAACCCTAGAAGACCTCCAAGTGGTCTTATTACAAAATTCATATAACCACTCCAATTACTATCTGTATTGCCTCCATTACCAAAATCATAACCAATTGTAACCGCAGGATTCCCCTCTATCAACTCAGAATCTAAACCTACTGGGTGATCAGAAAGCGCCATACAAAAAGAGATACTAGCGACACCTAAACCTGTATTAGGATAAAACCCACTAGCTGCATTCCATTGTGAAATATCGGCATTGGTAGCCGTATAATCTGCATTCAAAATATCTATTTGGTTTTGAGCTAGTGCTTCTAAACAAGCCCGATCCGCTTCATTTGCTGTCGGAAAATGCACGGCAACTGGAATTACAATAGGATTCCCACCACGTTGACTAAAATTTTCTTCGGATAGTAATTGCTGAAGCTTAACTTTAAATTTTTCCTGACTTAATTCATATTCTCTAGCAAACTCAGGATCTTGCATTTGCTGATCCATATATTCTAACATACCACAAGAACGCTCTTGTGCTGTTATACTCACAAAACAGGAAAAAAGGATTAATGTGAAAATAGATTTTAAAGTAAAGTTCTTATTCATAATTATTTTTTAATTTAGTTTTAGGCTTTCAAGATAAAGCATTAATTGACAATAATCTTTTGGATTATTATTTTTCTTTAATTTTCACTATACAAATACCTGAAACAGTATTTAAGTCTTTACTCACTATTTATCGCAAATATTCAGTTGAGCACATTTTGAAAATACCAATAAAAACAAGGATAATGACAAAACAAAATGTAGCTTTGTTTTCATAAATGTTTGTATATAAAATTAAGATTCTTCAGGATTTATATTTTTTTAAAACATGTATTATAAATCAATAAAACAAAACGCTTGACTTCAAATTCGGCAAAAGTAATAACTATAGGCACCTTTGATGGCATCCATATTGGGCATCAGAAAATACTAAAAAAAGTAGTAAAACTTGCTAAAAGACAAAACCTTGTTCCCGTGGTTTTAACCCTATTTCCGCATCCTAGAATGGTACTTCAAAAAGATGATTCTATTAGATTACTGAACACCATTGAAGAGCGCGTAGCGTTGTTGGAAGCTTATGGAATTAAAGAAGTAATCGTAAAAAAATTCACCAAAGAATTTGCCAATCTTTCTGCTAAAGATTATGTAAAGCAAATTTTAGTAGACGAGCTAAACACCAAACAAATCGTTATTGGTTACGACCACCACTTTGGCAAAAACAGAAGTGCTAATATAACAGACCTTAAATCCTTTGCTGACCTCTATGATTTTAAGGTTGAAGAAATTTCAGCGCAAGACCTAAAAGATGTTACGGTGAGTTCTACAAAAATTAGAACTGCCTTAAACCAGGGTGAAGTGGACTTAGCCAATTCGTATTTAGGTTATAATTTCTTTATTACAGGTACTGTCGTTAAAGGCAAAGGTTTGGGCAGAACCATAGATTTCCCAACCGCGAATATTAATGTAACGGCAACTTACAAGCTCATTCCGAGTGACGGAGTTTATGTGGTAAAATCTAAAATTGAAAATAAAACGGTTTTTGGAATGATGAATATTGGCACCAACCCAACTGTTGATGGCAAAACACGTTCTATTGAAGTTCATTTTTTCAACTTTAAGAGCGATATTTATAATGCCGAATTAAAAATTGAATTTCTAAAACGCCTGCGTAGCGAACAAAAATTTGAAAACCTAGAGGCCTTAAAAATGCAACTTAAAAAAGACATGATAAATGCTTCAAACTATATCCAAACTTTAAATGCATAAGTTTTTATTTAAACATATAGACAACTCGGGACTCATCGTTTTTAGAATCGTTTTTGGGTTGTTGTGTTTTTTAGAAGCTGTAGGAGCTGTTTTTACAGGTTGGATCAGGCGCACATTAATAGAACCAGATTTCACCTTTTCTTTTATTGGGTTTGAGTGGTTACAACCGCTTCCTGGGAATTGGATGTATGCCTATTATATAGTGATGGGAATTTTTGGACTCTTTATAATGTTGGGCTACAAATATAGATTTAGCATGCTCATGTTTGCATTTATGTGGACTGCGACGTATCTCATGCAAAAATCGTCCTATAATAATCATTATTACTTATTGATGTTGCTAAGCTTTTTAATGGTGTTTTTACCTGCAAATCGCTATGCGTCTTTAGATGTTAAACTAAATCCATCGCTTAAAAGTATTTCAATGCCTAGTTGGTGTAAGTGGGTTTTTGTGTTACAATTATTTATTCTTTACACCTATGCTTCTGCAGCTAAATTTTATCCCGATTGGCTAGATGGTTCTGTAATGGAAATTCTTATGAAAAGCAAAGCCAATTTCTATGTCGTGGGTGATCTTTTACAGCAAAAAACAGTACACTATATTTTAGCGTATGGTGGTATTTTATTTGATGGTTTAATTATTCCGTTATTACTTTTTAAACGGACTCGAAAATACGCCTTCTTTGCGTCTATTTTCTTTCACCTTTTTAATTCATTTATCTTTCATATTGGAATTTTCCCTTACATGTCCTTAGCATTTAGTTTGTTCTTTTTTGAACCTAAAGTCATCAAAAATATATTTCTAAAACGTAAAGTCTACTATGAAGCTGACGATGTCATTGTTCCTAAATATAAAGTGACTTTATTATCTCTATTTTCAATTTATTTTGTAATTCAAATTGCTTTACCACTGAGACATCATTTCTTTGAAGGTGATGTGTTATGGACTGAAGAAGGTCATCGTTTATCTTGGAGAATGATGTTGCGCGCCAAAAGTGGCAGAACAACCTATAAGGTTATTAACGCCGAGACAAACCAAGTTATTCCTATTAAGTTAAATGATTATTTAACTAAAAAGCAGCAACGTGGTGCGAGTACAAAACCAGATATTATTTGGCAATTTTCGCGACATCTAAAACAAGATTTTGCTAAAAAAGGGATTCCCGTAAAAGTTTATGTCAATTCTTTTGTGAGAGTTAATGGAAAACCCTCAAAGCAACTAATTGATCCAAAAGTTGATATTGCCAATGAGGAATGGCACCACTTTAAACATCATGATTGGATCTTACTTTCAAAATAATAACTTCAATCAGTTCTCGTTGTAAAAACTCGTCGTCCTTTAAATCAGATTTTACAATATAAAATAGAAACTTTTTATTTTTATCTGGTCATTTTCTTTTTACTTTTGTTGCTTATTTTTCCTATACCACGAGGTATTAACTTAATTCATAGATATGTTACAAGTTGCTTTTATACAAGAGAACAAAGAAGACATCATTGCACGTTTAGCAAAACGAAATATTGATGCTACAGAAATGATTAATGAAGCAATTGCTTTTGATGAGGACCGAAAAGCAATTCAAACGAAATTAGATAATACAAAAGCAGAATCTAACGCCTTATCTAAAGAGATTGGGAATTTATATAAATCTGGAGAAACGCAAAAAGCGAACATCCTAAAGCAAAAAACCACGCAATTAAAAGAAATCACTAAGACTTTTGAACAAGAGCTTAACGATAAAGTTGAAGCGCTTTCTGAATTGTTATACAGAATTCCTAACGTACCAAATCCTATTGTACCTGCCGGAAATACTGATGAAGACAATGAGGAAACGTTTAGAGAAGGTGACATTCCAAAATTATACGACGGAGCTTTACCGCATTGGGAATTAGCTAAGAAGTACAACATTATCGATTTTGAATTAGGAAACAAAATTACAGGTGCAGGTTTCCCTGTTTATATTGGTAAAGGTGCCAGATTACAACGTGCGTTAATTGCTTATTTTTTAGATAAGAATACCGCTGCTGGCTATATAGAATACCAATTGCCACATTTAGTAAATGAAGCGTCTGGTTTCGGAACTGGTCAATTACCAGATAAAGAAGGGCAAATGTACCATGTTACTGCAGATAATTTATATTTAATTCCAACAGCAGAAGTACCTGCAACCAATATATTTAGAGACACCCTTTTAAACGAAAGCGATTTACCTATAAGTATTACAGGTTATACACCGTGTTTTAGACGTGAAGCTGGTAGTTATGGAGCTCATGTCAGAGGACTAAATAGACTACATCAATTTGATAAGGTTGAAATCCTTCGTGTTGAGCATCCAGACAATTCTTATAACGCTTTAGATGGCATGGTAGAACATGTAAAAGGCATTTTGCAGGACTTAAAATTACCTTACAGAATATTACGATTATGTGGTGGTGACTTAGGATTTACATCAGCCTTAACTTATGATTTTGAAGTCTTCTCAACAGCTCAAGACCGTTGGTTAGAAGTGTCTTCTATTTCTAATTTTGAAACCTTTCAAGCGAATCGCTTAAAATTACGTTTTAAAAATAGTGAAGGCAAAAACGAATTATGCCACACCTTAAACGGAAGTTCTTTAGCATTGCCAAGAGTTTTAGCCGGTATATTAGAGAATTACCAAACAGAAGATGGTATTAAAATACCTGAGGTTTTAGTGCCTTATACTGGTTTTGATATGATTTCTTAAACAATCACAATCTTAAGTATTTTCTTAAAAATGTTAAAAATTAACGTAATTGAGCTTTTTTATTGGTATTTCTTCGTTTATGTTAAAATTTATTCTGATTTTAGGTGACACAAGAAGAATACCCCTAGCATGAAAAATCTAAAACGCATTGTATTACTCGTTTCATTAATTGTAATAGTAAGCAAAGTTTTGTTTTAATAATATAAACAAAACCAAGACAGGATAATTGAATCATATTTTATAAGATAGTGGTTAATAGCACATTTATTTTGCTGGTAAAATGCCTAAACTCAAGTTTAGGCATTTTTTTTATACTTTTATTCACAACATCTACTTGTAGCATTTGTTATATTTGAACATAACATCACTTTTATATACTAAAACCCAAACATGCAACAGCGCTTTTTCGTTTTACTTTTATTACTCGGATGGTATTCTGGTTTCTCGCAAAACAGCGAAGCATTAGCAGAGAGCTATTATAAAAAAGCCGAATTTAAAAAAGCACTTATTATATACGAAAACCTACTAAAAGAAAAACCTCTTAGTTACAACTACATTGATAAATTAGTAGATATTCATCAACAGTTAGAACAGTATGATGAAGCTGAAACCATTCTTACACAACGGCTATCTATAAGTAGAAATCCAGAATTGATTGTTGCTTTAGGTTATAATTTTCAGCTTAAAGATAGTATAACTACTGCCAATACACTTTATGATGAAGCCATAGCTTTTGTTGACGCAAAACCATTCTTCATTTACACAATTGCCAGAAAATTTGAAGACTATTCTCTTTTAGATCAAGCCATTCAATTATACGAAAAAGGTAAAGTTTTAACTCCAGATAAAAACTACAGCATTCAACTAGCACGCATTTACGGAGATCAAGGTAATGTTGAGCAAATGCTTGAGAACTATATCGATTATATTCACTACAAGCCTAATTACCTCAACAATGTTAAGCGTTCTATCAGTGATTTTATTTCAGAAAATAAAGAAAGTGTAAACAATAGCTATTTAAGACGCCTACTTTTAAAAAAGATACAGCAAAGTCCTGAAACGTATTGGTATGAAATGTTGAGTTGGTTGTATGTTCAAGAAAAAGCATATAACAAATCCTTTATTCAAGAAAAAGCACTTTACAAACGTCATCCTGAAAGTATAGATCGCTTAATAGAATTGGCCGTTACAGCTCAAAAAGATAACGATGATGATACCGCAAAATCTATTTTTAATTTTATACTAGAAATTACGCAACATCCAAGTACTGCTTTAACTGCGCATCAGTACATTTTAGAAATAGACACAAAAAATGCTGATGATAAAACATTAAAACAGATTAACGAAACCTATAACGACTTACTTACTGAATTTGGAAAATCTGAATTAACCTTGCCATTACAATTAGCTTATGGCAAATTCTTAGCTTTTAACCAAAGAGACACAGAAACAGCAACAAGTTTTCTAAAGAACACTTTAAAGCTTAATATTTCTACATTTCAAGAAGCCAAGGTAAAATTACTATTGGCTGATATTTTGGTGCTTCAGGAAAAATTTAATGAAGCGTTAATTTATTATTCTCAAATACAAGTCAACTTAAAAAATAGTCCAATTGCACAAGAAGCGAGGTTTAAGGTTGCTAAAACCAGTTATTACAAAGGTGATTTTGATTGGGCCGAATCACAACTAAAAATTTTAAAATCTTCAACTTCGCAATTGATTGCTAATGACGCGTTAGATTTAAAATTATTAATTTCAGACAATAAATACGAAGACAGCACGCAAACCGCATTAAAATATTATGCGAAGGCCGATTTATTTGCTTTTCAGAACAAAACGGACGAAGCCATTTCGCTTTTAGACAAAATTTTAGAAGAACACAAAGGAGAAAGTATTACAGACCAAGCCTTATATCAACAAGCTAAACTCTACGAAAAGAAGAAACAATACACTAAAGCCGAAGCTAATTACCAAGAAATCATTAAAGATTACGGCGAAGATATTTTAGTGGATGATACGCTATATTATTTAGCGGAACTTTATAATATGCATCTAGCAAAACCTGAAGAAGCTAAACTACTCTACGAAAAAATAATCTTTGAGCACCAAGACAGTATTTATTTTATTGAAGCTCGTAAGAAGTTTAGGATGTTGCGAGGAGATAGTATTAATTAGTGTTTCAGTCTGCAGTTCGCAGTCACATCGTTTCGTGTTCAATACTTCTTGTACAAAAAATTTCTTGTGACCCTTTGCGTCTTCTCTGTGAAACTCGGTGTAATTAAAACGGCTAGATTAGAGACATTCTAAACATTGCCCTTTTCAACATAATAAGACCTTAAAACTATTTACTTCAAAATTCATATTTTTGCATCAACTTAATTTCACCCAAAAATGATAATATACAACGTTACTCTAAACATAGATAAAAGCATTTCTAAAGAATGGTTAGAGTGGATAAAAGAACATATCCCACAAGTACTAGCAACAGGTAAATTTAAAGAAGCCAAACTGACTAAAGTTTTAGTAGATGATGATCAGTCAGACACCTATTCTGTGCAATATAGAGCACATTCTAGAGACACTTTAAACTCCTACTATGCAGAACATGCTGAACGCTTAAAACAAGATGGATTGCAACGTTTTGGAGATAAAGTATTAGCGTTTAGAACCGAGTTAGAAGTTGTAGATGAGTATTCTGTAGAATTAGAATAAAGCTGCGGAACTATTTGTTACCATCTTAAATATAAAGATAAATAGAGAATATTTTAACAACTCTGCCAATCTCGGTGCATCTCAGCGTATCTTTGTGTTATAACACTTTGCGCCTTTGCGCCTTTGTTAGAAAAATAAATACATGACAGTAAGAGCAAAAAAACACCTAGGCCAACATTTCTTAGAAGATGAATCTATTGCACAACAAATTGCAGATAGTTTATCTCTTAAGGGTTATAATGATGTGTTAGAAATTGGTCCAGGAATGGGAGTGCTAACCAAGTATCTTCTGAAAAAAGACACTACAACACATGTTATTGAGATCGATACAGAATCTGTAGATTACTTAAAAAATAACTATCTCCATCTTGCTGATAGAATCATAGAAAAAGATTTCCTAAAATATGATTTAAACCTCGTATTTGAAGACAAACCATTTGCCATTATTGGTAATTTCCCCTATAATATTTCGTCTCAAATTCTTTTTAAAACTTTAGAAATGAGAGATCAAATCCCTGAGTTTTCTGGTATGTTTCAGAAGGAAGTTGCTATGCGAATCTGCTCTAAAGAAGGTTCAAAAGTTTATGGTATATTATCTGTTTTAACCCAAGCATTTTACGATGCCGAATATTTATTTACTGTTCCTCCAACCGTTTTTAACCCACCTCCAAAGGTAGATTCAGGTGTGCTTTTACTAAAACGCAAAGAGAATTACGACTTACCTTGTGATGAAAAATTATTTTTTAGAGTTGTAAAAACAGGTTTTCAACAGCGAAGAAAAACCTTGCGTAACAGTTTAAAAACATTCAATCTGTCGGATAATTTAAAAGCAAATATTATATTTGGCCAGCGACCAGAACAATTAAGTGTCGCGCAGTTTATTGAGCTGACGTCACTAATAGAAAATGACGAAAACTAATTTCTTCTGCTGTCATATAGAACGCAGTTGAAGTATATTTTAAAGAAAAAAGAGTATTAAAAATCAAGTGGAAGACATCCAAGATAACATACAATTTCAGTTAACTGATGAACTTATTGAAAAGGTAGAAATCCTTGTCGAAGAACAAAACGACAAAGACCTAGAAATCCTTTTAAAAGAGTATCATCACGCTGATATTGCAGAAATTATTGACGACTTAGATCTCGATGATGCTGTCTATGTCATAAAACTTCTAGATTCTGAAACGACTTCTGAAATCCTCATGGAACTCGATGAGGATATTAGAGAGAAAATTCTTAGAAACCTTTCTACTAAAGAGATTGCCGAAGAGGTTGAAGAACTAGATACGGATGATGCTGCAGATATGATCTCTGAACTTCCGGAAGATCGGCAAGCAGAAGTAATCTCACAAATTGAAGACGACGAACACAGAGAGGAAATTCAAGAACTTTTAGCCTATGATGAAGACACAGCGGGTGGACTTATGGCAAAAGAATTGGTTAAGGTATATGAAACTTGGACTGTTGCTGGTTGTTTACGTAGAATTAGAGGACAAGCCAAAGATGTTACAAGAGTACATTCCGTTTATGTTGTAGACAAGAATGACAAACTTATTGGTAGATTGTCTTTAAAAGATTTAATCATTTCTAAAAGCGATACAAAAATTGCAGATATCGCTAAAGACAATGTGGATTGGGTACATGTTGATGATGATGTAGAAGATGTTGCAAAAATAATGGCGAAATACGATTTAGAAGCCATTCCTGTGGTTAATGATAACCAAACCTTAGTGGGTAGAATTACCATTGATGATATTATAGATGTTATAAGAGAAGAAGCTGATAAAGATTACCAATTAGCAGCTGGTATCTCGCAAGATGTAGAGGCAGATGATAGCATTCTAAAATTAACCAAAGCACGATTACCTTGGTTATTCATTGGTATGTTTGGTGGTCTTGGTGCTGCTAGTATCATAGAGCAGTTTAATGATAATATGGGCAATTTTATAGTATTGCTTAGTTTTGTACCTTTAATTCAGGCTACAGCCGGAAATGTTGGAGTACAATCTTCAGCTATCGTTGTTCAAGGTATTGCCAACGGTACAATCGATGGCAAAATTCTAAAACGATTATTTAAAGAATTTCTATTAGGTTTGGTAAATGGTGTCGCGATTTCACTTGTTGCCATTCTTATTACACACTTCATATTTGGAACACCATACATTGTATCTATAACCATAAGTATTGCTTTAGTTGCTGTAATTGTAATGGCTGCTATTATTGGCACATTTATTCCAATTTTTTTGGACAAAAGAGGTATTGATCCTGCTGTTGCAACCGGACCATTTATTACCACAAGTAATGACGTTTTTGGTATTTTGATTTACTTCTTAATAGCCAAATTGATTTTAGGTATTTAGTACCCTAAAAACATCTAATTATTATAACCTACGTAAACTGGTATTACCATGAAAATACTACACCTAGATTCTAACCACCCTCTACTTCTAAATCAACTCAACGCATTAGGATTCACCAATCACGAAGATTACACATCCTCAAAATCTGAAATAGAAGCAAAAATTTCTAAATATGACGGTATGGTTATCCGAAGTCGGTTTAACATTGACAAATCATTTTTAGATGCTGCCAAAAACCTAAAATTCATAGGTCGTGTTGGTGCCGGATTAGAAAATATAAATTGTTATTATGCCGAACAAAAAGGCATTCACCTTATTTCTGCACCAGAAGGTAATAGAAATGCCGTAGGAGAACACGCTTTAGGGATGTTATTATCACTTTTTAATAAACTGAATAAAGCAGACAAAGAAGTTAGACAAGGTAAATGGTTACGAGAAGACAACCGTGGACTAGAGTTAGACGGCAAAACCGTTGGTCTCATAGGTTATGGTAATATGGGAAAAGCCTTCGCAAAAAAATTAAAAGGATTTGATGTTGATGTGTTATGTTACGATATAAAAACCGATGTCGGAGACGCCAACGCCAAACAAGTTATTCTTGAAGAATTAAAAGCTAGAGCTGATGTGTTAAGTCTTCATATACCTCAAACAGATTTAACCTTAAATATGATCAATTCAGACTTTATAAATGGGTTTAAAAAATCGTTTTGGCTTATTAATACAGCTCGTGGAAAAAGTGTGGTGACTGAAGATTTAGTGAAAGGTTTAAAATCTGGTAAAATTCTAGGAGCAGGATTGGATGTTTTAGAATATGAAAAATCATCTTTTGAAAATTTATTCTCTTCTAATGCTATGCCAGAAGCTTTTCAATATTTAATAGCGTCAGAGAATGTTTTACTCTCTCCACATGTTGCAGGCTGGACGGTTGAAAGCAATATTAAACTCTCACAGACTATCGTGGACAAGATAAAAGCAAAATATTGTTAACTTAGAGCTTTACAATCTCCTTTTAAACATGACATACAAAGCCACGTCTCCCGAAGATTACATAAGCCAAGTACCGGAAGAGCGACAAAGCGCTATAAAAACCTTAAGACAAGTTATAAAAGATAATTTACCAAAGGGATTTGAAGAAGGCATACAATACAACATGATTGGTTATTATGTCCCACATTCCATCTATCCCGATGGTTATCATTGCGATCTAAAAATACCATTACCGTTTATGAGTTTTGCCTCTCAAAAAAACTCAGTCAATCTATATCATAGCGGTATTTATGCGAATCCAGAATTACATGATTGGTTTGTAAAGGAGTATCCAAAGCATTGTAAACGCAAACTCGATATGGGAAAAAGCTGTATTCGATTTAAAAAAATGGATGAGATTCCTTTTAAATTAATTGGTGAACTTACTCAAAAAATGAGTTGTAACGAATGGATCTACCTTTATGAGTCTGTCGTAAAGAAAAAGTAAAAAAAGACAAGTATAATATTTAGGATTTCAATTAATGAGATCTTGAAATAAATTCAGGATAAAATGAAAAAACGTGTCACAGGAATCGGAGGTTTATTCTTCAAAACCAAAGATCCAAAAGCAGCAAAAGATTGGTATAAAAAGCATCTCGGTTTTGATACTGATGATTATGGTTCTACCTTTTGGTGGAAAGATAAAGAAGGCAAAGATTGCTCTACACAATGGAGTCCATTTGCAGAAGATTCAAAGCACTTTGAACCTTCAAAAAAAGACTTTATGTTTAACTACAGAGTTGAAAATCTAAAGGAACTATTAGAAACTTTAAAAGACGAAGGAGTTACCATTGTAGGCGATATGGAAGAATACAGTTATGGTAAATTCGGGTGGATATTGGATAACGATGGCAATAAAATAGAACTTTGGGAACCGATAGACAGTGCTTTTCAATAAATTGAAATTTTTAAAAACTCATTATTGTCGTATATAGAAATTCTTCAATCGTATAATTTAACTGCATTGCAATGGTTAGCCATTGGTTTTGCAGTTTTTTTATTAGGGATATCCAAATCAGGTATAAAAGGAGTAAGCATAATAATAGTTGTTATACTTGCCTTTGTTTTTGGCGAAAAAGCCTCTACAGGTATTTTATTACCTATGCTAATTTGTGCAGATATCTTGGCTGTTATTTATTACAATAGACATGCCGATTGGGTTGTAATAAAAAAACTAATGCCATGGATGATCGTTGGAGTGTTAGTTGGAGTATGGGTTGGCAATGACATTCCTGAAATCGTTTTTAAAAGACTAATGGCTATTATAATACTAGTTTCGGTTATTATAATGTTTTACTTAGAAAAACGAAAATCTAACAACGTCCCTAATAACAAGTTGTTTTCAACAGGCATGGGTTTTTTAACTGGGTTTGCTACTATGATTGGCAATTTAGCAGGTCCTATTTCTAATATTTATTTTCTAACCATGCGTTTTCAAAAAAACGAATTTATTGGCACTGCGGCATGGTTATTCTTTATTATTAATATCATAAAACTTCCTTTTCATATTTTTATTTGGGAAACTGTTAGCATAGAATCATTAGTTTTAAATTCAGTTTTAATTCCTGCCGTTATTATTGGGTTTTTATTAGGTGCATACATTGTAAAACTAATTTCGAATGTAAATTACAGACGCTTTATTTTAATTGCAACAGCTATTGGAGGTGTCATAATGTTGTTTGGATAATGCAAAAATCACATAATTGATGCTCTTAAAATATTTAAGTAGGTTAAAGATATTTTACTAACTTTAGGGTCTAACCAAAACACTAAAAAAAATGTCAGATGATAATAAAGATTTAGGCAATGATCTTAACGATATGTTAGATGATGCTAAAGATAATGCTCGCAAAGCCGGAGACAAAATAAGCCAAAAGGCTAATGAGTTTTCAGGTGACGCCAAGGAATTTGGACGTAATAGCCAAGAAAAAGCATCTGAATTTGCTGGTGAAGCAAAAGAATCTGCGAAAGAGTTCTCTGATAGCGCTAAAGAAACCTTTAATAACGTTTCTGGTGAAAACAAGAAAGTTTTAACTGGCATATTAGCAATTATTTTAGGAAGCTTAGGTGTACATAAATTTATATTAGGCTACAATAAAGAAGGAGGAATTTTATTAGGGATAACGCTAGTAGGTATCATTTTATCTTGTGTTGGAATTGGAATTATAGTTGTTTGGCTTACTGGCTTAGTAGGTTTAATTGAAGGAATAATATACCTAACAAAATCGGATGAAGAATTCTACAGAACCTATCAAATTGGTAAAAAACCTTGGTTCTAAAATAGTTCGTTACATATCCATTGATATATTAAAACCCAGCATTAACTTTCTGGGTTTTTTATTTACTCTTTTTCACCTAATCCAAAATCCAAAGGTAAGGTGTCACCTATTCTTTGGTCACCCATTGCACCGCTAAAATAGACACCAATAACAGGTGTGTAATTACCATAAGAATCTACATAAAACTCTGGAATTTCTATTTGAATTGCAGATTGATGTTCCTTATCAAAAAGAATAGAGACTTTTTCTTTCAAAGTTACCTTTTTAAAATCTTTATTTCCTGTAGCTTCTACAGTAAAAAAAGACCACTCATCTACTCTAAATTTATCGTGAAAAATCCAATAGCCTTCGGCTTTTAAATTCTTATTATAAAGTGATCTTATAAAATGTTGTACAGAACCTTTATAGGCTTTATCTCTGTGCTTTAAAGTTTTCTTTTTAGTAGTATTTAAATCCCTATAAAATGAGGTTCCAAAGTAATTTACAGAGTTTATTGTAAACTCTAAACCTGTAAGATCTGCATATCTAAAAATGATTTCAAAATCCATTAAATCATATGCAATTTCATACTGCAATGTTTTGTTTAAAATCTTAATTGGTACTGAAGCACTTGCATATAATGCTTTGTTATGTTTATCATATTTTAATATTAAATCATCTTCATTTAATATTTTACATGACTTGCCAAACTTAGACGTTCCTAAAAATTCCTTCCGAAACAACCTTAGTTTCTGTCTTCGTGTTAAACCATCGTCATATTCTAAATGGACCTCCTCTAAAGCATTATCAGCTTCAACGAGCTCTACACTAATATTATTTTGACTTCTATAATCCGAAATCAAGACCTTTTCAAAACCTAAATAAGAAATAACTAAGGTAGATTGTACTGCGTCGGTGTAGTCAATTGAAAATTCGCCATTACTATTTGTTGTAGTCCCAATCGTGGTATTATTAAAATAGACAGCAACAGTTTCAATAGGTTGTTGTGTAATTTTATCAATAACTTTACCAGTAAACGTTTGCGAGACACAAAATAAAGGCAACAAAAAGATTAAGATAACGGTCTTATTTATCCTCATGGGTATCTGTAAACTTACGTTCTAATTCCGCCTGAAATTCTTCCATTACAGGTCTTACAGTACTTTCTGGTAAGTCTTCAATTTTTATATACATTAATCCATCCACGGCATTATTGAATAAAGGATCTACATTAAATGCAACAAGTCTCGCATTTTGTTTGATGTATTTTTTAAGCAAAACAGGCAATCGAAGTGCACCTGGTTCTACTTCATCTATAATTTTATCGAACTTATTTAAATCAGCTTCGGTTGCATCAAAAACAAAATCCTTATCGGCATCTTTTAATTTTACCTTAAACTCTTTTTTAGGATGAACGTATTGCGCTACATAAGGATCGTAATAGTGAGATTTCATAAACTCAATCATCAAACTTTTTGAAAAATTAGAAAACTGATTACTAATACTTACTCCACCAATTAGATATTTGTGCTCAGGAAAACGTAAGGTTATGTGTACAATACCTTTCCAAAGTAAAAATAAAGGCATTGGTTTTTGTTGGTATTCTTTAATGATAAACGCACGACCCATTTCTATGGATTGACTCATCATCTTGTGTAATTCTGGCTCAAAACGAAATAAATCTTGAAGATAAAAACCATCGATACCAAAACGTTCAAAAATTTTAGAACCTAAGCCCATTCTATAGGCTCCTGCTATTAGATTTCTTTCATTATCCCACAAAAACATATGATGATAATACGTGTCAAATTTATCTAAATCGATAGCTTCATTGGTACCCTCTCCTACTTCTCTAAACGTAATTTCTCTTAGCCTACCGATTTCTCTTAAGATATTAGGAATGTCTTTTGCAGATGCCAAAAACACTTCATAATTTTTGCTTTCTAAAAGTCTAGAGTCACTTATCCTAAGCTTATCGACTTCTGCAATCATCACTTTTGGAGCAATTGGAGTCACAATACGTTTTGGTATTTTTGTGACTTTTAATTGTGATTGTATATTATCTAAAATCTTAGGTTTATCTTCAAAAGTTTTAGACAACATATAAGTTTTTCGTCTTAAAAACTCTGAAAACTCTGGAAGTGTTGGGTGTTCATTTTGATCTTTTACCGAAATGGCCTTACCAACTCTTACTTTAATTATACGACGTTTTTGAGTTAATACTTCAGAAGGTAACTTCGCTGTTCTTAGTGTATCACTTAATTTAGAAAGTCTATAAAACAGCCGACTATTCTTAGCATGAAAATAAATAGGAACTACAGGAACTCCCGCCTTCTGAATTAATTTCATGGCGGCTACTTCCCATTCCTTATCAACGACTAATTTACCATCGCGATAGGTAGAAACTTCACCAGCAGGAAACACACCCAAAGGATGTCCATCTCTTAAATGTCTAATAGCATTTTTAAAACCGGCAATACTACTCGCTGCATCTTTTCTGCCTTCAAAAGGATTTACAGGCATTATGTATGGCTTAAGTGGCTCTATACGATGTAATAAAAAATTAGCGATAATTTTGAAATCACTACGTTGTTCTACCATTAATTTTAATAGTAAAATACCATCCATACCACCAAGTGGATGATTAGAAATAGTAATATAAGGTCCTTCTTTCGGAAGACGTTTCATATCTTCTTCAGGGATCTCAAACTTAATTTGAAACTCGTCTAAAATAGCATCAAGAAAATCAACATCACTAAGGTGTTTGTTGCGCAAATAGAACTTATTTATTGTAGATATTTTAAGGACTTTCATCAATGTCCAACCAAAAAAGTACCTAAAAAACCATACTTATCAGCATGTATTGCCTTAGCGACTTCTTTTGCGGTTACTAAACCACTATCGGACGATTTCCCCATAAAACAAATGTATAACTATTTATTTAGTAACTATTTGAACTGTGCCTTGAGCTAACTGCTTTAACAACACCTCCTTATCCTTCTCAAGCTCTTTTACCGCGATATCATTATAGTGTCTAATCGTATAAAGACTGACATTATTATGACAAACAACTTTAAATTTTGCTTTTAAATGTTGAAGCAATTTCTCTAAATTATCAAATAAATTATCAATACAAACAGAAAAACTAATTGCAGAATTCTGAATGACATCAACCTTCATTTTATACAAGTGCAGCAAACTAAATATTTCACTAATATTTTCTTCCATAATATATGAAAAATCTAACGACGATAATGAAATTAAGGTCTGATTTTTCTTAACAATAAAACAAGGAACCTCTGGCACTAAAGCTTTTCCTTTACTTACACAAGTACCATCAGCTTCAGGATTTAAAAATGATTTTACATACAACGGAATCTCCTTTTGCTGTAATGGTTGAAGTGTTTTTGGGTGAATTACAGATGCTCCATAAAATGCCAATTCAATAGCTTCTCTGTATGAAATTTGATGTAATAATTGGGCGTTTTCAAAATATCTCGGATCTGCATTTAAAACACCTGGTACATCTTTCCAAATTGTAACACTATCAGCATTTAAACAATACGCAAATATGGCGGCTGTATAATCACTACCTTCTCTACCTAAAGTTGTGGTAAAATTATTAGCATCACTACCCAAAAATCCTTGCGTAATATTTAAGATATTGGTATTTAAATTAGATGAAATATTCTCTTGCGTTTTTTCCCAATTCACATTAGAACGTCTGTAATAATTATCTGTTTTTACAAACTCTCTAACGTCAACCCAATTATTTTTTAGTCCAATTTCATTAAGGTAATGACTAATTATTGTGGTTGAAATTAATTCACCATAGCCAATAACTTGGTCATACACATAATTATAATCTGGAGATTTATTGCTTTTAAAAAAGGCGTTTAATTCATCAAAAAATGCCTTTACATCCGTAAATACTTGATGACGATTATTCTCAAACAAATCGACTAAAATATCATTGTGGCATTTAATAACGTCGTGAATTGCACTTTGTAATTGATCTTTGTTTTCAAAATAATTCTTGATAACTAACTCCATTCGATTGGTTGTTTTTCCCATTGCTGAAATCACAACCAAAGTGTTATCGTAACCTGTGGTTTTTAAAACTTTTGCTAAATTTTTTACACCATCTGCATCTTTCACAGATGCACCACCAAACTTAAAAATGCGCATTATAATTTATTTAAATAATTTTCAATTCCTTGTTCATCGAGATGCACCACATTCCAATCGCGCTTTACATCTGCACCTTTACTTTCGTAGAACTTTATGGCTGGTTCATTCCAATCTAAAACTTCCCAACTTACACGTTTTACGCCTAGCTCTTTTGCATGTTTTACAACCGCATCTAAAAGCTGAGTGCCGACTCCTTTTCCTCTACATTTTTCGCTAACAATAAGATCTTCTAAATGTAAAATTTTGCCTTTCCATGTAGAATACCTCATGTATACTAAGGCAATACCTTCAATCTTATTATCGAGCTCGCTAACAAAACAGGTGAATTTTGGATTTGCACCAAAACCATCGTTTTCTAAATCAGATGTTGTAATTTCTACTGCATCTTCCTCTTTTTCAAACGTAGCCAATTCTTCAATAAGTTCTAAAACTCTTGGCATATCTTGGATAAGTGCTAATCTAGGTTGTTTCATATTGCAAATAAAAGATTCAAAGATAATCTAATCTCACTTTACAAAACAATTTTTTTAAAGTACGAAAACGTTATAGTTTGCCAAAAAATGCGATATTTGTGCGCTACTAATCAATATTACACTTAATGTCTAAGCCAAATCAAACCTTAGGGGAATTCATAATTGAAAATCAAACCTCTTTTAAATATACCTCAGGGGAACTTTCTCGTCTATTAAATTCTATTCGTTTAGCTGCTAAAGTTGTTAATCACGAAGTTAACAAAGCTGGTTTAGTAGATATCATTGGTAATGCTGGTGATACTAATATCCAAGGTGAAGATCAGCAAAAGTTAGATGTATATGCTAACCAAAAGTTTATTCAAACGTTAACCAAACGAAATATAGTTTGTGGTATTGCGAGTGAAGAGGAAGATGATTTTATAGCTATTAATAGCCAAGATGAAAATAATCAGAACAAATACGTTGTTTTAATTGATCCTTTAGATGGATCTTCAAATATTGATGTTAATGTGTCTGTAGGAACCATTTTCTCAATTTACAGACGTGTTACTCCATTGGGTACACCTGTAACTTTAGAAGATTTTTTACAGAAAGGAAGCGCACAAGTTGCGGCTGGTTATGTAGTATATGGCACATCTACGATGTTAGTGTACACAACAGGAGATGGCGTTAACGGTTTTACATTAAACCCAGCAATTGGATCCTATTATTTATCGCATCCAAATATGGAATTTCCTAAGGATGGACATATTTATTCGGTAAATGAAGGGAATTATGCTGATTTCCCAGTAGGCATCAAAAAGTACATAAAATACTGCCAAGAAGATGAAGGAGAAAGACCTTACACTAGTAGATATATTGGGTCTTTAGTTTCTGATTTTCACAGAAATATGATTAAAGGAGGAATTTACATGTACCCAAAAAGCTCTAAAAATCCTAAAGGAAAACTACGTTTACTCTATGAGTGTAATCCAATGGCTTTTATAGCAGAACAAGCTAATGGTAAAGCAAGTGATGGCTTTACAAGAATAATGGATATTGTTCCTACAGAATTACATGAGCGCGTGCCTTTTATTTGTGGCAGCGTCAATATGGTAGAAAAAGCGGAAGAATTTATGCGTAACGAGGAATTATAAATTACACTTTCCTCTTAAGTAGTCAAGTTTTATCTTACTTGAAACCAATAGAAAAGCGACTATATTTTAACGTATCGATGTTAAATTATAGTCGCTTTTTTTTATTTAGCTGCAATTACTCATTCATGGACTTAATACCATCAATAAACGTATCAAGATCCACTTTATCATAAGCTAAGGCTAAAGCTTTATCAGCGATATACTT
Source organism: Winogradskyella psychrotolerans RS-3 (assembly GCF_000427335.1). Taxonomy (GTDB): domain Bacteria; phylum Bacteroidota; class Bacteroidia; order Flavobacteriales; family Flavobacteriaceae; genus Winogradskyella; species Winogradskyella psychrotolerans. Next base: position 58,704 of record NZ_ATMR01000060.1, on the reverse strand, counting down.
AACGTTGTTAGAATTAAATCCTAAACCAATACAAAGTTTCTCTAATAACCAATGCTGATTTGGGCCTTCAATATCATCTACCCATACCATACGCGCCAAATCATAAAGACGCTCTAAACGTATATCATAAGATGTTGGAGGATTAATAGGATGGCTTTTATAATCTATTAATATCTGCTTGTACTCTAACTCTGAAATATCTAATCGCGTTGCTAAACGATCTAAGAACGCTTTCTCTTTCTCTGTAATAACACCATCACTATTAGCAACTCTAACTATAGCTGCAAAATGATCTTCATTACGTTTTTTAAATCCGCTATCGAATAAATCTGAAAATGACATATATATACTTTATTTATTATCTAATTATTAATTCTGAACAAATATAATTCTATTCAAAGAATTATCATTAGTGTACACTTCAAAAATTTTATATTTGCACCATCAAACAAAGAAACTTGAGTAAAGTATCTATTGCCCAAACATTCGCACAGACTTTGCAACTGCAAAATCTGCAAACTGCTATTGCCGCTTCCCAAACCAAGACACATCTAAAAGGACTCGTTGGTTCTTCTTTTTCAATAACGGTTTCTGAAGCTTTTAAAACAGCAGACAAGCCCTTTTTATTGATTTTTGATGATAAAGAAGAGGCTGCTTTTTATCTCAATGATTTGGAACAACTCGTCAATGATAAAGACGTGTTGTTTTATCCGGGAAGCTACCGCAGACCTTACCAAATTGAGGGAACCAATAATGCCAACGTACTCTTACGTGCCGAAGTTTTAAACCGAATTAATTCGCGTAAAAAGCCGAGTATTATTGTGACGTATCCTGATGCGCTTTTTGAAAAGGTAGTAACCAAAAAGGAACTCGATAAAAACACATTAAAAATCTCAGTTGGCAATGACTTAAGCATCGATTTTGTTAACGAAGTGTTATTCGAATACAAATTTAAACGTGTCGATTTTGTCACAGAACCTGGTGATTTCTCAGTAAGAGGGGGTATTGTAGATGTCTTTTCATTTTCGCATGACGAGCCTTACCGAATAGAATTTTTTGGAGATGAAGTTGATAGTATTAGAACTTTTGATGTAGAAACACAACTCTCTACGGAGCGTATTAAGAAAGTGAGCATTATTCCGAATGTAGCCAATAAAATGATTGCTGAACAACGCGAAAGTTTTCTGAAGTACATTTCGAATAAAACCGTTATTTTTTCTAAAAATGCATCACTTACATTTTCAAGAATTGATGATTTTTATGGTAAAGCGGAAGAGGCTTTTAATAATTTATCAAGTGACGTAAAACATGCCTCTCCTGAAGAATTATTCTGTAATTCTGACTTATTAAAACGTCAATTTTTAGAATACCCTTTAGTAGAATTTGGAACAGAAGCTTTTTTCGCGCAGCAACTTATAGCCTTTTACACCAAGCCACAACCAGCTTTCAACAAACAGTTTAATCTGTTAATTGAAAATTTAAACGAAAATCACGCTAACGGCATAACCAATTATATTGCTTGTGTAAGCGAACAACAAGCCAAACGTTTTCACGATATTTTTGATGATGCGGAACAAACCGTTCATTATAAAACGGTGGTGCTTTCACTTTACCAAGGTTTTATAGATACCGAACATAAGCTTGCCATTTATACAGATCATCAGATTTTTGATCGTTATCATAAATTCCATCTTAAAAATGGTTACGCTAAAAAACAAGCCATCACTTTAAAGGAATTGACGAACCTTGAAATTGGAGATTACGTTACGCATATCGATCATGGTATTGGTAAGTTTGGAGGTCTTCAAAAAATAGATGTTGAAGGCAAAAAACAAGAAGCTATAAAGTTAGTGTATGGCGAACGCGATATTTTATACCTTAGCATTCACTCCTTACATAAAATCACCAAGTTTAACGGAAAGGATGGCAAGCCTCCAACAATTTATAAGTTAGGAAGTAAAGCTTGGGCTACTTTAAAACAAAAACAAAGTCAAGGGTTAAGGAAATTGCCTTCAACCTTATAAAGCTTTATGCTAAACGAAAATTAAAGAAAGGATTTCAGTACGCTCCAGATAGCCATATGCAATTGGAATTGGAAGCTTCTTTTATTTATGAAGATACTCCAGATCAAATTACATCTACAGCAGATATAAAAGCTGATATGGAAAGTGAACGACCAATGGATCGATTGATTTGTGGTGACGTTGGATTTGGTAAAACTGAAGTAGCGATTAGAGCGGCTTTTAAAGCTGTAGATAACGGCAAACAAGTTGCTGTTTTAGTACCAACAACCATTTTAGCATATCAACACTCACGAACATTTAAGGAACGTTTGAAGGATTTTCCGGTGACTGTAGATTATGTGAATCGTTTTAGAACAGCCAAAGAAAAACGCGAAACTTTAGAAGGACTCGAAAAAGGAAGTGTTGATATTATTATAGGAACACATCAATTGGCGAGCAAAAACGTAAATTTAAAGATTTAGGCTTACTAATTGTTGATGAAGAACAAAAGTTTGGTGTTGCTGTAAAAGAAAAATTAAAGACCATAAAAGAAAACGTTGATGTACTGACGTTAACAGCGACACCAATTCCAAGAACACTTCAATTTAGTTTAATGGCTGCTCGAGATTTATCAGTCATTAATACGGCTCCACCAAATAGATATCCTATAGAGAGTCATGTGATTCGTTTTGGAGAAGAAACGATTAGAGATGCGGTGAGTTATGAAATTCAACGTGGAGGTCAGATTTATTTTATTCATAATAGAATAGAGAATATTAAGGAGGTTGCGGGTATGATTCAACGTTTAGTGCCTGATGCAAAAATCGGCATTGGACATGGGCAACTCGATGGTAAAAAACTAGAAAATCTAATGCTCGCTTTTATGAATGGTGAATTTGATGTTTTAGTAGCCACCACTATTGTAGAAAGTGGTTTAGATGTGCCAAATGCGAATACTATTTTCATCAATAATGCGAATAATTTTGGATTGAGTGACTTACACCAAATGCGAGGTCGTGTAGGTCGTAGTAATAAAAAAGCATTCTGTTATTTTATTACTCCAGAATATTCTGCAATGACAGCAGATGCTAGAAAACGTATTTCAGCCTTAGAGCAATTTACAGAGCTTGGTAGCGGATTTAATATTGCCATGAAGGATTTAGAAATTCGTGGCGCAGGAGATTTACTAGGAGGAGAACAAAGTGGATTTATTAATGATATTGGATTTGATACCTATCAGAAAATCTTAAACGAAGCCATAGACGAATTAAAAGAAACTGAGTTTTCAGATTTATATAAAGACGATGGTAAACCTAAACAATATGTCAAAGACATTACCATTGATACCGATTTCGAATTGTTATTTCCAGACGATTATATCAACAACATTACCGAACGTTTAAATCTTTATACCAAACTTAACGCCATAAAAACAGAAGAAGAACTCGCTAAATTTGAAACTGAAATTATAGACCGTTTTGGAGAATTGCCTACACAAGTTTCTGACTTATTAGATAGTGTTCGTTTAAAATGGATCGCTACAAAAATGGGTATTGAAAAACTGATTATGAAACAAGGTAAAATGATTGGCTATTTTGTTCAAGATCAGCAAAGTGGTTTTTATCAGAGCGACGCTTTTACTAAAGTTTTACAATTTGTACAGATGAATGCGGGTAAATGTAAAATGAAAGAAAAACAAACCCGAAAAGGATTACGCTTAATACTTACATTCGAAAAAGTAAAAACACCAAACAAGCATTAATGGCCTTAAAGGATATATAATGAATGAAAAAAGTCATTCAAATCACCTTTTATTGCTCATTGTTGCCACAGTATGTCTTAGCACTTCTGGTCCTTTAGGTAAATTTATAGATATGCCAACGCCTGTAATTATATGGTGGCGTTCTATTTTAGCCTTAATTATACTCTTCTTTTTCTGTGTTTTTAGAGGCATTAACTTAAAGGTCAACAATAAAAAGGATCGTTTTACTTTTTTATTGCTGCTTTATTAATGGGTGGCCATTGGCTTTTCTACTTCTATGCCTTAAAGCGATCTAACGTAGCTATTGGAATGATTTCACTATTTACCTTCCCAGTGATTATAGCTCTTTTAGAACCTTTATTTTCAAAAGTAAAATTAGACCCTATTCATATCGTTTTAGGCCTTATGGTACTTCTTGGTATCTATATTTTAGCTCCAGATTTCGATTTAGAAAGCAGTCAGTTACAAGGCATTCTATTTGGTGTACTTTCAGCGATCTGTTATGCCTTAAGAATTCTTATGCTAAAAGGACATATAGCCACGTATAATGGTACCATGCTTATGTTTTATCAAGTTGTAGTATTAACGGTTGTATTAGCTCCTGTTTTATATTTTATGGATACCTCTAATATTACTACACAATATCCTTATGTTTTGCTATTGGCTATAGTAACTACGGTTATTGGACATACCATGTTTGTTAATAGTTTAAAATACTTTAAAGCAAGTACAGCGAGTATTATTGGTAGCACACAACCTATATTTGGAATTATAATTGCCTTCTTTTTTTGAATGAATTACCATCGTCTAATACATTTATTGGCGGTAGTTTAATATTGGTAACAGTAATTATTGAAAGTATAAGATCTAAAAAGGTAAAATAGAATTATAATGGCTTAATTATTGAAGGTCTTCAATGGTGAGCATTAGTTGTAAATAAGTCTTAAGCATGAAAGAAATTTACGAACCAAAATTCGTTGAAAAGCTATTTGATAAAATGTCTAGTTCGTATGCTTATATGAATTATCTTACATCGTTCGGATTTAGTGAACGTTGGAGAAAACAATGTGTAAAAGCACTACATATTGAAGACGGAAAAGTGGTAGTAGATTTAATGACAGGCATGGGAGAATGCTGGAAGCATGTGCTTAATAAGAACACTATAAATTCACAACTCATCGCTGTAGATTTTTCATCTGAAATGATTAAACAAGCAGAGAAAAACAAATTGAAATTTCCACATTCTAAAATTACAGTTTTAAAGGAGGATGTGTTTCATAATTCAATAGAAGATGAATCTGCGGATTATATTATTTCTGGATTTGGATTAAAGACCTTTAATGCAGAACAAATAAACGCTTTAGCAAATGAAATTGATAGACTATTAAAACCAACTGGAACGTTTTCCTTAATTGATGTATCTGTTCCAAAAAATAATATTTTAAAGCCTTTTTATATGTTTTACTTAAATAATATCGTTCCGCTATTAGGAAAGCTCTTTTTAGGAAGTCCAGAAACTTATAAAATGTTAGGTATTTATACAGAAGCATTCGGCGATTCCAAAAATGCTTTTCAAATTTTTAAAAGAGATAATTTTGAAGTCGAATATATCAATTATTTTTACGGTTGCGCAACCGGAATAAAAGGCCGAAAAATAAAATAACAATTAGCGAACAGTTTTATAAAATATACAATACCATGAAAAAATTATTAATCCTACTTTTGGTTTTACCCTTACTATTACAAGCTCAAAGTGTAAAGGGCTCTTTTTCACCAGCCGAAGATTTTAGTTATGCTTTTTTATACCACGCCACACCAGAAAGTGCGAATTATGTTAACAGAGGAGAATTAGATAGCGACGGTAATTTTGAGATTCAATTAGATTCGACTTTAACGCCAGGTATTTACAAAATTGTATATGCTATTCCACCAGAAGAAAATAATTTCGATTTCATCTATGATGGCAAAGAGACTGTTGCCTTTAATTTTAGTCATGAAAAAGGTGTTGAATTTAAAGTTTCTGAAGAAAACAAACTTTGGAATTCATACTTAAAAAGTATAGAAATGGTCAACCAAACCATTAGCAATTATTACTCTAAAGAGAATAATGATAAAAAAGGTTTTAATGCTATTTTCAAAACTTTAAAGGATACACAAACGGCTTATGAAGAGTTAGCTCAGGACAAATTGGTTTTTAAGTTTATTAAAGCCAACAGACCTTATATTCCTACACAATATGAAGACATTAGTACTTATTCACAAAATCTTAAGCAGTATTATTTAAGTGAAGTAGATTTTAGCGATTATCTATTACAGAGTTCTTCTTACTTAATAGATCGCGTTACTGCTTATGTTTTTAATATGGTTGCAGACCCAAGTGAAGCCACTTATAAACAACATATTGATGATGTTGCAGCTGCGATTACTAATGACGATTTAAGTATTAAAACAAGTATGCTAGAAATGCTTTGGCACCGTTTTGTAGCCTTAAAAAATAATACTATTGCAAATTATATAACAGATAATTATTTGCTAGAATTAGCAAAAAATACAAACAATAAAGTTTTAGAAGATATGGTCATTTCTTTTAAGAACACCTCAATAGGATCTAAAGCGCCCAATTTTGAAATTACCTTAGATGGCAAAAAAACAAGCTTACACCAATTAGAAGGTGCAAAAAAATATTTGCTTATTTTTTGGAGTAGTGGCTGTAGTCATTGTTTAAGCGAATTACCACAGGTGAGAGAAATGGTTGCAAACAAACCCAATCTAAAAGTCGTTGCTTTTGGATTAGAAGAGGATAACAAAAATTGGAATAAAGAAATTAAAAACTACCCCGATTTTATTCATCAAATTGGATTAGAAAAATGGGACAACCCAATTGTAAAAACCTATGGCATTTCTGCTACACCAATGTATTTTATATTGGATGGCTCTAAATTTATTACAGCGAAACCCTATGGTTTTGAGGAATTAGAGGCTTTATTGAAGGAATTATAAACGCTTTATGTTTAGTATTGAAGACATAAGAGCTAACTACAAACGTTTTCCTGATACGAAAATTGAAAACATAGCAAGAAATGAATCTAAAGGATTAAGAAAAGAAGTCCTCACCGTTTTAAAGGACGAAATTACGAGACGACAGTTAAACCTAAGTCTTATTAGTTGGGTTGATGCGAAAACCAAATCATTTGAGGGCCTAGAACGTAAAAATCTTATTCAAAAAATTCAATATCAACACTGTCCAAAATGTTTCGAAAAAACCAAATTATTAGGTTTTGAAACCCATACGGTAAAGTCATTTTTAATTGGAACTAGTTCGTCTAGGGATGAACAAATACTTTGTGCAAGCTGTGGAAAAACAGCAAAATTAAACGCTATCGCAATTACATTTTTTACCGGATGGTGGTCTGGAAAAGGTTTTCTATTAACACCATTTACTATTGTTAAAGACGCATTAAACTTCTTATTTATTGATAAAATTAGCGATAGAATACTAAATGCATTCGTCGATGACCGAACCGGTTCTTTTAGAAGATATGGGACTGATGACAGCGTGTTATCTCGACTGATAAAATGGAAAAACAATTCGGATGATAACTCAACGTATTAAAAAGAAAAACGCCCAGTAAAAACAAGTGTTTTAACTGAGCGTTTTGAAACTAAATAACCAACCAAATTTAGTTTCATATGTATGTTCGTATTGTTTTTTTTAAGTCCACATAGAACACCATTTGAATTCCATCATATAATTGAAATTGACTCTACGGTGTTTCGTGTATTTGTTCTAATATTTTCTATTTTCTTTGTTTTTTGCTTACGTTTTTTAAACCTATCAACTTCTGCAGTTGACTTCCCTTCTGCATCTGTGCTTCTGTAATATTGTATATAGCCACTTCCTCTAAATTCATAAACCGTCCCAGAGCTTGCATGGTACAACTCTACCGTACTATCATTAATAACGCTCAATTCGAAGTATTCATTGTTGAAGAAATCATAATCTAATGTTAATGTTTTTAAGTAGCTATTCCCAGAGACATCTCCTACTCCATAATCACCTACAAAATCCCAAAAGATATTATTTGTATTATAGACGTTTTGATCTTGCGAACTTCTAAATGTAGCATCGTTTCCACCAGATAAAAACTGCAAATAGTTCTCGTTATCAAAATCATTTAGCGCTCCATAATTACTGGTATATGTTTTTTCCCAAGCTTCATATTCTTGTAAGAAATAATGAATGTTATCGTAAAAGATAAAATCATAATCGAAATTAGATTTTTGGTAACCCTCTAAAAAATAAGATGTGTCATTATAAGGATTGTATAATTCAATCGTATTATTATCTACTTGGTACACATCGAAGCTATCAAAGCCATCAATGACATGGTCTACATCTAAAATCATATCATAAGCATCATAATTTCCAATTTGTACACCATAGCCGCTACCCTGACTTCCAAAGCCAACTAAATTATTATTAGCATACATACGACCATTATTAAACGATACGGTAAAAGCAATTTGTAAAAATGGTGTTTCCCCATAACCTTGTGTGGCATTAACGTCTACATACCATAAATCGTAAGAATTTAATAACTGATTTAATGAAATTGATGGTTCTTCTATATAATTTGTTTCTTCAACATAACACGAGGTAAATACTGTTGCAATAAATGCAAATCCTAATAGTAGTTTTGTCGTTTTCATAATCTAGCGTTTTAAAGGTGGTTGATTATAGCTTTTCAAAAGACGTGCCAAAAAATATTTAGAAGTTATCTGAAACAATACAAAAAGTCTATTTATCCTGATTATTTTCATATGTATAAAGTCTATAAATACCGAAGCGTTAACATGGTTTTAGCTCGAAGGATTCTATAAATTTTCCGTAACTTTGATTTACAAATTTGATTAAAACACTATGAGTAATACTACAAAATATGCTGTTTTTGGTGCAGGAAGCTGGGCTACAGCCATTGTAAAAATGCTTTGCGAAAACTTAGACGAAGTTGGTTGGTATATGCGAAGCGTTTATGCTAAAGAACACATCTTAAAAGAACAACATAACCCAAGTTATTTGAGTTCGGTGGAGTTTAAAACCGAACAACTAAAACTGAGTAATGATATTAACGAAATAGCAGATTGGGCAGATGTGCTAATTTTTGTAATTCCTTCTGCTTTTATCCATGGTGAATTAGAGAAACTTACCACAGACATTAGCAAGAAAACCATAGTATCTGCTGTAAAAGGTATTATGCCAGAAACAGGCAAATTAGTTGGTGAGCAATTTCATGATGAATATAATATTCCCTTTGAAAACATTGCTGTTATCGCGGGTCCTTGCCACGCAGAAGAAGTGGCACTAGAGCGTTTATCTTATTTAACAATTGCATGTGACGATGCTAAGAAAGCACAAGCCATTGCAGATAATTTATCGAGCGATTACATTAAGACAAAAACGAGCGATGATGTTATTGGTATAGAATACGCTGTAATGCTGAAAAATATTTATGCTATTGCTGCCGGAATGGCTCATGGTTTGGGTTATGGCGACAATTTTCAGAGTGTATTGATGAGTAACTCTATTCGCGAAATGAAACGTTTCATCAAAAAGATGCACAAGATGAAACGCAATATTAATAACTCGGCATACTTAGGTGATTTATTAGTAACGGGTTATTCTGTATTTTCTAGAAACCGCATGTTCGGAAATATGATTGGTAAAGGGTACACTGTAAAATCTGCACAAATGGAAATGAATATGGTTGCAGAAGGTTACTACGCCACAAAAAGTGCATTTGAATTAAATAAAAAGAACAAAAAGAAAACACAGCTACCTATTATAAATGCCGTTTATGATATTTTATACGAAGGGAAAGACGCTAAAAAAGTGTTTCAGAAATTGACTGATAAGTTGGATTAGTTGTGCTTTTGGCTATTAGCCGTTTGCTTATTAGCTAAAGGTCAATGGCTAATACCTACTTTACCAAAACACCACGCAACTGCATCAACGGAATAGCTTGTAAAGCTTTTTCGTTGATTGTGTTTTTTCTGAATATATATGTTTTATCAAACATTTGATTGCCTTCAAAAAACGTGATTTTAAACTCGTTATTTAGCTCTAAAACCTTTTCTTGTAGATATTCAATCTTAGCATAACTTCTTGCTGGTAGTTTTGCAATAGTATGGCGCATTATAGGCGTTACTTTGGTGTCGTTATAACCTCTAGTAACAATAAGAACAGTATCTAAGTCTTTATCGCTATTATTAATGATATAGGCATTCCAGTCTTGAGTTTTGTATTCTAAATGTTCTTCTTGCACTACCGCAACATGAACATCTTTTACTTCTGGAATTTTTATGTCTTTTTTCAAGGTTTATAAGGCTGATTTAAACTGTTCTAAAAACCGCACATCATTCTCACTCAACAATCTAATATCGCTAATTTGGTTTAATAGCATGGCAATACGATCGATTCCCATTCCGAAAGCAAATCCAGAATATACTTTAGAATCAATACCACAATTTTCTAAAACATTAGGATCTACCATTCCGCAGCCCATAATTTCTAACCAACCTGTACCTTTAGTAATTTTATAATCTGTTTCGGTTTCTAATCCCCAATATACATCTACCTCTGCACTTGGCTCAGTAAACGGAAAGTATGAAGGACGTAATCTAATTTTAGACTTCCCAAACATCTCAGTAGTAAAGTATTGAAGTGTTTGTTTTAAATCTGCAAAACTCACATCTTTATCAATATATAACCCTTCCACTTGGTGAAAGAAACAATGTGAACGTGCAGAAATCGCTTCATTTCTATACACACGACCCGGAGAAATAGTACGAATTGGTGGTTGGTTATTTTCCATATAGCGTACTTGTACAGAACTTGTATGCGTACGCAACAAAATATCTGGATCGGTTTGAATAAAAAACGTATCCTGCATATCTCTCGCCGGATGGTATTCTGGTAAGTTCAATGCTGTAAAATTATGCCAATCATCTTCAATTTCTGGCCCTTCACTAACGTTAAAACCAATCCGTGAAAAGATATCGATAATCTCATTTTTAACTATAGAAATAGGATGACGTGCACCAATAGCAATTGGCTCACCAGGTCGCGATAAATCACCAAAAATCCCTTTATCTTCTTCTTTACTTTCTAAAGCTTCTTTTAATTCATTTACTTTAGCTTCAGCTGTAACTTTAAGCTCGTTAATTATTTGTCCGAATTCACGTTTCTGATCGTTCGCTACATTTTTCAATTCGCCATAAAATGCTTTTAAATACCCTTTGGAACCTAAATATTTAATTCTAAAGGCTTCAACCTCTTCTTTTGACTGTGCTTTAAAAGCTTCTGCTTCTGCTATGAGTTCTTTTATCTTGTCTATCATGATTTCTATTCAAAAACGAGTGCAAATTTAAGTTTTTTTTGCGAGTTATGGTAGCTGTATGACGTCTTAGCTAATTGATATATTCTGTTTCCAAAAAATAGTTTACAATAGCCTCTTTCATTAACACACTTTGCTCACCAGCTTTTAGATGTGGTAATTGCGCTAATACTTTGTAATGTGGCCAACCTTCTTCATCTACATAATCAAATTCATAAAATCCATAAGGTGTTAAAACCTTGCAAATTGCTATATGCATTAAATCGAGTTTATGATCTTTTTTATATTCACGATGAATTTGACCAAGCTCTTGCACACCAATAAGGTATATTATAGAATCGAGATCTAATCGATCTCCATCAGCAAATTGGTTTGAGAGTTTCTCTACCACCAACTCCCATCGTTCTTTTAATTGTTCGTCTCTTGCCATGTCCATTTCCCGTAAAACAGGAATCTCTTTAATTAATAATTAAAAGTTTTAAGATGAAGAAGTCTCCTTCAAGCTTAACTTCTTATAAGACTTCAAAGTTAATAAACTAAAGTAGGTTGAAATGCGTTATTATTTATAAATCAGAAAAAAAGTATAGTTTACCTTATTAGCCCTAAGTTTAAATAAATTGATTCACTAAAATTTGAACTTAAAAAATTCATGTACTTTTGTTTAAACCGCTAGTTGTATGAGTATTATTGATATTATTTTAGCCGCCCTATTATTATTCGGATTTGTACGTGGCTTATTTAAAGGTCTTTTTGTAGAAGTCGCCTCTCTATTGGCCTTAGTTTTGGGTGTTTATGGTGCAATTCATTTTAGTGATTTTGCTGCAGGATTTTTAGAACCTAAGGTTGATTGGAGTGAAAAAACCATCAATATCGTTGCTTTTGCCATCACTTTTGTGGTGATTGTTTTAGTCATTAGCTTAGCAGGAAAAGCATTAACCAAACTAGCCGATTTCGCCGCTTTAGGAATCATCAATAAACTCGCAGGTGCTGTCTTTGGAGCGCTTAAAATTGGATTAATTCTTAGTGTGCTTTTGAGTGTTTTTCATAAAATGAATAATACATTGCCCTTTATGGAAAAAGAAGATTTAGAAAAAAGTATGCTTTACAAACCTGTAAAATCATTAGCCCCTATGATTTTTCCATCAATAATTAAAAGCGAATCAGAAGAAGAAGATGCTGAGGAAGAAAACACTAAAGAAAAAGCATAAAAAAACCATTCTTCCGAATGGTGTTTTTTCACTAATCTAAGTGATAGATTTCCATAATATCTTTGAGATACCCTTCAAAATCTATTTTTAAATCTATTAGTTTTCCTGTGTGTACATCAAACACCCAACCGTGTACTTTTAAACCTCTATCTCTATAAGCTTTTTGTACGGCTGCTGTTTTAATTAGATTAACACACTGTTCTTGCACATTGAGTTCAACTAAACGATCGTATTTTTTTCTTCGTCCTTAATAGAATTAAGCTCATTATGATGCATTCTATAAACATCTCTAATGTTTCTTAACCAACCGTTTAAAACACCCAAATCGGCCGATTGCATTGCTGCTTTTACTCCGCCACAAGCATAATGTCCACAAACTACAACGTGATTCACCTTTAAATGTGTAACCGCATAATTAACCACAGACATGCCATTTGCATCTGTGCCAACAACCATATTCGCTATATTTCTATGCACAAAGACATCACCTGGACCTAAACCCATTAACTCTTCAGCGGTAACACGACTATCGGAACAGCCTATAAATAATAACTCTGGATTTTGTCCTTGGCCTAATTTCTCGAAATATTCAGCATCATTGTCTAACCTGTCTTTAATCCACTTTTCGTTATTTTTAAATACATTATTTAAGTCCATATTTATATCAATTAGAATTCGTCCTTTACATTACTTTTTATCCAGTTTAAACAACTATCAAAGTCCTTAAATATATGCTCTTTAAGAATTAAATTTGGAATTATATCAATACGCTCCATCATATATCTTGGTTGCTTTAGTAGCCCTACAAACAATACCAAAATATTTCTTTTTGATAAATCTTGAAGCACATCTTCCATGGCGTAGAGTCCGGATTGATCCATATATTGCATACGTCCTAAACGAATTACTACTGTTTTAGCTGTAATAGGAATCTGATCTGCTAACGCCTGAAATTCACTAGTAGATCCAAAAAACAATGGTCCTTTTAAATGTTTAATAAAAACTTCTTCTTTTAGTTTTTCAGGAAAATCAGCTTCATCTGCCCAAGCCTTTTCTTTCTTTAAAGATTTAACATCGGATCGCAATGCTGTTAAATCACCTATTTTTTTCATAAACATAAGTGACGCTATTATTAATCCGATACCTACAGCATAAACCAAGTTCCAAAACGTAGACAATAGTAAAACTACAATCATAATTAAAACTTCAGAGCTCAATTTAATCGGTCCAATTTTAATATCTTTTGGTAGCGCAGGAATCGCTTTTAAGCCTTTATAATCCATAACTCCAAAACCAACGGTAATTAAAATACCTGCTAAAACAGCTGCTGGAATTTGTGACGCAATATCTCCTAAAGCTAAAAGAATCAATAATAAAAAGACACCAGCAATCATTCCTGATAATCTAGTTTTACCACCTGCGTTAATATTTACAACCGTTCTAATAGTTGCTCCTGCTCCTGGTAAACCACCAAATAAAGCACCAATAGTATTTCCAATACCCTGGCCGATAAGCTCTTTGTTTGGCTTATGTTTTGTTTTAGTAACATTATCTGCAACAACACTCGTTAATAAGGAATCAATAGATCCTAATAACGCTAAGGTAAAGGCGGTAAAAAAATATGGCATTAAATTCCCAAAATCAAATTCTGTAAAAATGGCCATATTTGGTACCGGAAAGCCACTCGGTATTTGTTCGATTGGTCGGTAGTCTAAACCAAAGCCAAAAGCAATTCCTGAAACAATTACTAAAGCCACTAGAGTACTTGGTATCGCAGTAGTTATACGTTTAAATCCGTATATAATAATTATGGTTCCAAGCGCTAGTAGCAATTCTAACCAATTTATATTTTGTAATGCTCTAGGTATTGCTTTTAACGCCCCTAATGCACCAGAAGCAGAATTCCCAGCTAATATAGAAGCCTCACTTTCCATTTCTTCGGGTGTAATTCTACTTGCTCGATCTACAGTTTCTTTAAAATTTTCAAGGACTAATATGCCTTCACCTGCTTCTTCTTTTAAGATATCATTTAAAAGCATTTCTTCTGCATGAGGCATATGTTTTTCAATTAATGCGGTGTCTTCTCCTGCATAATAACCAACTGCTGGCAAAATTTGTGTAATAATTATAATGAGTCCAATGGCTGTCATAAACCCTGAAACCACAGGATATGGAATATACTTTATGTATTTTCCGAAGCCAAAAATGCCCAAACCAACTTGCATTAATCCTGCTAGGATAAATACGGCTAGAATTATAGGAAGCGATTTACTAACATCTCCTTCATGGATAGCTAATAATCCCGCAATAAGAACCATACTTACAGCTGTCATAGGTGCTGTTGGCCCAGAAATTTGGGTATTGGTACCGCCAAAAAGTGCTGCAAAAAAAGCTAAAAAGATAGCACCATAAAGTCCTGCACTAGGACCAAGACCAGATGACACTCCAAACGCTAATGCCAATGGTAATGCAACAATACCTGCTGTAATACCTCCAAAAGCATCACCTTTAAGATGAGAAAAAAACTTTTTCATAAATTCTATATTCTATTAAATTCTATGGATACAAATCGTGATTTTTTTAGAAATTAAGATACGTAATAATATTAAATTGATCTCTATTATTAGTTTCAAAAAATTGATTCATATAACCAGCTTCTATTCTTAGCGACTTGTTAACCTTGTAACCTAAGCCTCCATACACCCTATTTCTATCAAAAACTGATGATTCCGTATTTAAAAAAATCTCATTATATACGGAAAGATAATAGCTATTGCTTTCTTTTTTCGTTAACGGCACATTAATTCCTAAAAAATAACGAAAACGCATTTTAAAATCGTCTTCAATAAACCGTTCTTCAAAACGATAGCGATGACTTAAACCTAAACTACCAACAGTTTGTTTGGTTGTAAATTGTTGAAAAATACGATGCTCATTTATCGAAATTTTATCATCTGATTCATCACTATAATTTTGAGATAGAATATAACCATAACCGAGCAAAATATTGTTATTATTTTCTGTTAAATTATATCCAACACCAGTTCTTATCAGTAATTGTTCTAAATCATCAATAATATTGTAGCTTCTGTATTGTACTTCATTATGGATATTCCATTTTGTATTTAGCTTCTTATTTCCAATATAAATAAGCCAATTCCCAAAATTACTATCTTGGGCAAACGTAAAAAATGGTAGCACCAACAAAAGCGTTAGAGCTACCATATTTATTCTTTTTATCATTTTTATACTTTTAGTTTTTATTCATCAAACTTTACTTCACCTGTATTTACATCATACATAGCTCCAATAATTTTAATCTCACCGTTTTTCTCCATTTCAGTAAGAATTGGGCTTTCGGCATGAATTCTATCAATCATTAATTGTACATTCACATGTGATACATCATCTACAAAATCTAAGTTTTTAGACGTTCTTAAACTTTCGTCCTTAGGCTCTGTAACTGCATTTACTGCTGGTGTTATTTTTTGAACTAACTTGGTTAAATTACCCATTTCAGCATGATCACAAGCTCCTTTTACAGCACCGCAACTTGTATGTCCTAAAACGACAATAAGTTCTGTCCCTGCTAACTTACATGCAAATTCCATACTACCCAAAATGTCTTCATTAACAATGTTACCAGCTATACGAACGCTAAAAATATCTCCTAATCCTTGGTCAAAAACCAACTCCGCTGAAACTCTAGAATCAATACAGCTCAAAATCGTTGCAAATGGAAATTGCCCGTCACTTGTGTCATTTACTTGCTCTAAAAGGTTACGATTAGCTTTTAAATTATTTTGAAATCTTAAATTACCTTCTTTTAAATATTCTAATGACTTTTGAGGTGTCATTGTTGCTTGTGATTCTTTTGTATGTGCTTTCATAATGTTTTTTTCGTTTAATTTTAATTGTTATTTATTTATGCTTCCGAAACTAATAATGAAACATTCAACTTACTCACCACTTCTCTTAATGAGGCTTCACCTGTATTTTTCGATTTATCTTCATCTCTATCCACACACAATAAATTAATATTGTTTTTCAACAAATAGGAAGAAAGCGTATCCATAGCATCTGCATTTTGCTCAAATACATACGCTATAATTTTCTCATCTTTTTCGCCTGCTATTTTTACTGTTTCTTTTTGGCTATTTATAATTTTGAAAGATTTTAACGGTGCTTTTGCATGCAGTATTAAATCTTTTGAAAATTCAGTATTAAAGATTTTATTAGAATCATTAAAAACTCCTAAAGACATTTTTTCATTTGGTATTAATGCATTTTCATTAGATGAAATCATAATAACACCTTTAAAATTTTTCAAGATAAAACGTGTAATACTATCTCCAATGAGCTGAAGCGGATTAGAATCTCGCTGTCCTAAAACAATAATATCGGGCTTAGAAAGTGCGATCTGATTACGGATTTCTTCTTTAATTTTTCCAAAAGCATAACTATAACTGATGGTTACATTATACGCTTTTGAAATAGGATTAATTAATGCTTCAATTTTCTTTTTTGTCGTAATCTGTTCATCATTTAAAGTTCTAATTGCAGAGAGTTGGTTATCTCTATTTACAATATCAATGTGTTTTTTAACATGAAATAATTCAATGTCTGCATCAATCATTTGTGCTAAACTCACACTACTTTTTATGGTGGTACTTGTCGTTTTGTTTAAATCAGAAAGTACCAGTATTTTATATTTACTATTTTTCATAATTTCTAGCTTAAACTTATATTAGACTTAGGTCTTAATTGAAAGAACTCAATAAAACTCGGTGGATTTTCTACAACTCCACGTTTTGAAATTAATTTGATATCTATATTTCTCTCTTTTGCTTTAAAGGCAAAATCCTCAAGAATCTCAATAATATCATAATCTAGATATCTCGTCTTTGTAACATCAAATTCTAAATAAGTATCTCTTGGTAAACTATCTAGTTCTTTTAGAATTGCACCTTTATTAAAGAAGGTTACTTCTTCAGCAAGTGCCATCTTAATTTTATGTTTTCCGTTACTATTATCTTCAATATGTAGGAAGTGCGAGTTTTGGTAGCTTTTTAATAGTATAACAACGATACCGACAGCTAATCCTAGACCAATACCGACTAATAAATCTGTAAAAACGATTCCTACTACAGTCGCGAAAAATGGAACTGATTGTTTCCATCCTAAATTATACATCTTTTTGAATAATGATGGTTTTGCCAATTTATAACCCACAATCAGTAAAATTGCAGCTAACACTGATAAAGGAATCTTATTAAGTAACGTTGGTATTAATATTACAGAAATCAATAATAAGAATCCATGAATAATAGTTGACATTTTACTTTTTCCACCAGATTGTATATTGGCAGAACTTCGAACAATTACCTGAGTTACAGGAAGACCTCCTATTAATCCTGAAAGAATATTACCTGTTCCTTGTGCTAATAATTCTCTATTAGTAGGTGTTACGTTTTTATCTGGATCAAGTTTATCTGATGCTTCAACGCTTAATAAGGTTTCTAAACTTGCCACTAATGCAATGGTAAAAGCTACAATCCAAACTTCATAATTTGTAATTACAGCAAAATTAGGAAAGCTAAATTGACCAATAAAAGAATCTAAATCATCAGGAATTGGAACACTTACCATATGTTTTCCTCCTATAGAAAGTACGTCGTGATTTTGTGTTAATGTAAAGAATATTATCCCTAAAACTACGACAACGAAAGGCCCTTGAATAATTTCAAATACTTTAGATTTCTTAGTCAATACTTTATCCCAAAGTATTAATAGTAATAAACTTATAATTCCTACTAAGGCAGCTCCAGGGTGTATATTACTAAACATAGTAATTAACTCTGAAAACGTATTACCACCATCAATTTCAAAAAATTCTAAATCCCAAGCAGATTCTTCATCATAGCCAAAAAAGTTAGGGATTTGTTTTAAAATAATGATGATTCCGATACCTGTAAGCATACCTTTAATTACAGAAGACGGAAAATAATAGCCAATAATTCCGGCCTTTAATACTCCAAATAGTAATTGAATAATTCCACCTAATACAACGGCTACTAAAAAGTTTTCATAACCACCTAAAGTCCCGATGGCTGTTAATACGATGGCTGCTAAACCAGCTGCAGGCCCACTAACTCCTAATTTAGAACCACTTAAGGATCCTACTACAATTCCACCAATTACACCAGCAATTACTCCTGAGAAAAGTGGTGCTCCACTAGCTAATGCAATACCTAAACATAAGGGTAGTGCAACGAAAAATACAACGACACTTGCAGGCAAGTCGTTTTTTAATGTTTTAAACATTTTATATAATGATTTTGTCTATTGAATAGATTTCAATAGTTATTTTAATACTTTTTTTGGGGACAAAAAATGTCAAGCGAAAAAATATTAAATAAAATCGGGTGGTGGAGAAATTAAATTAAGATGCGGTTTAGGGTAGTTTTTAAACCTATAGCCTTCAAGATGTGTAGTTTCTTGATCTTCAATTAAAAATTCTGAATCTTGGTGGTCTTTATCAAAGAGAAGCTTAGCATGTGCGTTCTCTTCTTCTTCAGTTATACTAAAAAAACACGCGACGTCAATTGAGTCATCAATAGACATGATAATTGTGGGTGCAGAAATAAGCGCCATAAATACTATGGTTAAAAAAACAGCTATTCTGTATTTGGAGCTTTTTTGCATAAGCAGCAAATATAATATGTTCGATTTTAACAGACTGTTAAATTAGTTCTAAAAAACCTTCAATAATTTAATCTCTTTAGAAGGAATCCAACCTGTAGAATTATCAGATAATTGAATTTTGTTCCAATCATCATACGTTTCAATGACTTGCACCTTAGTACCTTCATGTAACCTAAATACTTCTTCACTAGTAAGATTAGGGTCCGTTTTTACTCTACTTTCTTGTGCAAATATAATTGCAGGATTATCTTTTTTATTTAAATCTTCTTTTTGAAACGCCATAGCTACCGCAAAACAAGCAACGCATAAACTAACAATACTAGTTACAAAAGCAATTCGTTTTTTTGAACTCGTATAAGAAAAGTGATAGGCTAAAAATATAATTACAAACAAAAGCACACCACCGATTGCGATTTTTGCCCAAACGTCTGTATTAAACGTATTGACTATATTATTTATAATTCTTGAAAACCCAACAACCGGAACTGTATCTATAGCATCAATCGTCATGTTTTGTGCAAAAGCTAAATTATTTTGTATGTCCTTATCATTAGGCTCTAATTGTAGTGCCTTTTCAAAATAATAAATACTAGGCGCAATGTTATTAAGCTTATAATTGGCATTCCCTAGGTTAAAATATAACTCTGCAGAATGTTCTTTTGAATCTAAAATCGATTCATATTTATCAATCGCTTCTGCAAATTTACCATCGTTATATAAGGCATTTGCATCACTAAAATTTTGGTCATTTTGCGAAAAGCCAATAAGGCTAAAACAACATATAAGTAAGACGGTAATTGTTCTCATATTATCTTAGTTGCTTATCTATTAATGAAATTGTATACGCTGCTTTATCATAATCATTCTGCATAGTAACCTGTGTAATTGGTGTATAACGCGCCAGTTCACAATTTTCTAATATTGAAATAAATTCTGAAACAACCTCCGTTGAAACTTGCCTCTCTTTCAATAGGCTTTCAATTTTTTCTTTGTTAAAATCGCTGGTTTCAATATTTAATTTTGATTTTAAATAATTATGAAGTGCTTTTTCTAAGGCTAAATAAAACGATTCTTTTTGTCCTAGTGCTTTTTTAGCTTCACTTAAATACTTTTTAGCTAAACGATCTGCTTTTCTAATACGATTACCTTGCACATCTGCATCGCGTTTATCCTTTTTACGTCTAACAATAATTGCTAATGGAATGGCTAAAAATGGCACCAATAGCAATGACCAAAACCCGGTAGACTTAAAGAACGGTTCAGATTTTATAGGCGTCCAATTTGAATTGGTTTTTATAAAGGCAAATGTATTTGTACTTGTATTAACCGTCTGCTTAGTTGTATCTGCTGCGTTTTCCGTAGTCGCACTAGCTGCCATAGGACCTTCTAGGACATCTATAACAATGTCGGCTGATGAAATACGTTTATAACTTTCTGTTTTTAAATCGAAATATGAAAATGAAATCGTTGGAACAGGATATTTTCCTCTGTATTGTGGTACAATTGTATATGTGTCAGAAATATTTCCTTGCATACCACTTAGGTTAGTCCGAACATTTTCTTGGTGTTCTGGTTCATAAACCTCTAAAGAACTTGGAACGGTAAGCTTCGGTAATTCAAAAAGTTTTAAATTTCCTGATCCTGAAACCTCTATTTTGGCTTGAAGCGATTCCGTAGCATTCAACTGTGTTTTAGAGGTTGAAACTTTGAAATCAAAATTACCGACAGCACCTTTGAAATCTGAAGGTTTTCCTTCCTCTGGTAATGCTTTTACATTAATAGTTCTACTACCTGCAGTAACCATTTGTGGCACTCTGGTTAATAAAGCCCTACCAAAAATATCTCTTCTGTTTGATGGCACTTCTACAGTGACCTCCATTACTAGAGGCTCTAATTTTAATGGTCCTGTTTTTTGAGGATAAAGCACCGTTTTTCTAAGAATAACGTAACGGTATTCTTCACCATCATATTCACCTGTATGAACCGGAAAACCTTTAACATCTATATTCTGACTCCAAAAATCATTAAATCTAGGCGTGTCTTTTTCTCTCCAACTGCTTACACCTGTATCTTTTGAAACATATAGTTTATAAACTACAGTAATAGCTTCATTTAAATAAGGGCTCGCTTTAGATACCTCAGCAACTAAATGAATATTCTCTGAAGCAACATCTGAAGCGGTTGCATTTCCATTAGGAGCATTGACCGCAGCCGTAACATTAACCGTTATTGGAAATGTTTTATAAGTTTCACCATCAATTTCAATAGTTGCTTGTTTAATAGTGAAGTTTCCTCGTGATTTTGGTGCTAAAAAATAACTATATGTTTTAGAATAGGAGCGTTTTCCGTTTCTAGAATAGTTACTCACTGATGTATTTGGCCCTCCAACAACATCAAAATCTGCAAAACTAGGAGGCACAAAATTATCTCCATCTTCGTTCATTTCAAAATCGATACGTAAGCGCTCATTAATCCCTAATTTTTTCTTGCTAACTTTTGCTTCAAATTTAACCTGTGCAGAAGCCATACTTGTTACAAGTACTAGAAATACTATTACTATGTTTTTAATTGATTTCATTTAATTTATTAATGCACTGCGACTGCGCTCAGTGTGACAAAAATTCAAAGTTTTATGAGAACCTACAAACTGTTTAATTAAAAAAACAAGCTAATCTATCCCAGTAAGAGACTGCATACTACGACTGATCATTACCAATCCTTTTCAGTCTTAACTTTAGCTCCTTTTTGTTTCTCAGCATTCATTTTCTCTTGAACTTTTTGTTCTTGATTTTGCATCGCATCTAAAATATTCTTTATCTGCTGAGGAGACATTTGGCCTTGCTGCGGTTTTGGCTTTTGATTGTTATCCTTATTATCTTCATTTCCTTTACCATCATCCTTTTTATCGTCTTTTGGCTTGCCGTCTTCATCCTTATCCTTGTCGCCGTCTTTTTTATCTTGGTCTCCTTCGTCTTTTTTATCCTGATCGTCCTTCTTCTCTTTATCGTCCTCTTTCTTTTGCTCGTCTTCCTTGTTCTGCTCGTCTTCTTTGTTCTCGTCCTTCTTATCATCTTCGCCTCCACCATCATCTTTTTGTTGATCGGCACATTCCTTTGCTAAGGCAAAATTATAACGCGATTCTTCATCAAGTGGATTGTTTCTCAAGGCATTTTTATAAGCTTCAACTGCTTCTTTACATTGCTTATTTTGCATTAAAATATTACCAATATTATGAAACGCCCTATGCTTTTCATCTTTGGTAGTTGCATTATTTGCTGCTTCTTGGCTTCTAAATAAGGCTTCATCAAAACTCCCTTTTGTGTAATACGAATGTGCTAAATTATAAGCACCTGCAGCTTTACTTGGTGCTTCTGAAATGGCTTTTCTGTATTCCATTTCGGCCTCTACATAGTTATCTTCTCCGACCAACTCATTGGCTTTATACACAAAATTCGTTGCGTTTTTGTCGGCTTTTAATTGTTCCTTATTGAGGTCTTGGGAAATCCCGAAATTTCCAATAAAAATGGTAAAAAGTAGTATATATAGTTTCATGTGTTTTTCTATTGATTTATTAAGGTCACATGCGGCCGCTATTTGTCATTTCTTTTAGCGCTATTGTCTGTAACATATGCTCGGCTCATATTTTTTTTAATTATGAAAACGACCTCTAAATTACTAAAGCTCTAGCTGATTTAGCGTTAAAAAAAATCTAAAAATTTTAATTCGTTCGCTTCTATTGCTTAAAAAATTCTCATTGAACTTATTTTATGAGCAGCCTTCCAATTAATCCTTTTAGATATATGTTTCATTAAATAAATTCAACTTCTTTAACCAAGCTGTTTTTCGCTCTAAGAAGAAGATATCAATGAACAATAATAAAATTCCGAAAGCCAAAAACCATTGAAATTGATCTTTAAAATCTGCGATTTGCTTCGACTCAAATTCTTGCTTATCCATTTTATCTAGTTCTTCCTTAATAGTTTCTACAACTTTAGCAGTATTGCTTCCGTTAATGTAAACTCCATTGGCTTCTGCTGCAATTTCTTTTAATGTAGATTCGTCTAATCTTGTAATAACAGTTTCATTGTTATTATCTTTTTTATAATTCAGAATAACACCGTTACGCTTTATAGGAATAGGACCACCTTTAACATTACCAACTCCTATGGTTAGTATTCTGATGCCTTGCTCTGCAGCTTCTTCTGCAACACTTAAAGCTTCTCCATCATGATCTTCTCCATCTGAAATGATAATCAACACACGATTGGCTTGATCTTCATTATCAAAATAAGTCTTAGAAAGTTCAATAGCTTCGCTAATTGCTGTGCCTTGTGAGGACAACATATCAGTATTCATGTTTTGTAAAAACATTTTTGCCGAAGCATAATCTGTTGTTATTGGTAATTGCGGAAATGCCGTACCAGCATACGCAATAATACCAATACGGTCGCTCACTAAACTGTTCACTATTTGTGTAACCAACTGCTTGGATTTTTCTAAGCGGTTTGGCGCAATATCTTCGGCCAACATACTCTTTGAAACATCTACTGCAAAAACAATATCTACACCTTCACTTCTAACCGTTTCTAATTTAGTACCTATTTTAGGATTCACTAATGCTAAAGACAAACAAGCAAAAGCACCTGAAAGCACTAACACTTTTAAAACACTTTTAAATAAAGATTGATTTGGGCTAAGACGTTTTAGTAAGCCAGAATCTGCAAATTTCTTCTGTACAGAACGTCTCCATAACTGGAGTAGTATGAACAACAGAATGATTACCGGAATTACCAGTAACGTCCAAAACCATATTTTTTCGTCTATTCTAAACAAAGCTTCTAAATATTGTGTTTCTTAATATTAATTCTATCAATAATAACAGCCCTGCAATTAGCACCAATGGTCTGTATTTTTCTTCGTAATTGTAGTATTTTGTTTCTTCAATTTCGGTTTTTTCGAGCTTATTAATTTCTTCATAAATCTCAGCTAACTTATCATTATTTGTGGCTCTAAAATATTTTCCACCCGTTTCTGCTGCAATGTCTTTCAATAAAGCTTCATCAATTTCTACTTGCATACGACCATATCTAAACGTACCATTAGGATTAAAACCTATTGGAGACAATGCGGTACCGTTTGTGCCAATACCAATAGCATAAACTTTAATACCATATTCTACAGCCAAAACGCTAGCTGTTTTTGGATCTAAGGCACCAGAAGTATTAACACCATCCGTTAATAAAATAATAACCTTACTCTTAGCTCTGCTGTCTTTTAATCGGTTAACAGAAGTTCCTAAACCCATACCAATTGCCGTTCCTCCTTCGATAATAGAATTGTAATTAATATCTCTTAACGATCGCTTTACTATAGATTTATCGCTAGTAATTGGCGTTTTAGTGTAGGCTTCACCAGCATATTCCACTAAACCAATGCGGTCATTTGGACGACCATCAATAAAATCGGCTGCCACTTCTTTTAAAGCGTCTAATCGATTAGGACTTAAATCTTTTGCCAACATACTTGCCGAAACATCAATTGCCATAACAATGTCTATTCCACTAGTGGTTTTAGTCTTTGTAGACACATCCACTGTTCTTGGTCTTGCTAAAGCTGTAATTAAAAAGGCTAAAGCAAGTAAGCGCAATGCAAAAAGAACGTGTCTAAATTTTGTCCAAAATGAAGATGTCCCTTTAAAACCTTTAACACTCGATATTTTTAACTCAGCCGTTTGTTTGCTGTGTTTAAGCACATACCAAACTATTGCTATTGGCAAAAGCAACAGTAACCAGAAAAATTCTTTATTTAAAAATTGTATATTCTCTAACATTATTCTTTCTCTTCTACAGGCTCTTCTGATTTCAATTCAATAGAATCCATAATACGTTCAATCATTTCATCGGCATAATTATCGTCCTTAGACCATGTGATAACGATTTGCTGCAGTACATTTTCATTAGAAAAACACAACAATACATACTCAGCATTTACAAAATTATCTTTTCCAGGCACCTTAAGGTTTAAGGTACCAAATGTTTTTAAGCCTTCTGCATTGTTAGGTGTAATAAACTTATCTCTCTTAATCGTTATATCGGAAGCTCCTTTAGCTTCGAAACCTTTAATAGTTTCTTCTGAAACCTTCAACAAATCAAAGGTAGGATTCTCTGCTTTTTCTGCTTGTGGTGCTTGTTTGGGCACCTTAAGAGTCGTTGTGTTTATAACCACACTAAAAACATCTAACATGGTACCGTAAGCAAAAGTGGTCATATTGAGTTTCTCCTTGGCTTCCTCCGGAATTTGAGGATCAACACGTTTTAAAACTATTGGTGTCTCAATCCAAACAGGTGGAAAACCATAAGCACTTTTAACCCAGTTACCTTCTAAAAGCTCTTTACTTTCGTGACCAATTATAGTATCTTTTACGTAACTAAAACCATATTTTATACCAAAGCCAACAAAGGTTGCAATTATTAGAAATAGTGAAATACCAACGGTAATCCATATTTTTGCACGCTTCTTTTTGCGCTCTTGGACTTCTTTATACTTCTGGTCTAATAACTTTTCTGCTTCGGATGGTTCTGGCAAACTCACCTTAACATGGTCTATGGCTTTATCTATTGTAGATTTATCCATTTCCGCAAGAGCAGTATCTGGCGCAGACTTCGCAAATTTAACTAAATCGGCACGTTGTAAGATAGATTCTATATGTAAGATTGTTTCTTTTGAAAGCGGAATTTGATTACCATCTTTCAATAAATTCAATCTATTTATAAGCTCAGACGTTGTACTTTCTAATGCGCGATCATACACTTTTTCATCTAAATACTTTCTGATGATAAAAGTTAATTCCGAATAATATTCTTTAACCTCTGAACGGATTAAAAATTGACTTTCATCTAGTTTTTGTAGTGCTAATTTGGCACGATCATAAGGTGGTAATAAAGCAATTTCCTCTTCTTCCGACAAAGGTTTTGTTCTCCAAATGAACCAATACAATAAAAATGCAACAACCGCAATTATCAATAATGCAATTAACAGCCATTTCCACCAATCACTTCCACTTTCCTCAACTTCGATAATAGGTTTAATATCGTAGAGTTTCTGTTTTGTTGTATCGACTTCAATCGTATTAACCGCTACTTTTAAAGAATCTGTAAAAAATGGTTGCTCACCAATAAGGATTTTTTGTCTCGGAATGGTGTATACCCCAGAATCAAACTGTGTAAGCTTATAGACTCTCGATAATAAAAATTTTGCTTCTCTTTTAGTGGTATCTATTTTTAAAGCCTCCACATTTTCTAAAGGCATAAATGTTTGTCCTTCTGGAAATACAACCAATGCTAAAGAATCTGCTTCTACATTAATTTTATAATTGATTTGCTCACCAATTCTAATCTTTGTGGTATCAATTCCGGAAGTAACTTGTGCTGAAGAGACAAGAGATGATAGATAACACAATATAGAAAATAGACCTAAAACGGTTGACCGAAGATGGCTGACCATTGGGCTTGTATTTCTTATAATGTTATTTTTCTTATTCATATTCTTTTCGTCTTTTCTCGATACTCTTTATTTTCTTTCCTACCCTCTTCTTTTAAAGTACCCTAAGAGTTTCTTTACATAGCTTTCATCCACACGGCAATCAATAACACCTGCTCCAGATTTTGTAAAACTGTCTTTAAAGTAGTTGACTTTGTCATTATAAAATTGGTTGTAATTCTGCCTTACTTTTTTGGATGATGTATTGACCAAAATTAATTCTCCTGTTTCTTCATCTTGCATTTGAACCATTCCGAGATTTGGAATTTCTTCCTCATGTTTGTCATAGACTCTAATTCCCGTGATATCATGTCTACCAGCTGCAATTTTAAGGTTTTGTTTGTAATTATCGGCCATAAAATCGGATAGTACGAAAACAATAGCCTTTTTTTCATTACATTGGACAAAAACTTAAATGCTTCTGCAACGTTAGTCTGTTTACTTTTAGGCTTAAACTCTATTAATTCTCTGATTATTCTAAGCACATGAGAACGGCCTTTTTTAGGTGGAATATAAAGTTCAATCTGATCTGAAAATAAAATGAGACCAATTTTATCGTTATTTTGAGTTGCAGAAAACGCTAACGTAGCCGCCATTTCTGTAACTATTTCATTTTTAAATTGATTTTGTGTTCCAAACATTTCACTTCCTGAAACATCTACCATAAGCATCATGGTAAGCTCTCGCTCTTCTTCAAAAACTTTAATATGTGGCAAATTGGTTCTTGCCGTAACGTTCCAATCTATATTTCTAACATCATCTCCAAATTGGTATTGGCGCACTTCAGAAAACGTCATACCACGACCTTTAAAGGTTGAGTGGTATTCACCTCCAAATATATGATCAGACAAACGACGTGTCTTAATCTCTATTTTTCGTACTTTTTTTAGAAGTTCTTTAGTATCCATTATTCAGTGAGCAGTTTGCAGTCTTCAGTTTGCAGTCTTCAGTTACAAGTTAACAACCATGGACTGAGTACTGAACACTGAGTACTTTTTAAGGTACTTCAATTACATTTACAATCTTATTGATAATATCTTCTGAAGTGATATTTTCTGCTTCCGCTTCGTAAGTTATTCCTATTCTGTGACGTAAAACATCGTGAACAATAGCACGAACATCTTCTGGAATTACGTAACCTCTTCGCTTAATAAAAGCATAACATTTTGCTGCTGTAGCTAAGTTAATACTACCACGAGGAGATGCTCCAAAAGAAATTAGAGGCTTTAAATCCCCTAGTTTATATTTTTCAGGGTAACGCGTTGCGAAAATAATATCGAGAATATACTTCTCAATTTTTTCATCCATATAGACTTCTCTAACTGCATTTTGTGCACTTAGAATCTGAGCAATGGACACCACAGGATTTACTTTTTCGTAAGTACCTCTTAAGTTGGCTCTTACAATTTGCTGTTCGTCATCTATCGTTGGATAATCTATAACCGTTTTCAACATAAAACGATCCACTTGTGCTTCTGGCAAAGGATAAGTTCCTTCTTGCTCAACTGGGTTCATCGTTGCCATAACTAAGAATGGCTTGTCTAAAATAAACGTTTCATCACCAATAGTGACTTGTCTTTCTTGCATCGCTTCAAGCAAAGCCGATTGTACTTTGGCTGGTGCTCTGTTAATCTCATCTGCTAAAACAAAATTGGCGAAGATTGGTCCTTTTTTAATCGTGAAATCATTCTCCTTCATATTAAAAATTAATGTACCAACCACATCTGCAGGTAATAAATCTGGTGTAAACTGAATTCTGCTAAATGAAGCGTCAATCGCTTTTGACAGCGTATTAATAGCTAATGTTTTTGCCAAACCTGGCACACCTTCTAATAAAATATGACCTTGACCTAATAAACCGATGAGTAATCGCTCTACCATATGCTTTTGTCCAACGATAACCTTATTCATTTCAAAGGTTAATAAATCTACAAATGCACTTTCTCTTTCTATCTTTTCGTTAATTGACTTAATATCAACTGTACTCGTTTCTTCCATTATTTAAGGGTTTAAGAACAAAACTATGTTTTACACCAATTTCATTTTAAAATAATTTTTTAATAAGAAATGGCTCCGTGTTTTTTTAGAGCATGCAAAGTGTTAAAATTATTTGTTAGTTGCTGTTAACAATTGGTTAAAAAAAAGAGCAACACCGAAGTATTGCTCTTTTAAAGTTCAGAACTCGCCTAAACGAGTTCTATTAATCATGGATTAGAATAATTAATATTGAATGTCTCTTATTTCTGTATATAATTTAGGGTTTAATACCATCATATTATCAGACGCGTTAAAACTAATAGATTCATCAAGGTTTAAATCTATTACAATGTCATAAATATGATTGGATTCAAAGTCTGAATTTACTAAGTTAGAAGGTGTAGAATTTCCTTTATCTGCAACATCTAAACTGAATAATGTTTGATCAATATCAATGAAATTATTGTCACCCAAAACGATTCTGATTTCATAAACATATGCCGATTCAATTTCGAAATAATTTACCAACTGTAATTGCGCATCATTAATAAGCGCACTAACATTGTGTGTACCCGTATTAATTGCATTTAAGCTAACCCAAGCATTTGCAGCACTTTTTTCTTCTGTTACCCGTATTTGCACATCTTCTATATCTAAATAAACCTTATTAAGGTCTTGGGTTGTGCTTTTTAGACTAACAGATACTGCTGCTAATTGGTCACTATTATCTATATCATCCGTAGAACAGCTTGTTGCGCTTGTTAAAATAATAAACGTAAATACTAAAAATTTAATGGCTTGTAAATGTTTCATGATTTGAGGTATTGAATAATTACAGAGCAATGATACCTCAATCGGTATGTTTTGAGTATTTTTATGCATGAATTGCACAAAAACCTATATAAACTGAAAATAAAGTGAAATATTCTCGATTAATTGCAGGTACTATGACCTGGGGAAGCTGGGGAAAACAGCTCTCAAATAAAGAGATGGAATCTTTAATAAACTTCTGTCTTTCTAATCAAATTACCACTTTCGATCACGCTGACATTTACGGCGCTTACACTACCGAAGCCGACTTTGGCAAAGCATTTAAAGGCTCAGGCTTAAAACGTGACGACATTCAGCTAATTTCAAAATGTGGTATTCAATACCAATGTGATAGCCGAAACAATATAGTAAAACATTATAATTACAGTAAAGATTATATCATTTGGTCTGTTGAAGAATCGCTTCAACATCTTGAAACCGACTATTTAGATTTATTGCTTCTACACAGACCTAGTCCATTAATGGTTGCTGAAGATATCGCTGAAGCGGTTACCATTTTAAAGAAAGACGGAAAGATCAGAGACTTTGGTGTCTCTAACTTTACACCATCGCAAATGGACATGATTGGTTTACGCATGGATATAGATGTGAATCAAATTGAATTCTCTCTAACCGAACATTCTGCAATGCATAACGGAACTTTAGATTTTATGATGACTAACGGCATAAAACCAATGGCTTGGTCACCTTTAGGCTCTGTTTTTAAAGACGATAATGAACAAACCAGACGTATCCATAAACAACTTGGTGCATTAATGGATAAGTACAATGCAACTGAAGATCAGTTGTTATTGGCTTGGATCTTAAAACATCCTTCAGGAATTCATCCTGTTATAGGAACGACAACTAAAGAACGATTGAAACTTGCTGTTGAAGCAGCTAAAATTGAATTAGAATTAGAAGATTGGTTTTTAATTTTACAGGCTGCGGAAGGGTGTGAAGTACCTTAGTGAATTCCTACGAAAGTAGGAATCTTGTCCTTTAAAACTTAAATATCAAACTAATAAAAGATTACTGCTTTCGCAGGAATGACAGAAACATGAAAAAAACAGCATTAATCACAGGTGCAACAAGTGGAATCGGAAGAGCAACGGCTCATGTATTTGCTAAACACGGCATTAACCTAATACTGTGCGGTCGTAGACAAGAGCGCTTAGACAGTGTTCAACAGACACTTTCTAAAGAAACCGATGTGCATACTTTAAATTTTGATGTTCGCGATAGAGAAAAAACATTTGAAGCTATTGCGTCCTTACCAAAAGAGTTTCAACACATTGATATTTTAATAAATAATGCAGGCAACGCTCATGGCTTAGATCCCATCCAAACTGGAAATTTAGACGATTGGGATGCCATGATGGATATTAACGTAAAAGGCTTGCTCTATGTTAGTAAAGCTATTATTCCGGGAATGACCGAGCGTAAATCCGGACAAATTATTAATATAGGCTCTTCTGCAGGTAAAGAAGTGTATCCAAATGGTAATGTGTATTGCGGCAGTAAACATGCGGTTTTAGCAATTACAGAAGGCATGCGCATTGATTTAAATCCCTTCGGAATTAAAGTAGGTGCTATAAATCCTGGTTTAGTAGAAACTGAATTCTCTGAGGTTCGGTTTAAAGGAGATGCTGCCGCAGATAATGTTTATAAAGGTTATAAAGCTCTGCAAGCAGAAGATGTAGCGGAAGTCATTTATTTTGCCATCTCTAGACCTGCTCATGTAAATATTGCAGATGTGTTGATGTTTTGTACGGCTCAGGCTAGTTCGACAATTGTAAAAAAGGAATTATGAAACATTGGTTAAAGAATTACTGGCAGGATTTAATTTCAGATTATGCTGATATTTCTTTAATTGATTCACTTTGGACAACTATTGAATCGCAATACACGTCCAAAAACAGACATTATCACAACCTTTCACATATTTATAATATGTTTCTTCAATTGGAAGATTTTAAAACTGAAATTGAAGATTTAGACAGCTTAAGGTTGGCCATTTGGTATCATGATATTATCTACAAATCCACAACTAAAGACAACGAAGAGCAAAGTGCTCTTTTTGCGGAAAAAGCACTAAAAGACCTAAAACACGACTCGTTTAATTTTGAAAGTATTAAAAACCTCATCATTTCGACCAAAAAACACGAATTGATTTTAACCAAAAATCTAGATAATGCTTATCTTTTGGATTTGGATTTGTCTATATTAGGAACAGATTGGGAAACTTACAATATGTACACTCAAAATATTAGAAAAGAATATATAATCTATCCCGATATTTTATATAAACCCGGACGAAAAAAAGTTCTAAAACACTTTCTCGAAAGAGATTCGTTATATTTTACAGAAAGATTCCAAACAAAATTTGAAACACAAGCTAGAAGCAATTTAATTCTAGAAATTGAAATGCTTTAAATGATGAGATTCCTGCCTACGCAGGAATTTAACTATGATTAACAAACGCCTTCTCATAAAGCACTTACTTGCTCACAACGATGAGAACAGTTTTTATGATAAAAAGCGAAAAATTGACATTAGTCAAAAAGAAGGAAAAGCGAAGTTTTTAAAACATGTTTGTGCACTTTCTAATAGTAATTCAAAGAACAATTCTTATATCGTTATTGGCGTAGAGGATACCGACAATGAAATTATTGGTGTCGATTTTTTTGATGATAGCAAAATTCAGAATCTTATTAACGCCTACCTCAACAATCCACCAATTGTACAATATGAGAACATTCCGTTTCCGCATTTACCAGACGATAAAGTCGTTGGTTTAGTTACTATTAGACCCATTGATAGTATTACAGCTCTTAAAAAAAACATCTGGAAATATTATGGTGGATCTGTATTTTTTAGAGACGGAAGCATCAGCATGCCCAAGGTTTTTGATATTGAAATTAAGGATGTGAATTCAAAAATCGTTGCCGCGATTGAAAATAATGCACAAAATAATATTGAACTTACGCTAGACGGTGTTTTCGATTTTATGAATAAACGTCAAGATTTTAGTCCGCAGTACAAAGTCTTTAAAGAATACTTTGTGTTGTGTTGGTCTGGCTACAAAAAGTATGTAAAAAATGAACTGTTCTTTTCTAGAGTAGATATCGAATTAATTAATGAACAGGTGCGCTTATTTTATTCAGCTTTAGATGAAGTTTCTATTTCATATACAGAAGACTCTTTTAAAATTATTGAATATGTAAAACTAGGTTTGTATCAGTCTCATAAATACCACAAACTCGAAGAAAAAATCATTCACTTTGAAAATAACGCTAATTATTCAATAGAAGTTAATCTCGTATTTGAGCCGCCTCAATTTGATAAAAAAGTATTACACCATATTTACAATTCTAATAATTCAATTTTAGAAAACTTAAAAAGCCATGACATTGTCTCAAAGTGAATCTAAAGATTTAAAGAATATAGCTGCCAGCTATTTAATTTGTTATCTCAACGGATTTGATTTGGCATTGCAAAAATTGGAAGACATAAAACCGTATTTAAAAAGCTACAATTTAGAACTCTATTATTCGTACAAAGAAACGATGCGGATTTTAAGGAAAGTAAAATACAGTTAGTTTATCGATAATAAGCGTTTTTAATCCTTGATTTTTGCGTCTTGTCGAAATGGATTTAAAAAGACTACTGATTATACAATTTTTTCGACCATTCATCAAAAACTTTACTGACCCACTAAAATATTGTCCATATTTGTAATGCTATTAATCAATTACCAAACCTTGTTTCTCTAAAGCCAAAAGCTGAAAATTGAAACAAGGTTTTTTTATGTGCTTAAATAAAATTCAATTGTTCTTGTTCATTTGGAATTATACCATCAACAGAAACATCCATCCACTTCGAAAGTATTGTTGCATATACGGATCTAAAATCTACATTGTATTTTATATCGCCATTACTATCCAAGTCATTTAAACTCGCCAAATTATTATAAAAACCTGCTTTCTTTAAATCCTTACCAATGACGAAAACATTATTAGCAGCACCATGATCAGTACCATTAGCTGCATTTTGTTTGACGCGCCTTCCAAATTCTGAAAAGGTTAAAATCAATGTGTCTTTAAAAGTGTCGTTTCGCTTTAAATCGCTTACAAATGCCGAAACACTTTCTGCATATTGTGATAATAATTTTGTTTGTTTATTATTTTGATTCGCATGGGTATCAAATCCTCCAAGTGACGTATAGAACACTTTAGTATCTAAACCCGAATTAATAAATTGAGCTACATTTTTAAGTTGTTTTGCAAATGCGTTTTGAGGATAGGTTTCTTGTGATGTTTTTACATCCGTATTTTCAAAAATATAACTGGCAGATGACTTGGCTTCAATCATCGTTTGGTATAAATAGCCTAAGTTATGTTCGCTTAAATGTGTGTCGTTATAATGACTTAATATATTTTGAAAGTAAGGATCTTTTGCCGAATTATATAGTACTTTAAAATCATTCGTTGCAATACCGTTAAAGTGCTCACCTTTCATTGCCAAACTAAGCTGCTCATCAATTTCTATGGCATTGTATGGCTTTTTTCCATGCTGATCTAAATAACGGCCTAACCAACCACTTTGCAAATACTCATCTGAGCCACTTGCTGTTTGCCAAATATCCATAGACCTAAAATGTGATCTAACAGGATTGGGATAACCGACGTTATTGATGATAGATAATTCACCATTATCAAACAACGCACGCAATGGGCTTAAACTTGGATGAAATCCTAAATCGTCGTTTAGTTTTATAATATCTTTAGTAATGGCTAATTTTGGTCTTGCATTATAATACAGATCATTGTTGTATGGAATTATGGTATTTAATCCATCATTTCCACCAGCCAATTGCACAATAACCAAACGCTTATATCCTAAACGTTCTGAAGCTACAGATTCGAATGCTTTTACAAAATTAGGCACAAAAAATAAGCTGCTCGCTAGTGCGGAATTCTTAAGAAATTTTCGTCTATCCATAATTAACACATTTGATATTCTGGTAATGACATGAGCTGAATGCAGTATTCTTGTTTAGAAACTTTGCTCAATGTTTTCAAAAAGTCAGCAGTCCCTTTATTAATAGTCCCTTGAAGCACATAATCTTGAAGATCTTCAGTGGAGACGGTTTCAAAATTTTCTAAAAAAGTAGTCCAATTAGGTATGGTTTTAAACGGCAATTTACCTTTATGATTTTGCATAAATTTCTTTTTAAATTCATCATGTTCATCCAAAGCAATTATGGCACTATTCAAAAGCACAGAAGGCAATTTTAAACGTACCATAATGGTATTGGCATCAATCCAAGCTTTATCGCCCTTCCAGCCTGCAACATTCGGTGGATTTAATAAGGTCTGGCCAAGTAACTTTTGAATTTTAATGAGGTCTTTTTCTTTTTCAAATTTCACAGGCACTGTAGTCGTCAATCCTACTAAATACTCTATCGGAGATTTTATTTTTGAACCGATGTTTGCGTCATCATAAAACCAATCTGACAGAAACACAAAACGCATTAAATTTTCGATATTATAATCTTTAAAAAACACACCTGTCATAGCTTCTATATGTTTTTGATTGGGTTTTGGATTTACAAAATAACGGTAGATTTTATCTGAAATAAACGCAGCACATTGTTTATGCTCAAGAATAATATTGACAATATCATCTCCTGAAAAATGTCCTGTTTTTCCTAAAAAGGTTTTTAGGCCTTCATCATGTCGTGGTTGGGCTAATACAAAATTTCCATCAAAATCATGATTATATCCTGTAAACGCACGAGCACTTTCTTTAATATCTGTTTCAGAATATTGACCTTCACCTAAGGTGAACAACTCCATTAATTCGCGCGCAAAATTCTCATTAGGTTTTGCTTTTCTATTTTGATTTCCATTTAAGTATTTAAGCATTGCTGCCTGTTTTGAAATGGCTTTCACAAACGCTTTAAAATCACCTAGAGCATGCACTCTTAATGTATTATTGAATTGCTGAGCATAAACTACACTATTAGCCTTGCATACAAAATGATTCGCCCAAAACATGGTCATTTTCTCTCTTAACAGTTCTTTAGGTTCTACTAATTGATTTATCCAAGCATAATTAAGATCCATAAGTTTTTTTCTGCTTTTGGCTCTTATTTCTTTAGAAAATTCAGGATTATCTTTTAGTTGTTTCGACGTCACTCCTTCCATAAAAGATAAATCTAATTGAATAGGTGTGTTTGATTTTGAATTATCAAAAAGTGCTTCAACGACTTGCTGCTTATTTTTAAAAAAAGAGTTCAGCTTGTTGGGATTTATACCAAATCCTGCTCGCCAATACAAATGTTGAAGTTCTTGCTGTGTCATATGTAATAAGACTTAATATTTTACGGATGGTTTAACCTAAGGCTTTTCAAATAAAAAAACCGCCTCTTAAGAAACGGTTTTTAAAATTAAATATTTTTGAATAAGTTATATAACTAAAAATCAATTAATAAACCGTGAAATTAAATCACGACTTCCAATGGTAAAAACCAGACCTAATCCTATGGTGCTGTATTTTCCTTTTCCGAAGAAATCCTTTAATTCAGATGGCACATTAATGTCTGTTGTACTAACATTATAACTATAATCGAGATATATCATAAAATGCTTCGCCAACTCATAATGAAGATATAATCCATAGCGATTTAACTTGGCTGAATCATGTTGTTCAGCGATATCGGAAGTACTAAACCCTGTGTTTTTATAATCTAAATCGCTATCAATAGAAATATTAAGCCCTAACCGCAATTTTTCAGTTGGCAAAAACTCATAGCCTAAGTATATATAATTTTCAGCAATTCTCGATTTTCTATAACTCCCTACAAGCTCTTGATTTTTAACATCAAAATAGCTAGCACCTGTCGCAAGCCCAATAAAAAAGTGCTTATAAATATACATTTGCACTTTAAAATCAATTCCAGATTTACCTTCTAAGCCATCTCCCATAAAATTGTCACCACTTGTGAAAGGTTTATGCCCTCCTGCCGTAATTGCAAAAAATCGTTGACGCCCTTCTGAATCTAAAAAGCTGCTTTTAGATGTGATTTCAGACTCATTTTCAGAAACGTTCTCTTGTGCAAAACCAATAGAACAAAATAAGCTAATGCAAGTGAACCAGAAGGTTTTAATAAGAGAACGTAAAGTCATAATTGTCTTCATTTATAGTTATAAACTCTGTTATTTCTGGCTCATCATTTATGGAATATGTAAACTCCACAATCTCACCAAGCGGTACTTGTAATAGCCATTCATAATCCGGATTATTATCATTAAGAGTTTGAGCTATAAATCGCTCTTGATAACAAGCACTTTGATATTCGCTGAGAGTTTCTCCTTCAAAAGACTCTAGACAAAAGCCTTCAATATATCTAAAACTATAGGTAATGCTAGTAGATTCTCCACTTATTCTAACAATATTATAATTAAAGCTTGCCATTTTTTTTAAACTTACCGTTCCGAGATCAAAAGTTAGATTTACCGGAGTGAAATTAAGAGTATTGGACTTATAAACGTAAGTGCTGTAAGTCTCACCAAAAGCAACTTCGATAGCAAAATCCTCATCTTTATTATAAAACGATATTACAGAAAACGTACCATCAGTAGCACTATAACCTTCACCTAAGAGATATGAATTTTCTCCTCCACTAAAATTACCTCTTCGAGTATGGACACTTACTTTAGCATCCGGAACAGGCATATTGTCTTGGTCTTTAATTGTGCCTTCAACTAAAATCCTAGTATTATCTTCTAGGTGAACCTCACAACTCAAAACCGCCGTTAAAAAAAACGGTATTAAGAAGAATTTAAATAGTAATTTCATAACATGAAGTAGATCGGTTTTAAAGTAGATGCAATTTGTAAGAAAAGGTTGCGTCACTACAATGTTAAAAAAAATAAAGCCACATCTTTCGATATGGCTTTAAAATATTTAAAAACTTAACCTTAGCTTAAAGATCAAACTTAATCCCTTGTGCTAAAGGCAATTCGTCAGAATAGTTAACCGTATTGGTTTGTCTTCTCATATACACTTTCCATGCATCAGAACCAGACTCACGTCCACCGCCTGTTTCTTTTTCACCACCAAAGGCACCACCAATTTCAGCACCAGAAGTTCCGATGTTTACGTTAGCAATTCCACAGTCAGAACCAGCATAAGATAAAAACTTCTCTGCTTCTTTCATCTCGTTAGTCATGATGGCTGATGATAAACCTTGAGCCACACCATTTTGTTTCTCAATAGCATTTTCAACCTCACCAGAATACTTCATTAAGTATAAGATTGGAGCAAATGTTTCGTGTTGTACAATTTCAAAATGATTTTCAGCTTCGATGATTGCTGGTTTTACGTAACAACCACTTTCAAAACCTTCACCTTCTAAAACTCCACCTTCAACTAAAACGTTTCCACCTTCAGCTTTTGCTTTTTCAATAGCCGCTAAATAGGTATTCACAGAATCCTTGTCTATTAAAGGCCCAACATGATTATTTTCATCTAACGGGTTACCAATTTTAATTTGTCCATAAGCACCAACAATGGCATCTCTTACTTTATCGTAAACTGATTCGTGAATAATTAAACGACGCGTAGATGTACAACGTTGTCCACAAGTACCCACAGCACCAAATACAGCACCAGGAACCACCACTTTTAAATCGGCAGTTGGTGTAATTATAATGGCATTGTTTCCACCTAATTCTAATAATGATTTTCCGAAACGTTCTGCTACTGTTTTACCAACAATACGTCCCATTCTTGTAGAACCTGTAGCAGATACTAGAGGCATTCTATGGTCTGTAGTCATCATTTCACCAACTTTGTAGTCTCCATTAATGATACAAGAAATACCTTCTGGTAAGTTATTTTCTTTTAAAATACCAGCAATTATATTCTGACAAGCTATTGAACATAACAAAGATTTTTCAGAGGCTTTCCAAACACAAACATCACCACAAATCCAAGCTAAAGCTGTATTCCAAGCCCAAACTGCTACTGGAAAGTTAAATGCTGAAATAATACCAACGACTCCAATTGGGTGCCATTGTTCTCTCATCACGTGACCAGGACGTTCTGAAGGAATGGTTTGTCCGTTTAATTGACGTGATAAACCCACAGCAAAATCACAGATATCAATCATTTCTTGAACCTCACCGTAACCTTCTTGCAACGATTTACCCATTTCGTAAGACACTAATTTCCCTAAAGGTTCTTTTAAGTCTCTTAATTTATTACCAAACTGACGTACAATTTCGCCACGTTGTGGTGCAGGTACATCTCTCCAGGTTTTAAATGCGCTAGTTGCTGCATCCATTACCTTATCGTAATCTGCTCTTGTTGTTGTTTTTACTTTTCCTATTAATTTGCCATCTACAGGAGAGTAAGATTCTATAATTTCTCCATTAGAAAAATTATTAGAACCTGTAGAAGATCCTTCATTTATATCTTTTACACCCAACTGTTGTAGGGCTTCTTTTATTCCGAAATCGGTAGCTACTGCTTCCATATTTGCTTATTTTTTATGAATTATTAAAATTTTATGCGAAGTTAGTAATAAAATATCAGCTTTTCTCATCGCAAGCTTGTCAAAAAAGAGAACACTTAATACTTCAAAATTTAATATCCTAGAACGCCTGAACTACTCCAATTAAAACAAAGTGGATTTCTTTTTTTAACATAAAAATTAAATGTAAAGCCATTATTAGCAACAATTTAATATCTTTAAACACATATAGTTAACCAACCTCAAGGACTACCATTAACCTAATTTACTTTCATCCTAACGAGAGTAAATGATTCATTATTTAAGACTCATACGCCAACGACTTCTATCCGAAAATAAGTTTTCGAAATATTTACTCTACGCAATAGGTGAAATTACCCTTGTCGTTATTGGGATTCTCATTGCATTACAGATTAACAATTGGAATGATAATAGAAAACAACAAATACAAGAGCAGAAATTATTAGTATCATTAAAATCCGACTTTTTAGAATCTAAAAATCGTTTACAACAAACGATGTACATGCAAAAAAATGTGATTAGAAAAAGTAGTGAACTTATTAAAATGTATGAAGGTAAAATACCTCGTGCAAGTAACGATTCTATAAAAAATTTTATCGTTTATGGTGCTCAAAGCTGGTATCGCGCCGAATTTTTAACAGGAGCTTACGATGCCTATATTAGTACTGGAAATGCCGAGTTATTATGTAATAACCAGCTTAGAAAAATGCTTGCCGAGTATTTCTCAATTGTAAAGTTAGGTTTTGAGGATCAAGATAACAGTATGAATCTTCTAAATAATATGCAAAATATAAGTGCTCCAGTAAGTGCGCATCTAGAATTAACCAAGGCTCGAAAACGAATTGGTCTAGATACCCTAAGAAGTCCTAAAGAAAATATGGCCATTGACTTTATTTTTAAACAAGACGCCTATTTTGGCTATTTAATGAATAGAGTTGCCGTTGAGCATCTTAGATATACGATACAAGAAGAAGTGTTAAACAAAATATCACAAATAGTAGTGATACTAAACGAAGAAATAGAATTATAAAATGATTAAATTCTTCCGTAAAATCCGCCAAAACCTAATTATGGAAAATAAAACAGGCAAATACTTTAAATACGCCATTGGAGAGATTGTGCTTGTAGTTATTGGTATTCTCATAGCGCTTCAGATTAATAATTGGAATGACTGATTTAAAGATTGACTTCATCTCTAAATAATAACGAATGAACTAATCAGGTGGATTCCTGCCTTCGCAGGAATGACAAAATAAAACCAAATTTGCATAAACAATATTTCCCAACTTCATTAACTCATTTGTGTATAATTATTAACTTTAAGACCAATTTAACAATTCACCTACGTCTAAAACTAAAAATCTAAGCGTACTTATTTAACAAGAAAGCGCCTACCTTTGCTTCTTAGTCGAAACATTCAATTAAATCCATCAGCAACATGAACATCAAAAAGCACCTCCTCCTACTCCTAATTCTAGCATTTGTATGTTCTTGTAAAAAGAAGCCTGTTGAAACGGATAACATTTTTAAATTTAGAGACTATATCAGTTACACTACTTCAGGATTGGTGTCTGTTGCAGATCCTATAAAAATTACGCTTTCAGATACTGTTAGTGGTTGGGAAATAGATAAAACATTACCTGCTGACCTTATTAAATTAACACCTCACGTTCAAGGACAATTAAAAGCCATGAACAATCATACACTTTTGTTTACACCAGACG
Source organism: Winogradskyella psychrotolerans RS-3 (assembly GCF_000427335.1). Taxonomy (GTDB): domain Bacteria; phylum Bacteroidota; class Bacteroidia; order Flavobacteriales; family Flavobacteriaceae; genus Winogradskyella; species Winogradskyella psychrotolerans. Next base: position 18,017 of record NZ_ATMR01000060.1, on the reverse strand, counting down.
AAAATCTAGAACCTGCTACAGAATACACCGTAAACGTTAAATTGGGTGAAATTTATAACACTATACCAAAGGATTTTGAAGATTATACGTTTCAATTTAAAACCATCACACCAAGCTTTAATATCACCACCCAAAACCTACAATCGTATAGTAAGGAATGGCAGTATATGTTTGCGCAATTACGATCGGCTGATGTGATTTCACTTAATGAGGCTAAAAAATTAGTCGCTGCTACTCAGAACTCAAAATCTTTACATTTAGTATGGAATGAAGCTAATGAAACTTCAAAATTCTTCGAGTTTAAAATAGATAGTATTAACCGTTTAGTTGAAGACAGTAAAATTGATGTCACATGGGATGGATCTGCCATAAAAGCGGACAATAAAGGAGAGAACTTTATCACTATTCCTGGAAAAAATAATTTCACCATTGTTAATACAGAAGTTGTTCAAAGTCCGGAACAATTCTTATCGCTAAACTTTTCAGATCCTTTAGTGAAGCAGCAAAATTTCGCTGGATTGGTATCGCTTCAAGGCGTTAAAAACCCAAAATATATTGTCGATGGTAATGTACTAAGAGTGTATCCAGATACTAAATTGGTTGGAGATATTCAAGTCGATGTCTTTAAAGGCATTAAAAATACCGATGGTTTCAAATTAAAGAAACCGTTTTCAGAACTGCTAACTTTTGAAGAATTAAAACCTGAAGTCCGACTTATTAGCAACGGAAGTATTCTTCCAAATTCAAAAGAATTAAAATTCAATTTTGAAGCAGTTAATTTGAGTAAAGTCGATGTCAGAATCATTAAAATATTTGAAGATAACGTCCTTCAATTTTTACAAGATTACGACCTTAATAGTGGCGACCAATATGCTATTAAAAAAGTAGGACGACGTATTGCAAAGGAGACCATCACTTTAATTCAAGAAGAGAATCAAAATACCGGAAAATGGAAAGCTTACAGTATTGATTTATCAAAATACCTTAAAGCAGATCCTGGTGCGATTTACAGAGTAGAACTGAGCTTTAAAAAGGAGTATTCGCTTTACGATTGTACGTCAAACGCTGAAACAACAACCATTGACGAAGATGATTATTACGACGATTATTATGAGGAAGATTACTACGCTTCTGAGGAGCTTTCTGAAGAAGAAGAAAACTTGCGCGAAGAACGCTACTGGGACAATTTAACCTATAGCTACAGAAACACCAATTATCGTTGGAGAGATAGAGACAATCCTTGTACGGACTCTTATTACAATTACGGCAATCGCGTGGTGTCTCAGAATTTAATTAGTTCAGATCTTGGAATTATTGCGAAACAAGGTGCGGATAACAATTATTTATTTGCGATAACGAATATTCTATCAACTAGTCCAGAAAGTGCTGCAAAAGTCACACTATACAATTACCAACAACAAGAATTAGCAAATGGAATTACCAATAAAGACGGTATTATAAAAATCGATGCTAAACACAGAGCCGCTTTTGCGATTGCTACTAAAGGTAGTAATGTGAGTTATATTAAATTACACGATGGTATGTCCTTATCGCTGAGTAAATTTGATGTGTCTGGTAACCGACTACAACGTGGACTTAAAGGTTATATCTATGCAGAACGTGGTGTTTGGAGACCCGGAGACAGTTTGTTTTAACGTTTATGTTGAATGACGTTGCGAATAAACTACCAAAGCGTCATCCTGTAAAATTAGAAATCACAGATCCTGTTGGAAAATTGGTATACAGAAAAATCTCTATAGACAACCTTAATAATTTCTATGATTTCACTGTACCAACCTCAACCGATTACAAAACCGGAAATTATAATGCGAAGGTTTCTGTTGGAGGAGCAACCTTTTCTAAAGGTTTAAAAATTGAAACGGTAAAACCAAACCGATTAAAAATTAAAATCGATTTTGAAAATGATATTTTAACCAACGACAAGCCACTTCAAGGAGATTTAAATGTGACCTGGTTACACGGCGCACCAGCAAAGAACTTAAAAGCGGAAATAAAAGCAAAATTCACATCAACTTATACAAGTTTTAAAGGCTATAAAGATTACGTTTTCAACGATCCTACACGAACATTCAATTCTGAAGAAACCAATGTTTTTGAAGGTAATTTAGATGAAGAAGGCCATGCTACAATTGACGCGAAATTAAATATCGGTAAAAATGCTCCTGGTATGTTAACAGCTCAATTTTTAGTGCGAGCGTTTGAAAACGGAGGTGATTTTTCACTAGATGCTTTTACCATGCCCTATGCACCTTACGAAAGTTTTGTTGGGTTACAATCACCAAAAGGCAACAATTATGGTTCATTCTTTACAGATGAAAACCACACGTTCAATATCGCAACCGTAACGGCTGAAGGCAAACCTATTAAAAGAGAGAAACTAGAAGTCAAGGTTTATAAAGTGGAATGGCGTTGGTGGTGGAATTCGTCTTACGATAACTTATCGAGTTACGTATCGAGTGATTACCACAGACCTGTTCAGACGTTTTCTGTGAATACAGATGCCAATGGAAAAGCAAATTTCAAACTAAAAATCCCAGAAGACGAACGCGGACGCTACTTAATTAGAGTTGTAGATCCTGTAAGTGGTCATGCCACAGGAAGAACGGCTTATTTCTATAAAAACTGGTGGTCATCAAATCCTTCAATCGATAAGGAAGCGGCTAAAATGTTAGTGTTTTCAACCGATAAAGAAAATTATAATGTTGGCGATACGGCAAAATTAACCTTCCCTTCAGGATCTGAAGGTCGGGCTTTAGTAAGTATAGAAAATGGTTCAGAAGTGCTACAACATCAATGGGTAAAAACCAAGCCAGGCGAAACCACCATTGATATTCCTGTAACTTCCGAAATGGCACCAAACGTCTTTATCAACATTTCATTATTGCAACCGCATGCGATAACGTCTAACGATTTACCAATTCGTCTATATGGAGTCATTCCGATGATGGTAGAAGATCCTGCAACTAAATTAGAACCTCAAATTAAGATGCCAGATGTTATTAGACCTGAGCAATCTTACGAGATAAAAGTATCTGAAAAGAATAACAAATCTATGACCTATACCATTGCCGTTGTAGAAGAAGGCTTGTTAGATTTAACGCGTTTTAAAACACCAAATGCTTGGGATAGTTTCTATGCACGTGAAGCTTTAGGCGTAAAAACTTGGGATATTTTTGATGATGTTATTGGAGCGTATTCAGGAAGTATTGACCAAGTCTTCGCTATTGGTGGAGATGGCAGTGCTGCTGCTGGAAAAAACAAGAAAGCCAACCGTTTTAAACCTGTGGTGACCTATTTAGGCCCTTTCCTTTTAGATAAAGGTCAAACCAAAACGCATCAACTTAAAATGCCAAATTATATTGGTGCGGTTAGAGCCATGGTTGTAGCAGGTAATAATGCGACGGAAGCTTATGGAAGTGCTGAGAAATCGGTTCAGGTTAAAAAACCATTAATGGTGTTAGCGACTTTACCACGTAAATTGAGTCCTGGCGAAAAAGTAACACTTCCTGTGACAGTTTTTGCCATGGAAGACAAAGTGAAAAATGTCAATCTAATCTTAAAATTAAGTGATGGTATTGTCGTAAAAGGCGACGCTTCACAATCGCTAAAATTCAATAAACCAGATGAAAAAATGGTCTATTTTGAATTGGATGTTACCAAAGCAAAAGGCATCAATACCATTGAAGTCATCGCTACAGGAAATGGAGAAAAATCAACCTACAAAGTTGAAATTGACGTAGAGAATCCTAATCCGTTTACATCGCGTGTTATTGATAATGAATTAGAGGCGAATGCCAAACAAACAATAGATATCACAACCTTTGGTGTTGTAGGAACAAATTCAGCAACGGTAGAATTTTCAACCTTACCACCAATGGACTTTACGGGTAGATTACAATATTTAATCCGCTATCCACACGGTTGTTTAGAACAAACCACATCTGGTGTGTTCCCGCAACTATTTTTAGCTGATATATTTGATTTAACGGCTCAGAAGAAAAAAGAAGTGCAAAGTAATATTGAAAGTGGTATTAAACGTTTGGGTAATTTCCAACAAGCCAATGGAGGCATGAGTTATTGGATGGGAGAAAGTACAGCCAATGATTGGAGTACAAGTTATGCTGGTCACTTTATGATTGAAGCTGAGAAAAAAGGCTTTGTATTGCCATTAACGTTTAAGAGCAACTGGATTGCTTACCAACAACAAGCCTCTAGAAATTGGAGACCTAGTTATCGTGTTTATCATTCCGATTTGGCACAAGCCTATCGTTTATACACCTTAGCATTAGCTGGTAGTCCAGATTTAGCAAGCATGAATAGATTGCGTGAGTTTGAAGAACTATCTAACGAAGCCAAATGGAGATTAGCAGCAGCTTATGCTTTAGCAGGACAACAAGAAGCGAGTGATGCGATTTCTAAAACAGCAAATATCAATTTCCAACCGTCTAAATCTAATTATTACACCTATGGTTCAGTAGATCGAAATAGAGCCATGGCTTTAGAAACGATGATTATTACGGGCAACCCCAAAGCGAGAGATTTAGCGAAAACCATTGCTAAAGATTTATCAATCAATAATTGGATGAGCACACAAACGACGGCTTATAGCTTATTAGCCATGGGAAAAATGGTCGTTAAAAATGGAGGTAAAGATTTAAAACTGACTTATAGTATTAATGGCAAATCAGAAACTATAGACACTAAAAATGCCATTGCACAACGCAGTATTCCTATTACTGATGGCAGTAATCAAATTACGATCAACAACGCCAAAGACAATTTGGTTTATGTACGCATTTTAAACTCTGGTAAATTAAAATTAGGCGAAGAATTAGCGGAACAACGTGGCTTTAGTATTTCAACAATTTATAAAGATTTACAAGGCAACAAAATTGATGTTAAAACACTACTACAAGGGCAAGATTTTGTAGCCACAGTAAGTATTTCCAACTTAACTAATGACTATGTACATGATGTGGCCTTAACGCAAATTTTCCCTTCGGGTTGGGATATTGTCAATACAAGATTTACAGCCTTTGGAGATACCACAGTAAGTCAAGCGAGATACACAGACATTAGAGATGACAGAGTAAATTTCTATTTCGATATGAATCCTAAAGGCAAACATGGTACCAAAACGTTTACCGTGTTGCTGAATGCCTCTTACCTAGGCACCTATTATTTACCAGGCTCACAAGCTGAAGCTATGTATGATAATGACTATTTGGTAAGAAACAAAGGAGAATGGATCACTGTTGAGAAGTAGCACAACAAATTCCTGCGCAGGCAGGAATCTCATTCCAGACCTGCAAGGTTTCAAAAACCTTGTAGGTCTAATTAACCTAGAAAATTAATACCTACATGGTCAAAAAAAAGACCTTGCAGGATGAGTAAATAAACTAAATACTCGCCGTCCGGAAGGCAAGAATCCTAGAAACAAAACCGCTAAAAATGTTTAACCTTAAATCACAAAATTATGAGAAATTTAAAGCAGATTTTAGCGATCGGAATGCTCTTCACTGTCGCATTAGTAACAGCACAACAAAATGCTTATGTAGCAGCAGAAAGCGGATTATCCCTTAGAGACCAGCCCGATGTAAGCGGCAAAATGCTAAGCAAATTAGCCTATGGCGAGGCCATTGGAGTCCTTGAAAAAACAGATAAAAAATTAGTCGTGCTCGATGGCGGAAAAAAAGTAAGTGGAGAATGGGTAAAAGTTGAAACTCGAAACCATATTGGCTATGTATTTAATGGCTACTTATCTTCAACAAAAATTTCTAAAACCATTCGATTAGATTTAGACCAATTGAATGTTGAAATAAAGAATTTAGCGACAAGTGATTCTAAAAGACTTTATAACTTAAAACAAACCGACTCTACAACAATCCATGTCGATTTAGGAGAGTCACCTGAAAAAAAACAAATTGTTTTAGTTGATAATGACTATAAGCATGTGAGTATTTTTCAGCGTTACGAAAACAGCATTTCGTTTATGAGCGTCGATAAGAAATGTGATGCCAATGACTGGAAACATTTTGATTCGAAATGGAAGCCATTAAAACAAACGAGATCTAACACTTTTGAAACGTTAGCGTATACTGAAAATGATTGGAAACAATTTATTGACACTTCTGTAGAGGATTTAAAAACTGAAGTTATTGACCAATGTGGAGCAGACTGGTTAGACTATTTTAAGACGATAAAAAACGTGAAGGACTATCCTATTGGAGTTTCAACAAATCGTGTTTTTCTTAAAATCATCTTGACCGATTTTGAAGATAATATCACTGAAAAAATTATTGAGTTTGATATGCCTAAGGGCTGTTAACCAAAAATAACAAAACCTAACAGGTTTCAAAAACCTGTTAGGTTTAATTAAAAAATCAATTTATCGTTTTAAAGAAAAATGAGCTCTAAACTCTTTACGAACACCACTACTAGGCTCGTCATATTCTACTGTAAACCAATAGTCGCTTGTTGGCATCGCATTACCGTTGAATGTTCCGTTCCAACCTTCTCCATCCGGACTTAGTTGCTTTAATAACTTGCCGTAACGGTCAAATATGTAAATTATAGCATTACTACCAATTCCTTCAATATTCCAAGTCTCATTATTACCATCTCCATTTGGAGTAAAATACAGCGGGTAATCGATAATAAACTTTGATGTAACCGTTAAGCCACAGCCATTCTTGTCTCTTGCTGTGATTTCATGGTCTCCAGCTGATACGTTCGTAAATGTTCCTTCATCTTGCCAAGGCCCTCCGTCTAAACTGTATTCATAAACACCAATTCCTATAGCTAAAGCTTCTAAAACATGATTATCGGCAAAAGCTTGTGTTACTAGTTCTATAGTTAAACTTGGTGGTTCACTTTCTATCACTAATGTTGAATCTTCATTTTCACAACCTGTGACTATATTCGTTATATATACAGCATAAGTTCCTCCTTCAGTTGGCATAATACTAGATCCTGTGTGGCTTATAAGTGCACCTTCATAAGTCCATATAAAAGTATAATCTGCTGTAGACAAACCTGTGTCAATTACTAATGGTTCTAATATTTCTGTTCCATTCGTATTTAAACACAATGTATAATTATCTTCTAAATTAAATTCTGGTAATGGATTTACCTGTAACGTCAATGCGGCCACTTCATAACAGATTGATGTGTCATTTCCTGTTGTATCTAATGTGTCATTATCTACCCTCGCATAAATCACTTGTGGATTAATGCTATTTTCATACAATGTTGGTAAAGGGTTTACATTTAAATCCGCCTCTTCTTGTGTCGCGAAATACGTCACGATATAATTCAGTGGGTCTTGGCCATCTAAGACTTCAGCATCTCTTGTGGTTAAATTAAATTGAGCACTATCATTAGCTGGATTACCGTCGGTTTCCATATTGTCATCACATGTTTCGTAAACAATAGGTTCCATATTTGAATTGGCCTGAGCTGCTTCTTGTACTTCGATATTAAAACTTTGTGTGCTAATTGAACAACCCGTAATAGTGTTGGTGATGGTTACAAAGATTTGTTGTGGATTACTAAGATTGGTATATGAACCGGCAATTCCGTTAATTCCTGCCTCGGCATCCGCTAGATTTTCATGATAACTCACTATAAACTGCGTTGGGTCTTGACCGTTCAATACGTCTTCGTCTTTAGTCGTTAAGTCAAAATTATCAAAGCCATCGGTATTTAATTCACATTGTATAAAATCTGTTACCGCAACCACTGTTGGTAGAGGATGTACTACAATAGTAAAATCTACTAAGGCATAGCAACCGGTAGCATCCTTAGTCACCCTAACATAAATTTCTTGCTCTGAAGCTTCTATATTTGTGTACTGTGTTGGGTCTGGTATTTCATTTGTTCCGGAATTAGCATCGTCTGCACTCTCATAATATGTTACAGTAACTCCAGCTTCTCCGTTACGGATTAGGATTTCGTTTTCCGTGAGATCAAATACCTCTACGCCATCTCCCGTATTGATGTCATCACACAATTCTATATTTGGTAACAAACTGCTTTCTGTAGGAGTTGGATTAGGTAATACTCTTATTGTTAAAGTTACAAAATCTACACAACCCGTATTAGTATCGGTAACCACTGCATAAAGTGTCTGTGGATTTGCTACTTGTCCATTTACAGACGTATTATTATAATTTGTTGGGTCTGGTATCGCATTCTCTTGAGCTTGCGCATCTGTATTGGTTTCATAATAAGCCACTGACCAACTGGTATTCCCACCTGTAATTTCTACGTTTTTTACCGTAAGGTCAAACGCTGTTATTTCATCACCAGGCACCTCACCTAAGTCATCACATTCACTTAATTGCGTCGGCTGTATCGCTTCTGGTGGTAATGCGACAATCAATTCAAATTGCCCTGTATCATAACACCCTGTAATTGGGTCGTATAAACGCACGTAAATATTTTGAGGATTACCTGTATTCGTATAGTTTACAATATTGATGATTGGATTAGTTCCCGTTTCAGCATTGACAGCACTTATATGATAGGTTAAAATCACATTTAGCGGATCTTGACCATTAAGGATTTCTTCATCTTTAGTCGTAAGATCAAATTGAGCTAAACCATCATTATTGCTATCACAGATTGTATATGCTTCTAAATTTATGGGCACTTCTGGTGCTGGATTTACAATAAGCTCTAGCGCATTCTGAGTGAGACTATAACAACCTGTTAATGTATTCTCTGAACGCACATAAATCAATTGATTATGAGCAACAATATTATTATACAAGCCCACAATAGCATTACTTCCCGTCTCTGCATCATTCTGTGTTTCGTGGTACGTAATTACAACATCAGATTCACCATTTGTAATTTCTACAGTACGGATTTCTAAATCAAACTGACCAAAACCGTCATTGTCAACATCACATATTTCTATTGAATCTGGATTTGGCTCTGGTGTTGGTATTGGGTTAACTCTAAGGGTTAATGTAACGGTATTGTAACAACCTGTAATATCATTTTGTGCTCTTACAAAAATGGTTTGTGGATTGCTTGTGTTAACATACGGACTTACAATTGGGTTGGTCGCATTGTCTGCATCCAATTGTGTCTCATAATGCGTTAGTGTTATACCTGTTTGACCATTAAGTATATCGTCATTTACATTCTCTAAAATAAAACCTTCTTGTTCATCACCTGAATTATTAACATCACATAATTCTAATGGTGCTAGTGTTACTAATACAGGCAATGCGTTAGCGATTAACTCTAAACTTGTTATTTTATAACAGCCTTCTACCGTTGTATTATCTTCAACGCGTATCCAGATAATTTGATTAAAATCGTCTGTATTCACATAAGCTAATGGATTTGTAATTGCACTATTCGCTATTTCTGCATTGGCCTCTGTTTCATAATAGCTAACGATATATTGTGCTGGATCTTGGCCATTCAATAATTCTGATGCTTTGCTCGTTAAATCAAAAGTAGCATAACCGTCAGCAGATATATCGTCACATTCCTGTAATGGTGTGGGATCAACGAGCTGTGGTGTTGGCTCAACGATTAACTCTAACAAAATTATAGTCGCACAGTCTGTAGCTATAGTTGAACTTTCTACTCTTACATAAAGGATTTGAGCATTTTGCACAATATTATTATAGCTTACCGTAGTGTCTATAGCATCCACACCAATATCAGCATTGGTTTGTGTCTCGTGATACGTTACCGTGAGACCTGAAGTAACACCTCCCGTTATTTCATCATTGACATCCGTAAGCGTAAACAAACCATAACCATCATTATCTGGATCACAATATATTAAAGCTTGTGGAGTATTAGCAATTGGTGCTTGTTGCACTAATAATTCTAAAGTTGTAATTGCATAGCAACCTGTATTGACATCCTTAACTTTCGCAAAGATAATTTGACCGTTGCTAGTATTGGTATAAAGCATTGGCAATACATTTGTTTCAGCTTCAGCTTCTGCTAACGTCTCGTAATAACTTATAGAATAGTTAGGATTACTTCCTGTGATTTCTGCATTTTTTAAACTTAAATCTATTACTGTAAGTCCATCCGGCGTACCATCGTCACAAACTTCTAGTGGAGTTGGCGCGATAGGTGTTACAGCAGAATACACTGTAACTGATTGTGTACTTGTTGAAGGACAAATACCACTTGTTGTATATTCTAGAGTATAAGTTGCATCTGAGGCACCTCCAGTAATAAGTCCAGTATTCGTATCGATTGAAGCTCCATCCGTTGGCATTGGACTAAAGGAGAAACTACCCCCTGTATCTCCTGTTATTGTTGATACTCCACCATCACATGTTGGATTGATTGTAAATGAAGCATCATCCGCAACTAATACATTAAATGTTTCCGTTTTGGTATCCGAACACAATCCAGATGTTACATATTCGATAGTATAACTCGCTCCTGATGTTCCGTTAGTAACTGTTCCTGTATTAGAATCTATGATTGCTCCATCTGTAGGCGAAGGATTAAAACTAAAAGTTCCACCTAACGTATCATTAATAATAACTGTAGCGCCATCACAAGTGGCCGTAATATTAAAAGAAGCAACATCTTGAGTCAAAATATCTCCGTTCACAGCTGTTCTCGTTGCAGAAATACAACCTGTAATTAGATCTGTTGCTTGTGCATAATAAGTTCCTGATGTATCCACAACCAAAGTTGTGCTGTTAGATACTAATAAGTTTCCTGCAGTTGCCGCATCAAACCAATCTACAATAATTCCACTTGGGACTGTCACAGATAATGTAGCTTCATCTGAATTACAACCTGAATTAGCATCACCATCACTAATCGGTGCATCTGGTAAAACAGTAGATGTCGTCACACCAACTCTTGTTAACGATACACAACCTGTTACTGTATTTACAGCCTCGGCGTAATATGTTCCTTCCATTGCAGTGAGATACGAAATACTATCTGATTGTAATAAAGCACCACCCGTTGGCGCATCATACCAATTTACAACAATCCCACTTGGAACTGTAACTGAAAGCGTTGCGTCATTCGTTATGCAACTAAAATTAACATCACCATCACTAACTGGAGTCTCTGGAAAAGTAGCGCCAGAAGCATTAATAGAAGCTCTTGTTATAGACACACATCCTGTAATGGCATCAACAGACTCCGCATAGTAAATTCCTGGAGCTGTTGCTGTATAAGATTCAGAATTTGATTGTACTAAAGTACCACCAACAGCTGCATCATACCAATTGATAATTATTCCACTTACAGCCGCTACAGATAGCGTTGCCTGGTTACTAATACAGTCGAAATCAATATCTCCATTACTAGTAGGAGCCACAGGATTTGGATTAATAAATACTTCATATATATCTGAAAATGTATTACAATCTAAATTATTTATATTGGTAGCATATTCTGCAACTTTAGTTCTGTAATAGGTTCTCGTTGTAATTCCTGAGATAGAAATAGAGGCATTTGTCTCACCAGCAACATCAGTCCAATTAACACCATCAGTACTTACCTGCCATTGGTAAAAATGATTACTAAATACGGTAAAATCGGGTATTGCTGTAATAACATCTGAATATGGTGCTTGCGAATTACAAATAGAAGCCGAATTATTAGTACTACTGTCTTCTACCGCGATTAAATCTCCACAACTTTTAAACACAATATCATCAATAGCTAAATCATTACCACAGCCACCAGCTCCGTTATTAATCATTTTAAGTATTACAGAAGTCTGATTTGGTAAGGTCTGAAAAACTAATCCATACTGTTCCCATGTTGGTGTAACTTCACTATATATATTACCTGTATCACCAGAAGCTAATAAATTAGTATTAGTATTATCCCAAATTTCGAACTGTACATTTACAGGTATACCATTTCCTCCACATCCTGAAAGCGGTAATATATTTAATAACCATGATGAAAATTCGTATGTTGTATTTTCACATAAACCATTTATAGGTGCTGTGTAAAATTCTCCTGTAGTAAAACTTGCGTTTACAATTAATGCTTTTCCATTAACATCACCTGTATGGTCACTAGGCATACTCCAACCATAATGAAATGTTTCTGGTCCAATTGTATATTGGCCATCTTGAGGTCCTGGGTATCCGACAAAAGTATAAGTAGTTGTGCCAACTGGCAATTGTGGAATATAACTGGTTCCTGCTCCAAAATCTTCTACAAATATTGGATCACCAGAATTTCCTTGACAAAATCCTAATTGCGCATGCACTTCTTTTGAGAAAAAAGAAATACAAAAAATTATGATTATTTTAAGATTTAATAAATTGTTTCTCACGTTCAAATATATAGATAAGTTTGTATATTAATTTTGACTTTTAGCCGAAAAAGGCCCAAAAACCAGATATGTATAGGTCATGTATAGTTTAAATAAGTACTTTAAGAAAAATAAAATAACGTTGGTAGTGCTCTTTGTGCTTCTAATTGTATATTATTTCTGTTTACCAAAGAAATTATTCAAAGATCCTACGGCAACAATTATTACAAGTCAATCAAATGAACTGTTAGGAGCCTTAATTGCAGATGATGGGCAATGGAGATTTCCGGCAAATAATACTGTTCCAGAAAAATTTAAAACGTGTATTCTTCAGTTTGAAGACGAATATTTTTACCAACACCCTGGATTTAATCCGGTTTCAATAGTTAAAGCCTTAAAAGACAATTTAAGTTCTGGTAGCGTCAAACGAGGAGGAAGCACATTGACACAACAAGTCATTCGACTTTCTAGAAAAGGACAATCTCGGACTTATTTTGAAAAACTAAAAGAACTTATTTTAGCAACACGATTAGAATTCAGATCGTCTAAAGACTCTATCTTAAACCTCTACGCCAGTCATGCGCCATTTGGTGGAAATGTTGTTGGCATCGACGCTGCATCTTGGCGTTATTTTAACAGAAATGCCTCTAACCTATCTTGGGCAGAAAGTGCCACTTTAGCTGTATTACCAAATGCTCCAAGCTTAATTTATCCCGGAAAGAATCAAAAACGGTTGTTAAAAAACGAAATCGATTATTAAAAAATTGTTTGAAAATGGAACCATAGATGAATTGACCTATGAATTATCTATAGCAGAAAATTTACCACAAAAACCTTATCCCCTACCACAAATCGCTCCACATTTACTTCAAAAAGTAGCCAAGAAAAACAGAGGAGAACGTATTAAAACAACGATTAACATAGAACTTCAAGAACAAACGAATGCGATTGTAAAGCAACATTACAATCTCTTAAAGCAGAATGAAATTCATAATCTTTCCGTTTTAGTGTTAGATGTAAAAACAAGAGAGGTACTCACCTATATTGGAAATTCCCCAACAGACAAAACGCATCAAAACAGTGTAGATATTATTGATAAACCCAGAAGTACAGGTAGTATCTTGAAACCCTTTTTATATGCTGCCATGCTTGATGCTGGAGATTTATTACCCAACACTTTGGTGGCAGATGTGCCTACACAATTTGGAAGTTACCAACCCGAAAATTACAATCAAAGTTATGATGGAGCTGTAAAAGCCAATGAGGCGTTATCACGGTCGCTGAATGTTCCTATGGTAAGAATGCTTCAAGAGTTTGGGCTCGACCGATTTTATCATTATCTCAAAGCACTTCAACTTAAAGACTTAAAATATAATGCCAATCATTACGGGTTATCTTTAATATTGGGTGGTGCAGAAAGTAACCTATGGGATTTGTGTAAAAGTTATGCTGCAATGGCATCGACATTAAATCATTTTAACAGCAACTCTAGTCAGTATTTTACAAATGAGTTTTCTCAACCTATTTATAATTCTAATCAAACTGTTGACTTCGGAAAGCTAACATCCGAGAAAGGAGTTTTTGATGCCGCTTCCATCTTTTTAACCTTTGAAAGCATGAAACAAGTGAACCGACCAGAAAGCGATGAAAGTTGGAATTACTATGATTCTTCACAAGAAATCGCATGGAAAACAGGAACAAGTTTTGGATTTAGAGATGCTTGGGCAATTGGTACAACAAAGGATTATGTGGTTGGTGTTTGGGTTGGTAATGCCGATGGTGAAGGCCGGCCAGGTTTGGTTGGTGTACAAACGGCTGCACCTATTATGTTTGATGTTTTTGATTTGTTGCCTAAAAGTGATTGGTTTGCCAAACCCTATGATGAGATGCTTGAGGTTAGCATCTGTAAAAAAAGTGGTTATAGAGCGTCTTCAGTTTGTGATGTTACAGAAATGAAATACATACAAGCCAGTGGTAAGAAAACAGAACCTTGCCCGTTTCATAAATTAGTACACTTGAATGCTTCAGAACACTATCAGGTAAATTCATCTTGCGAAGACATTTCAAATATTACTAACAAATCTTGGTTTGTATTACCTCCGCTTCAAGCTTATTATTACAAGAATAAAAATCCATTTTACAAACCATTACCACCGTTTAGAATAGATTGTACTGAATCTTCTGGGGTTAACATGGAATTCATTTACCCCAACCAACAAAGTACTATTTATCTTCCTAAAGGTTTTGATGGAAAAACCAATGAATTAATATTAAAAGTCGCACACTCTAAACCAGAACTAGAAATACATTGGTATATAGATAGCCAATATATTGGCAGCACTAAAGATATACATGATTTAGCTGTTTTACCTCAACCTGGTAAGCATGTTATTACCATTGTAGATGAATTAGGAAATGAACTAAAACATCATATTACAATTTCAGAATAAAATATGTACCAGCAAAGAAGGTTATATCATTATCTGTTAATATAGATCCAACTGCTATGAGTTTTTGTGCCTCCATCATAAACCATGGTATAGAAATATGTACCTACAGGTAATTCATCTCCTTTATTACTTTGACCTTCCCATTCGTCGCTGTAGTTCTTTTGTGAATATACTAAAGTACCATACCTATTGTAGATTTCTATTTTAGAAACATCAAAATTACTTAGGTCAAAGTTATCGTTTTGACCTGGAGAAACACCTGGAGATATCCCTTGAGGTATAAAACAATCTTGAGGTCCTGAGTCTACAGAAATACTTACCGAAGTTCTAAAACCTGAAATACATCCTGTAAGATCATTAACTGCTTCAGCATAATATATTTCTTGATCGCTCATCGAATATGTTGTGCTATTGGCAAGTACTAAAGTTCCTCCTACTTCTGAATCGTACCAATTTACAGTAATCCCTGATGGTACGCTAACCGACAATACAGCTCCTTGAGTTACGCAATCGTAATCAACATCACCATCGCTCATTGGTTCATTTGGCGCAAATATACTTGTATTAACTGCTGTTCTGGCATTAGAAATACAACCCGTAATATCATCTACGGCTTCCGCATAATAGGTGCCTTCTATAGCAGCAGTATAACTAAGACTATTACCTAATAACAGGTTTCCTCCTACAGCATTATCATACCAATTTACAGTCACTCCTGCTGGAACAGAAACGTATAGAGTAGCTTCATTAAAATTACAATTAAAATCTACATCACCATCACTAATAGGTGATTCAGGTACAGCACTTATCGCAATTACCGCTGTTCTAGATGTAGAGACACAACCCGTTATAGTATCTAGAGCTTCAGCGTAATATGTACCCAATGCTGTTGTTGTATAAGTAAGACTACTAGCTTGTAAAAGGTTACCTCCAACAGCGTTGTCATACCAATTCACTTCTATATTTGATGGCACTGTAACAGATAATTGCGTTTCGCTTATATTACAAATAAATGGCATATCTCCATTACCTATAGGTGCATTTGGATTTGCATTGACTGTTATCTCAAAAGCATCAGAGAATAATAAACATTGGTCATTATCTAAATTCGTTGCTATTTCAGCAATCTTCGTTCTATAAAATGAGGACGCTGTTACTAAAGCGACAAGCGTTTGATTTGTTTCACCTGCAATATCTATCCATGTAATGCCATCGTTACTTTCTTGCCATTGATAAAAATGAGAAGTAAATACAGCATAGTCTGGTGTAGCCGTTAAGGTTAATGAAAAAGGTGTGTCACTATTACAAATGTCTGCCGACGTATCATCTACGTCATCAGTAACAACTACGATATCTCCACACGTTTTAAGCTCAATATCATCGATAGCTAAATCGTTACCACAACCACCATCACCATTATTAATCATTTTAAGAATTACCTCATCTTGACCGGCTAATGTTTGAAATACTAAACCATACTGTTCCCAAGTTGGATCCGCTGCACCATAAACATCACCTGTATCTCCACTTGCTAACAAATTAGTATCTGTACTATCCCAAATTTGAAAACGAACATCAAAAGGAATCTCTATACCTAAATCATGACAGAAGCCTGGTATTTTAACTAAATTAAGTAACCATGCTGAAAACTCATAAGTCGTAGCTTCACACAATCCTGAAATTGTTGTTCTATAAAATTCACCGGCACTGAAGCCAGCATTTACCATTAAAAATTTCCCGTCAGTATCATTAGGTGTATGATCTTCTACCTGATGCCAATCAAACCCATTTCCAAAAGAACCATTCCCTAGCGTATAAAACCCATCATCTGGAAATCCATCTGTATAATAATAAGTTGTTGTACCTTCTGGTAAGACTGAATTAATTGTACCCGTCCCAAAGTCTTCGGAAAAAATAGGATCCCCAGAATTCCCTGAACAGAAACCTAATTGTGCATTTACTCCATTTGAAAAAGAAAAACACATAAAGTTATAATTACTTTAAGACCCAAAAATTTGTTTAGTATGTTCATAAAAATTGATTAACAGGTTAATTAGAAACTGTCTAACACGCTCAAATATATATATAACATTGTGCAATAATTATAGTTTTATTGCAAAAAGAACAGCAAAATCACCCAATGTATAGTTCATGTATAGTTAACACAACGTTAAATTTGTTATTTTAAAAAAAACGACTGTAAACTTATTCAAATGTTCACAAGATATTAATGAGGTCATCTGTTTTTGATGCTATTATTATCATAAATTTTACGGGTTAAATAAAAAAACGTGTATAAAATTGAGAAAAGTTTAGAAATAGATTTCATAAAGTAATTATATCATAGTCGAAGTAAAATTAGAGAGTGTAGTATTATGACCGGTTTTTAATTTTATGAATCCTTAGAATAAACAGAAAAATGCAAACATTATATTAAAATCTAAAGTGCTCTTGAGTTCTAAAACTATAAAATGACTACTAAGTACAAAACAGAAAAAATAATAAGCTTGCCATTAAGTAACATTTCCGGATAACCTCCATTAAAACGATATTCACATTATAAAATTCAAAATTAAACCTGTTCTTTTTTTACTAAATAATTAAATTATTCTCCATGTAAAATTCTAATGTGTATTTTTACAATCTTAAAATTATTTTTAATTATGGAAACCGTACAGTTTATACATTCAAAATGGGCCTATCTAGTACTTTTAGTATTAGTACTTGCTACATTTAACGCATTAATTAAGTTTTTTGGAGACAAGGAATTCGATGCAAAAGATTTTAGAATTTCATTATTCGCATTAATTACAATGCATATTCAATTACTCATTGGTATTATATTGTATTTCACCAAGGATTATTTCTCAGTGATTGAGCAAGTTGGGGGTATGGGAGAAGTGATGAAAAATTCAGGATTGAGAAAATTAATTATAGAGCATCCTTTCGCCATGATTATTGCTGTTGCTTTAGTTACAATAGGCTATTCTAAACACAAAAAGAAATTGACTTCTAAGCCAAAATTTAAGCTATTGGCTATTTATTACACATTGGCTTTAGCTTGTGTCTTATATATGATTCCATGGAATCTTTGGTTTTAAATTTCAAATTATAGTATAAAAAAAGCGTCTAATATTATTTAGTACGCTTTTTTATTATTGTTAATTCTAAACTTTTAATTTACTTCGGTATTCTACCTCTTTAATCTAAGTAAATAATACACTGGAAAGTAGATCACTAAAGACCACCCGAAAACTACCACC
>NZ_ATMR01000059.1 GCF_000427335.1 Winogradskyella psychrotolerans RS-3 | reverse complement strand
AGAGGAGTGATTATTTTTTATAGCCAAGGGCGAAAGCCCTTGGTAAAAACAATGAACATAACAAGATTTTGGCGGTATTGTTGCTTTTTTTTCTGCAACAATGCTGACAAAATCCCTTCGAATCAGATTTTAACAAAACTAAACAGCCATAAACGAGAATTGGATACCCCAAAGCAAAATTCTATGCTTTGAGGTATCCAATACGTACTAATAGGAATGTAATTAATTTACAATCCAGCCAAGTTCTCTTTGGCAAGTTCAAAATCAGGATTAACAGCCAATGCTGCTTCGAAAGCGGTTTTTGGCTTTCAGCAACACTTCCTTGATCTTTATAGATCAATCCTTTAAGGTTTTCGGCTGCAGCCACCATACTTACTTCCTGCATCTCATTGTTCTCTCCTTTCGGGAAGTTCAAATTTTTGCTCTGCGGCTTTACTGTCCTTAATCAACATGTTAACTGAATTAAGGCCTTCATCATATTCTTTAAAGTATATTGAAGGTACCCAGCTTTATACAAGCTAAACAAGTCACCTGACAATAAATGAAGTGACTCGAAATGTGGCAATGCACGTTCTAATGCGCCCAATTGCTCAAGAGAGAATGCAGCCACTTCTAAGGCCGTCAAACTTTGTCAT
>NZ_ATMR01000058.1 GCF_000427335.1 Winogradskyella psychrotolerans RS-3 | reverse complement strand
TTTGTATATGGTTTGTTGCGTGTTTCAGCGAGTAAGTTAGCAAATAATAACCGAAATAGAAAAGCCGAAGGGCTTTTCGTGAGTAGGCGAGAAGCAGCAATAAATTATATACAGTGTTGGCTAACGTTTTTTATTTTCCTGCGTTGTGTTCCCACGTAATATTTCCGAACGTTTTGTTATTCATACTTATTTTTATTTTACACTTAAATATCAAAAAAAAATCTCCGAATTATTATTTCGTTTTTTCCACAAAGAGAATCAGTATCGATTGATTTAAGCAACCAAATTCCGATTAATTAAATTGCGAACAGTTCAACCGTACGTTTTGCCATTCCGCTTATCAGCCAAAAGTTGAGGATTGCTATAATATTGATGTAATGAACAGAAATCGGGTGAGCCTAAATTCGCGCGTAACGTTCCGCAAGAGTAAAAAATTCCAGCATAATATTTTTTAAGGTTCAGCTTTAAATTCCAACTTAGTTTTCTGAAGCAAATAAATACAGAACTTGGTAAAAGCCTTGAAATTGTTGACACGCGTGAAATGTTTGCCAACG
>NZ_ATMR01000057.1 GCF_000427335.1 Winogradskyella psychrotolerans RS-3 | reverse complement strand
CGTATTTTACTTAATTAGTAAATCGCTTTTTTTTTATACTTATTATTTCGTGAGTTCTAAACTTCAAATTCTTTTAAAGTCTTAGTAATAATAGACACACAATCTAATAATTGCTCTTTCGTCATTACTAAAGGTGGAGCAAAACGAATAATATTTCCATGTGTTGGTTTTGCTAACAAACCGTTATCTCTTAATTTTAAACAAATATTCCACGCGGTATCGCTGTCTTCATCATCGTTTATTAAAATAGCGTTCAACAAACCTTTACCTCTTACTGAATTAACAATAGAACTTGTTTCAATAAATTTAGATAATTCACTTCTAAATAATTCACCCAATACTTGAGCATTATTTGCTAAATCTTCATTCTTCACCACTTCTAAAGCTGCAATAGCCACTGCTGCAGCAATTGGATTTCCTCCAAACGTACTTCCGTGATTTCCTGGTTGTATAACATTCATAATGCTATCATCAGCTAAAACAGCCGATACAGGATAAGCACCACCTGATAAGGCTTTTCCTAAGATTAAAATATCTGGTTTTACGTTTTCATGATCTACAGCTAACATTTTACCTGTTCTTGCAATTCCTGTCTGTACTTCATCTGCAATAAACAACACATTATGAGCTTCACAAATGGCTTTTGCTTTTGACAAGTACCCTTCTGTTGGAACATAAACTCCTGCTTCACCTTGAATTGGTTCAACTAAAAACCCAGCAACATTAGGATTATTTTTCAAAGTCTGCTCTAAAGCCTCTAAATTGTTGTATTCAATCTTTATGAAACCATTCGTATAAGGCCCAAAGTTTTTACGCGCTACAGGATCGTTACTAAACGAAATAATTGTTGTGGTTCTTCCGTGGAAGTTGTTTTCACATACAACGATTTCAGCTTCATTTTCATCAATCCCCTTAACTTCATAAGCCCATTTTCTACAAATTTTCAAAGCGGTTTCTACAGCTTCGGCACCTGTATTCATTGGTAAAAGCTTATCGAAATTAAATGTTTCGGAAGCATATTTTTCATACTGACCTAACATGTCATTATAAAATGCTCTTGATGTTAAGCTTAGTGTTTGTGCTTGCTTAGTCATAGCAGCAACAATTTTAGGATGACAATGCCCTTGGTTTACGGCAGAGTAAGCAGACAAAAAATCGTAATATTTTTTACCTTCTACATCCCAAACATATACACCTTCTCCCCTACTTAATACTACAGGTAGTGGATGGTAATTGTGCGCACCATATTTGTTTTCTAAATCTATCGCTTCTTGCGATGTTAATTGGTCTAAAACAGCCATTTTAAAAATAATTTAATAAATGAATAAAATATCCATTCCTTCATCACCTTTTTTCTTTCAAAGTATTGAAAAAGCAGCGTGGGAGAGAAATCATCCCTAAGAACGTGCAAATTAATAAATATTCTTTTCGATTTAAAACTTACTCCGCTATTTTTCCTGACAATGCTAAAACTTGAAGCTCTAATCTTTTTATTTCTCGTAGAACCACTTTCTTATCCACTTATATACAAAACAACAATTTCATGAGGTCTATTTCAATTCTACCTAATAACCATACCTATTGCGTTTGCTAAGACTGTACAACATCTTTACATGCATGTATCGAATAGCACAATGCATAAAGTTTTTAAAGAATAAATCGTTTAAACTTAATCTAAATCATTACTGACCCAATTCAGTCTAACTATTTATAAAATAAGAATATCTTTGCACTCAAATTATTATAAGAAATGCCAAAGAGAGAACGGAATAAATTTGTAAGACGCGGGGAAATCATTGAGATTTTAATTGAAGACTACGCTTTTGGCGGCAAAGGTATTGGTCGTATTAGAAATGAACATGGAGAATTCGTTGTTTTTGTTCCTAATACATTGCCAGGTCAATTGGTTAAAGGTCAGGTAAAAAAGACGAGTAAAAAGTATGCCGAATGTAAACTTTTTGAAGTCTTAAAACCATCGGAAGATGAAATAGACATGCCTTACCAAACTATTCCTGGCGCTCCATATATAAACTTACCAATTGAAAAGCAACACGAATACAAGAAGCAAAGTACTTTAGAGTTATTTAAGCGTATTGGTAAAGTTGCTGATATTGAAGATAAGTTTGACGAATTTGTAACCTCTCCAAACACGTTTCATTATAGAAATAAAATGGAATATGGTTTTTCTGCTATTGGTTATAATCACGAATTAAAAACCGATGTAGACGAATTTACATTAGGGTTCAAAAAACGTGGTACATGGTGGTGTGGTGACGATCTTAAAAAAGATTCTGGTTTATTTGACGCTGAATTTGAAAACCGACTAAAAGACATCAAAGCGTATTGCGTAAACACCGGATTAGCACCTTGGCATCCTCCAAAAAGAGAAGGTTTCTTTAGATATTTTGTAGTTAGAAAATCGTTTAAAACCAATCAATTACTTTTCAACTTAGTCACAACTTCTCATGATTTACCCGAGTTTGACTTAGATAAATTCGCGAATTATTTAGTCGAGTTATTTGGCGATCGTGTTGCTGGTTTGTTACATACTATTAACGATGAAACCGGAGATCGAACAATTGCTACAACCGGAAGTATTTCTTTAATATATGGTGACGATAAAATTGTGGAAGAATTATTAGGCTTAAATTTTGAAATCAGCATGAAAAGCTTTTTTCAAACCAACCCTAAATGTGCTGAAAAGTTATATTCTAAAGTTGTCGATTATGCTTTAGAAAACAAAGATGCTATTGATAATACGGTTGTATTAGATTTATTCTGTGGTACAGGAACTATTGGTCAAATTATAGCTAACAAATCCGAAAACACTAAAATTGTTGGAGTTGATATTGTGGCTGCTGCTATTGAAGACGCTAAAGAAAATGCCAAACGAAATAATATTGAAGGCTTAAAATTCTTTGCAGCTGATGTTGGTAAATTTTTATCAGAACATCCTGAATACACCAATAAAATCAGAACCATTATTTTAGATCCTGCAAGAGCCGGAATTGCGCCAAAAACTCTGAAAAAAATAATAAACCTAAATGCAGAACGTTTGGTTTATGTATCTTGTAATCCCGCAACACAAGCCAGAGATACAGAACAATTAATGGAGTCTGGTTACGCCATTAAAAAATTAAGTTTGGTAGATCAGTTTCCACATACAGCGCATATTGAAACGGTTGTGTTATTTGAGAAAAAGTAAATGAGAAACTTAAAATTTTTAGTCCTGTTTATAGCTATAGCACTTGTTAATTGCGAACGCGATGACATTTGCCCTGCCTCTACACAGACCACACCCAGATTAATAGTAGAATTCTATGATGCCTCTGATACTGATGAATTATTAAATGTATCTAGAATTACAGTATATGGAGATGGTTTATTGGATGACGATGGTAACCCAATAATTGATCCTATTGTCGCTTCGGATGCCACGTTGCTCTTTAACGAAATTGCAAATAGAGTTGAATTACCGCTTATAGTTGGAGCAGAACAAGAACTGATAACAACACGTTTTATCTTAGAAAAGGACACCGATCTTAGGCTCGATGATGACCCTTTAACGAACTCAAATATAGATATTATAGAAATCTCTTATAATACTGATTTTGTTTACGTGTCTAGAGCTTGCGGTTACACAAATAATTTTAAGGCTCTAGGAATTACAAGAGTAACGGATGGTGATCAGTGGATTACCAATATAGAAATCGAAGAAACCACACAAGCACTCATAGAAAATGAAAACACAACACATGTACGCATCTATCACTAGAAGCGTAATTTTATTGCTGTTGTTTTCTACAATGGCTTTTGCGCAAGAAAAGAAAAAAACGGTCAACGATACACTAGTGTTTAAGCAAAAATATGGACTTAGACTTGGTACCGATATAAGCAAACTCGCAAGAACGTTTTTAGATGATGATTATTCTGGTTTTGAAATTATGGGTGATTATCGTTTAACCAAACGTATTTATATCGCTGGTGAAATTGGAAACGAAGAACGTATTCTCGAAAACGAAGTCTTAAGTAATACCACAAAAGGTAGTTATTTTAAAGCCGGATTAGATATGAATTTCTATCAAAACTGGCTAGATATGGAGAATATGGTTTATGCTGGATTCCGCATTGGCGCAAGTTCTTTCAATCAAACACGAAATAGCTATACCGTTTATGATATCAACAATCAATATTGGGGAGATCGCTTTACTGTTAATGAAGCTAAAGAATTTAATGGCTTAACGGCACTTTGGACAGAATTACAATTTGGTATAAAAGCAGAACTCTTTAATAATTTCTTTGCAGGGTTCAACTTTCAACTTAAAGTCTTAATTACTGAAAAAGAAATCGATGATTACGAAAATCTTTATATTCCTGGTTACAACAGAACTTATGACAGTAGTAGCTTCGGTGGAGGGTTTGGATTTAACTTATCTTATTTAGTGCCTATTTTTAAGAAAGATAAAATCATAATTCAAGAGAAAGAAGTTGAGGAATAGCTGGTGATTGGTCATTGGTGATTGATGATTGATGATTGATGATTGATGATTGATGATTGATGATTGATGATTGATGATTGATGATTGATGATTGATGATAAATAAATTATACCAGATAAACTATTCAGTAAAAATTCTTATCTTTTCTTTAACAAATTCTTTCAAATGCATAAAGATGATATTGCAGATTTAATTGACGCCAAGTATTCTGACCTCATTATTTGGTTGCAGAATCAAACAGACGAATCTTGGACACTTGGACCAGAAGGCAAATGGACAACAGGTCAGCAAGCCTTGCATTTACTACAAAGCACCATTCCATTAAACAATGCTTTAAGTATGCCAAAATTTTTACTACGGTTTAAATACGGTAAAGTCAATAGACCTATTAGATCTTACGAAGCCATTGCAAAGCGCTATAACAAACGCTTAAAAGATGCTAAGGGCACAACGTTTAAAGGTTCTCGCAACATGAAAATCCCTAAGCTATCAGACAAGCAGTATATTTTAAATAGACTACAAACTGAAGCAAAAAAACTACAATATAAAACCAGAAGAATTAGCGACGCAAATTTAGATACTGTGGTGTTACCACATCCATTAATGGGAAAAATGCCTGTTAGAGAAATTATAATGTGGACGGCTTACCACGTTGAGCAGCACTTAGAGACTTTAAAGAATTACTATTCAGAATTAGCCATAAATGAAAATAACCTTACATTAAAACAATAATGTTAAGGTTATAATCAATATTACACAAGGCTTCAGCCTAATACTACTCTAAATATTCTAAGACGTTCTTCTCTATTCTACTCTGAATATCAGAAACATCACCTTTTACAAACGTATCTCCTGTTATATTTTCATACAACTCAATATAACGCTCGCTTACAGATTGAATATAGTCATCACTCATAAAAGGAACGGTTTGTCCTTCTAAGCCTTGAAAGTCGTTAGCAATTAACCATTGTCTTACAAATTCTTTAGACAACTGCTTCTGCGCTTCACCGCTATCTTGACGTTCCTCATAGCCATCTGCGTAAAAATAACGCGAAGAATCTGGAGTATGAATTTCATCGATCAATACTATTTTTCCATCTTTAGTTTTACCAAATTCATATTTGGTATCTACTAAAATTAATCCACGAGCTTCAGCAATTTCTGTTCCACGTTGAAATAATTTACGTGTATAATCTTCGAGAATTATATAATCTTCTTCTGAAACAATTCCTTTTTTCAGAATGTCTTCTCTAGAAATATCCTCATCATGGTCTCCCATTTCAGCTTTTGTCGCTGGTGTGATGATTGGCTCAGGAAATTTGTCATTTTCTTTCATTCCTTCTGGCATTGCAACACCACAAAGTATCCGTTTACCAACTTTATATTCTCGTGCAGCATGGCCAGACATATACCCACGTATGACCATTTCAACCTTAAAAGGCTCACACAAATGACCAACAGCCACATTAGGATCTGGAGTAGCCACCAACCAATTAGGCACTAAATCTTCCGTCTCCTTCATCATTTTAGTTGCAATCTGATTTAAGATTTGACCTTTATACGGAATCCCTTTTGGCATTACCACATCAAAAGCACTTAAACGATCTGTAGCAACCATCACCAATTGCTCGTCATTAATATTATAGACTTCTCTTACTTTTCCTTTATAAATACTTTTCTGATTAGGAAAATTGAAATTGGTATCTACTATGGTGCTCATTTAATCATCATTTATTTGTGAACTACAAATGTAATTTCTTTACTTGGCCCAAACAATAAACTCAATAAAAAAAGGAGAAATAAACTTTCTCCTCTTTAATTTAACTATTATATGTTTTCTTTTATTTAAACCTAATATTATAGGTTGCTCCAATTCCTACAGATTGAACATCTATATCGTTCTCTGCAAAAGTGTTTTGATAATATGCATAAATATTCCAATCGCGATTATGGTAACCTATTTGTGGATTAACATAAAGTCCTCCTTCATTGTCATCTACTCCGGTTAAAAACCCGTAACCTAAATCTGTTCCGAAGAACAAACCATCAGGCGTAAAATAATAACGAATGAATCCTGCTAGTGGAACGATACCAAAATCGTCATTGTCATCTTTCCCAAAATAATTGGTGTAACCAGAAGCTAAACCAATTCCTAAGTTAGGATTAAACAAGTATTGCCCTCTTAAATCCAAACCTAATGCAAACGATGACGCATCATCTACATCACCTACTGGTATGCCTGCTGTTAAACCTGCTTTAAGCCACGAATTATCTGCATTAAGGTCTATATCTTCTTCTTGTGCAAATAATGGACTTAATCCTAATGTTAATCCGATAATTAAAAATACTTTTTTCATGTCGTTATAAGTTTTTATTATATCGACAAATTTAAACAGAATTACAACTGAATACTTTATATGATTTCTCTTTAATTTTATATAATTAACAGCAGAAAATACCTAAAAAACTGACTTGCAACACCTTCTTTACTATTCTATATTTTCAATACTTCTATAGGCTGCAATCACTTTCTTAACAAGCTTATGACGAATGACATCTTTATCATCTAAATAAATCATACCAATACCTTCCACATTTTGCAAGACTAAAAGCGCTTCTTTTAATCCGGATATCGTACGACGTGGTAAATCCACTTGACCTGGATCACCTGTTAAAAGGAATTTCGCATTTTTTCCCATCCTGGTTAAGAACATTTTCATCTGAGCATGGGTGGTGTTTTGTCCTTCATCTAAAATCACAAAGGCATTATCTAAAGTACGTCCACGCATAAATGCTAATGGAGCTATTTGTATCACGCCCTTTTCCATATAGCTTTCTAATTTTTCATGCGGAATCATATCACGCAAAGCATCATACAACGGTTGCATATATGGATCTAACTTTTCCTTTAAGTCACCTGGTAAAAATCCTAAGTTTTCGCCAGCTTCAACTGCAGGACGTGTTAAAATAATACGTTTAACTTCTTTTCGTTTC
Source organism: Winogradskyella psychrotolerans RS-3 (assembly GCF_000427335.1). Classification (GTDB taxonomy): domain Bacteria; phylum Bacteroidota; class Bacteroidia; order Flavobacteriales; family Flavobacteriaceae; genus Winogradskyella; species Winogradskyella psychrotolerans. The sequence goes on along the minus strand of NZ_ATMR01000057.1, from coordinate 60,694 downwards.
AAGGCTTGCACGGCCAAAGCCACTCCTGTGTAGGTTTTACCAGTTCCGGCAGGTCCAATAGCAAAAACCATATCATTGTTTCGCATACTTTCTACCAGCTTGCGTTGGTTGGCCGTTTGTGCTTTAATAAGTTTTCCGCCAACACCATGGACTAACACGTCATCACTTTTAGCAGAGGATGAATAATCATCGCTGCTTTGACTTGTTAATACACGCTCAATAACGTTTTCATCAAGCTTATTGTACTTTGCAAAATGCTTCATCAACATGGTCATTCTGCGATCAAACTCTTCAAGTAAATCTTCATCACCATAGGCCTTTAATTTATTACCTCTGGCCACTATTTTAAGTTTAGGAAAATACTTTTTAAGAAGTTCAATATTAGCATTTTGTGCTCCGAAGAATTCCTTTGGAGATATTTCTTCGAGTTCTAGGATAAGTTCATTCAAAAGCGCGCTACATTTAGTGTGTTAATATGTTTTCTTTTATTAATTTTGTAATTCTGTTGTATACACACAAAGCTAATAATTTTACAACCATAATTCTTAAAAATATATCAACAATTAATTTATGGCTATAATCACTTTAACGACTGATTTTGGAGAAAAAGATCACTTTGCTGGTGCCATAAAAGGAGCTATTTATAGCGAGCTTGAACAGATTAATATTGTAGATATATCGCATTCTATTTCGCCTTTTAACATTTCTGAAGCAGCATATATTATACAGAATGCTTATAGTAGTTTTCCAAAAGGAACGATTCATTTAATAGGTATTGATTCTGAATTAAGTCCTGAAAACAAGCACATTGCCGTTAAATTAGACGACCATTACTTTATATGTGCCAACAATGGCATTATGAGTATGATTTGCGCCGAAATTGCTGCAGAGAAGATTGTTGAGATTAACATACACGATAGAGTTGAAACCAATTTCCCTGTTTTAGATATTTTTGTTAAAGTCGCTTGCCATATTGCACGTGGAGGAACTTTGGACGTCATCGGAAAAGTTATTAACAGCATTAAACCAATTAAAAATTTAATACCTTTTATAAACGACGAGCAGAATCAAATTATTGGTAGTGTTATATATATCGATAATTATGGAAATGTTGTAACTAATATTAAACGTAATTTTTTCGAGTCTATTCAAAAAAATAGACCTTTTGAAGTTTTTGCTCGAAGCCATAAATTTGAAAAAATACATAATAAGTATAGTGATATTATCAATTTTGACATTGAAGAGTCCAAACGTAATATTGAAGGTAAAGGTTTGGTTGTTTTTAATTCTTCTGGCTATATAGAAATTGCCGTTTATAAAAGTAATAATAGTACCGTTGGTAGTGCTTCTACTTTAATGGGATTAAAAACTATGGATACTGTAACCGTTAATTTCTTAAACCTCTAAGCTTTGTTAGTAAGAATTGTAAAAATGAGTTTTGAACCGTCTAAGATCGAAGAATTCTTGGCTAACTTTGAAACTGTTAAAGAAAAGATTCGAAATTTTGAAGGTTGTAATTTTTTAGAACTCTATCGCGATCAAAATAACACCAATATCTTTTTTACCTATAGTTATTGGAATTCTGAGGTCGATTTAAATAATTACCGACATTCCGATTTATTTAAAGGCGTTTGGGCAAATACCAAGCCAATGTTTAATGCAAAGCCTGAGGCTTGGAGTGTGGGTAAAATCGCTTCGCTTAAGTAAGCAGTTGTAGTTAGCAATTCCTTTGAGTAAAAATAATATGAAGAATAAACAAATTATTACGTCACGCAAAAAGACGAGTTTTAGCAAGGACGGAACGATAACATATGCTCGCAAAGTCGCTAAGAAAACAAAATTAAAACCAAATAATTCAAACGTTTTACTTTACACTGAACACTGAACACTGAACACTGAACACTGAATACTGAATACTAATCTATGCTAGCAATCTTAAAAAAAGAAATAAATACCTTCTTCGCTTCACCAATCGGTTATTTGGTTATTGGCGTCTTTTTATTACTCAATGGTTTATTTCTATGGGTTTTTAAAGGTGAATTCAATATTTTAGATAATGGATTAGCGAGTTTATCATCCTTCTTTTTACTCGCACCTTGGATTCTTATTTTTTTGGTACCTGCTGTAACTATGCGCAGTTTTAGTGATGAAAAGAAACAAGGCACTTTAGAATTATTAGTTACTAAACCCATATCACATTTTCAGATTGTATTAGGAAAATATCTTGGTGCTTTTGCACTTATTATAATGGCACTTGTACCAACCTTATTATATGTTTATACCGTTTCACAATTAGGAAATCCTGAAGGCAATCTCGATATGGGAAGTACTATTGGATCCTATTTTGGATTGCTATTTTTAGTTGGTGCTTATACGGCGATTGGCGTTTTTGCGTCTACCCTTTCCGATAATCAGATTGTGGCTTTTATTATTGCAGTTTTTATCTGTTTCTTTTTCTATTTTGGATTTGAAGGCCTTTCTAATTATAATATTTTAGACAACCTTGTTTATATAGAAAACCTAGGTATGTCTGCACATTATAATAGTATGAGTCGCGGTGTCATTGACACAAGAGATTTAGTTTATTTTATAAGCATTTCCTTAGCCTTTTTATTATTTACCAAACTCAGAATCCAAAAACAATAACATGATAATAACACCTTTATTAATTATATTCTTACTTATTGTATTTGTACTACTGTTTTTGTTTTTAAACACTGTTGACAAACGCAAATGGCTTTCTGGATTAATCAGTTTAGCATTAACTCCTATTGTGTTTTTCTTTATGTTTTACCCGTTTCTAAATATTATTAGCAGCTACCATTATCAAAAATATTTTGATAGTGACGCTTGGACAGAAAGTCCGTCTCTACGATATGAAATGATTGATAGCACGGTTGAATCTGACACGCTGATTGCTGTTACAAAAGAACAAATCACCTCGCTATTAGGTAAAGAAGAATGGTTAACATGGGATGATGCCAGAAAAGCACACGATACCAATAAATGGAATTATGGACTTGGCATAGAACCTGGCGCGTTTACCGATAAAAGAGAATGTGTAGAAATTACGTTTAAAGATGATAAAGTCATTGCCGTAAGACCTTATCAAAAAGAAATAACTTTCGATAATGAAAAATAATAAATCTATACTATATATTGTCGTTATTATTGTTGGACTCGTTGTTGTGAATGCGATTTCAAGTTCAGTGTATCAACGTTTCGATTTAACAAAAGACCATCGCTATACGCTTTCGGATGCTTCAAAATCATTAGTCAACGACTTAGATTCTCCGTTAATTATAGATGTTTTTTTAGAAGGTGATTTTCCATCTGAATTCAGATTACTTCAAACTGAAGTCAAACAGATTGTAGATGAATTTCAATTAGCATCTAACCAAATATTTGTCAATTATATTGATCCTGTTAAAGATGAAACCACACGCCAACAATATATTGAACAACTTACAAATGCTGGCTTAGAGCCATATATTAATACAGATAATAGCACAGGCAAAGTCACTCAAGACATTATTTTTCCATGGGCTTTTGCGAGTTATAAAGATGAAACGCTTAAAATTCCACTTTTAAAACGAAGTATCACTCAAGGTTTACAAGAACAAATTAACAATTCTGTGCAGGCTTTAGAATATGCATTCGCAGACGGTTTTAGTAAACTGGTCAATGCAAAAGCTAAAAAGATTGCAATTTTAAAAGGTAACGGTCAGTTAGATGATTTATACATCGCTGATTTTCTAAAAACAGTAAAACCATATTATAATTTAGGGCAGTTTACCCTAGATAGCGTAGCAACCAATCCGCAAGGGACATTAGATAAGCTTAAATATTATGATTTAATAATTGCTGCTAAACCAAGCCTACCTTTTACCGAAAATGAAAAGTTAGTTTTAGACCAATATACCATGAACGGTGGTAAAAGTCTATGGCTCACAGAATCTGTTGCTATGGATAAAGACAGTTTGCTAAATGACGCTGGTACTGGAGTTTCAATTATGCGGGATTTACAACTGAATGATTTTTTCTTCAAGTACGGGGTAAGAGTGAATCCAACTTTAGTAAAAGACCTCTACTCTGCCCCAATTATGTTGTCGATTGGTGAAGGTAGTCAAGCCCAAATGCAACCTGTACAATGGCAATATTCGCCTCTAGCAGCATCTAATCCTAACCATTCAATTACCAAAAATTTAAACTTGGTGAAATTTGATTTTGCGAGTCCGATTGACACTTTAAAAAATAATATTAAAAAATCAATCTTATTACAAAGTTCACCAAAATCGAAACTAGAAGGTGCACCAACTACGATCTCCTTAGCAAATGTGACTAACTCACCAAATGAAGAAAGTTATAGTCTTGGTCCACAAAATTTAGCCGTTCTTTTAGAAGGTGAATTTTCTTCGGTATATGATCAACGTGTTTTACCTTTTAAGGTGAAGAATTTTAAATCTAAAAGTACTGCTACTAAAATGGTAGTAATTTCGGATGGAGACATTATAAAAAATGAAGTCATTAGAAACAGACCACAAGAATTAGGCTTTGATCAACTCACAGGAAAATCATTCGGAAATAAAGAATTTTTGCTAAATTCGGTGAATTACCTCTTGGACGATTCTGGACTTATAAACATAAGATCTAAAGAAATAAATGTAGCTTTTTTAGATGCTGAAAAAATTAAAGATAATAAATCGACATGGCAATTTATTAATATTGCTTTGCCACTCATACTTTTAGGGCTGTTTGGTTTTGCGTTTAACTATTTAAGAAAACGTAAATATGCCGCTTAAACTTCGTTGATTTTTATCATTGATTTCAGACCTTAAAGTACATAATTTGTTAATAAGTTTGTTTTAAAAAACCCTTCTATTAGGATATATTTGTAATACCAATTAGAAGTATAAAACACATCTATTCAGCATGAAACATCTTACCAAATGAGGTCAGATTTTATCTTAAACCTTCATTAAGTTGTTCTTTATGTCGAATACAAAATAATTAAGATATAACACATGAAATTCATTGTTTCAAGCACCTATTTATTAAAACAACTCCAAGTATTAGGAGGGGTTATTAATAACAGTAACACACTACCTATTTTAGATAATTTCTTATTTGAACTAAGCCTATCAAAATTAACGATTTCGGCTAGTGATTTAGAAACGACGATGTCTGCAACGATAGATGTTGAAAGTGATTCTGAAGGCAGCATTGCGTTACCTGCAAGATTACTTTTAGATACTTTAAAGACATTCCCTGAGCAACCATTAACCTTTGTTGTTGAAGAAAACAATACGGTAGAAATCAGCTCTAATCATGGTAAATATGCTTTAGCTTATGCTGATGGCGCAGAATTCCCAAATGCAGTTTCTATTGAAGATGCAAGTACAACAACTATTATGGGGGATATCTTAGCAACGGCAATTAGCAAAACGATCTTTGCTGCTGGTAATGATGACTTAAGACCTGTAATGAGTGGTGTATTCTTTCAGTTTTCTCAAGACAATTTAACCTTTGTAGCAACTGATGCTCACAAATTGGTAAAATATACGAGAAATGATGTTAGTGCAACTGAAACAGCGGAATTCATTATGCCTAAAAAACCTTTAAATCTATTAAAAGGTATTTTATCAGGAAGTGATGATGATGTATTAGTAGAATACAATGAATCTAATGCCAAGTTTACTTTTGAAAATTCGGTATTAATTTGTCGTTTAATCGACGGAAAATATCCTAATTACGAAGCGGTAATCCCTAAAGAGAATCCAAATAAGTTAGTAATAGACAGAACACAATTTTTAAACTCTGTACGTCGTGTTAGTATTTTCTCTAACAAAACAACGCATCAAATTCGTTTAAAAATTGCAGGTGCAGAATTAAACATCTCTGCAGAAGATATTGATTACTCAAACAAAGCTGAAGAGCGTTTAACTTGTGATTATCAAGGTGATGATATGCAAATTGGTTTTAACTCGCGCTTCTTAACAGAAATGATAAATAACTTAAACTCAGACAACGTACAATTAGAAATGAGTTTACCAAATAGAGCTGGTATCCTAACACCAATTGATGGTTTAGATGAAGGTGAGCATGTTACAATGCTTGTTATGCCAGTGATGTTGAATAACTAAATAAATTCCTGAGAAGGCAGGAATCTCATTTTAGGAAAATCGTAATAATATTAAACACACCTATTTCACATAAGTGTGTTTTTTTTGAAACTAATAATACCATAAGATTCCTGCTTTCGCAGGAATGCTGAGTTTACCAAATAGAGCTGGTATTCCTAACACCAATTGATGGTTTAGATGAAGGTGAGCATGTTACAATGCTTGTTATGCCTGTAATGCTAAACAATTAAGAATTTCTTGCAAATTTAATTCAATAAAAAAAGGCTCACCAAATTTAGGTGAGCCTTTTCAATTCCATATCATTTTAATTCCTAACTAATAAAATTAATAGACATTGGATAGCTAGGTAATTCTCCATTACTAGCTTTTACTGCATTTATAATCGGCATAATAAATGCCAAGATGGCAACTAATATTAAAGTTAAGATTCCCAATCCAACTACAAAGATTAACGGAATACTGATTATAGAATAGATAAGCATGCTTAATTGAAAATTCAAAATCGATTTTCCATGAGCATCCATTCCATCAACTTGATCTTTTTGTGTTGCCCAAATTATTAAAGGTGCTAAGACCCCTCCAAAACCTGTAACATAAGTTAATAATTGCGATAGATGTGTTATAACTAATAATTGATTGTCTGTGCGTTTAAGCGTGTGATAATTTGATTCCATGATTGATTATTTTACACTTATGTGACGCAAAATGTTAAAAAATGTTACAGAATATTATTTAATTCTCTTTATTCACAATTTTATGTCTTGTTTTTAATGAATTAAATAAAACACCCCTTAAGTCCCCTCAAGGGGACAATTCTTCAAATCAAATACTAACAAGATGAACAACTTCCACCCTCTTTCTTAACCCCTAACTTTACTAAAATAGTTTCTAGTAAACACCACTTAGTGAATGCTGATTGAATTAAATTCACTCCAATAAATACCGTAAACCACATCCAATTTGGACTCACGTAAACGGAAAGCACCACACTTAATAATACCATGGTGCCAACGATGACTCTAAAATATGTATTTAACATTTTAATTAATTTTTAAGTTTATATAAATCTTTCAATAGGAACCACAATCGCTTTGATAGGATTGTTCGTTTCTAAATTTTCATTGAATTCTTTTATGACTTTGAATAAAGCATCAATATGTTCGTCATCTGTAAACGAAAAGAACAGACTAGATTCGTTTCCTCATTTTTCTGCAGGAAACCAATTAGAAGTCATTAATAATGATGATCCGTTCTTATGACCATCAATATCTGAACTACTAAAATTTTTGATATTTGCTTTTTTAAAAAGCTTCAATACTGCTTTTTGATACTGTTCTACGGCTGTAACTATGACTAATTTCATGATATTAGTTTTGATGTCGGTTCGAGCGCTGTCGAGAACTATTTAAAATTCTCAAAGCTAAAGGTCTCGACTGCGCTCGACCAGACAAATTATTTATAATTCTTCTTTTCTATCATGTAATACACCAATGGAACAACCAACAAGGTTAACACCGTTGACACTATTGTACCACCCATTAATGAAATAGCTAATCCTTGGAAAATTGGGTCAAATAAGATGACAAATGCTCCAATAACAACCGTTCCTGCTGTTAATAAAATTGGTGTGGTTCTAACGGCTCCTGCTTCAATTGCTGCTTGTTTTAATGGAACACCTTCTGCTGTTCTTAAGTTGATAAAATCAATGAGTAATACTGAGTTCCTAACCATAATTCCGGCTAAAGCGATCATTCCAATAAATGATGTTGCAGTAAAGAATGCTCCCATGAGCCAATGTCCAAGAATAATCCCGATTAAGGATAATGGTATCGCAACCATCATAACGATTGGCGCTTTAAAGTTTTGAAACCATCCTACGATTAAGATATATATTAAAATAATGGCTCCTAAAAAGGCAATACCTAAATCTCTAAAGACTTCTAAAGTAATTTGCCATTCACCATCCCATTTTACCGTATAGTTATCTTCAAACTCTGGCTGACCTAAGTACATTTCATTGATCTCAAAACCTTGTGGTAATGGAATTTCTTTCAATTTTTCTTCCATACCGAGAATTGCATACGCAGGACTCTCTAAGTCTCCAGCCATATCTGCCATAACATAAACCACACGTTTTTGATTTTTATGGTAAATGCTTTTTGCGGCAATATTTTGAGAAATATCAACCAAATCTGAAATCGGTACCATATTACCTTGTTTCGATTTCACCTTTAATTGTGAAATATCGGAAATAGTTGATTTCTCTTTTTCATCCAATGCTAGTACTATACCTATTTGGTTAACGGCATTTTCATCGTACAAATTTGTAATTGCTCTGTTTGATAAAGCCATATTCATGGTGTATGCAATTTGCTGTGGAGTAACACCATATAACATGGCTTTCTCTTTATTAATATCAAACTGATACTCGATTTGATCGTCTTCAACCATCCAATCAATATCGACCACATCAGCTGTATTCTTTAAAATATCTTGAACGTGGTTTGCAACTTTAATTTGTTCTTCATAATCAGGTCCATAAATTTCAGCAACAATAGTTGATAATACAGGTGGTCCTGGTGGTACTTCAACCAACTTCACATTGGCATTATACTTCGCTGCAATTTTCTGAATATCTGGACGCATTAGTTTTGCGATATCATGACTCTGCGCTGAACGCTCTTCTTTGGCTAATAAATTCACTTGAATATCCGCCATATTAGATCCTCCACGTAAATCATAGTGGCGCACTAAACCATTAAATGTAATTGGTGCAGATGTCCCAACATAGTTTTGATAATTAACCACTTCTGGTCTGTTAGATAAGTATTGAGAAATCTCTTGCGCTACAACTCCTGTACGTTCTAAGGTGGTACCTTCTGGCATATCAATTACGACTTGAAATTCATTCTTGTTATCAAAAGGCAACATTTTTACGGCTACCGAATTGGTGAAAAACAGAACCATTGTTCCCATTAAAATCACAAATGTCCCACCTAAAAACAACCAACGTTTTGCTTTACTTTCTAAAAGGGGCCGTTCAAACTTGTTGTAAATTCTATAGATAAGGGTATCCTCTACCGCTTTTTCAGGCTTCTCTTCTGCTCCTTTTTTATCTTTTTCTCTTAAGAAAATATAACCTAAATAAGGTGTAATCGTTAAGGCTACAAACAAAGACAATATCATAGCAATAGACGCTCCAATTGGCATTGGTGCCATATATGGTCCCATTAACCCAGAAACAAATGCCATTGGTAATACTGAAGCAATTACTGTAAATGTTGCCAAAATGGTTGGGTTACCAACTTCGTTAATGGCATACAAAGCCGCTTGTTTAAATGGCAAGCGTTTCATTTTAAAATGCCTATGCATGTTTTCGGCAATAATAATGGAGTCATCGACGACAATTCCTGTTACAAATACCAATGCGAATAATGTGATTCGGTTTAACGTGTAATCCATCATATAATAACTCAACAACGTTAAAGCAAACGTAATTGGTACTGATAAGAACACCACTAATCCGCCTCGCCAACCCATAGCTAACATTACCACAATAGTAACTGCGAAGATTGAACCTATAAGGTGTAATAATAATTCTGACACTTTATGAGACGCTGTTTCTCCGTAGTTTCTTGTAATTTCTACGTGAACATCATCAGGAATTAAAGTACTACGTAAATGGTCTACTTTATCAATAATGACTTCTGCGATTTTCATAGCATCTGCTCCTTTTCTTTTGGCAACAGAAATGGTAACTGCAGGATATTCAGATTTATATTCAGCGGATTTTTCGCCTCCTTTTCCAAAACCTAAACTCACGTAATTTTGTGGTACTTCTGGACCATCAATAATCTTAGCCACTTGTTTTAAATAAATCGGCTGATTTTGTTGCACACCAACCACTAAATTTTCAACATCTGTTACAGATGCTAAGAATTTACCAGTATTCACCAAGAACTCAGTATCTCCTTTATCAAAACTTCCAGCACTTAATTGGCTGTTGTTTGCCTTAATCATTTCAGAAACCGACAAGAAATCTAAGCCACTCGCAGCCAATTTATCCTTATCTAAAACCACACGTAACTGACGGTCTCTTCCTCCTATTTTATGCGTAATTGCTACATCATTTACCTTTTTAATCTCAGCTTCTAACTCTTGAGCCATTTGGTTTAATTGGTAATCGTCGTAGTTTTCACTCCATAAGGTTAAACCTAACATTGGCACATCATCAATCGCACGTGTTTTCACTAACGGAAACGTAACACCATCTGGCATTTGGTCCATGTGTTTATTGATTTCGTTGTACATTTTCACAAACGAACGCTCAATATCTTCGCCTACATAAAACTGAACAATCACCATTCCTTGTTCTTTCATTGACGTTGAATACACATATTCGACACCTTTAATATTCGAAATTAATTGCTCTAAAGGCTTAATGACTCGCGATTCTACTTCCGTAGGACTTGCGCCAGGATAACCCACAAAAATGTCTGCCATTGGCACGTCTATTTGTGGTTCTTCTTCACGCGGAATTAAAAACGAACTATATACACCAACCACCATAAATACAATCATCAAAAGCACTGTAAGCTTCGATTGCATAAAGACTTTGGCGATTTTACCTGCGATTCCTTCTTTCATTTTATATTTTATTTTGGCGTTACCTTTCACTCACACCTGTCAGGTTTTAAAAACCTTACAGGATCGCAAAAAGTCAGGCTATGCATTGCAATCTTTTTACTTGTTCTCGATACAAATTTGCTAAGGCAAATTCACTCGAACTGACGTAAAAAGGATTTCCATTACAAATGTTTTTACATTCATGAGTTCATTAACTTGAAATAATAAACCACGAATAATCCTTAACGCACTTAATTTTCTGCTATTTACTCTTCTTTATATTATACCTACAAGGTTTTTGAAACCTTGCAGGATACTGAAAACAGTGACTGAATACTGCCTACTGAATACTGATTTTTGCTCCATTGTAAAGTTTTCCCTCAGCAGAAACGATATAAGCTTCATCTGTATTTAAACCCGATAAAACTTCTACTTGCTCTCCAAAAGTTCTACCCAAACGCAACCAACGTAACAGCGCTGTACTACTTTGGCTTACGGTATACACACCAGATAATTGACCGTTTGTTATAATAGCATCAGTTGGCACCAAAACCATTTCTGATTTTGCTTTTCGTTCTACCGGAAATTGTACTGTTGTAAACATGCCTGATAAAATATTCGCCTCTGTTTTATCTAAATCTATTTTTACTAAATATTGTCCACCTGTGTTTTTGGCAGATGTGCTTACTTCGGCTACTTTTCCCTTTATCGTTTGGTTAATAGATTTTACTAAAACATCAACCGCTGATCCGTTTTTAATTTCAGAAATTTCAGATTCTGGTACCATGGCCATCACTTCAAAATGTCCTGGTGTTTCTATACTTATTAATGCTTCTCCTGGATTTGCCATATTTCCTGCTTCCACATTTTTACTTGTAACTGTCCCGCTAAAAGGTGCCGTAATATTGCTGTAGGTAAATTGTGCATTGACTTCATTTTTCATTTGGTTAGCCGACTCTAAACGCGCTTTAGCCATTTGAAAATTAGCCGTCATATCATCCATTTCTTTTTGAGATGCACTTTGGTCTGCAAATAAATTCTTATAACGATTGTAATCTTTTTGTGCATTAGTAAAAGCTGCAGTTGCTTCTGATATGTCGGCATTGACTTGTGCACGTTTGGCTTGTAAATCAGCATTATTAATAGATACCAATAATTGACCTTTACGCACGTTATCTCCAACGTTAACATGAACTTTATCAACGTAACCCATCATTCTTGTGCTTAAATCAGCACTATTTACGGATTGAATTTTTCCACTTACAGCCAAAAACGGATTATTAGTATTAGCTTCTACCTGACTCGTTTTTACAACAATCGCTGGCGAATTATCCTCAATCGCTTTTTTGTCTTCGCTTCCACAACTTGCTAATAACAAGGCTAAAGAAAATGCTACAATGGTATATATTTTTCTATTCATTTTATATCTTTTTTAAAGCAAGCTTATTAGTCTTTGCTCTTGGTTCTTCTATCTTGGTTCTTCTATCTTGGTTCTCTTCTATTCTTTAGTTAAAAATTGTAAGTAGGCTTGCGCGTAATTATATTCGAAAATAGTTTGGTAATATTCTAATTGCTTTTGAGCGAATTGTGTATCTGCCATCAATAAATCAGATGTTTTTTCTAGTCCTTCTTTAAATCTGTTGGTTCTAATTCTTAAAGATTCTTCAGATTGTTCTAAGGCTAAACTTGTTAATTTCAATTTATTCTCCGCGTCTAAAAAGGCACGTTTCGCTTTGTTTAATTCCAAATTACTTTGAGACACATATTGTTTGTATTCTAATTTTGATTTTTCGAATTTAGATTTACTTTTTTGTGCTTTCCCAAAACGTTTAGAGCCTTGAAAAATATCCCAACTTAGCTGTGCACCAAATAAATAACCACTAGCGTCGGCTTGAAAAATTTGGTCGTCATACAACTCATAACTTCCAAAAGCATTTAATCTTGGTAAGAATGCCATTTTATCAGCCTTGTTCATCGCTTCATAAGCTTTTGAAGCTAATTGCATCGCTTTAATATCTGAACGGTTTTCAGAAATTGTTTTATCCACCATTTGAAAAGTTGAAACCGTTAATTCGTCCGTTGGTGAGTAAATCACATAGGTGTCATCATTCATTAAAAATGACAAATAATTTGAGGCATTTTGCACATTACTTTTAGCGGATTGTAATTGATTTTGAACTTCGGTAACTCGTACTTCAACATTTAACACATCTGCACGTTGCAAATAGCCTTGTTTAAAACTATTATCTGCCAATTTTTTATTGGCATTTGCAGCTTCTAAAGCCATTTCTAAAACATCCACTGCTTTATAAGCCAATTGTAATTGCATATATGCTTTTTCGACCTCAAAGGCTAAATACTCTTGTGTACGTTCTGTTTTTAATGCCATTGCTTCCATTTTAGATTTGGCTGCTTTGCGCTGGTACATGCCATCAAAATTTAATAATGGTTGTTGAATTTCGAACTTTGTTGCAAAGTTTTCAATCTGCGAAGGGTCATTCAACAATGCAGGACTAAAATCGTTTGACGTTAAAATTTCTTGATTCAATTTAGAACCAAAAGCCATTAGCGGATTTGTCGTTGCCATTGCTGTATGACTTGCCGTAATATTTGGTAAGAACACCGCATTAGTTTGTCTAAAATCGGCTTTAGCTTGTTTAAACTCTTCTTCAGAAATCTTAATACTTGTATTATTTTCTGAAACCCGACTTAAGACCTCTATTTTTGTTATAGACACTGCATCTTGTGCCTTCACTGACATCGTAAAAGCTAAAAGTAATAGTGGTATATAAATATGTTTTTTTCATTTATTATTAAATTATAATACAAATGTACATTAGGCAAAATGAGAAGTTAGTAACAAAGGTTACCAACGAAAAAGGCATTTATAAATACTTATAAATGCCTTTTTACTAACCAACAAAAAAAACTAATATACCACATCAGCTAACTTTCCTTGTGTCTTTATGTGCTCTAGCTTCAACATGTATTAGAGTTCTATTAAAATTGAACAAAAAACTACTTTATATATCAAAAATAAGTCACCCCATAATAACACTCAGTAACTATTGTTACTCAATGAAATGAATGATTATTACATCTGACTTTAGAATAAATAAACACCATATTTGTTACGTCTTCGTTCTTCGAGTGACAAAATATCCTTAAATTTATTCACTTTAATTTTTTAAAATTCTCAACAAGACATCTTTTCATTTAGGATATCTTGTGAAAGTATAATCCAGATTATCATGAATATTACAGCGGCATATACCGATCTCTATCAAATAACAATGGCTCAAGTCTATTTTGGCACTAAACCCGATGGACGAGCGGTCTTCGATTATTATTTTCGACATAATCCCTTTAAGAGTGGGTATTCCATTTTTGCAGGGTTAGAAGATGTATTGGAAATTCTTGAAACCCTTGAGTTTTCATCATCAGACATTTCATATTTGAAACAAAAAGGATTTGAAAGTGATTTTTTAGACTATTTAAAGAACTTTCGTTTTAAAGGGAACATTTATTCAAGTAAAGAAGGTGATGTGGTGTTTCCTAACCGACCAATCTTACAGGTGGAAGCGAATATTATAGAAGCTCAGATTATTGAGACGCTTTTACTGAACATTCTTAATTTTCAAACCTTAATTGCTACAAAAGCTAGTAGAATAAGATTTAGCGCTAAAGATGGAATTCTATTAGATATGGGCTTACGTCGTGCACATGCTACTGGAGGCTATTATGCATCTAGAGCAGCTGCAATTGGTGGGTTTGACAGTACAAGTAATGTAAAAGCCGCCGAAGATTATAATATTCCTTCGTCTGGTACCATGGCACACTCGTTTATACAAAGTTATGAAGACGAATTGCAAGCTTTTCGAGATTTCGCTAAAATGAGACCTGAGAATTGTGTGCTCTTGATTGATACTTACAATACGCTTAAAAGTGGACTACCAAATGCCATTACGGTAGCCAAAGAAATGGAAAAACGAGGCGACCGTCTGTTAGGTGTGCGTTTAGACAGTGGCGATTTAGCTTATTTATCTAAAAAAACGCGCGCGATACTCGATGATGCTGATTTGGATTATGTAAAAATTGTAGCGTCAAACCAATTGGATGAATATGTCATAAAAAGTTTGAAAGAACAAGGTGCACCTATTGATATTTTTGGTGTTGGCACAAACCTAGTCACCGGAAAACCAGATGCTGCGTTGGATGGCGTTTATAAATTAGCAGAATATAATGATACACCAAGAATCAAACTTTCTGAAAATATTATTAAAACATCACTTCCTTACAAAAAGCAAGTGTATCGAATGATAGACGATAATGGCATGTTTTACGGAGCAGATACCATTACACGTTTTTCTGAAAATAAGATTGCGCTAATGGAACATCCTTTTGATACGACTAAAAGTTTAGATCTCAGCTCTTTTAAACATGAACCGTTGCTTCAACAAGTAATGAAAAATGGAAAACGAATAGTTCCATCTCGAACTGTGACTGAAATTTCGAAATATTCTCAGTCGCGTTTAGAACAACTTCCTAATGAATACAAACGTTTTCAAAATCCACATATTTACAAAATTGGACTTAGCTCAACACTTAAGAAAGAACGAGATACTTTAATAAAAAAACATAAATTCTAATTTAGCCTAAAAAATAAAAATTCTACGGATGAAAACGCTACTGATAATTGATGTACAGAATGATTTTATGCCAAGTGGATCGCTTCCTGTTCCCAATGGAGATGAAATTGTACCTGTAATTAATAAGATTCAAGGTAAATTTGATTTGGTAATTGGCACACAAGATTGGCATCCAAAAGATCATATCAGTTTTGCTAGCAATCACGAAGGAAAATCTAATTTTGATGTGATTAAACTTCATGGTCAACCACAAACCTTATGGCCAAATCACTGTGTACAAGGCACAGACGGAGCGGAATTTCATCCGGATTTAAATACTGAAAAATTTGAAGCTATTTTTAGAAAAGGAACCGATAAAACTATTGATAGTTACAGTGCCTTTTATGACAACGGCCATTTAAAATCGACCGGCTTGGCAGGTTATTTAAAGGAAAAAGGAACTTCCCAATTGTATGTCTGTGGTTTAGCTGCAGATATTTGTGTTTACTTTTCAATGATTGATGCTTTAAACGAAGGTTTTGATTGCTATTTTATTGATGATACCTCTAAAGCATTAGATACCAAAGAATTTAAAACGCTTAAAAAGGAAATGATTACAAAAGGAATTCAAATCGTAACATCGGAATCTTTATAATAGTAACAGCAACATTAGTTCTCTAATTTTTTATTCATCTTCAGGTAAATCCATTTTGCAAATACAAGTCCTAAAAGACCTCCCAATGCAGATACTACTATATTAATCAATAATCGAAGACCATCAAAATCCCCGTTGTTCATTATAGACCAAGGATCAAAACCTAATCTACCAAAAGACTTGATTAATAAAACACTTCCAAAAACGCCAATTAAAGTATTTCCCTTAAATCCAAAAGTATATTTTTTATTAAAATAGCCAAATAGATTGGCACTAATAATTCCTATAAGAATACTAATTAGAGAAATTAATGTACCTGTCATAATAGCATTGTTTTATTAATGTCCATAATCCATGTGATCTATTTTTCCACCCATTATTTTTTTTGAATAATCATGTAAACAAAAAGAAGAATAAAACCAATGATTCCCCAATACATAGCTACGGACAAACCATATTCTGAAGCCGCTGTATTGTATATGGTTAAATGTTCGTGAGTATCATTAATTGATGGCAATATCACGGGAAATAATGATGCCAATGACGATGTGATTCCGCCTAATATTAATAAGGTTGACAATACAAACGCATGACTGTCTTTTTTGATTTTTTTATGAAAAATAACCCGACCAACCCTGTTAAATATATAAGTGGAAACACTAATAAATAAGGTTTATGAATAAAATTATCTAATGAATTAGCATTCACCATTTGCCATACATATAGAGAGAATAATGTCAGCGCAGCAAGCACAATATTCAACTTAAAAATAACGCCTTTTAGTTTTGTGTTTATAGAGGAATTCGTTTTTAAAATTACCCAATTCGCTCCATGAATTGCTAACGTCACTACAGCTATTAATCCTATAATTATGGTAAACCAATCTATAACTCCAGGGTGCTCTGTTAAAGGGCTAAAACTACTATTCCATAGTGGCAAGAAAAAATAATGGCCTTCGTAAGCAGAAACTCCATTTTCGACACTTCCTAAATTGACACCTCTAACAATATTACCTAAAGCGATACCGAAAAATAAGGCTAATAATAAGCTGGAAATACCAAAGGATTTATCCCAAATGTCTTTCCACATTTGATATTTAAATTGTCCTCTAAACTCTAAGCCAATCGCTCTAAAAATAATTAACCATAAAACGATTATCAATGGCAAATAAAAACCACTAAAAACGGACGCATAAAATGTAGGAAAGGCCATAAAAAGCATACCACCAGCAGCCACTAACCATACCTCATTAGAATCCCAAAATAAACCTGCCGATTTTGTTATCACCTCTTTATCTTCTTCTTTTTTAGCAAAGAACAAATGAATGATGCCGGCACCAAAATCATAGCCATCCAAAATAAAAATACAGTTAAAACAATTCCTATTGCTATGTACCAAAATATTTCCATAATTAATGTGTTTTAGGCGTTGGACCTTCGTTAATCGTTTTACCAACTAAGACTAAAAATAATAAGCCGAGTAACATATATAAAGCTACAAAACCTAATAAGGTGAATAAAGTGTTACCAGATGACACTGTAGGTGAAATACCATCGCTTGTTCTTAATAACCCGTAAACTAAATACGGCTGCCTGCCTAGTTCTGCGGTGTACCAACCCGTAATGTTTGCGATATAGGGAAACGGCACTAAAAACATGATTGTCCAAAGTAATGGTTTTATGTTGTATAGTTTTTTTCGCCATAAAAGGAAAAGCGCTAAAGCCATAACACCAATAAATATAGTACCTAAGCCAACCATGATATGATACGAATAATATAAGGCAGGTATATTATCGGGTAATTCATCGTCTTCAAACTGATCCATACCAGGAATTTGTTTATCCCATTCTTGATAAGTTAAAAAGCTTAAAATATTAGGCACTGCAATTTTATTGTCTAATTTTTTAGCCACCATATTCGGTTGGCCAATAAGAACAATTTCAGCTCCCGCTTCTTCAGTTTCAAAAATACCTTCCATAGCAGCAAATGTTCCTGGTTGGTATTTTGCTACATTTTTAGCATTCCAATCTCCTGTTGGAAAGGCTACCAAAACACTAGAAATTAATCCGAATACCACACCTGTTTTTAAAAACAGTTTTCCATATTCTGAATGTTTATTTCTTAAAATATAAAATGCACCTATACTTGCCATCACAAAAGCAGACGTCACAACCGATGCCATTTGATTATGCAGAAAAGCAGGCAATAACCAAGGATTTGTAAAAAGAGCAGAAAAGTTTTCTAATACAAATTTACCATTGTCTAAAATTTCATAGCCAACAGGATGTTGCATCCAAGCATTCGTAGCTAAAATAAACCAACCACTTGCCCAAGAGCCCAAGAATACTAAAAAGCCAGTTAGAAAGTGTAGTTTTTGTCCCATTAGTTTTTCACCAAAAATAAATAAGGCTAAAAAGGAAGATTCTAGAAAGAATGAGAACATACCTTCCATGGCTAAAGTTTGGCCAATAATACCTCCTGTTAACTCAGAAAACTTAGCCCAATTGGTTCCGAATTGAAATTCCATTGGAATTCCCGTTACTACACCCATGGTAAAATTAATAGCAAAGATTTTCATGAAAAACTTTGCAGCATTGTTAAATTTATCAATTTTAGTTCTAAGATATTTCCATTTAAAGTAGACGATCATCAACGATAGTCCCATGGTTAATTGCGGAAAAATGTAGTGAAATGTGATAGTAAATGCAAATTGCAATCTATCGTAAAAGATCATGTCTTCCATATCTGGATTTTAGACTATAAAAATACGAATGAAAAGCCAAAAACTACGTAACTTTTACTACATAAAAAGGCTATCTAAATAACTTTAGACAGCCTCAATTTTCCAAAACTATAGTTTTAAAAATTATCTTTCTATTGAATCTTCATCTTTAGGTTTTTCACTCATCATCATTCTAACTACTACTCCGACTAAAGCTAGACATACTAATGCAAAAATCGCTATCATTACGACTCCATTGTTCCAATTACTAACAAGTGCTACTACTGTATTAATCATAATTATGTGTTTAAATTATCACAATAAAAATACATTAAGCATTAAAAATAATTTATGATATTTATCAGCAAATAAAATATTTACTTAATGTGTATTGATTACATTAATAATCTCACTTTCTTGAAGCACTCCAGATTGTCTCCAAACTTGTTCGCCATTTTTAAATAATAGCATTGTTGGCACTCCCCTTACTTGATATTTTGAAGCTAAAGCTTGATTTTTATCAACATCTATTTTTAAAATAGTAATACCATCTCCCAATTTGTCTTTTACTTGTTTTAAAATTGGACTCAACATTTTACAAGGGCCACACCAATCTGCAAAAAAATCAACTAAAACGGGTTGATCTTGATTTATTATTTCTGAAAATTTACTCATATCTGACTAGATTTTTATTTATAAACAGTATATAAAATACTTAAGACTAAATTAAGCCTATTATTTCTTCTATGGTAGGGTTTGGATAGAAAGCTATACTATCGTTATTAATATCATTCGTTGTTATGGCTAATGATCCTATATGGTTTTCGTTTAATTCGAAACTTGTAACTCTTACGTTTTTAAAATTACAGACCAAGAAACTCGATATATTATGAAAACCATCAGTAACAGGAAGTCTAATTAACCCCTCATCAATACCTGTACCTATGGCTTTAACAATGGCTTCTTTTCTTGTCCAAAACTTATAAAACATAGGTCTACTTTGCTCACTACTATGAATAGCTTCAATTTCAATAGCACTAAATACAACCGGAATAATTTCAGAATAATTAAAGTGATCATCTACTTTTTCAATATCAATTCCTAATTCACAATTTCCGATGGCAATAATTGCAAAATCACCTGCGTGTGACACATTAAAAAACAGCGTTTTATCTAATGGAAAATACGGTTTATGATTATCTCCTTTTTCAAAATAAACTTGTGAAACATCTATCTTATTTTGTTGAGCAATTAAAATTTTAAGAAAACTTCTACAGATAATAAATCTATTCGAATCTCTCAATTGATGATATCTTTTGGCTCTTAGAACTTCTTGTGGCGATAAATATTTTAATAAAACATCTATGATATTGCTATATTGAGATAATTCTATTTTAAATAATTTAATCTCTGGTTGTTTATTTCCCAAAGCCTCTTTGCTTATCTGCAAGAAATTAGAAGATCCACAAAACAAACTACTTTCTGAATTTTTAATCTTCATTATCTAAAAGTATTTGTAACTTTTTACCGAATTCTTCAACGACAGGAGATAAAAACATTTCAGAATGATTGCCAGGTAATATATGTTTATTAATTCCTTGCAAACTTATATTTTTCCAACCTAAATAATTATAATCATGAGTAAAATATAATTTCTTGCTCGACCAGAATAAATTTACTCTTATATTTTGTGGAATTATATGATACCTAATATAAGCCAAACTGTGTAACTCATCAATTTTTGAAGAGCGACTAAACTGCAACTGATATTGTTGTTCACGACCATACTTTAATTTTAAAAGCAAGCCTTGAAATTTTAGTTTCAATAAATAAACCCTACGTTTAAAATTAGCGATACTGCTAAACATGTTAAGCCCCATAAAACTTAACTGTCCTATATTATATAGGATGGAAACTACTTTCTTCTTAGAAGGATCTGAACAGTAATACGTAGGATAAACATAACTATCAAATAGAAATAAACCTTTTACATTTATCTCAGAGTCTTTTAACTGTTTAACCATTTCAAAAGCAATGATCCCACCAAATGAAAAGCCTGCCAAAGCAAATGGTTTTTCTTGATTTATATATTTGATTTCTGAAATATAACTAGAGGCCATCTCCTCTACTGTTTCATGAGGACGTACATCTCCTTTGATTCCTCTAGCTTGCAAAGCATAGACGGGTTGATCTGCATCTAAATTTTTAGCTAGATTATTAAATTTTGAAACATTATAATCGGCTCCATGAACTATAAAAAGTGGAGCTTTATGGCCTTTCGGTTGTAAAGGAACTAAAGAATAGAAAGTAACCTCATCATCACAATAAGGAATATCTGAAGCTTTCAATAAGTTATATTCTTCAGATGTTTTCATATCAACTATCTAATATATTTTGTAAGATCCGACCTAATTTTTTATCGTTTGGTGGTGAAAGCATGTTGATATGATTTCCTGGTATTTCATGCTTATTAACACCTTTGGTGGCTATTGGTCGCCAACCTAACAACTCTGTATCATGTGCGTAAAAAATGTCATTCTCAGCTACTCTCAATAAATCTACTTTAATATCTAGTGGTAGAATTTGATAACTATCTACGGCTTTGTTGTGCATCTGATCTAATTTATATGGCCAACTATTCACAAGCTTATGCTGATTTTCTTTTCCTAATTTTAGCTTTAAATAGGTGTTTTTAATACCATCTTTAAACAATTGAATTCTTCGATCAAAATTTGCCTTACTACTAAACATTGTTTTAGTCATAAAAACAACCATTGCCATTCTATATTTAGTCTTAGCTATTTTCTTTGCAGTAATATTAGAACTGTAATAATTTGGATATACATAACTATCTAATAATACGACTCGTTTAACGTCTTTATTTTGTGCTAATAATTGTCTTGCCATTTCAAAAGCAATCACACCACCAAAGGAATAACCCGCTAAAGTATAAGGTCCTTTAGGATTAGATTTAAGGATTTCTGAAATATAATGTGCTGCCATTTCTTCAACTGTACCTAGTGGTTCATCTATTCCATTAAGACCTTTAGCTTGAAGACCATATACAGGTTGATCCGCATCTAAATTATTAGATAACAATTTAAATATCATCACATTATGATCTGCTCCATGCACCAAGTACAATGGTTCTTTTTTCCTTTTGGCTGTATAGGTACTAATGAATTCCATGTTATAGAATTTTGATCCATATCTAGATAAAGCGCCAATTTCTCAATTGTAGAATGTGTCATTAACGCTGCTAGTGGTAATCTTTTTCCTGTTTCCTTTTCTAAAAGTGACATTACCCGTACCGCAATTAATGAATGTCCCCCAAGCTCAAAAAAGTTACTATAAATACTAATGTTTTTAATCTTTAAACAGTCTTCCCATATATCCGCAACTAATTGCTCAACAATTGTTCTGGGAGCCGTATGTTGATGTGAGTTATCTAAAGATCGTGTTGAATTTTTTAATAAAGTTTTACGATCAATTTTACCGTTTAATGTTGTAGGAAACTCATCAATAAGGATAATTATCTGAGGAACCATATGTGACGGTAACAACCCTTTTAAATTGGCTTTCCATTTTTGATCTGAATTCTCTGAAGGATTAAAGGATTCATTTGCTACAACAAATGCTTTTAATTGTTCTCCATCCATCATTACAACCGAAGATTCTATATCTTCTAATGTATTCATAACCTCCTCTATTTCGCCTAACTCAATACGATGTCCTCTTATTTTTACTTGATCGTCTATACGTCCTAAACACAAAATCTCTCCAGTATGAAGTAATTTTCCTAAATCTCCTGTACGATATAATATTTTATTTGAAGTCGTTTCAAATGGATTTGGAATAAATTTTTCCGCTGTTAAATCTGATCGCTTCCAATACCCCATAGAAACACCATCTCCTGCAATACATAACTCTCCAATCGCACCAGGACTTACTAACATGTTTTGGTCATTAAGTAAATACAGTTGCGTATTAGCTATAGGTTTACCGATAGTAATTAAATCATCATCCGCTTTAATTTGTTTTACGGCAGACCAAATTGTAGTTTCCGTTGGGCCATACACATTCCAAAGTTCATCAACCTTGTTTAGAAGCTTTTTTGCTAAAGCCAGAGGTAAAGATTCTCCTCCACATAATGCCTTTAAAGGAAAAGCAGTTTCCCATCCAGAATCTAATAGCATTTGCCATGTTGTAGGTGTTGCCTGCATCATGGTAATATTTTCTTTTTTAAGAAGATCTAACATTAAACGACCATCCTTTGCTGTATCATCATCAGAAATAATTAATTCAGCTCCTTTAAAAAGTGGAAGAAATAATTCTAAACCGGCAATATCAAAGGAAATAGTTGTTATTGATAATAATCTATCAGATTCCTTAATGCCAGGCTCTTTGGCCATGCTACTTAAGAAATTAACTAAATTTTTATGAGAAACTTGTACTCCCTTTGGTTTTCCTGTAGAACCAGATGTATAAAGTAAGTATGCTATATCATTTTGATTAACCTCAACATTTAATAAATCTTCCGAGAATTCATTTAAATTTGAAAATAAGTCTTCTATTAATAGTGTTAATGCTGTTGTTTCTAATTTTGAAGAAAATGCTTGTGTTGTTATTAAAACTTTGGCTTCAGAGTCGTTTATCATAAAATTTAAACGATCATTAGGATAATTTGGATCTAACGGCAGGTACGCTGCTCCGCATTTCATAATAGCCAACAAGGTTACCACAAGTTCTATAGAACGCGGTAAACAAACACCTACGAAATCACCTTTAGCTATTCCTTTTGACTTTAGACTGTGTGCTAATTGATTTACTTGTAGCTCTAAATCTCTATATGAAATCTCAGTATCTGTAAATTTTAAAGCCTTTTTATTATGAAATTTTTGAGCTTGTTTTATCAGTAACTCATGTAATGGTAAATCAGAATATGAGCTAACTGTAGCATTTAGTTTTTTATAATCAGTGTCATCCGTTTTAATTATATCCGAAATAGAGTTTTCTGGATTTTCTACAATTTTTTCTATGATATCCTCTAGAGAATTCATCATTTTTTTAATTGTAGCCCCTGTAAAAAGAGATGCATTATATTGCCATTCTAAAACAAAATCATCTTCTGAACCACTCGCATTTAAAAATATTTCAAAAGCTTCATACGTTCTAGGGTTAGCCTTTAATTTAAACGTCAAATTTTTAAAAAAACTTGATTGCTCATCCCCATATCAATATTAAAGACAACGGGTACTAATGGAATACGAGAAGGGTCTCTTGCAATAGGCAATTTTTGAAGTAGTTGACCAAAACTTAATTGTTGATGATCGTAGGCATCAAACATTAAAGATTTGCGATTTTTTAGATAGGCATTAAATGGCTGATCTAAAACAACTTTACTTCGTAATGGTAATAAATTAACACAATGTCCTATTAATTGTGTTTTCCCTGTGACTGCTTGTCCGGCTGCAGGCAAACCTAAAACAATATCACTCTGCCCTGTTTGTTTACATAGAAACAATTCAAAAGCAGTCATTAAAGTAGTTACAAAACTACTGCCAACTCGTACACCTGTTTTTTTAAGCTTAGCTAATAAATCACTATTTAAAGGAAAATCTAGACGATCACTTTTATAATTCCGTACCTCAGGTCTTGGAAAATCCGTTGGCATATTTAGCTCTGGTACATTAGGCTGATACTGCTTTAGCCAAAATTGTTCTGTGTCACGAAATGCCTCACTAATTAAAAACTGCTGGTGTTCATCTGCATAGTCACTATATGGTATGGGATCTGGAATTTTTAGATTCTCGCTAGATACATTTGAAGAATACAACAACCCCAATTCTTCGATCATAATACCAGTAGACCAACCATCGCATATTATATGATGTGCGGTTAATACTAATTGATATTCATTTTTGTTTAATCTAATCAATCCTGCTCTCAATAATGGTCCACTTACTAAATCAAAAACTTTATTAGCATCTGCTAAAATATACTGAGCAACTTTATTCTTTTTTTCGGAATCAGTAAGATGAGAAATATCATTAAAATCTAAAGGAATAGTCACCTCTTCTAAGACAGTCATAAAACGTCCATCAGTACTAAATATAGCACGCAAGGACTCATGCCTCTTAACCAACTGGCTAATAGCGTCCTCTAATGCTGAACTATCTAACTCACCATTTAAAACTATAGAAACAGACTCGTTATAGGATCTATTAGCATCCTCACCTCCCAATCTGCAACCAATCCAAATTTCAGCTTGCGATTGGGTAGCGTAGATGACCTTTTCAACTTTTGGTCCATCAAAAGGATTGAATGCTTTTTTATTTATAGTATCAGTTGGTTGTAAAATCATTTTTTATAAAACGGGTTGGGCGTATTATTTAAATTCTATCTCTTATAATTCTATACGAAGAAATTCTCCTTCATTCTTTTCATCTTTAACAAACCAGGCTGGGTTACCATTATCATCAATTCCTAAACGCGCGTTAGAAACTGGAGGATTATTTAATTCTATAGTCGAATAATTATGAGCATCTACCTTAGCACCATTATGACCACTTAACTCGGAGTGAAAAATTCCAACAGCAATAAGCTCTTCGATACTTAAAACGATATTCCTAATTAACTTATCGATATCATCTTCAGAAAATGCTTCTGTCATATAACATGGAAAGCCATCCCAAATATGGAATCCTTTTTCCCTCATTAGTACAAAAAACAACTCAGAATAAGGAATCTCTTCTAAAAATTTAAGCCTCCACAAAGAACGATAATAGGTTATTTCTATAGGAAGACTATTATTTTTGAAGTATCCATTAAGTTCTGTAGCTAAGCGCTCTGTTAATGCTGCCAAACCGTCTTGAAGCGCAATTCCTTTATTTTTAAAGTGATTTAATGATGCTCTTGCTGCAGCTAAAGCCAAAGGATGACGCACAAATGTACCTGCGAAATAAGTGACTCCTATTTCGGGGAAAGAATCGTCTCCAAATTTCCAGAAACCACCATCTAATGCATCCATGTACTTTCTTTTACCACATATAGCACCTATAGACATTCCGCCACCGATAACTTTACCGTAAGTTGCTACATCTGCCCTAATACCAAATATCGCTTGCGCTCCACCTGGATGCATCCTAAATCCGGTTATAATTTCATCAAAAATTAGAACTGTCTCAGATGCTGTAGTAATTTCTCTTACTTCTTTTAAGAAATCAATCGGTTGAAATTCTGGTCTACGACTTTGTACTGGCTCTACAAGTACTGCTGCTATTTCGTGAGCACGCTCTTTGATGATCGCTAAACTTTCTTCAGTTCCATAATCTAAGATTAACATATTCTGAACAGCACCTGGAAGAATCCCTGGAGCTGCTGGGAATGTTCTTAATTTTTTGGACCCTCTCACAATAACCTCATCATTAATACCATGATAAGAACTAGAAAACGCTACAATAAGTGAGCGACCTGTTACAGTTCTTGCAATACGCATGGCACCTAATACCGCTTCTGAGCCTGTGTTACATAAAGCTGCACGATCATGACCTGTAAATTCACAAAGCAATTCACAAACCTCACCAGCTAATGGATGTTGAGGACCAACCTCAAAACCTTGTTCAATTTGGTGGTGTAAAGCTTCTTTTATAAAATCGGGTTGATGACCAAATAAACAGGCCCCAAAACCATTTAAGATATCCATATATTCATTGCCATCTAAATCCCAAAGTTTATTGCCTGACGATTTTTCGATAACCAACGGATAAACCAACTCTTTAGTTAATGGTTTAAAACCAGAGACAACTCTTGGATCAGCCATTTTGGAACGATGGTGTTGAGCATAAGCTTTACTCTTGGCCGTTTTAGCATTATAACTCGTCGTTAAGTTCTTTAAAAACAAACTTTGCTCTTTACTTAATCCTGAAGATTGTTTATCTATTTTAGGAGATGCTCCAAAAGGTTTTTGATGTTCTTTCTTTTCTTCTTCTGTTCTAATATCATCGTTAGAGCTAACTAAAGGCGATACAGTCGTGGTCGTACTTTTTACTTCAGCCCTAGGTGTATTTAAAAGAGCTGGTGCCGGCGCAGGAATATTATTTCCATCTCCCTGAAGTAATTGCAGTTGTTGACCTAAAAGCTGCAATTGTTGCGCAATAAGGTTCAATGCCGGATTTTGACCTGCTTGAGGTGCCACATAAGTATTTTGTATGGTATTGGCACTTGGTGCTGACTGTTGAATTGGTGCTTGCTGCTGTACTTGTTGTTGTTGTTGTTGTTGTTGTACTGGCGCATAAGCTTCCGCTGGCAATACGTTATCTAAATGTTCCGCCAGTAAATTAGGTGACCCAAATTCATCATTAAGTTGTCTGAATGTTATAGGTACATTAAATTCATTTTTGCACGTTATAGCCATTTGTGTTAGAACGAGTGAATCGAGACCAAGTTCTAAAAAGCTCTGATTTGCTTCATTATCTTCAATTTCAATTCCTGAGTTATCTTCAATGATATCTGCTATTCTTTTAAGAAGTAAAGGCTTTCTCATAATCTTAGTATTGATATTCGGTATGGGGTCAATAATTATATTTTCTTCAATTTCGATATTACTTGTAACGGTATTAATATCTGTAACAGCATTAACCGTAGTATCTACCACTGGAGGGTCTAACCAACA
The DNA here is from genome assembly GCF_000427335.1 of Winogradskyella psychrotolerans RS-3. GTDB lineage: Bacteria > Bacteroidota > Bacteroidia > Flavobacteriales > Flavobacteriaceae > Winogradskyella > Winogradskyella psychrotolerans. The sequence continues at coordinate 33,246 of NZ_ATMR01000057.1, read as the reverse complement.
AGGCTTACGATCAAACACATAAGAAGGCAACCAAACTTTTTGTCTAGCTTGGCCATCATAAAAAGATTTCCAATTAGGTTCTATACCATTCAACCATAAATCCCCTAACGCAGATAATACGGTATGGTAAGCGTTTTCGCCTTCCTTTGGAATAGTTAAACTAGCGATAGAAGCTAAGGATTTTAACCCTTTCTTTTGCATAGACAAGGTTGTTAATGCACGACCAGGCCCCATCTCTAATAAAACAGGATCTTCTAAGCCTAAAACCGTTTCCATAGCGCCAGAAAAGTTTACAGCTTCTCTTAAATGGTTCGTCCAATATGTAGAACTTGTTGCTTCTGCATCGGTAAGCCAATCTCCTGTTACCGTAGATACAATTGGTAAACGCGGCACGCTTAAAGTCACCTTTTTCACCTCTTCCTCAAAAGCTCCTAAAACAGGGTCCATCATTGTAGAATGAAAAGCATGACTTGTTAGTAAAAGCATATTTGCAATACTTTTATCATTTAAGACTTTTGCAAAATCCTCTACATCTTTATCAGGTCCTGAAATAACAATTAAGCGATCGGAGTTTATAGCTGCAATTGATAATGTATCTGGAATTAAACCTTCGAGACTTTCAATATTTGTACGTACCGATAACATACTTCCGCCAGGTAACTCACTTACCAATTTTCCACGAACGGTTATTAAGTGTAATGCATCTTCCAAAGTGAAAATACCCGCTAAATGAGCCGCAACAAATTCGCCAATACTATGTCCACAAAGTAATGTCGGTTTAATTCCCCAACTCATCCAAAGTTGTGAAAGTGCATATTCTATAACAAATAATGCAGGTTGGGTAAATTTAGTATCCTTTAATTGTAATTCGGCATCACTACTATTGACATCTGGATATATAATTTTCCTTATGTCTAATTTTAATTCTTTTTCTAGAAGCTCAGCACAATGATCTACAGCTTCTCTAAAAACAGTTTCCCTATCATAAAGCGCTTTACCCATTTGCAAGTATTGTGAACCTTGACCTGGAAATAAAAATGCTACTTCACCAGGAATAACCTTCAATGTATTGCTTTTAACAGCTTTAGAATCCTCGGAACTCAACAAATTACTAGCTTTGATAGCATCATTACCTGCTATAGCAAAACTGCGATGTTGAAAGACATCTCTTGTTTCATTTAAAGAATATGCTATATCAGCAAGCGCTATTTCTGGATTCGTTTTTACATAATCACCTAACGCCTTTTGGTAGCCCTCTTGACTGTTTTGTGATTTAGCAGACCATGTCAGTAGTTGCAAAGGCCTGCCTGAGTCTGTTTCTTTTTCTTTGGCTTCATATTCTTCTAGAACAATATGCACATTTGTACCACCAACTCCAAAAGAGCTCACTCCTGCAATTCTTGGAGTTTCAGATTCCCAAGGTCTCAGTTTATTATTAACAAAAAATGGGCTGTTTTCAAATTCTATGGATGGATTAGGATTCTCAAACCCTAAAGAAGCAGGAATCTGACGATACTTCATTGCTAAAATCGTCTTAATTATTCCTGCTACACCAGCCGCTGCAGTAAGGTGTCCTATATTACTTTTAATTGAACCTACTGCGCAATAGCCATCGGATTCTTGATCTCCAAAAGCTAAACGAAGACCTTCAATCTCAATAGGGTCACCTAAAGGAGTCGCTGTTCCGTGTGCTTCTATATAACTTACCTGAGAAGGTTTAACATCAGCATCTAGTAGCGCACTGTTTATTGCACCTGCTTGCCCTTCTACACTTGGAGCTGTAAAACTCCCTTTATCACTTCCATCGTTATTAACACCTATTCCTTTTATAACGCCATGGATTATATCTCCATCTCGTTTTGCATCCTCTAAGCTTTTAAGAAGTACCACACCAGCACCATCACAAAACATAGTTCCTGTACCATTGGCATCAAAAGATCTACACTGTCCGTTAGAACTTAACATTGAACCTTCTTGATATAAGTGTCCGCTATACATCGGAGACGTTACACTAGATCCACCAGCTAAAGCAACATCACATTGCCCGTTACGTATAGATTCTACAGCCTGAGCAATTGCTAATGAAGACGTGGAACATGCCGAATGCACACTTACCGCTGGTCCTTTTAAATTTAAATGGTATGCTGTACGTGTTGCAATGTAGTCTTTGTCATTAGTTGTATTGGCCTGTACTTCCCCGATTTGACTCATCAACTCTTTGTTCGGAAATACATTATTAAGAAAATATGTGTTGATATAAACACCTGCAAATACACCAATTTTACCATCATAAAGATTTGGCAAATATCCAGATTGTTCTAATGCTTCCCATGATATCTCTAGAAATAATCGCTGCTGAGGATCCATAGCAGATGCCAATTTAGGGTTGAGTCCAAAAAATTTAGCATCGAACGTTTTTGCTGAAGGCACAATACCTCTCGCACCAACGTAAAGTGGATTATTACGTATCGATTCCGGAATGCTTTTATCTAATTCTTCTGGTGTAAAAAATGAAATGGTTTCTTTGCCATCTCTCAAAACTTCCCATAATTCATTAATTGAAGAAGCTCCTGGAAATCTTCCTGACATACCAATAATTGCTATATCACTATTGGATTGTCTCTTATTTTTTCGCTTTGATTGTGCAAATGTTGATTTATTCTGGTCTAACTCAAAAAAATTAGCAAGTCCTGCAATGGTAGGGTATTGATAAATCTTTGTTACTGGTACTTTTATTTTAAGATTTTCTGCTATTAAAACGGCTACTTTTTGAGTTAAGAGGGAATTACCTCCCATTTCAAAAAAGTTATCGTCAATACCAATCTGTGGTATGTGCAAAGCTTTACTCCAAATTTTTGTAATATCCTTCTCTATTTTAGTTCTAGGTTTTCTTAAAAGTGGGGCATTCGCAGATCTTTGAAACTCAGGAAGTGGCAAGTTCTTTTTATCAACTTTACCATTTGTTGTTGTAGGAAAATCGTCTATCCACATAATGAGCGACGGTATCATATATTCTGGAAGAATTTCTGACAGTTGATGGCGTACACTATTAGAATCTTTTATCGTATTTTCAGATTCTATATACGCTACTAATTTTGCTTCGCCTGTATGATTACTAGAAATAACAGTGGCACGTTTAATATTTGGAAGTGTATTAATTGCCGCTTCTACTTCACCTAATTCTAAACGATAACCGTTAATTTTAACTTGGTCATCTTTTCTTCCTATAAATTCTATAGTACCACTAGGAAGCCATTTAGCTAAATCACCCGTTTTATACATCCGACCATTTTTCTCAAATGGATTTTCAATAAAGCTTTTTGTAGTCAGTTCTGGCAAGTTTAGATATCCTTTTGCCAAACCAATACCTGACATGTATAAATCACCTGCAGTGCCTACAGGTAACATTTCCATATCTTTAGACAAGATGTAAACTTTTGTGTTTTGTATGGGTTTTCCTATTGTTAATACAGTATTATGGTTATCAGTGGAAGAATATTTGTATAACATCGAGGTTACAGTAGTTTCTGTAAGACCATACGCATTGTAAAAATCACATATTGTGCTTAATTTTTGCGCTAAGGTTAACGAGCATGTCTCACCACCTGCGACAATTCTTTTAAGTGATTTTATTTCAGATAAGCCTTCAATAGTTTCGAGATAACTTGGTGTACTATTAAGATGTGTTATAGAATGTTTTTTTATAAAATCTGTAACGGCGTGATCTTTTATGGTTTGCTTATCAACAATTACCGTTGTAGCACCATTAAATAATGCTAAGAATATTTGTTCTATTGAGGCATCAAAAAAATAGTTAGAAAATTGTAATATTCTATCTGTACTATCTAAACCATAATTTTGAGTTTCTCCGAGTATAAGACTAACAACAGATATTTGCTTAATCATTACACCTTTGGGGTTACCTGTGGTACCTGAAGTGTACATAACATAGGCAAGATCATCAGATGTAGATCCTACGTTTGCTTGAAGTTTATCACTATACTTCTCTTTTGAGTTGATAAAATCTTCAATAATTGAATCATCAATAGTAAATTTACAATTACTATCTTTTTTAATAAATTCTTTCCTAACAAGAGGAGCTTCAATATCAATTGGAACATAAGCTGCACCTGCTTTAAGTATACTAAGAATACTTATTACAATCCATTCGCTTCGCTCAATCATTAGACCGACAAAGTCATTTAAACTTATATTGTGATTAGCTATTAAGTATTTTGCGAATTGGTTAGAAATAGCATCTAATTCTTTAAAACTTATTTCTTTAGGACCAAAAACAACTGCTATGTTGTTAGGAGTACTCTTAGCTTGTATTAAAAATAAGTCTACAATTGTTTTGTCTGCAGGAAACTTAGCGTCCGTATTATTAAACTCCCTTAATGACTCAATTATCTCTGGTTTGGTTAAATCCATAGTATAAAGTTATAACTTTTAAGAATAAACATTTAGCTTATACTTTAATTTCAATTTATATAAAAATAGAGGGATTTACTAGGGAAGAATAAAACTAATGCTATTATTCATTTAAACGAAAACTTTTAGCCATAAAACATTTTTCTCAGTTAAATAACACCCCAAATAATTCATGTAAAGTTAATTTATTTAAAAAAAAGATAATTGACATTAAAACTTATTAACCTACTGACTAATAAAGTCCTAATATAAACTTTTTTTATTAACACAGTATTTTTAATTGTAGTATTCTTACGACAAATAGTGATGATAATTTACCATCATAACACCATGATACAAATCGTAAGTAAATTTTAGCCTTTCTTAAGATAAATTGAGGTAATAATACATTAGGTACAATTATATAATTTGCACTTAGACGTATACTTTATGAATAAATTTAGAATTTAACAACCGAGCAACGGCTATATAGTTTAGTTTAAATTTTATTTTATCACCAACCCTATACTTTGTTTTATTAGCTTCCGTTTTATTATTACCCACATCAATAACTACCATATCTGAAGTTGCTCCTACAAATAAAAAGTCATCCTCAGCTTCTAAATCGTCTCTATCAACATCTAATAAACCGAAGTCTAAAATAGCCTTATAAGATTTAAGCGTAGTACGATCGTCATCATTATTAATTGCCTGACCATTGTTAGAATCTGTTGTGATACCTCCTGGCACAACATTTTTTTCAATGAGCTCTATAATATTTGCATAAAATTCAAACGTGTCTTTATGTAAGCCTTTAAATTGTTGTCCTTCTAATGGGCAAATACCTAAAAAAGCAGCTTCACCTATCCTAAAGTGATTAATATCTTTTGGCACTAAATCATCTTCTATCAACGGAAGGGTAATAGATGTACCACCAGATATAAGTTTTAGGTTTTTATTAAATGTTGTAGAAATAAGCTCTTTAGTAAGCGACAATTGCATTAACTTATTATAAGTTGGTTCTACACCGAACATACAACCCAAATTTGAGCCAATACCTACAACTTCAATATGAGGTAGGTTGAAAACACTTTGATAAAATGCTATGACATCATCATTATTTATACCCTCTCGCAATTCACCTAACTCAATCATTATAATGATTTTATGAATTAGATTTTTTTCTTTGCAGACGCGTTTAGAGCTTTAATTGTAGAAATTGACGTGTTCAATGAAATATCGGCATAATCTATGACATCATCGACATGGGCCAATACTGGCGGATTAATATAAATGGTTTCTAAATTAGGATATACTGCTTTCAGGGTTTTTAAACTGCTTAATTTTGAATCACTAACCGATTTTATTTTTTCAATAACACCTTTAGTTAAAATCATTTTAATGAAAGTTTTATCTCCAGAAAACACTTTGGTAACTAAACTCCATTCTATATTATGAGTTTCAAAATAATGACTTAAAAACTTAATATTCTCTTTTATTTTTTCTGAATGTATAATTAACTCTGCCATTGCAATTTGTTTTTGTCTATAATATTGAAAAGCGCAAAATATTCAATTGATAAGCTATTAAGCAATTTTTAGTTACCTCAGCTTTTACTTTTCTAATCGCATTTCCAAATACTTATTAGTAAACCCTAACTTTTCATATAACATTTTGGCAGGATTATCTTTTTCACAATGCAACGCTATACTACCTTCACAATTGTCAATAGCATACTCCATTAATTTTTTTCCAAACCCTTTTCTCCTATGGTCTTTATGGGTTGCAATGTAGACCAAAATATTCTCTGGTATGTATTCATCCATTCCTGTTTTATTGATAACAACAGCACCAATAATCTTATCATCCTCCTCTTCCATTATAAATACATAACCGCCTAAACTAGGACGATCTTTTACGGCATAGTCTATAGCTTTCTTTATGGCACTTATCGGATCACCGTATTCTTCTAAATGCGTAAATATAAAATCTGCAACGCGTTCTCTTTCTAAAACAGTTATTTTATTAAAAGCATCATAAGTGGTTGTCTTCATTTTCTAATTATTATTTTATTATTTTAAAACCTCTAAAAAACGGTCATTCAAAATGATTAAATGAAAATTATTATTAAAAATTTTTTGCCCCAACAATTTTTATAATATAAGGGTGCCCTGACTCACTTTTTTCATCTGAATACCAAATTTTGAATCCAGTATCTTTAAAAAGCTTTACGTAATTATGAGAAAAAGACCCTTCTACTCCATATATTTTGGAATTTGGATATGTCTCATAATTATGTACGGAATCAGTTGGTTCTATAGCAAAGAATATAATATTACCTAATGCATATAATTTTTCAAAAAAACTAATGAGCTGTTGTTGTGTAAAATATTCTAAAACACCTCTAAAGGTTAAAAATACAAGATTACCTTGTTGCTGATTTTCTAACCAATCAAGCACATCACCATCGATAAACTCTATTTTAGAATTATCTTTATAGTTAATTTGATTAATTTTAGTTTGTTCTTCACTTAGATCTATTCCTATAAAATCTTTTATATCAGTATAGTTTAATGACAGATAATTTAAAACACTACCATTACCTGTTCCTATCTCTACGAGTTTCTCAAATGCCACTGGTGCATTTGAAATTTCTCTATTAAGAGCCTCCAGTACATCCTTATAAGCTGGTAAGTGAATATTCTTTAGATTATCTTCAGTGTTGTTTACAAAATTATCTCCTTGCTTGGCCCAATACGTCTTATGCAACTGCGCTAACTTATCATGATCTTCATTTTTTTCAATTTTATTAAGAATTGCTCTACGCATTAAACGCTCAGAGGAACTTAAATTACCCCCCATCACAAGCGTCAGTCCTTTGTCTGACAACTGCTTAACTTTTTTTGGACGTAAAACAATTAGCATACGACCTACTGTATTTGTAAGAAACCCTACTAAAACAGACCTTATTTTTCCTTTCATAACTAAATCAAAAACTTAAACATTAATAGTAGACATTATTTATGGGCGCTTTAATAGAAGCTTCTTCTTTTTATTATTTTTCAGAAGATAATCACCTCCCCATAAGGCTAACATTGTTAAAAAATAAATAATACCAAAGGTCGTATATGTAGGTGCACCTCCATTTGTTGGAGCAATTGGGAATGATACCAAAGTCAAATTCACCATAGACTGTAAGAGAAGTACACAAATACCACTTTTAGTATGGGTATAAATAAATGCACACATACCCGCGATACCGAACATAAAAATAAATGCCGATACTATCGGGATTTCAGGTAATATTCCTTCACCCAAAAGAATTACAGGAATAAACCATAGGGTCCAAAAAACAGCAACTATTTGACCTGCATAGAATGGTTTTACAGTTTTTGATAATTCACGTATACAATAGCTAACCCATACAACCTCACCCAGAAAAGCCCAAACAAAAAAAGCGAGATAAGCTCTAACAGTTGTGGTTTTAATACTAATGAACGCATCAACCTCAACATCATAATAGAGACTTTTTAATACCAATGTAATAATAGCTATTGTGGATGGAAAAACGAAACTTAAAAGATACCACTTAGGGTGAACCTTCCAAGTTAGCATAGGCTTAAACAAATTAAATACACCTTTAATTCCTCTAGTGTAGAGCAATAAACAAATTAAAATAAATAATAGAATGCAAAAGCGACCTGTATTGTATATGGATTCTGAAATAAGGCCTTCGATTCTTGCCTGAACAAAAGGCACGTTTACCACAGGACAAAGAATTAAGAATATCCAAACCTCATACTTTTTAAAAAAATCCCTCATACGTTATTTACAATAATTAGTGCTTATATATTAGTACTTCTTGTTATTAATATTTGTGATTTATTAGAAAGATCACCACTAGTTTCAAAACTATTGCGAGTGATTATACCTCATCAAAATAGAAACCGTTACTCTCTTTCTGAAATTCTTCCAAATTTAAAACAAATAAATCAAACTGAAGTCAAACAACTAAAAATCAAAAACTTAAACACAAGTCACACATAGACGGTGAAAGTTCAAAAAAAGTTTAACACCACAATACATATCCTATGAAAAGCGAAAATTTAAGCTGAGTGACTAAGAATCAATTAGCTCATAAAAATCTCATCTTTTTTCAATACACAATCAAAACAATAACTTCCTTCTTCTATAAATTTAAAACAACGAATACCAAATTCTCGTTTACGTATTAATTCGTTTTAATCTTATTATCTTTCGAAAAATTATCTTTGAAGCTATTATGGATTCACTCACACAAATCGTTTTAGGAGCTGCCGTAGGCGAAGTTGTCTTAGGTAGAAAGGTTGGTAATAAAGCCATTTTATACGGAGCTATTGCTGGTACAATTCCTGATTTAGATATTTTTGCTTCGTATTTTACGGACACCGTATCTGCATTGGCCATTCATCGTGGCTTTACCCACTCTATTATATTCTCATTGCTCTTTGCCCCTCTTTTCGGTTGGCTCGTCTCACGCTATGAAAGCTACAAAGATTTTAAAGGTTGGTCTTGGCTGTTTTTCTGGGCTTTAATTACACATCCTATTTTAGATGCACATACAACTTGGGGAACACAACTCTTTTGGCCTTTGGATTTAAGATTGGCGTTTAAAACCATTTTTGTAATTGACCCACTATATACATTGCCCTTTTTAGTGTTTGTGATTTTGGCAATGTTTCAAAAACGTACTTCAAAAAAACGACGTTTGTATAATGGTATCGGCCTTACGATAAGCACCGCATATTTAGCCTTAACGTTCATATTAAAAGACGTTGCATTAACGCAATTTGAAGACGAATTACTAATGCAAAATATTGACTACAAGCAAATAGACACGCGACCATCTCCACTTAACACCATATTATGGAATGCGAATGTAGAAACTAAAAAAGCCTATTTATTAGGTACCTATTCCTTTTTTGACACCAAAGATATTACGTTTGAAACCTACCCTAAGAATCATGAATTATTGGGTAACTTAATCCAAAATGAAAAAGTTAAACGTATGATTTCTATTTCTGAAGGTTGGTATACTATAAATAAAATAGATGACAAATTATACTTTAACGATCTTCGTTTTGGGCTATTAAGCATGGAGCCTCAGTCTCAAAATTTTGTGTTTAAATATTTAATAGATGAAGATGACTTGGGAAACGTGAGTTTTATTGAACAAGTAAAAACACAACGAGACGGTAAACAACTCATGTTAGATTTATGGAAACGCGTTAAAGGAAATTAACTAGCTTTTTATTTACTTTTTACTACCGTTAAACCACCTAAATTCATTAGTCCTAATAACATAACCTAATCTAATCATACTTTGGGATTGCTGATAATTGAGCAAACCTTCAGCTTGTCCGACATACCATTCTAACATTAAGTATTGATTAGAGATATTATTACCAAATGGATTATAATAAACTCGTGCTCTAACAGATCCTTTGCCTTCAAAATTTAAACCTTTACGTAACCTTAAATCAAAGATTAACTTATCGGGTTGATATGTATGAGACACGTTAATTTGTCCTAATCCAACATATTCTAAAATATCAGGATTACCTTCTTTATATGAAAATGGTAACCATGCTTTAAAACTAGCTACTGTATTTTTAAAAATACCCGCTGTGTATTCTACATTTATACGGTTCCAACTACGAGACGCAATACTATCCCTTCCATTGGACTCATGTTCAAAAGACAACGTCCCTACTCCTTTTAAACGATCCTCTTTGTCATAAAAAAACTTACCCAAAGCAATAGAAGGATTAAAATTTACATCCTTAAACGGAAAAGAATCTTCATATATATTCCAAAATGATTTTTGAGTGTAGGTTAAATACAAATACGTGTCTAATGGTAACTTACTTCGCGTTAGAATTTGTTTAAAACTTATTTGATATTTCGCATTAGCTGTCGCACTATTAATTGCCTTATTTGTAGGGACACCTGTAACTAAAAAATTGTCTTTGTGTATGGAGAAATAAGGTTGCTTAGCAATAGAGTCTTGAAGACTTTCCTTCGTATAGGCTTGCGAATGTACTGTCGTTGTCAAAAAAGCCACTAAAATAATGAAGATTGCTGTTTTAAGCACTTTAAGGTTGTGTATCAATTTAATCATAGGAAGTTAAAATATTTCAGATCGTATTAAATTTAGAAAAAACAAAGATGATTAATTCTAATCAACTTAATTAACTCATATACAGTTTACACTAATCTAGAACGAAAAAGAAAGGTCACATTTTTTTAGATTGTAATCAAAGCAATCAAAATTCTAAATGAGCACCTCTTCTATTTTTTCTGTAATTAAATTTAGATTTTATCTAAAAAATCTATGGAGCTCTCAATAATTTTAGTCTTTATCATCATTGGTGTAAGCATTATACTTTTTATCACAGAGCTATTTCCTGTAGATAAAATTTCATTTTTTATTATAGTAGCATTGGTTTTATTACAACTAACGACTCCTGAGGAAGCGATTAGTGGCTTTGCCAATCCGGCAACTATAACCGTTTTAGCATTAATGATCTTAGCCGTTGGGCTCGAAGAAAATGGAGTGATTCAGTTACTTTCAGACGGTATTAAAAAGCTAAAAATATTACCTCTTATTTTATTAACGCCTGCTTTTATGATCATATCTGCTAGTATCTCTGCCTTTATTAGCACTACTGCAGTCGTTATTATATTTATAAAAATCATAACCAGATTATCAGAAAAATATGGGTTTTCATCTTCACGCTTATTAATGCCCATTTCATTTGCGGGCATACTTGGTGGTAGTTGCACTTTAATGGGAACCTCTACCAACTTAATTGTAAATGCTATTGCGAAAAAACAAGGTGTTGAGGCTTTTAGTTTTTTTGAATTCACTTGGTATGGTCTCATTTTTTTCGTAATTGGTTTAGTTATAATGACTTTTGCATCACGATTTTTACCTAAGAATAAAAATAGAAACCTATCTAGTGATTATCAAATTGAATCTTATGTTTTTACCGTTAAAGTTACTGAAGACTCACCCTTGATTGGTAAAAGGTTTGGTGAAATTGAATTTTTAAATCAAGAGGATTCTAAGTTGCTCAAATTAATTAGAGACAATCAAGTTATTAATGATCCCGGAAAGTACATAAAGCTCATGGCAAAAGATAATTTAGTACTGATGAGTAATTTAGATAATTTTCAATCCTTTATGAAGGAAAATGGCTTTGTGTTGAATGAGGAACGACAAAAACAACAACTTGAAAACATAGGTAAAATTGATGGTGATAAAGACTTAACCTACATTGAAACGCTTATATTACCTGGATCCAATCTTATAGGAAAGACACTAAAAAGTTTGCGTCGTATGTCTTTTGAAGGTGCTTTCCCTATAGCTATTAAAAAACGAAGAAACCTAAGAAACACGCAAGAGCGATTATTACGTAAAAATATAGATGATATTAACCTAAAACCAGGCGACCGTGTATTACTAGAAATGCAAGAGCACAAGATTTCGGACCTATATAACATTGAAAATATTGCCATTTTAAACGAGCATGAGTTTAAGCCTAACGTCTCAAAATCGAAAAGAATGTTAGCTCTGTTGATTCTGCTAGGTGTAATTTCGCTAGCTGCAACTAGTGTAATTACCATATTAACAGCATCGCTTGTTGGCGTTTCAGCTATGCTACTTACCAATATTATTCAGCTAGAAAGTGTGTATCAAAAAGTGAATTGGCAAATCATATTTTTACTTGCCGGTATGATTCCATTAGGAGTTGCCATGACTAATAGTGGCGCAGATATTTGGTTATCAAATCATTTACTGAATATAATGAGTAACCAAGATCCAACCATTGTTTTAGGATTACTATTTGGAATCACTATAATTTTGTCAGGCGTCATATCTAATAACGCTACTGCAATTATTATGGCACCTATTGCTATCGCCGTTGCAAGTGGTCTAAACCTAGATATCAAACCATTTTTACTGGCTGTAATGTTTGGCTCTAATTTTAGCTTTTTTACACCTGTTGGTTACCAAACGAATACGTTGATTTATGGTACTGGTGCTTATAAGTTTAAGCACTTCTTAATCATTGGGGGTATTTTATCTATAACGCTTTGGATTGTTGGCACACTCTTATTATCAAGTAATCTGTAAAGTGTTAAGCAGTCAGAAATTCACGTATACAGACTATTATTTCTCAACACTATTTCCTTTGGCCATCTCTTTCCTCATTTGTTTAATCGTTAATGTACTTCCATCATGACTCCAACCTGGAGGTCCAAATATATACATCAACTTGTGATACCAATTTTTAGATTTTTTCATATCCTCCCAAATGTTCTTGTATTCGTGAGTAAGAATAACGTATAAGTTATAGGAATTTGGCGGAGTAGACACTCCATATTCAATCTCAATAGTTTCGTCTAATTCTTTCCAAGTTCCAAAAATTCTATCAAAAACATTTAGAAAACCACCGTGGTTTTTGTCCATATATTCGATATTTCTAGCATGATGTACTTGGTGCATTGTATGAGTATTAACGAATTTCTCAATAAAACCCATTTTCTTAACATACTGTGTATGCAACTGAAATTGCCATAAGGCCTCAATACCTAAACAAACCACAAGCATTTCTGGTGGAAAACCTATCATTACAATCCAAACATAGAAAAATGGTTTATAAAAAATAGTAAACCAACCGTTTCTAACTGCAGTTCCTAAATTAAAATTATCTGAAGAATGGTGCACAATATGTGCTGCCCAGAAAAACCGAACCATATGATTTTGACGGTGAAACCAATAATATGTAAAATCGTCTAAAAGCATGCAAATCACCCAAATATACCAAACATAACCGAATGATTCATACCCCATAATATTCGTACGAACACCATCAACTAAAGGATTAAAAATATCATAGGCAAATTTAAAAATCACGACTATAGAAACCGTTTTTATCAACGCAGCAACTACAGCTGACCCAACACCAAGTGAAACACTAGATATTAAATCTTTCCATTTGTAAAGTTCCTTATTATCTAAAACCTTGCTATACGTAAGCTCTAAAGCAATAAGACCTAAAAAGCACGGAACACCGTAAACTAGAGGGTTTGTAAAATCCATTTACTACTAATTTTGAAAAATTGGGTTGTTTATATCAGTTAAATTTCCGAAGAAAATAATTCACTAAACCTTTCATTAAAACCTGATAAAAATCACTAATAAAAAAATTCAACGTCTTGATACTAAATTTAAATTGCGAAATATACGCCAACATGACTAAAAATCCGAATTTTTCAATCTTGGTTTTTAAATTTTAAGAATAATCGCAAAAAATCATTACTAATCTACTGTGTTAACTGTTTTAATCGGTTTTTATTTTATATAAATGAATAGAGTTGTGTTCAACATAATAACATTTATAATTTCACTAATGCAGCTGACCTCAGCAAATAGAATATAAATTATACTACAACAACTATAATCCTATTATTTGAGAACATACAAAAAGCCCTAAAAAGGGCTTCAATCTTTAGAATCTCGTATTAATGATTCTAGCGTTTTATTTAAGCTGTTTAATCAACAGACTGATTCATTCCCATATCATGATCGTATTTACAACAACCAGGTAAACCCTCATACGCTTCTAAATCACCAGCCACTTTTTCCGTATCATAACCCGAAGCTGCAATGGCGTTATGAATTGCCATAGCATCCGTTTTTGTGTCATCAAAAGACACCTCCATTTTCTTTTTATCTACATCCCAAATAGCATTTGAAACACCTTCTACTCCATTAGCAGCTTTTTCAATGGTAGACTTACACATGCCACAGTTACCTCTTACACCAAAAGAAATATCTGCCATAGCCATATCGTTAGATACTTCTGTCGTTGAAGTTTCTGTGTCTTGTTTGGTTTCGTTTTTACAGCTTGTGAAACCTAAAGCAAAAATTACAGCGACACTTAAAATTGTTTTCTTCATTTTTAAAAATTTAATTGTTATTAATTGATTTCTGTTTAATCTATTATTTGTTTCACTTCTCCGCAAGTCAGCATAGCTCCTCCAAAATAGGGATTGATGACGTTTTCTTCTCTACTCAACCAATACGCTCCGTTGTTATTATCTCCCATTGGGCAAAATTGATGATACACTTTTTCATTGATTCCAAATACTTCAATGGCATTTGCTAAGTGTGCAGAAAGACTTTTAAAATAGCGACGTTGCTCTTCTATTTTAGAGCTCGTTGATAGTGAAGTCGCATCAGTTTTTATCTTTTTTTCAATGGCCATCCAATGCTTATGCGTCTCGTTATCTGTTAATAATGCCATATCTACTTTAGATAAATCATCCAATATTTGTTTTGACGCTGCTACCACATTCTTTAGATCATCTTTCACCAAAGCATCTTTCAATTTTATATAACCATCAAAAACTACTTTTAATTGCTTTTGAAAATCTTTCGCCACTGATAGTCTTTCATTGATATTAAAAGGTTTGTCTTCATTTACAGAAGCAGTAGCTTCCATGCCAAGATGCCCCTCGTGACCCGTAGTCGTTTTACCTCCTGTTTTATTCATCATCGATTTTTTGCCTTGCAATTGTGCTGCTGCATCAATAGTAAACGTACCGTTTGTAACAATCTCGTCTCCATCATTTAAACCTTCTAAAACTTCATAATTATCTCCAATAGAATTGCCTAGAGTTATTTGTCGCATTTCAAAAACTGGTTCATTCGGGTCTGCTTTTATATACACAACTGAGCGTTTTCCTGTCCATAAAACAGCAGGGGCTGGTATTACTAATACAGTTTCTTTATTGATAGAACTATTGCTTTTAACTTTACCTTCAACAAACATTCCCGGTTTTAATACATCATCTGAATTATTGAGCACGACTCTTAATTTTACAGTTCGTGTGTTAGTATCTAAAATAGGATCTATAAAATCGACTTTCCCATTAAATGCTTTATCTGGATAAGCTTTCGTAGAAACCATGACCTCTTGACCTGTTTTAAATTGACCAATTTGATTTTCATACACATCAAAATTTGCCCAAACGGTATTTAAGTTCGACACTTTAAAAATGGGTTTCCCATCCATAATATGAGACCCTTCATTTATCGAAATTTCTGTAACCACACCAGAAACATGCGAGTAGATTGTAAAACTTGTTTTTACCTGCCCAGTTTGCTCAACCTCATCTAGCTGGTTTCCATGAATCATCCAATTCTTAAACTTATTTCTCACTGCATTATAAAGCTGCGGTTGCGACGCTTTTAATTTATAGGCTACAATTAATTCTTGTTGTGCTGCTATAAGTTCTGGTGAATATATCTTAGCAATAGCTTGTCCTTTATTGACCTTTTCTCCTAATGAATTGACATACAACTTCTCTACTCTACCATTAAAATGAGCCGGCATGGTTGCTGTTTCATTTTCATTCTCGGTAATTTTTCCAGATAAAACAAAACCTGCATCTCTATCTAAATTACCATTACTAACCGTAAACGTTTGGATATTTGCTAAGGCCAGAGCGTTTTCTGACAACTTAAATTGATCTGCCATTAAACCAACAGCACTACTTTCCGCAGGAATTAAATCCATGCCACAAATAGGACAATCACCAGCTTCGGGCTGCATAATTTGAGGATGCATGGAACAGGTCCACATTTGATTGGTTTCTGCTACAGCATTGTGATTATGAACCGGTTCTTTAGTTGTATTACCTCCAAATAATAACCATCCTAATAAAACACCTACAGCAAGAATACCTACGTATATAATTATCTTATTATTTTTCATTTTCTAATCGTTTTATCATGGCTTTCATATCTTCTATTTCTTTACGTTGTGCTTTAATAATATCTTCCGCAAGTTGTTTTACTTCTGGGTCTTGAATATTTGCACGTTCACTTGTTAATATGGCTATAGAATGATGTGGTATCATTCCTTTTAACCAAAGTACATCTCCAACAATTGGTGCCTGTGCTCTTACCAAACTTAACGCGCTAATAAAAAGCACTAAGCTTCCAACGAGTATTGCTGTGTTCTTCTTTTTATTTTTATACATTTTTAGCATAAATAAAAGCATTATCACTGCCATTGCTGAAATACCTAAGCAGACCATATAAAAACGTGTCATACTAAAATACACGTGATCTATGGCATAAGTGTTTAAGTACATTGTAACGTACATAGCGACAAATGATAGCCCTAACATTAAAAAAAAGGTATTGTAATTTCCTTTGTTTGAATGTTGATTTGAATGTTCCATAATTTTATAATTAAATTTTAATTCTTCGTAAGCGTAAGGCGTTCGTAATAACAGAAACCGAACTAAAACTCATGGCTAAAGCGGCAATCATCGGCGACAATAAAATTCCGAAAAACGGAAACAAAACACCTGCCGCTATCGGAATACCTACAGTATTATAAATAAGCGCAAAAAATAGGTTTTGCTTAATATTTTTCATCACAGCATGACTTAAATTTTTGGCTTTTACAATACCATGTAAATCCCCTTTTACTAAAGTGATCATTGCACTCTCAATGGCAACATCTGTTCCTGTACCCATGGCAATCCCTACATCACTTTTTGCTAAAGCTGGCGCATCGTTAATACCATCACCTGCCATGGCAACGACCTTACCTTGTTTTTGTAGTTGCTCTACTTCTTTCATTTTATCTTCAGGTAACATACTCGCCTTAAAATCGGCTAGATTCAATTCTGAAGCCACCGCTTGTGCCGTATCATAATTGTCACCTGTAAGCATCACAACAGCAATCCCTTTATCTTGAAGTGCTTTAATCGCTTTTGCACTTGTCTTTTTGATTTTATCTCCAATAACAACGTAACCAACAACAGAATTGTCTATTGATAAATAAGATACCGTTTTACCTTGTTTTTGGTAGGTTTTAGCTTCTTCCTCCATTTGGGATGAAATTTCTGCATTCGCATGTGCCATCATTTCAGGATTTCCTAAGGCTACGTTTTTACCATTTACGTTGCCTTCAACGCCTTTACCTGTAACGGCACTAAATCCATCCGATTTTAAAACTTCTGTTTTTTGCGCTTTACCATATTTAACAGTTGCTTCTGCTAAAGGATGTTCACTATGAGAGTTAAGCGACACAATATATTGTAGAATCTCATTATTACTAAAATCATCATTAAAAGCCCCAACAGTTTCTACCGTAGGTTTCCCTTCAGTTATGGTTCCTGTTTTGTCAATAATAAGCGTATCTACCTTATCTAATTTCTCAAGGGCTTCAGCGTTTTTAATCAAAACTCCATTCTGAGCTCCTTTACCCACACCAACCATTACTGACATTGGTGTCGCCAATCCAAGTGCACAAGGACAAGCAATAATTAAAACAGCTATCGCATTGACTAATGCATAAACATACGCTGGTTCTGGTCCCCAAATGGCCCAAACAGCAAAGGTTATTAATGAGACAATAACAACGACAGGCACAAAGTATCCTGAAACTTTATCGGCTAAATTCTGAATTGGTGCACGACTTCGACTAGCATCATTCACCATATGAATAATTTGAGACAATAAAGTATCACTACCCACTTTCTCTGCTTTCATTAAAAACGATTGATTACCATTGATGGTGCCACTACTCACTTTATCGCCTTCCGATTTGTTAACAGGAATAGGTTCTCCTGTAATCATAGATTCATCAATACTTGTATCTCCTTCGGTTATTGAGCCATCAACTGGTATTTTCTCACCTGGTTTTACTTTTAAAATATCGTTGAGTTCAATCTTATCAATACTGACTTCAATCTCTTCTTCATCTACAATTTTTATAGCTTTGTTTGGCGCTAATTTTAAGAGCTCTTTTACTGCGGAATTGGTTTTACTATGTGCTCGCGCTTCTAAAAGTTGTCCGAGTAATACCAATGTAAGAATTACAGCTGCGGCTTCAAAATACACATGAACAGCACCAGATTCAGTTTTAAATTGACTTGGAAAAAAGTCGGGAACAAACATTCCAAATACAGAAAATAACCAAGCCACTCCTGCTCCAATTCCAATAAGCGTAAACATATTGAGATTCCATGTTTTTATACTATTGTAAGCACGTTCAAAGAACATCCACGTTGCATAAAATACGACAGGAATGGATAGTCCAAATTGAATCCAATTCCAGTTTTTTTGTTCTAAAACATCGTATAATGGATTGTTCGGAATCATTTCACTCATGGCTATTAAAAATATTGGCAGTGTGAATATCACGGCAATCCAAAACTTTTTCACGAGCTTTTTATAGGTTTTCTCTTCTGAAGAGATATCGGGTTGCATAGGGACTAAATCCATACCGCATATAGGACACGGACCAGACTCATCTTTTACGACTTCTGGATGCATAGGGCAAGTCCATTGCTCTGAAGTGTAGGTGGACAGGTTCTGTTCTTCCACCAAATCCATACCACAAACTGGACAATCTCCTGCTTTATCATAGGTTTTATCGCCTTCACAGTGCATCGGACAATAAAAGGTTCCTGTACCTTTTCCTTTCTTAATTCCCGCGGAAGTAGTAATCTCATCCTTCACATGATGATGCTCACCGAGTTTATGAATACTATAACGTCCACCATCCTTTTTTAAAGCGTCTTGAAACTTTTCTATAGGAATATGGGATTCCATTTCAATAGTCGCTTCTGCGGTTTCTAAATTGACGGTTGCCTGGGAAACACCTTCAACTTTTGAAAGTATGTCTTCAACATGACTGCGACAACCGTTGCAAGTCATTCCGTGTATGTGATAGGTATGTTTCATTCCCTTTCCTACGGAAGTGGGAATCTCATCCTTCATATCATGATGTTCACCTAGTTTATGAATACTATAGCGTCCACCATCGTTTTTTAATGCGTCTTGAAACTTTTCTATAGGAATATGGGATTCCATTTCAATAGTAGCTTCTGCGGTTTCTAAATTAACTGAGGCTTGCGAAACACCTTCAATTTTTGAAAGTACGTCTTCAACATGACTGCGACAACCGTTGCAAGTCATTCCGTGTATGTGGTATGTGTGTTTCATTTTATTTGTTCTTTATAATTTAATAACAAATGTATTACCGTTTTAAAGCATACGTTTTTCTAATTCTGATTCTTATTTATACAATTTGGTCAAATGGTTTTCTGTCCCAATCTTGCAAGCTTTTATAGTCAGACATCGACATTCCCGTAATCGCTTTAAACTGCCTTGCCAAATGGCTACTTGTTTTATAGTTTAAGGTATAGGCTATTTCAGAAAAATTTAATTGTCCGAGTTGTATTAATTCTTTTACTTTTTCAATTTTTAAATTGATAGTATATTTCTCTAGTGTAAGCCCTTCATGTTTACTAAATAACTTACTTAAAGCGGTTTCAGTTTTTCCAAATTCTTCAGCTAAAATTTTAAATAAATCCTCTGTCTCGCCTAATTGAATTTTATGAATAAGCTTCACTTTTATATGTTCAATCAAAGTATCTGTTTCATTTTCTATAATTTCAAAACCGGTACTTAAAAGTGTTCTCTTTAAATTTTCAGCATTACTATTTACACCTTTTACGACGACAACTTTACCTAACTCTACAGATTCTACATCATAGTTTTCAGAATTAAAAATTGCTAAAACCGAAGCGATACAACGGTTACAAACCATGTTTTTTATGTAGATTATTTCTTTCATTTTTAAAGATTAGTCTTTAATTGTGTCATCCATTGAATGATTGTTATTTTATCTTCTTCTGAAAATTCAGCATCTTTATGAATCAATGTATAAGAGTCTAAAGGCATCTCTCCACTTTCAATTTGCTTTATAATTGACCGAAGTTTACTTGCTTTTCTGCGGTTTGATAATAAATCCCATTCACTAAAATTTAATTCAGATTTCCCTTCTGTTATATGATCTTCTAAAAACCAAGCTGCAGGTTGTATTTTGTTATACCAAGGATATTGGGTATTGTTACTATGACAATCATAACATGATGTTTTGAGCTTATTTTCAATGTTTTTAGGAATATCATTAACTAGCATAAAATCAGTAGCAGGAACACTTTCATTTTGATTGCGCTCTGTAGGCACAAACTGTATGCCTACAAACGCTACCAATAATACTAATGCTATGATTTTAACAATTCTCATTTAGTTAATCTCTTTTTGCACTTTTCCGCAAGTCAACATTTTACTCCCATAATAAGGATTCTTAACATCTTTACTCATACTCAACCAAGCACTTCCTTTATCATACATTGGGCAAAACTGCTCATATAATGTGTTTTCTGTTCCTGTAATTGCAACCATATCCGTGACATCTTTACTCAAAATTTTAAAATGTTCACGTTGGTGCTCCATTGGACTCTCTGAAATATGTTCTGCATGTTCCGTTGCATCTACAATAATGTCATTTAGCTCTGATTTTTGATCATCCGTATATTTTGAAACATCTAGATTATCCAAACTTTCTACTAAGATTGCACCTAATTCTTTTCCTTTAGACTCATCATCTGCTACCAACGCGTCCTTCAGATTAAAATAATCTTTTAATATATTCTCAGAGCTTCCATTTTGATCGTCGCTCATAGCCATTTCATTTTCTTCTCCATCGTGATGTCCATCACTGTTATCATGGTTCATTTCAGAGTGCATCTCATCATTTGATACTTCTTTTTTACCGTCTTTGCAAGACATTGCAGTAAAGCCTATAAAAGCTATTACTAAAATTGCTGTTGTTACTTTTAAATTTTTCATTGTTTTTTATGTGTTTATTAATATGTGATTAAAATCGAACTGATAAGCCTCCTCCAGTTCCAAAACGGTTATCATGACTTCCCATAAGTGAAAAGTTTTTTGATAAAAAATATTCTATTCCAACACTCCAAGTCACTTCATTGTTAAAGTTATCTCCTGAAGGCAGATCGTTTACCCAACCAAAATCAGCTTGATATTCGTAGTTTCCAAAAATGGCAGTTCTTGGAAAAATCATTATTTCTCTGCTTAAGCTTATTTGTGGTCTTAATTTACTATCCATACGGACATCGAGGTTAAATAAATAAGGTGTTAAAAAACGGATTCCTGCAATAGCTGTAGTTTCAATATCGTCAATTGAATCTTCCATTTTATTTTCAATGTTAACACCAACAAACACTCTTAAATAATCGTGCAAGTAACGCTCGTAAGTTACTTCGGCTTCAAGGTTTTGATTCCAACCATATTCTGCCGAAACATTGAATTGGTTACGTAGGTTTGATGCCACAAAACTAAACTCTGTCATATGCGAAGCAGCGTCTAACATTGACCATGAGTAAAACTGGTCTGCTTCATGAATTAGGTTTGAAACTGGATATGGCTCCATACGCTCATCACGAGGTGTATCATAACTGACAATTCTTGCCATACCGCTCATCATATGGTATAATATGTGACAATGAAAGAACCAATCTCCATACTCATCTCCATAAAACTCAATAGTAATTTCTTGCATTGGTGGAACGTTTACCGTGTGCTTTAATGGTGAGTATTCGCCATTTTTATTGATAACTCTAAAGAAATGACCATGAAGATGCATAGGATGATGCATCATTGTAAGGTTATTAAAAGTCATCCGTGTTACTTCACCACCTTTTATTTTAATATTATCTGCTTCACTTAAGGGCACACCGTTCATACTCCAAATGTAGCGGTTCATATTACCTGTAAGATTTAATAGAATTTCTTTAACTGGAACGTCTTTTTTGTACGTTGTTTTATCTGGTGATTTTAAGTAATCATAATTATACTCCGAAAACATGTCCATACTTTGCATCGCGTCCATTTTCATATCCTTATCCTCCATATCCATTTTAGAATGCTGCATATTACTATCCATAACTTCTTTTTGAGGTTCATCCATAGTCATTTTACTATGATCCATTTTTGAATGATCCATCTTTTTAGGCGTCATTGAATCTTTATACTTATCCATGTTCATTTCAGCATGGTTCATTTTTGAATGATCCATTTGCATACCGTACTCCTCCTTTATTTCGTGGCGCTCATCTTTATTAGGTTGAAACTTTAAAGCGTGAGCTCCCATTTTCATATCCATCTTCGCCATTTGTTGCATCATAGCAATTTTATCTGGTCTAGGAACTTCCATAGCAGGCAGTATGTCGCCATTACCAAAAAACGCAGATGCTGTACCTGAGCCATCTTGAGCCGTAATTTTAAATTCTAATTTCCCATTATCTGGAATTGTTACTATAAAATCGTAAGTTTCAGCAACACCAATAAAGGTTTTGTTCTTTTTAACAGGAACAACATCGAGTCCATCTGCAGACACTAAAGTTGGCATTTCGCCGCCAAAAGTCATCCAAAATGAAGAGGATGCAGCACCATCGATAATTCGTAACCTAACTTTTTCTCCAGGTTTAAACTCTAGATATTCTATTCGTTCTTCCCCATTAATCAAAAATGCAGGATAATATACATCTGCAATGTCAGCTCCTTCCATTCGTTGTCTCCAAAAATCTAACTGCGCTCCAAGTGCACCTTTGGCTATCACTTGATTTAAAGGTGTAGCAGTTCCTTTTTTCATACTATACCATTCATTACCTCGCTTTAAATTTTTTAAAACATTCATCGGTTTTTCATTCGTCCAATCCGATAATAGTAATACCATTTCCTTATCATACTCCAATGTTTGCTCTTTAGGCTTAATTACAAAAGACCCATAAACACCACTTTGTTCTTGTAACATCGTGTGCGAGTGATACCAATAGGTTCCGGACTGTTTTAAAGGAAACTCATACTTAAAAGTTGTTCCAGGTGCAATAGGTGGTGTGGTTAAATAAGGAACTCCATCATAAAAATTAGGCAGTAGCAGTCCATGCCAATGAATAGACGTTTCAACATCCATATTATTTTTAACATAAATTACCGCATATTCTCCTTCTGTGAATTCTAAAACCGGACCAGGAATGGTACCATTAACAGTCATTCCCATCACATCTTTACCCGCTTTGTTAACCGTTTTTTTATCTATGGTTAGTGTATATTCTTTTACAGGTAGATTGTCACTGTTTCCTTCTTTGGATTGTGCGAATGAAAATTGCGTGGTAATTAACAGTAGTAGTAGTATTATATATTTTAATTTTTCCATGTTTTAGTTGCTTAAATAATTAATAATGGTCGACTGTACATAATAGTTTTTAATCGACTCTATTTGATTCATTTGAAACTTCAACTGTAATTCCTGAATATCTAATACATCATTAAAATCAATAGTTCCTGTTTCATAACTTTTTACTAAAATTGATTCCGCGTCCTTTGCTTGCTTTAAATTTTTAGTTTGAGTATCATAAGAGATTCTAGATGAAATTCTATCGTTTATAGCTTTATCTAAAAGCGTTTCTAAAATATTATAACGTTCTAATTTTTGAAACTCAATTTCTTGTTGTTGCAATTGGTTTTGCTTGGTCTGCGATTTATATTTTTTATTAAATATTGGAATAGATAAAGAAACCATTGGCATTACGATATCCTTTCCGTTATCACTAAAATCCATATTTGGCATTTCTGTAATAGCGATATAATCTAACCCAAAACCAATCATTGGACTGCTTTCTTTCTGATTTAATAATTCAGATTGTGCCACTGACTCATATAACTTATCATATTTTAGTAATTCTGGATGTAATGCTAAATCTTCAGTAATAACTTCGATATCTTCGGAAGGCATGAGTAATGAATCGCTTACTTTAATTTCAATTGATTTATCACGGTTTAAGAGCTTATTAAAAGTAGTCTGATCTGCGTAGAATTGTTGACGTAAAACCGCTAATAATTGTTCCATTTCATTCTGTCGCATTTGCAATCGTAATACATCTACGGCTGATGCTTTACCAACTTCAACGGAAGTTAAAGCTAGTGTTTCGTATGTTTCAAGCAGTTTTATATTTTCCTCTAACACCTTTTGCTTTGCGCTATTTTCATACAAATTATAATACGATTGTGACACTGACGTCATTAATTTTCGTTTAGCGATTACGATGTCTTCATATTTAGCATCTGCTAATGCACTTACATAATTTTCGCGAGACGTAATCGTACCAAACCAAGGCAGCATTTGTTTTGCTGAAATTTTAAAACGTTGTGCACCTGTGCGTGTTTCTGGCTCACTTACAAAATAGCCTGCGCTAAAATCAGTATTTGGAAGCGTATTAACTTCATTCACTTTCTCTGAAGCAATGCTATACTGCACCTCGAATTTTTGAATTTCAGGATTGTTTTCTAAAGCCTCGTTTATATAGGTTTCTAGTTCTTGACTTTGAGCTGGAAGAGCAAAGAGTAAAGAGCCAAGAACAAAAACTGTTCTGAGTATGATATGATAATTGTAGTTTCTCATTAGTGTTTCTTTTAAAGTCTATATTCTATTCTCTTTTTTCTCTAATCTTTTTAATCGAAACTCTTCTCTCCAACTATATAAAACAGGCACAATAAAGTAAGATGTAATATCAATCACCATACCTCCAAAAATTGGGATGGCCATCGGAATCATAATATCACTCCCTTTTCCTGTGGACGTTAATACCGGAAGCAAAGCCAAAATGGTAGTCACGGTGGTCATTAAACATGGACGAATTCGTTTTTCAGCAGCTTGTAAAGCGGAAGCTCTAATGCTCATTTTATCAGAAGGTTTTTCACGATCAAAGGTTTGAGTTAAGTAAGTTGCCATCACCACACCATCATCCGTAGCAATTCCAAATAGTGCTATAAATCCAACCCAAACTGCCACACTTAAGTTGATGGTTTTCATGTTGAAAAGATCTCGCATATTCTCACCAAAGAGACTAAAATTGAAAAACCAATCTTGTCCATACAACCAAATCATAATAAAACCACCTGCGAAAGCCACCGTGATTCCTGTAAACACCATTAACGATGTGCTTATCGATTTAAACTGAAAATAGAGAATTATAAAAATAATGGCTAATGCCAATGGCACCACAACAGCCAATGTTTTTTCTGCGCGTAATTGGTTCTCATAGGTACCTGTGAATTTATAACTGATCCCTTTTGGAACTATTAATTCACCAGAATCTATGTTCTCTTGAAACAAGGCTTGTGCATTTTCTACAACATCAACTTCTGCAAATCCGTCTATTTTATCGAACAGAACATAACCGACTAAAAAGGTATCTTCACTTTTTATCACTTGCGGACCTTGCTCATAACGAATCGTCGCCAATTCACTTAAGGGTACAGGGCTACCTTTCTCAACGGGAATGTAAATATCTTTTATATCTTCTGGATTGCCACGCAACTCTCTTGGATAACGCACACGAACTCCGTAACGCTCTCTCCCTTCTACCGTTTGCGTTAATGCCATGCCGCCAATAGCAACTTTTAACACACTTTGAACATCTTCAATAGAAATTCCATAACGCGCTATTTTTTCTCTATCAATATCGATGAGTAAATACGGTTTCCCTACAATTCTGTCAGCAAAAACGGCTTCAACTTTAACACCCTCAGCTTGCTTTAAAAGTGTTTCTAATTGCAATCCGAACGCTTCAATTTGTTTTAAATCTTGCCCCTTCACTTTAATTCCCATTGGGGCACGCATTCCTGTTTGTAGCATTACCAATCGGGTTTCAATAGGTTGTAATTTTGGCGCCGACGTCACTCCTGGTAATTTGGTGACTTTTACGATTTCATTCCAAATATCATCTGGACTGTTAATTTCTGGTCGCCAGTTACGATAGTATTCACCATCAGCATCTTCTATGAGATGATTGCTTGCCACACTAAGTGCCGTTGAAATGTTTTCCGCTTTGTTCTCGACTGCGCTCGAACTGACAGCTAAATTTTTATTATAAAACAGTCGTCCATCTTTCAATTCAAACAACCCATCGTCATTAACTTTATAACGTTGTCGTTTCCCTTCTGCATTTCGCATGTATTCAGATTTATACTGAATCATATTTTCGTACATGGATAAAGGTGCCGGATCTAAAGCAGATTCTGTTCTACCAGCTTTTCCGACAACGGTTTCAATCTCTGGAATCGTCGCTACAGCCATATCTAATTGCTGTAGCACACGCTTGTTTTCTTCCACGCCAGAATGTGGTAATGAAGTTGGCATCAGCAGAAAAGAACCTTCGTTTAAGGATGGCATAAATTCTTTTCCAGTGTTATTCATAATCCACACTCCAGAAACCAATACGAGTGTCGGAATTAATAAAAACAACAATTTATTCGCTAAAGCCCATGCTAAAATTTGACCATAAAAACGTCTTAACACAGAGAATATTCCTAATATTCCGAAGCAGATAATGGCCACGAAAACCAAGTTGATAAGGATGCTACGATCAAAACCTAAAGGCCTCCAATAGTCGGCAAGAAGAAATACAATAGCTGCTGAAGACATGATGATGTTAATGAGATTCCCTTTTTTCGTATCTAATTTTCCTAATAGCGTTAGTAATCCTGTGACTCCAAACGCCATCAGAACAATGCCTAACCAATAACCGCTTATGACGATAGCAAGTCCAGCCACAATTAAGACACCATTTAAGATATGTCTAAATGATGTTTTAAGCGTCGTTTTTCTAAATAAATAGGCTGCGAAAGGTGGAATTAAAAATAAGGCAATCACTAAGGAAGCCGTTAACGCCATTGTTTTAGTAAAGGCTAAAGGTCTAAACAATTTTCCTTCGGCACCGATCATAGTAAAGACAGGCACAAAACTGATAATTGTGGTTAATACGGCTGTTAAAATGGCACCAGAAACTTCTGAAGTGGCGTTGTAAACAACTTCGTTTATGGTGTATTCTGAACCATCATCTCGCAGTCGCAATTTTTTATCATCGAGGTGCCGAATCATATTCTCAGCCAGAATCACTCCGACATCTACCATCGTTCCTATGGCAATCGCAATACCAGAAAGTGCCACGATATTGGCATCCACATCAAATAATTTCATGGCCACAAAAACCATTAAAACAGCCACAGGTAATAATCCGGAAATTAAAATGGAAGCACGCAGATTAAAGACCATCACAATGATGACTAAAATTGTAATTAATATTTCGAGGGTTAAAGCTTCATTTAAGGTGTCTAATGTTTCTACAATAAGCTCGGTACGATCGTAAAAAGGCACGACTGTTAATTGAGAGGTACGGCCGTCTGCCAAAACTTTGCTTGGCAAACCTCCTTTAAGTTCTGCTATTTTTCTTTAACATTGGTAATCACTTCCATCGGATTCGCCCCATAACGTGCTACGACAACTCCACCAACAACTTCAGCTCCTTCTTTGTCTAGAATACCACGTCGTGCTGCAGGACCTAATGAAACGTTTGCTATATCTTTAATTTTAATAGAGGTGTAATCTTCGGAAGTCACAACAGCGTTTTCAATATCGTCTACCGACTTTACATAACCCAATCCACGAACTAAATATTCCGCCTGATTAATCTCTAAAGTCTGTGCTCCTATATCTTGATTACTTTCTTTGACCGCTTTTACAACTTGGCTTAAACCGATGTTGTATTGACGCATCAATTCCGGATTCACATCAATTTGATATTCCTGCACATAACCACCAATAGAAGCGACTTCAGAAACACCACTTGCAGACGATAACGCATATTTTACGTAGTAATCTTGAATGCTTCGCAGTTCGTGCAAATCCCAACCACCAGTAACGTTTCCGTTTTCATCGCGTCCTTCAAGGGTGTACCAATATATTTGTCCTAAACCTGTGGCGTCTGGTCCTAAAGCAGGATTAACATCTTGCGGTAATAAGCCACTTGGTAATGAATTCAGTTTTTCTAAAATTCGGCTACGCGACCAATAGAATTCAATATCTTCTTCAAAAATGATATAGATGCTTGAAAAGCCAAACATAGACGAACTACGAATGGTTTTTACGCCAGGAATACCGAGTAAAGACGTGGTTAATGGATAGGTAATTTGGTCTTCTATATCTTGTGGGGAACGACCATCCCATTTGGTGAAAACGATTTGTTGATTTTCGCCAATATCTGGAATAGCATCTACAGCGACAGAATCACTTGGCAAAAAGCCAGTATCCCAATCAAAAGGTGCATTTACGGTTCCCCATCCTACAAAAAGGACGAGCAATAAAACGGGTACGAGTTTATTCTCTATTAAGAATTTGATGCTCTTATTTAGCATGACGTTTGATATTTAAACAATTAGATATAGGTATTAGGAAAACACCGCATACAGAAAATCATCCTAATGAATTACATCACCGGATAATACAGTCTATTGTTTTAAAATCAAATTAAATACGTCTCGTCGAGCTTGAAGAGTTGCTTGCGGACGAGTGGCGGTTTATAGTCTTCATAAGACGATGTATTGTCATCTAAACTTTCGAAAAGATTGATATACGTATACACAAATGATGCTATAAAAACCTGCTGTTCTATAGAAATTTTATCGAATGCCAATTGGAGTTCATCTTGACCATCAACTACGGATTGTTCGTTTTTACAACAATCCTTTTTGGTAATTGTACAACCTTCCGTTGAAGGCTTTGCCATTTCCATACCACAGCCTTTGGCTTTGGTAAAGACAGCTGATTCTACTAAAGTGTCTCCACAATAATGCATATTGATTGTGAACGATAGTGTAGAAAATAAAACTACAAACGCCATCACTAAAGACATTATTTTATGAGAGACTTCTTTCATATGAGTTGCGAAGTTACAAAAATTGAACAACTTATTTTTTTATTTAACAGAAGTTTAAATGATGTAACGCGCTTTAAGGACATCTTGAAACGTTTAAAGGTATAAAAACGCTGCAACACTCCCTTTTAAACTTATGACGTGATTCTAATAAATACGAACCTGGTTACAAATCACTAACTATCAAAACACTACGTAAAGTTACGTATATAAAAATCGAAAGGATGTTGTAACTTTATAAACTTATAATAGCGTGTTAAACCATATCTTATCCGTAACGCATAAAGGGATGTGAAATGGAATTGAGTTGATATAACACGTTGTAAAACATTTACGAAAAACCTCAAATTTGAAATTTATATTGAAAATAATTTTAGTAGCAGTAGTTATGTTCGTAGTTGGAATAACTGTTTTTCTCATTGCATTTGGAGACCATACAAATAGAACGAATTTTAAAATTTACTCTGCTGACAAAAAACAATGTGTGACTATCATTACGCAAGGAAAAATGAGATATTTTATAAATGGAGAACACAATTCAGTTCCAAAAACGGAATATATAAAAATTGACAAAAGCGGAATTCCTCTTATTGGAGACGAAATCGGAATTTGTTGGAAAAATGAAAATTACGAATGGGAAATCGTAAATCACCAATCAAAAATCATCGATGTGAAATTAGACACTTTGAAATTTAAATTCAACACGAGTTGGGAGAAAGATAAATTTGGAATTCCAAGAACAACTAAATATACTCAACCGAATTGTGGAACAATAGGACTTTTGAATATGAAAACGTACGATGAAACTATAATATTGGAAAATTGAATTGAATAAAAAACGTTTTACAACACCGTGTATAATTAATTGCTTTGGCAAGTGCTTATTTGGAAAATTCCTTCGGAATTTTCTCGCGTTCGTTTTTGTTTACTAAATTAGTTGCTTAAACACGCAACTAACCATACACAAAACCGTAGGCAATATCGCTACCACTTTGAAAAATAATTACTAAATTTAAACAATGGAAATCATGAACAAAAAATTAAAAGCATTTTAAAAATTATATCACTACTTATAGTAGCTTCTTTAATTCTAATCAACTGTCAAAAAGAAGATGATGAGATTTCACCAGTATCTCTAGAAAAATTAAGTCTTAAGACTGTTTCGGTAGATAAAGCCAAGCAAATCTTTTTAAATTTCAATAATACAAAAACACAATCTGGTTTTTAGAATAGAACTAATGAGCAAGAGTTCTTAGTTACACCACAATGGGAAACTGTAACACAAAACGAATTAGAAAACACCGACGCATTAATGACCGAAGTAGAGACAGATATAAATAGAGAAGGAAACTATTCTACCAAAGCAATATTTATAGAGGTTAATGGTATAATGGTTTCTGTTTTGGAAACCTATTACGCAAATAGTACTTATGAAGATGGTGTTATAAAAAATGGAATAGTATATTACAACGACCTCGATGGAAATTTTATTGACGCCTATAAAGTTGAAACAGGTATACCGACAAAGCGTTATATTCCAAGTCCATTGGTACAGCAAGCGGGTTTTTTTATGTTTATTCTTTTACAAGATTTTAGTGATATCGACTGTTGGAATACTGATAATCTTCCTGGAGATGGGCAATTAGACGAAGTGGTAGTTGTAGCACCACCACAAGGTCATAATCACAATTCTGTACAGGTTATTTTTATTAATAACTATATCATTCCGACTACAGGAAGTGGTTCCAGCGGAGGTTCTGGTGGTGGCGGTGGAAGTAATGGCAATAGCAATCCGCGTGGTTGTGGCACTACTAATGAAGTAACCTGTTATCCTATGGTTAAATATCCACCTGCTTTATCTACTCAGTACAAAGAAGATTATCCTAAATTAACAGAGTATTTAAAAAATCAGTTGCCAACCATTAAAGATAATAGTACAATTGTAAACGCGATTAAGGCTTATACTGATTTAACAACAGCGCAGATAGAACAACACTTAGAATGGGGAGAAGGTCCAATAGTTGAAATTGTTCAGCTTGATAGTTTTTGTACTACTTGTAACTCTGATACTTATGGTTTATTTCAAAGTTCATCTAATCCAGATACTCTTTATATAGATATTGATTTAGTTAATGACCTAGAAAACTCAACACCAAACTCAGTTTTAGCAAATTCCTTTGCTTTTCTAGTTGGAGTTACAATTTTGCATGAATATGTTCATTATGGTGATAACCTTGATGGCACAGATTATCCTGGGGAAGAAGGTCAGTTATTCGAAGAAGATGTATATGGTCAAACTGTGTGGAGAAGTAATGCTCAAACAATTTTAACTAGTAATTAAAAAATTATGAAAAATAACATTTTAGTTTTTCTTATTCTTATAAGTTTCACATCTTGTAAAGCGCAAATAAATTCAGCAGATAAGTCCAATATAATTTCAGAAACAATTGAATACTCAGATTTCAAAAATTATCTTCATTTAGAAATAAAAAATAGGGAGAATTTAATTCTAGTGGAGAATGATATAGTTAAAGCGGGCTTAAAGATTAATGTTAAGAATTTAAATATTAAAATAAAGAAAAAATCTGATATTCTAACTAAAAATTATATTGAGATAAAAAAAATTGAAGTTTTTACTAAAAAAGCTGAACTTATTTTTTATTATGCTATTGAGAATATAGAAGTAAAAACATATTTGTTTAAAGAAGATAGTTGGAAGGTGAAAAAAATGGAAATTATTGAATTATAAATACTACCTACAACACGGTATATAAAAAATAGCAGTTAGGAGCAAAATCAAAGGTTTAAGTCTTTTCTGCTATCTTTTTTATAATTTAAAAATTAGCAGCATATCAATCTGCTACTTTCCATATACCAACACGTTGGCGGTAATTTAAAAAAACATATATAATTGAAAAAAATTGATTTCCATATTCACACCGTTCAATCTGTAAGCGACAGACATTTTGAATTTGACATAGAATCACTTAAGGAATATGTAGATCTTCTTAAAATTGATTGTATTGCTATTACTAATCATAATTTATTTGACAAAATTCAATTTGAAGAAATATGTAAAAAACTTGAAATTAAAGTTTTTAGACCTTTTATTTTATTTAACATATAAGAAAATGATAGATGTACCGCCTTCTAAGCATCCAAAATATTGGGCATCCAAAGATGCTTTCGAACCTCTTTACAAAAAGTATTTTGACCCAAAATTTAATCCAAAAATAAAAGCAACCGACCCTAATGCACCTAATATTGACACCTTGAATGAAAACGATTTAAAAGAGTTTTTAAATTTTATGGACGAGGCTAATATTGGGGCGCATCTTTTTGAAACTGATGCTACCTTTAACACCTTTTCAAAACTAAGTTTAAAAAATAACGAACCACATAGAGAAACTTCTTGTAACTAAAACATTTAACATTATGAAAACAACATTTTATATATTATTAATTACTTTATTTTTTTCTTGTAAAGTACAACAAGTATATGCACAAGACCCGAATAATGCACCTTTTGTAGGAACTTGGGAACATCAAAATGGTAATGATATCTTTAGAGTTACCATTTGGGAAGATGGGAATGATTTAAAAGGTGATTATTGGTTTATTCAAACTAACAATGGTGTTGAGACTATAATTTGTGCTTCTAATTACATTATCCCAAATTCAAATACAAATTACCGTCACGTTATCTTTGGTGGTTCTAAAGATGGAATTATAATGGGAGCCTTATTAGATGATAATTCTATCAATTGCCAAAATGGAGCCGCAGAAAGAGAACGAATGTCGGGTAATGCAAGTTTAACAATTCAATCAGGCTGTTTAGGTTGTCCTATAACCGCTGAATGGAAGGTAGAGCGACTTAGAGGTATTAGAATACAAGGAGACCCCACAGAATTTAGCGTGCCAACTGATGTTATTATGACCAAGGTGAATTAAAACTAACCACAACACGGTATAAACTTAATAAGGGCTAAAGGCGATAACTAAACATAGTTTTGTGTTTGCCTAAGTAGTTTACAAACCTAAATTAATAGCATTCAAAACCCTTACTAAGTTTATACCCAACCGTTGTGTGCAATTTTGACTTGTACGGAATAAAGG
>NZ_ATMR01000056.1 GCF_000427335.1 Winogradskyella psychrotolerans RS-3 | reverse complement strand
CAATATAAGGGGGAACATTCTGCTTGTCTGCCAGCTCTTTACGAATCACTCTAAGTTTATCGAAAAGGGCTTCATCCTTTTCAGAGCTTGTCTCGGCCCGCTTGAACACCTCTTCTTCCATGGCCAAGAGAAATTTCTCCTTGCGTTTCAATTTCTCCCATCCTGATTCACTCAATTTCAAAATTGGCATTTTCGGGTCCTCCTGAGTGAGGTATCCTTCTGATATAAGCTGAAAGCCCAGTCTTTTCCAAAAGTCATCACTTCTATCCTTACCTATTCCGTATACGGATAATTCTTTTTGGCTTTCGGTTACTTTCGCTGCCTGTGATCCTCTTAAAACTAAAATAACATGCCCCAATCCAAATTGTTGTCCCAACCGAACTACCGCTGAAAGTAGCATTTGGGAAAAAACAGTCATATCTGACTTATTGTTTTTATGAAAACAGACATCACAATTGCCACAGTCCTGCGGATATTGTTCTCCAAAATAGTTAAGCAAATATCGCCGTCTGCAGGATTTCGTTTGACAAAACTCAACCATTGTGTTCATCTTGGCCTTCATGTGCTTTACATAATCCTCGTTGTCAGCACTTTCTATCATCCTTCTCAGGGTAATACTGTCCCCCAGACTATAAAACAACAAAGCTTCTCCAGGCAAACCATCTCGTCCTGCTCGTCCCGTCTCCTGATAGTAACTCTCAATGTTTTGAGGCATGTTGGTATGCACCACAAACCGCACATTGGACTTGTCTATTCCCATTCCAAAAGCAATTGTGGCCACCATAATTTTGACCTCATCCTTTATAAACTTCT
>NZ_ATMR01000055.1 GCF_000427335.1 Winogradskyella psychrotolerans RS-3 | reverse complement strand
GAAAGTGCCTCCTGTCCTCTTTCTAGAACTTCGTCTATGCTGTCATATCCCTTTATATTCATCATTACATTCTGGGGGAAATAGGCAGGAGGAGGAGTAAGACCATTTTAATACCTGAGCAGTAAAGGATTCCTTAGACATCTCTTGTAAGGCATAGTTTGTTTTCTTCTGGTTACCCAAAGTATCATGCGTTTCTTTGCTCATATTTTTACCACAGGCACTTCCAGCACCATGTGCAGGATAGATGATCAAATCATCTGGTAAGGGTAAAATTTTCTCCCTTAAGGAGTCATATAAATATCCCG
Source organism: Winogradskyella psychrotolerans RS-3 (assembly GCF_000427335.1). Taxonomy (GTDB): domain Bacteria; phylum Bacteroidota; class Bacteroidia; order Flavobacteriales; family Flavobacteriaceae; genus Winogradskyella; species Winogradskyella psychrotolerans. The sequence continues at coordinate 314 of NZ_ATMR01000055.1, read as the reverse complement.
CAAGTTTTTCTTGGGTAAGGTCAGCTATTACTTTTTGAGCGAGGTCGGGTCTACCAACATCCCCGATAAATAAGGTATCACCAGTAAACAATGCTTCTGACTTCCCTTCCTCATTGATCAAAAGAAAGACCGAACTTTCCATGGTATGTCCAGGGGTATGTATTACTCGGATTTTACTTTTTCCAAGGATAAATTCTTGTTGATCTTTTGCTACTGTAGCTTCAAAACCCAATTCCATATCTGTTGGTCCAAAGACAATTGAGGCATTGGTTTTCTTTGCAAGGTCAATATGTCCGGAAACAAAAATCAGCGTG
>NZ_ATMR01000054.1 GCF_000427335.1 Winogradskyella psychrotolerans RS-3 | reverse complement strand
TTTTTTATATCTAAAAAGCTAAATGCCAAAAGTGATGTTATTTAATAGCAACAAGTTCTCCTGCTCCTATAGCTTTTGTATAATCAGCTTTAACGTTATTTAAAAAGCCAAAGAATTTAGAACCATCTTGTTTCTTAAGAATTACAGTCGTAGATCCGTTAGCTTCAGTTTCTACTTTGTCTATGATAACAGTCTCATTATTTACCGATTTATAATTGGTTACAACACCACGTTTTATTAAAATATTAGCTTTAGGAAAATCAACGTGATTAAATCCTTGTGCAGTTGGTGTTTTTACCGTTAATAAATCCCCAATCTTAGGGTCATTATTCGCAGAAGCTGTTAAGATAAAGCCGAAGCATAAAAGTGTGAAAATTATTTTTTTCATAATTAATTGGGTTTAGATTGTGTTTACTGTAAAAATAATAAGATTATTTCGTGCGAAATACAACTTTTAATAATTCTTAACATTTGTAAAATCAATTTAATTTTAAGCTATTTTTTTGTTATTTTGGTTTTTTTATTAACTCAAATAGCACATAAAGAACACTATGAAATTACTGGGAATAGGATCTAGAATAAAGCATTCAGAATATGGAAAAGGTGTGGTGACTAACGTCACTTCAAAACACTATTGGGTCACTTTTATTGAAGACGGTTTAGAGACTATTGATTTAGATTCTGAGTTCGAAATTATCGAAGCTGCAGAGGACGACGTGGACACTGTAAGTTTTTACGATGTAGAGCGTAGTTTGAAGTCCATCTTAAAAAAATGGTCTGATGTATCTGAAGTTATTACAATTGCAGATAAATGGAAAGGTGGAAAATTGATTATGACACCTGGAGATTCTAATTTAAAGTCTAGTGAAGTACCAATAGATACATTCTTTCATAAAATTACTATGGTACGTGACCGCCTTCGTGTTATGGAACAAAAGATAAATTCGAGTAACTTAGAAGAACAAGAAAAAATAGACCTTCAGCAGTATATAACAAGAAGCTATGGAAGCTTAACGAGTTTTAATGTATTGTTTAAGTTGAAGAGTCAACAGTTTGTTGGGCAACGGTCTAAATAGTTTTTGTTAATAGTGAAAAGTTAAAAGAGATAGTTTCTTTATAACTTAATTGAAATCTTATTACAACACATGAAACAATTTCATTTGGCAAGGAACAGTATTACATCTTTAAGCCTTTAATATCTGTAATCTCAATACCCAAAATCAAAAGTTTATGAAAGGTTGGTAGTTGGGCTCCACTTTCCGTAGTCGTCCAATTTTCCCATGTAGCTTCTAAACCTTTAATCGGTAAAATATCGACCCACATTTGGAAACTTTTTGGTTTTCCTTCATCATCAAAATGCCAAAGGTAAGAATCGCCTGGTGTTGTGCCTCCAGACTTATAAGTTACCAAAAGAGCCTCTTTACCACCTTCCGTTGTTACAATACTTCGCTCCGTGCCTTTGTCTAAAACTTTATAAGGAGCAACCAACCAGAACGAATCGTTATTAAAATAGTTTTCCGCTTTAAGAATATAGTCTTGTTTTTCTATGCCATTATACTCTTGTTCTAAGACGAAAACTTTTGAGTTACTGCGGTTTTCTAAATCTAAAATCACTGTAAAATCCTTCCAATAGACTTCACAGGTATTGTCCGATTTATACCATTTATATTTTTGTCTGCCTTTAAAAGTCCATTCTATATAATCCGTATTTAAATACGCGGATTCATCTAATGATTTAAGCATTTTATTAGCTAACTGCTCAGCTTTAGGACCTTGTTGACCTGTTGGTAATTCTTCATTATATTTTAAATAAATAAACCCAAAGAGAAGTAAGGTTGGTAAAGTGAAGAATACAATAACGCCACCTATAATTTTTAGTGCTTTTTTTAGTTTAGATGATTTTGCCATAATACGTGACTAGAGTCCTATAAAAATTAATAAAGTTAAAAAAAGCTTTACATATCACTTTTAAGGTTGCTAAATTAGTGGTTATTTTAAATTAAATTGCTTTTCAATCTCAATTCGTTTTAAAACACTGAATGCTCTAAGGTCTTCAAAAAACAACGTAAAATCGGCCTCAAAAGCATCATAATGTTCTCTGAGTTCTTTAGTTGCTTCATTCATTTTAGATAGTCCTTTGGTTCTATGATTCATTCCGTTTAATACAATTTGAATACCTTCAACAGTAGCATAACTGAGTAACCAATTACCTTCTATCATTATCGGAGTAATTCTTTTAAAACGAGGAGGTAATACATCTATGTTCTTGGTCAAACTTTTATAAAAATCTGCGATGTAAATATCTAGTGGAATATCGGAATACGTTTTCCAATTTTTAGCTAAAAAATGATCAAAAAATATATCTACAATAACTCCGCTATAATGACCATAACCCTTATGTAAGCGTTTGGTGCATTGTCTAAAAAGAGGGTGTGCGTCTGTAAACGTATCAATTCGGCGATGCAATTGAATACCAATTTGGATGTCTTTAGGGTATGATTTATACTTATTACCTCTAACTCCGTCTGCGGAAAAGTTGCCTATTGCAATGTGTTCATTGTCTCCTGAAAGATAAATATGAGCGAGAAAATTCATATTTCGAAATTACAAATTCATAATCACAAAATAGTTAAAAACAGTATATCTATTTATATTTGTTGAAAATAGAAATATACATGACTTTAATAAAATCAATATCAGGAATTAGAGGTACTATTGGAGGACGAGTAGATGATAACTTAACACCAATTGATGCCGTTAAATTTGCAGCAGCTTATGGGACTTGGTTAAAGCAACAGCGCCAAAAAGACAATTATATCGTTGTCGTTGGACGTGATGCCCGTATTTCTGGTGAAATGATTCAGAATTTAGTGATGAATACTTTAGTCGGACTCGGAATTCACGTTATTGATTTAGGTTTATCTACCACACCAACGGTTGAAATTGCTGTACCATTAGAGCAGGCTGATGGTGGTATAATTTTAACAGCAAGTCATAATCCGAAAGAATGGAATGCGTTAAAACTTTTAAATGCTAAAGGTGAATTTTTGAATGGGGCAGAAGGACAGAAAATATTAGAGATTGCAGAATCAAATACGATGAATTTTGCGGAGGTTGATGATTTAGGAAAAATAACCATTAACGATGCGTATATCGATATTCATATCGATGAAGTTTTAGACTTAGAATTAGTCAATGTAAATGCGATTAAAGATGCAAATTTTAAAGTGGTTGTAGATGGTGTGAATTCTACAGGTGGTATCGCTATTCCATTATTATTAGAACGTTTAGGTGTTGAACCAGTAAAATTATATTGTGATCCAACAGGTCATTTTCCTCATAATCCAGAACCGTTGAAAGAACACTTAGGAGATTTAGCAAAAGCGGTTGTAAAAGAGCATGCTGATTTCGGAATCGTTGTAGATCCAGATGTAGATCGTTTAGCCTTTATGGATGAAACAGGTGAAATGTTTGGAGAAGAATATACATTGGTGGCTTGTGCAGATTACGTATTGAGTAAAACACCAGGGAACACTGTTAGTAATATGAGTTCTACACGCGCATTACGCGACGTTACAGAAAAACATGGCGGAACTTATGAAGCTAGTGCTGTAGGTGAAGTCAACGTTGTAACTTTAATGAAAAAGAATAATGTGGTTATTGGTGGTGAAGGAAATGGCGGAATTATTTATCCAAATTCTCATTACGGACGTGACGCCTTAGTTGGTGTAGCTTTATTTTTAAGTTTATTGGCTGAGAAAAAAATGAAAGTCAGTGAGCTGAGAGCGTCTTATCCAAATTACTTTATGAGTAAGAAGAAAATTCAATTAACTCCAGGGTTGGATGTTGATGGTATTTTAAGCACTATGGAATCTAATTATAGTAAAGAGAAATTAACCACTATAGATGGTGTGAAAATTGATTTTGCAGATAGTTGGGTGCATTTACGTAAGAGTAACACAGAACCAATTATTAGAATCTATACCGAGGCACCATCGCAAAACGCAGCAGATACTTTAGCAGATCGTTTTATTGCGGAAATTAAAACCATTGCTAACATATAGTAAATTAAGGTTCTGTAAATAATTTTGATTTTAAAGGAATTAAAAAGAAGATTAAGATACTGGACTTAATTAGTAAAATGTAGAGGATGATTTTAGAAACGAATACGACGGAAATGACTGAATTAGAAACCTATTTTAATCAGTTTAGACAGCATATTATTGGTCAAAACCAACGGTTTGAATCTCCCTATGGAGAACAAAAAATTATCTATACAGATTGGACGGCTTCTGGTCGGTTATACAGACCGATTGAAGAAAAACTGATGAATGATTTTGGTCCTTTTGTTGCTAATACACATACGGAAACTACAGTTTCTGGTACAGCTATGACGAAAGCGTATCATAAAGCGAGACATATTATTAAAGATCACGTTAATGCCAATGATGATGATATTTTAATCTGTTCTGGTAATGGTATGACCGGTGTTATCAATAAGTTTCAACGTATATTAGGATTAAAGATTCCTGAAAATATAAAAGATTATACAAACATTCCAGAAGAAATGAGGCCAGTGGTTTTTATTTCACATATGGAGCATCATTCTAACCAAACAACTTGGTTAGAGACTATTGCAAAGGTTGAGGTTGTACCACCAAATGAAGACGGTTTATTTTGTCTTAAGAATTTAGAAACCTTATTACATCAATATAAAGATTGTACCATTAAAATTGCGTCAGTAGTCGGTGGTTCTAATGTTACGGGAATTCAAATTCCGCATCATGATGTGGCCAAACTAATGCACCAACATGGTGGAGTATGCTTTGTAGATTTTGCATGCTCGGCACCTTATGTAGGTATTGATATGCATCCTACTGATGAAGATGCGCAATTAGATGCTATTTTCTTTTCACCTCACAAGTTTTTAGGTGGACCAGGAACTTCCGGTATATTGGTTTTTAATAAGAAATTATATAAAAATATGGTACCCGATTGTCCAGGCGGAGGAACCGTTAGTTGGACGAATCCTTGGGGAGAACATAAGTACATAGATAATATTGAAGACAGAGAAGATGGTGGTACTCCAGGTTTTCTTCAAGTTATAAAAACTGCTCTTTCTATTCGTTTAAAAGAACAAATGGGAGTGGATAATATGTTGCAACGCGAGCATGAGTTGGTTGAAATTATTTTTGATAAACTTGGGGACGTATCGAATCTTAACATTCTTGCAGGCCAACACCAAGATAGGCTAGGAGTCATTTCATTCTATATTGACGATTTGCATTTTAATTTAGCGGTTAAAATATTGAATGATAAATACGGTATTCAAACCCGTGGAGGTTGTAGTTGTGCAGGCACTTATGGCCATTTCTTATTACACGTAGATCAGCAAATGTCTAACGAATTAACCAATGAAATTTCTATTGGAGATTTAGTTCGTAAGCCAGGTTGGATTCGTATGTCTATACATCCTACAACGACGAATGCAGAGATTAGATATGTTTGCGATAGCATTATCGATTTAGCTAAGAATCATGACGCATGGGCTAAGGATTATGAATACTCCAGATGTAATAATGAGTTTGTGCATAAAACCTTAGTTGATACCCCTTGTGATGCTATAAATGTAGATGCTTGGTTTGATATGAATTAATTGAGTTCTAGACTTAAACATCAATTTTTACACGAGTTGTACTATTTTTTATAGAAATTCAGCAGGCACTTTATCTCTATGTTTCCAACGTTTATGCGTCCATAGATAATATTGTGGTGCTTCTAAGATTTGTTTTTCTACCATTTTAAAAAACAAGTCTGTGATTTCATAATCTTTATACGCTTTTGGGTTTTCGGTAATGGTTGTGAATGTGGTTTCATAATAACCACGTTTAATTCGTTTCACACTGAAAAATACCACCGCCATATCTAATTTTTTAGCGAGCATTTCAGCACCTGTATACATGGGTACTTTTATGCCCATAAATTCATTCCAATGAAAAGCTTTATGTGCTTTTGGTGATTGATCTGAAACGAATCCGTTAATGGTTAGTTCATTTTTTTTCTTACTTTCAAGCAGAACACCATAGGTTTCTTTAGTGGTAATTAAATGGGAATTATATTTTGCTCTAATTCGTTTGACGAGTTTGTCAAAATGTTTGTTGGCTAATCGTTTATAAACGGCATAGCCTTTATGATTTATATGCTTTTGTAAAATAAAAATCCATTCCCAACTTCCATAATGTGCACACATTAGAATAATGCTTCGTTGTTTTTTTCTAAATCAGTGATGAGGTCTACGTTCGTAAACTTAAAGCGTTTGTTCATTTGAGCCTCAGAAATCGTTAAAGATTTTATAGCTTCAACCATCATGTCACAGAAGTGATGATAGAATTTTGATGTTATTTCAGAAATCTCTTTTTTAGATTTATCAGGGAAAACCAATCTTAAATTTTCTTTTACAGTGGTTTTTCTATAGCCGAATATGCGATACATAAAAATGTAGATCACATCAGAGAATCCGTATAGTAATCTAAAAGGTAAAATTGAAATTAACCAAAGAATAGGATAGATTAAAATATAAGCAATAAGTTGCATTAATGTATATTAGCGTTGAAGTACAAATATATATTATATTTGATTTATAGGATTAGAGTTTATGGACAATTTAGGTATAAGTATAGTTACCATCGTGATTATTGCAGCTAACGTTATTATGTCTTTTAAAGGATTTGATGACCGCATTTTTTTTGAGAAATATAAGTTTAACGTTGGCAGTATTAAACGAGGAGAACAGATAAGAATGTTGAGTTCTGGATTTTTACATGCCGATATAACACATCTGCTGTTTAATATGTTTACACTTTATTTTTTTGCAGATGCCGTGGTTATGATACTTGGCTCTTTTAAATTTATTGTAATTTATTTTGCCAGTTTAGTGTTCGGGAATTTACTCTCATTATATTTTCATAAAGATGAGTATTGGTATAGCGCCATTGGTGCCAGTGGTGCGGTAACAGGTGTTTTATATGCTGCCATACTTCTACGTCCAGATATGAGCTTGTATATGTATTTTATACCGATTCCGATTCCTGGTTATGTATTTGGTATTGGCTATTTATTATATTCTATTTATGGCATGAAAAATAAAATTGGCAATATTGGTCACGATGCGCACTTTGGTGGAGCAGTTGGTGGCTATGTTGTAACTTTAATAATGATGCCAAGTTTATTTACAAGTAATCTAGGCTATGTTGGCTTATTGGCCGTACCTATAATTATTCTGTTTGTGCTTTATAAAACAGGAAAGTTGAAATAAGACTTCTCATTCACTAACAAGATCAAAGATCAATAAAGGAAAAAGGTGTGACATAAGTCATGTTTTGACATAAAAACTAAAGTCATCTTTGTAGCTTATTCAATTTTTAAACAAAATTAGAAGATGGCTTTAACAAAATCACTCCACAGTTTTCATATACCCGTAATGGGGTTAGCGTATACTATTGATAGTCCTATTCGAGTGGCTCAATATGGTATTTCGTCCGTAGTCTCTATTATAGACGACGAGCTCATCGAAAAGATGAATGCATTTTACAGCAAAAAATTCAACGTACCATACCAAGAAATCACAAAGAAAGTACAAGATTATCGCGCAGAGCGGATTACCTCGTATTTAAATTTGACTGATACAATTGTAAAAGAAAAATTCGTAAATTTTAAAACAGAATTATCTGAAAGCAAAGCAGCTTTAGAACACTTCATCACCACCTTACCTAATACATCGGATTTTAAAGATGGACTTTCCAATTTACTAAAGGAAGGAGTTGCATTTAAGGACAAGGCTAGAAGTTATCTCGAAACCCATTTAAAAGCGGGAACTATTGATGTTAACATCATGACCAAAGTAGATAAAGATAATTTTATTAAAGGGGAACAATTACCAACAGCTTACAATGATGCACATGCGTCGTTACGTGGTTTTGCGAATAGTAATTTATGTTCTTCTGTAATTCTTTCTGCGGGAATGAATCCTAGGTTATACAGTTACTTTGAGAATTTTAAAGACTTCTTTCCAGATGTGAATGGGCATTTAAAAAAGAAAATTATATTAAAAGTGAGTGACTACCGGTCAGCAATAATTCAAGGAAAGTTTTTGGCTAAAAAGGGACTATGGGTTTCAGAATATAGAATAGAATCCGGATTAAACTGTGGTGGTCATGCTTTTGCTACCGAAGGTTTTTTATTGGGGCCGATTTTAGAAGAGTTTAAAACGAAGAAAATAGAATTAATACAAGACACGCACGCGGTTTATGTAAAAGGTTTAAATCAAAAAGAAATCGATGCTCCTGAGCAACCTTTAGAATTAAAAATCACGGTTCAAGGTGGTGTGGGTACCGCAGAGGAGCATCATTTTTTACTTGAAAATTATCAGGTCGATTCGGTAGGTTGGGGAACACCATTTTTGTTAGTGCCGGAGGCCACCTCTGTCGATCAACAAACTAGAGATTTATTACGTAGCGCTAAAGAAAAAGACTTGTATTTAAGTGGTATTTCTCCTTTAGGTGTTCCTTTTAATACTATAAAAGGAACGACTAATGAGTTTCATAAGCAAAAACGTATTGCTAATAATAAGGCAGGAAGTTCTTGCCCAAAGAAATTTTTGGCTTTAAGTAAAGCGTTTGGTCCAGAAGGGATTTGTACGGCTTCAAAAAAATATCAAGATGTTAAGCTACAGGAACTAGACGCTAAAAAATCGGGCGTGTCTCCAGCCATTTATGAGAATGCTAAAGCAAAAATAACTGAAAAAGCGTGCCTATGTGTTGGTTTGGCAAACGCTTCTTATTTAGAAAATGATATTGATATTAAAGGGCAGGAGCAAGGAGTTGTTATTTGTCCAGGACCAAATATGGCTTATTTTGATAAAGAAATATCGCTATCTCAAATGATGCAACACATTAATGGAAATGCCTCCGTACTTTCTAATGTCGATCGTCCAAATATGTTTACAAAGGAATTGAAAATGTATGTGGATTATTTAAAGAATGATATTGATACCATTTCTGAAGACCTAACGGCTAAACAGATTAAAAAATGGACGGCATTTAAAAGCAATCTATTTGATGGTATTGCCTATTATGAAGACTTGTTTGTAACGACGCTATCTTCAAAATATACAACTATTCAAAAAGAACTTCAATTTTATAAAAACGAATTGACGCATGTTTCTATACCTCAGTTAGAAGCGGTTTAAGAGTCTAAAATAGAATGCTGCTTAAAATATAAAGCCTTTACATAATTGTAAAGGCTTTATATTTATTGCGAGTCTAGAGCTATATTATCTAAAAAAAAGACTTTTAAGAGCTATCGAATTGTAAGCTGTTATAGAGCTAAAAGTTCTTTTACTTTAGCTTCTAAAGCGTTTCCTCTAAGGTTTTTAGCTGCAATTTTACCTTCAGCATCTAATATAAACACCGCAGGAATAGCTTGAATGTTATAGAGTTGTGCTACAGGATCTAGAAAATAAGATAAATTAGAAACGTGTGTCCAACTTAATTTATCTTGTTCTATAGCATTTACCCAAGCTTGTTTTGGATCTTTTTGAGAACGCGTGCCATCTAAAGATACTCCAATAATTTCTAAGCCTTGGCTATGATATTTATTGTAAATGTTAACGACATTTGGATTCTCTCTTCGACAAGGGCCACACCAAGCTGCCCAAAAATCGATAATAGTTACTTTGCCTTTAATATCATTTAGACTCACTGTTTTTCCTTCTGGTGTTGGAGCTTCAAAATTTGGTGCTATTTTTCCAATATCAACTCTAGATTTAGCCTCATAAACAGCCATAAGGTTGTGTAAGGTTAATTTAATTTTTGTACCTGTAGGAGTTGATTTTAATTCTGAGCTAAGATTATTAAAAGCTTCTTGGTAGTCTTTAATATTAGCATTTTTTTTATTGGTTTCTTGCTCTATGAGAGAGAGGCTATAATAACTGTTGGTATTCGCTTTTATAAAATTAAGAGGATACTCTTGTTGTTTTTTCTGAGCTGCTATAAAAAGGTTTGTTAAAGAGTCTTTTACTGCTTGTGATTGTTTAGAACTAGCACCTAATTGTCTTAATGGTTTTCGTAATTCTATTTGTAGATCTATGGATTCTTTTTTAAGTTTTGCGTAACCCTGATTATAAGCGTCAAACTCTGTTTGTGAAACCGAACCAGAAACTTGTGACTGTGATATATTTGCTTTATCAATAGTGATGTCAATAATACTGTTTTCCAACATAAAGTTTAGATTCCCATTTACCGAATTTACAGATAGTATCGACGGTTTAGGAGAGGTAACTTTACCTGTAAATGTAAATTTTTCATCAACAACAATGGCTGTGTCTAGAATCCGTTCTCTTCCGTTTTGGTCTTTTTCTTTTAAGTGCGCTCTAACGCCATTATAAACACCTTTTGCATTACCTTTAATAATGTAATCTGTTCGTTTTTCTTCAGGTTTGCAGCCTAAAAATAGAAGTCCAATAATGGTGAAGATCAATACGTTTCTCATAATACTATTTTAATGTATCACAAATATAAAAACAAAGCTCTAATACGGAAAATATAAAACGGTAACTCTTAAAGTTGTTGACGTTAATATTTAAAGAATCCCATAATTTACAATACTTTTGCAACAAAGAATTAGAAGATGCATAACGATACCATTGTCGCTTTAGCAACACCATCTGGAAGTGGTGCTATTGCTGTTATACGATTATCTGGAAATGACGCCATAACTATAGCTTCAAAATGTTTTAAATCTGTTTCTAATAAGGATTTAAACAAGCAAGCGACACATACCATTCATTTAGGGCATGTTATTGATAATAATCGCACTATTGATGAGGTTTTGGTATCCGTATTTAAAGATCCTAATTCTTATACAGGTGAGAATGTGGTGGAAATATCATGCCATGGATCATCTTATATTCAACAAGAAATTATTCAGTTATTTTTAAGGGAAGGTTGTCGTATGGCAACAGCAGGTGAATTTACGCTGCGCGCTTTTTTAAATGGCAAATTAGATTTGAGTCAGGCAGAAGCTGTAGCGGATCTTATTTCTAGTGATAATGAAGCGTCTCATCAAATAGCCATGCAGCAGATGCGTGGTGGTTTCTCTTCTGAAATTGCTAAACTTCGCGAAGAACTACTAAATTTCGCATCTTTAATTGAGCTGGAATTAGACTTTGCAGAAGAAGACGTAGAGTTTGCTGATCGGACACAGTTTAAGGCTCTTATAGAACGTATTAATTTTGTGTTGAAACGTTTAATTGATTCTTTCGCCGTTGGAAACGTGATAAAAAATGGTATTCCTGTGGCAATTGTGGGGGAACCTAATGTTGGAAAATCAACATTACTGAATGCTTTATTGAATGAAGATCGTGCGATTGTTTCTGAAATTGCAGGTACGACAAGAGATACTATAGAAGACGAAATCTCTATAGGAGGTATCGGTTTCCGTTTTATAGATACTGCAGGCATCCGAGAAACAGAAGATGTGGTAGAGAGCATTGGTATTAAAAAGACGTTTGAAAAGATAGAACAAGCCCAAGTGGTGATGTTTTTAGTGAGCAGTGCACAGTTAGCTGTAGATAAAGAAGCTATCAAAACTATAACTATTGAAATTGAAAAGGTAAAAAACAAGTTTCCTCAAAAACAGTTGTTGGTTATTTTGAATAAAATTGACCAGATTACTGATTCTGAACTAGCTGATATTAGAACGGCTTTGCATTCAAAAGCGACTCAGGTTATTCCTATTTCTGCAAAAACAGGATTTGGAGTGGAGCAACTTACAAACAAATTACTCAATTTAATTAATACAGGAGCTTTAAGAAATAACGAAACTATTGTCACAAATTCCCGTCATTATGATGCGTTGTTAAAAGCTTTTGAAGAAGTTCAGAAAGTTCAATATGGATTGGAAACTGATTTATCAGGTGATTTATTGGCAATAGATATTCGTCAAGCCTTATACCACTTTGGAGAGATTACAGGTGAGATTACTAATGATGATTTGTTGGGTAATATTTTTGCTAATTTTTGTATTGGGAAGTAAATTTGATTTCCGTTGTTAATGTAATGTATTCTTTTATTTGATTATCAGTTAATTAAGTAAAATAATCCTTTCTTTATATTTCCTTTATTTTTATATTTGGTACCTCATATGTATCACATTGATGAAATGTGTAGTACAAATGTACCACATTATGAAAATATCGCTTATAAAACGGAAACTGCCGAGTGGCAAAATTAGCTTACTTATAGAATACTATAAAGGTTCGGAAATATCTTCAGAAGGAAAGAGGAAACACTTACGAGACCGTGAAAATCTAAAAATGTATTTATATAGTGAACCTAAAAATGCTATTGAAAGAAAAGAGAATAAAGAATCAATGTCGTTAGCCAAAAAAATCTTGGCCATTAGAGAAGCAGAATACTATCAAGGTAAGTTTGATTTAAAAAACACAACGAAAGGCAAAAGAAGATTTTTAGATTTCTTTAGTAAGAAAGTAGAAGAGAGGTACGAAAGTCCTAAAAACTATGGTAATTGGAATGCTGTATTCATTCACTTGCAGCGTTGTATTTCTGCAAATACTATTTTTGACGAAATTGATGAAAATTTTGTGAACCACGTGCGTAAATATTTTGATAAGGAAGCACTTACTAAAAGTAAATTACCGTTATCTCTTAATTCTAAATATTCATATTTTAATAAATTTAAGGCTTCCTTAAGAGCTGCTTTTGATGAAGGCTATTTGTCAATTAACTATGCCTCCAAAGTTAAGTCTTTTGAACAGTCAGAAAGTCAGCGCGAATACTTAACATTCCAAGAGTTACAAAATTTAGTTCATACAGAGTGTAAATATGAAGTCTTGAAACGGGCTTTTTTATTTTCATGTTTATCAGGATTAAGATGGTCAGATATTAATGCGTTGACTTGGGGTGAAGTGCGTGATGAAGATGATACAAGTCGTGTTAACTTTAGGCAAAAGAAAACTGATGGAGTAGAGTATTTATATATCTCCAGTCAAGCACGTGAATTGTTGGGCACGCGGTGTTCACCTAATGAAAAGGTGTTTATAGGTTTAAAATATTCAGCAGTATATAATAATGAAATTGTACGTTGGTGCAGTCGAGCAGGAATTTCGAAACATATAACTTTTCACAGTGCCAGACATACAAACGCAGTTTTACTATTAGAAAATGGTGCAGATATTTATACGGTTTCCAAACGTTTAGGACATAGAGAAATAAGAACCACTCAAATTTATGCCAAAATAATTGATAAAAAAATGAAGGAAGCGGCAAACAGTATTCCTGCATTAAACTTGACTATCAATTAGAAAATCTGCGTTTTAATATCCAGAAATAGATAAAATATTCAATTTTCGTTGTTAATAACTCAAAATACACCTCAAAATAGGCATTGTTCAATTATTTGATTCAGCATCATTTTGATGCCTTATGCATCCTCCAAAAAAAAATGCAAATTTTTTTTCAATTATTTTAATAATATATGATTTAATGTGTTGTTTATCTAATTGTTGTGTATAACTTATATCTTTTCTTTTTCCTTTCATCCACTTCTTTTTATACTTTTATTTCTATAGTCCCCGAAGGGAAAACAAAAGCGCTTTTGTTCATTTTAATAATTTAAAAAAATAGAAATGGACAATTTAATGATATTAGAACGATTCAATCGTTTAGAAAAACTGTTGGCAGGTCGCAAGGAGGTATTGACCTTTAATGAAGCCTGTGATTATACCGGTATATCCCGAAGTTATCTTTATAAACTGACGTCTTCAGGGAAAATTCCACATTCTAAACCCAACGGCAAAATGCTTTTTTTTGAGAAGCGAAAACTTGTAGAATGGTTACTTCAGAATAAACATAAGTCACAAGATGAGATTGAGATGGAAGCTGCGGCTTACGCTATGAACAAAAAATCAAGATAGTCGAATTTCCCAAAATGAATCTCATGCTTTATTAAGCGCTCTTATATCCATTTAGTTCTAGTCTATCACTTAAGTCGTAGCCTACAATTTTACGAGAATACATATCTGCAATAAGTGCTAGATAACAGAACCCTTTTACGGTTCTGATATAGGTAATATCCGAGACCCAAACTTGATTAGGCCTAGTAACTTCTATATCTTTTATAATGTTACTATACTTATAGAAACGAAGGTAAGAGTTCGTAATTCTGGAACTGTATTTTTTTTAAGTGTTGGCATATTATGTTTTCTAAGTATATTAAACAAAGTATCTCTGCCTGCATTCAGGTTGGTTTTAACACACTCATCTTTCAATGATTTTTATAGTTTACCAACACCTTCTTTGGGAAGGGACGTGCGTCTTTTCTGCAATATCTGAATAATCTGTTGTTCGAATTTTGAACATTTATCAGCCCTATCTTTGTACCTTTAATAGGTATAAGGTTTAATGCCAAAGCAACTGGATACAGCAGTTAAAGAAGCAACCCACTTAGCCTTTACTTAGGCCTTGATTAAAGTTTCTTATTTAGTTTTTTTAAGTTTAAAATTATGTAGCCTTATTTTAGGAGGGGTCAAAATGCATTACAACGTGTTTGTATATGGTTTGTTGCGTGTTTAAGCACTAAAGTTAGCAAATAAATCACAGATAGAAAGTCCGCGAGGACTTTCGTAAGCAAGCTAGAACTAGCAATAAATTATATACGGTGTTGTAAGTAGTGCTTTTTTCATTCACTTACTTAATTTCAAAATCCTAAACGCTCCTTGAATTACCAAAACAAAAACGATTGTTCCAATAATCAAATCAGGTTTATTTGAACTCAAATAATGCACTAAAATTCCTGCAATTATTACTCCTAAATTTATAATCACGTCATTAGAGGTGAAAATCATACTCGCTTTCATATGTGCTTCTTCTTTACTTTTTGACTTTTGCAAAATATAAAGACAAATTCCGTTCGCGATAAGTGCGAAAATCGAAACGATAATCATTGTTGAAAAATCCGGAAGTTTCTCGTCTCCGAAAAATCTTCTTAAAACTTCTACAAATCCAATAATCGCAAGTATTATTTGAAAATATCCAGCAAGTTTGGCAATCCGTTTTTTCTTTATTACTGTTCCGCCAACCGCAAACAAACTAATTCCGTAAACAAAACTGTCCGCAAGCATATCTAAACTGTCTGCAACAAGTCCCATAGATTTTGAGATAATTCCTGTTGTCATTTCGATTATGAAAAACGCAAAATTTATAACGAGTACAGACCAAAGTAACTTTTTTTGGCTTTCGTTTTCTTTAAATTCTGTTTGGTCGGTTTGTTCAGTCGAGATTTTCTTTCCGCCTAAATTCAGTTCGATAACTGACTTTTCTATTTGGTCAATTTCTCCGCTGTGAAAAACGGTCAATTTTCGGTTCGGAATATCAAAGTCCAAATTCGCAATACTTGAAATTCCATCCAATTTCATTCGGATTAGATTTTCCTCTGAAGGACAGTCCATTTTGGTGATTTCAAATATTGTCTTTTTCACTTGGTTTCTTGGTTTTTCTGCATTACTTACAACGTGATTGTGTATGGTTAGTTGCGTGGTTAAGCAACTAAATTAGCAAACTTTAACGAACCCGTGAATATTCCGCAGGAATATTCGCAAGTAGGCTAGAACTAAGCAATTAATTATACACGGTGTTACAACCAGTTATTTTTTTATTCTGGTAATTTCCCTTTTTTCGTTTTAGATACTAATTTATCAAAATCCGATTCGAATTCATTGTCTTGTGTTATTCTAAACTTTTTATATTCTTCCTCTGCAAATTTTTTAGCTACAATTGTTCTAACTTTTCCAGCATCTTTAAGAATGTTATATTCATTAAAAACGAGAAAAGCATCCAATTTACGAACCCAATCTTTCATAGACATAGTTCTACCTTTTTCTGCTTGATTTTCTGCGTAATCAAGATACATTGTTACAATTCTATTTAGTTCAGTTATCTCTTCTTTAGTTAGATAATTTTTAGCAACTCCAACGTCGGTTTTTAAAATTTTCCCTCCTTGTTTTTCATTTTTCCAACTTGTTAAACCCATATTAGGTTTTTTAGAGCTTGCTCTTAATTTAATTAATTCAGGAGCTGTATGTTTTGTTATAGCAAATTCCAATTTATTCTGAACTGTCGCAAAAAATTTCTTTGTTATAGGAGATGTTGTATCATAATCAATTGAAGTGGAATATATGTCTGTTATTTTTTGATAAAAACGTCTTTCAGACGCTCTTATTTCTCTTATACGTTCAACTAATTCGTTAAAGTAATCTTTATCAAATAAATTTGTACCTTGTTTTAATCTATCATCGTCTAAAACAAACCCTTTTACAAGGTATTCTTTTAACACTTTTGTAGCCCAAATTCTAAATTGCGTAGCTTCAATAGAATTTACTCTATAACCAATTGATATAATTGCATCTAGATTGAAATAGGAAGTGCTTTGTTGAATAGTGTTGTTTCCTAATTTTCTCGTGTGCAAAATTTCTTTGCACACGGAACTTTTAGATAATTCTCCTTCTAAAAATATATTATTGATATGGTAATTTATATTTTGTCTAGTTGAACCAAAAACTTCTGCAATAGCTTTTTCATTCATCCAAACTGTATCTTCATCGATACTAACTTGGATATTTGTTACTCCACTTTTTGAAGTGTAGAATATAAAGTTTTTTTGTTCATCTAAATTACTCATTTCTGTATCTTTTATATGCTATTCAAAAATAATTTAAATTTTGAAGTTATTATTTAAATTCACTTAAACTTGTCAACTATCTTTTAACACATAAATAGCTAACGAAAGTAGCACGTAATTGGTTGTAACGTGATTGTGTATGGTTAGTTGCGTGGTTAAGCAACTAAGTTAGTAAACTTTAACGAACCCGTGAAAATTCCGCAGGAATTTTCGCAAGTAGGCTAGAACCTAGCAATTAATTATACACGGTGTTGGCAAATCGTTATTTTCTTTTCCATTTAACTCCGCTCCATACCATTCCTAATGAAACTAAAATTAGCGCAAAATTCCCAAAATTAAATTTTTCATCCGTGAACGATTTGTAAATTGTTCCAATCACAAATAAAATCGACATAATTACAGCAAAGTAATAACCTTGTTTAGATTCGAAAAACGACTTTTTTCTTTCTATTTGTCCGTTATTATATTTCAAGAGTTTTGAGTCAATATTATGGCATAAATTCACAAATTTTTCGGAATTACAGAAATTATCATTTGAGCTTAAACGGACTGTTTTTCCGTTTTTGAGCTTAAATTTTATTCCAGCTCCTTTCATCCAATGAATTTTATAATATTCTAAATTTTTAAAATCAACATTTTTATTATTCCATTCCAATTGATTTGATGTTAATTCAAAATCTGAAACTTTTACTATAAACTTCTTTTTTAATAAATAGAAATAAATTCCAGCGAGAACAAAAGCTAAAATTCCTTTTAATAGCCCCAAACTTATAATTCTATTCAACACGAATATTATTCCAGAAAAGACAGCTACTGTTGAACCAAGTAAGAATAGTAATTCAAATTGGTTTGTATATTCAACATTTTCGTATTTCCGCATTGTTTTGTGTAATGTTTGCC
>NZ_ATMR01000053.1 GCF_000427335.1 Winogradskyella psychrotolerans RS-3 | reverse complement strand
GCCAACGGTTCTGTGTATGGTTAGTTGCGTGTTTCAGCAACTAATTTAGTAAACAAAAACGAACGCGGGAAAATTCCGAAGGAATTTTCCAAATAAGCAATTGCCAAAGCAATTAATTATACACGGTGTTGGCAATAGTTATTTTTAGCACGAAGAACAACTTCCAACTTTATGTTTTATAAATAATTCTTTGTCAGTCTTGTCGGATAAATAGAATATTAATTCAATTCCAGCGTAATGAGTTGAAGTTCCAACCAACATATCAAGTCGATTATCTCCATTTAAATCTCCAATCCAATAAAGATAAATTCCGCCTTCAAAACCACCAGATGGAAAGGAAGGAATATGCATTTTCTCAATGCTTTCATTAGTCTTTCCAAAAGCAACTCTCAATTCATAATTTTCTATTTTCTTAAAATACGGAAACTCGTTATTTTCAGTTTCTATTAACTCTCCTTTTATGTAAATCGAATAACTTCTGCTATTCTCTTCATCCTCTGAATTTGGAACAGAAAAAATTATAGTTTCTCCTGGATACATTTTTCTGTCAATCCATTTTCCATTGGTTGAACCTTTTATTGAATCCAATCCTTTGATTAGAAACTTTGGTTGGACAATACTATCAGAGTCGTATTTTTTTATTTCGAAATTAGTTATTAAATATTTTTCTTTTTCATAAACAGCGAAGTAGTCAGAAAAATCGATTTTCGTTTCATCCATTTCGCTTCCTTCATAGCAATTCATCAGCATTACACTTATTGAATTCTCTTTTTCTAAATTTTGAGAATAGATGTTGCAATAAATTAGCAATGAAAAAACCAGAAATCTTATGTTCATATGTTCAGTTCAGGGTTTGAGTTTAATTATTGCCAACGGT
>NZ_ATMR01000052.1 GCF_000427335.1 Winogradskyella psychrotolerans RS-3 | reverse complement strand
TTGTATTATACTGAAATAGGTTGACTCTTTTTAGTTAATATTTAGACGTTCAAAAGATTTTTTTTAGCCGTTTAGAAGGCAAAAAAATAGTTTGAACTAGTTCTGTTCTTAAATCTTAAGTTCAGGTAAATTTACATTATTTTTTCGATAGGATTTGTATTTGATGTTTGGATTGAGATGGACTTCAGCAGGTTTTCTGAGATCCAGGCTAAAATGTGTTCTCAAATTGTTATAAATATAGACTGCTTGTTGTGTCATTTTTTGTGCTAATTCAGTGTTTTTAATGGTTTGTTTTAATCCATATTCATATTTAAGAGTTCTATTAATGCGTTCTGCAACAGCATTTTCGTAAGGATCGTATTGTTCAGTCATACTCATTGTAATTCCATTATCTTCAGCAAACTGTGTGTATTTGGGGTTGCAGTATTGGAAACCTCTATCCGAATGATGGATAAGCTTTTTATCAGGGTATTTCCTATTTTTAATAGCCATAGCGAGTGCATCCGTACAAAGCGATGTTCTCATATGGTTATCGAGTTTATATCCCATAATCTGCTTAGAATAAGCATCTGTAACAATGGCTAAATAATTATGACCGTATTGTGTTTTAATATAAGTGATATCGCTGACCCAAAGTTGTTCAGGACGAGTAGGGACATGGTCTTTTACCAGGTTTTTATATTTTTTGTACATATGGTTTGAGTTTGTCGTTGTGATGTAATTTTTAGTTTTGGGAATCAAAAGATTATTTAGTCTGAGGAAGCGATAGAACTTGTCTCTACCAATCTTAATATTAGCCTCAGTAAAATTAGCTTTAAGTTCCGCATGTAGTTTAATTCCACCAGTTTTAGAGCCTACTTTATTACGGTAGTCCTTGACCATTTTGATCATTTTTTGATGATCTATTTCTTTTTTCTGTTGCGTTCTTAGTCTTTTGTAGAAGGCTTGTTTAGAAATCCCAAAACATCCATAGAGCCATTTTCTTTTATACGCTGTTTTTTCTTTTGCTCTATCTCTTTTGCTAATATTTTGGGTAATGACTTTTTTGACATATCGACACCTGTAATAAGTTCCATATCAGCGATAATGTCCTGTTGGAAGTCTTTTTGGAACTCAAGTTCTTCAATCTTCTCCTTTAGCTTTTTAATCTCATCGTTTTTACTCATACCCATGTTTTGTTGTACTAATGTACTGTATTTTCTTAACCAATAGGAAATAGTTGTTCTAGGAATATCATATTTTTTAGAAGCTTGGTTGTTTGAAATCTGACCATTTAAGATTTGGTCAACGACTAAAAGTTTGGTTTCTAAAGTTGCTTTTTGATAGCTTTTTTTTAGCCAGTGTTCATTTTTTGTTTTCATAAGTGACAGTAATTAATTGCTTAATTTTTAGTCAACCTATTTCAGGAAAGTACA
>NZ_ATMR01000051.1 GCF_000427335.1 Winogradskyella psychrotolerans RS-3 | reverse complement strand
GAGAATCCAAGTGCGCGCCGGCTCAAGCCCACCGATCAATTCGATCACGATGTCGGCACCGACAATGAGCGACTCTGCGTCGGTGGTCAACAACTCTTTCGGGATGTCGGTATCACGCGGTGCATCGAGATCGCGCACGGCGACACCGACAACTTCGAGCCCAGCTCCGGCACGCGCCGCAAGCTCATCAGCGTGCTCCAACAGGAGGGCGGTGACCTGGGATCCGACACTTCCGCCTCCCAAAACTGCGACGCGAAGGTTACGGTATTCGATCATTCAGACTCTCCCAATGGTGTGATTCCCGCGTCGCGGCGAAGTAGGTCGTCTTCGGTTTCGCCCCGCACAATGATGCGGGCACGTCCGTCGCGAACGGCCACCACCGGCGGCCGAGCAAGATAGTTGTAGTTGTTTGACATCGCCCAGCCGTAGGCCCCCGTTGCAGGCACCGCAATGAGGTCACCAAGCTCCACATCGCCAGGCAAGTACTCTGCCCGCACGACGATATCGCCCGCCTCACAGTGCTTGCCCGCAATGCGCACTAGTGCCGGGTCGGCTTCTGAGGTTCGGTT
>NZ_ATMR01000050.1 GCF_000427335.1 Winogradskyella psychrotolerans RS-3 | reverse complement strand
CAAAGCTTGGTGAAACGCTTGTTTATCCTTAAACACAGTGTTGGTGCATTCCCTGCAAATTCAGAAGTTGATGTTCCGCTCATATATGCAGACTATTATTATGTTGAAGCAATGATTCGTTTGAAAAACATTTATTTAAGGAACTTGAAATAATCGACAAGTCCGATTGAAGTTTAACTATGTGGAATCCCTGTTAAATCACAGCGGTTTTACCACAAAAATTCTTGGAACTATAAGCCTCTAATCCCCTACTTATTCTTAGTAAATGGGTAGCTGATTTGTTGCCAGAAAGTTTTGGGGAATTTCTCCATACCCTCAAAGCCAAGGTCGATGTCCCTGCCGTTATGAGGAATATAGGCAGTACCAAAGAGGTAATCCCAAATACTTAGGGTTAGCCCGTAATTGACTCCATATCGCCCTTTGGGCAGCACTTTGGCATGATGCCAGATATGCATGATGGGATTATTGAACAAATATTTGAACGGGCCATAGCTTATCTTTAGGTTGGCATGGTTTAAATGCCCAATGGCGGTTGCAAAAATATGGACAATAAAAAAATCCGTCAAGCCAAAGCCTATCATGGCCAAGGGTAAGTATTGGGCGGTTTTATACAGTATGGTCTCCATCCAATGAAACCTCAAATGAGCGGCAAAGCCCATTTGCTCTACCGAATGGTGTACCTTATGAAATTCCCAGAATGCA
>NZ_ATMR01000049.1 GCF_000427335.1 Winogradskyella psychrotolerans RS-3 | reverse complement strand
GCATGAACTTACCCAATTGACAGACGTCGATGGAGATGGGGTAATGGATGAATACAAGGTCATTTGTGATGCTTGGGGAGCATCGGATGATTTCCATGAATTTGCCTTTGGTTTGGTTTATAAAGATGACCACTTTTATATTACCTTATCCATGGCCATGCGGTTATTGTCTACGGACAGACAACTACCTGACAGAGGAAGAACGCTTAAAATTAGCAAAGATGGAAGTATCGAAAGGTTAGATTATGGCCTTAGAACGCCAAATGGAATTGGGTAGGGGTAGACGATGAATTATTTCTTACAGACAACCAGGGCCAATGGCTACCTGCCAATAAATTAATACATATCCAAAAAGACAATTACAATGGCATGGCATGGGGCTTGAGCGCAGCGCAAGAGCAAAACCCACCAGTTGCCAGTCCACCGGCGATATGGTTACCGGACAATGAAATTGGAAATTCACCTTCCGAACCTATTCTAATGAAGGATGGCCCTTATAAAGGGCAGATGTTACATGGT
>NZ_ATMR01000048.1 GCF_000427335.1 Winogradskyella psychrotolerans RS-3 | reverse complement strand
TAAATGGCTTTCCAGCTCAGGATGGATACACTGCAATTGCCGATATAAATCTAGATGGAGAATTGGATATCATAGTAACATCAGGTAAAAAGGAAATACCCCAAATTGAAAGAACCATTTATGCCTGGGATCCACGAAATCAAGAGCTAATAAGTTCAGCTACTATATTCCAGGAGGCTGGAGATGCACTACATACTAGTCTTGCGTTTGTCGGAGATATTACGGGGAACAACAAGCCTGAGATAGGTGTAGCTTCACCTTATAGATTAGATTTCTTTAGATATAACGGTACAGAAGTATTCGAGAGAATCTGGAATCTTGAGTCAAGTGATGCATCGGGTCAAACAAGAACTACCATGTTTGATTTCAACGGGGATGGTAAAAACGAATTAGTTATTAAGGATGAGACTAGTTTACGAATTATTGATGCCACGGAAGATTACCCCAAATTAATAGCGAATCATTCATCCTTTTCAGATACAGGAGCCGAGGGAGCGGTCGTAGCGGATATTAATGGTGATGGGCATGCTCAATTAGTATTCACTTCAAATAATTCAGGGCAGGAAGGTGCACCATTTGGTAAAATTGAAAT
>NZ_ATMR01000047.1 GCF_000427335.1 Winogradskyella psychrotolerans RS-3 | reverse complement strand
AAAACCTCACGTATCCTGGATGTAAAATACCATATCTTACTCCCTTCCGCAGATGAAGTGGGTTCCCCTTTAGATTTTCTTCATTGGATGGCTTTGCTAAAATCTGTAACCGCTTTCAATACTTACAGAAGGCTCTATGGCAATATCTCTCCTTCAGGAGTTGTGGAATTTTTATTGCTGAATAAATACTTCCCCAGGTCTGTTTTCTTTTGCTTGAAAGAAGCAGAACAATGCCTCTATAAGATCTCGGGAGCCAATGGTGATGGGTATACTAATAGTGCTGAAAAAGCAATGGGAGAATTGCGTTCTAAGCTGGAATTCGATGATGTTAATGATATTATTTCCAGTGGTTTACATGAATACATCGAACACTTACAAATCAAAATTAATAATATATCAAATAAAATAAACGACAATTATTTCCAAATAAAAGATAACTTTGCCTCCCAAACGATGGGACAAGAATGACATTTTGTATTGGAATAAAGACAAAGGACGGAATTGTAGGTTTATCAGATACCCGAATCACTTCAGGAAATGACACTACC
>NZ_ATMR01000046.1 GCF_000427335.1 Winogradskyella psychrotolerans RS-3 | reverse complement strand
ATTATAAGGTGCGGTACCCAATCAGCTTTCGAATGGCCTCTTTGAATACGATATTAACCTTCACCGTATCTTCTTCGTGATGAGCATTATCAGAATTAACGTTTGCCAGGAATGGTAACTTTTCATTTACATCGTCCATAATAATCACTGTAGCCAAACTTTGCTCTTGCTCTACACCGCTTGAGGAAGTTTTGATTTTCCCTGTTTTTAATCTGGTTCCCTCTACACTTGCTACTTGATCTGCAGTAACAGGCAATTGTATACCAAATCCATTTCTGTAACCTGCTCCAGTTGCACGTACTACTGTAATTACCTGAATTTCCTTGATACGATTATTACCATCTGATATTTCGTTGACATTATAATCTATAACCAAATCATTCATGTCATAATCTCCGAAACTAGGCCAAAGGTCTTCGAACAATAGTGTTCCAAAAGTATTTGCTCCCAGAGAGTAGTTGTTAAAAGCCCTATCTGGATCATCAGGATATTCGTCTTGGTAGTCTGATACACCATCCTCATCCTGGTCCTTCTCATCAGTATCGATAGGCACATAATCTGTTACCTCCACGCTAGTTATAGGGTTCCAGGAAGCGTAAAATATCACATCATTAAAGTCATGATCGCAGGTTCCAGAATCTCTTCGGATATCTTCCCAACCCATTAACAGAAGTTTTTCTGATGCGTCGTACAAAAACACCATTTGATCCCTTAATGACACTGTTTTGATTTCTGTATTAAGGTCCTTGTCCGCATAAAAGACGCCATTACCATTGGACACTTTGTTGCTTTGCCAGCCATTTGAAATCAAAAACCAACCGATATAAGTACCTTTCTCAAAAGCACCATCCATAGGACCATTAAG
>NZ_ATMR01000045.1 GCF_000427335.1 Winogradskyella psychrotolerans RS-3 | reverse complement strand
CCAGAGGGGCATAGGTTTCCTATGGAAAAATATGAGTTGCTTCCTGAGCAATTGGTCTATGAGGGTACTTTAACAAGTGAGAATTTCTTCGAGCCGGAGCTTCTTGAAGAGTCTTTCATCACTTCTGTGCACGATCCTGAATATCTTCAAAAATTAAAGCAGCTCACATTAAGCAAAGCAGAGATCAGAAAAACAGGCTTCCCATTGAGCAATGAATTAGTAGAAAGGGAAATTCAGATTATGAACGGCTCAGTGATGGCCGCATTTTATGCCCTTGATGATGGGATTGGGATGAATATTGCTGGAGGAACACACCATGCGTTTAAGGATCGGGGTGAAGGATTTTGCTTGCTTAATGATATTGCGATTACTGCTAAGTGCTTATTATCACAACAGAGGGCAACGAAAATATTGGTGGTTGACCTCGATGTTCATCAAGGCAATGGTACCGCTTCAATATTTAAAAATGACCTAGAAGTTTTCACTTTTAGTATGCATGGAAAACACAATTATCCCATGCACAAAGAAC
>NZ_ATMR01000044.1 GCF_000427335.1 Winogradskyella psychrotolerans RS-3 | reverse complement strand
CAGTACCAAATAGGTACATGACTAAAAGTGCAATGGCCTGAAAATTAATCCCCATCCAGGCTTCATCTGGCACCGTCAGTCCTATCAAAATAACGTAGACAGGCAACCGTGCAGAACAACTCATCCAAGGGGTTACCAAAATGGTTATCAATCGTTCTTTGCTGTTGCTAATGTTTCTACTGGCCATTATACCTGGTATGGCACAAGCCATTCCTGAGATCAAAGGCACCACACTTTTTCCATGCAATCCAAATGGACGCATGATACGGTCCATAAGAAAACAACCCTAGAGAAATAGCCTGTATCTTCCAGAAAAGCAAGGAAGCCAAACAATAGCGCTATTTGGGGAATGAAAATCACCACACCACCAATACCTGTTATGATCCCTTCGGCCAATAAATCTGTAAAAACTCCTGGAGGCAGTGTTTCTACCACCCAACTACTTAATGAAGCAAAAGTACTGTCTATAAAATCCATTGGCGCTTCAGCCCAGGCAAAATTGCCTGAAAAATGAGCAACATGATACCAAAAAAGGTTACATACCCCCAAATAGGATGAAGGAAAATAGCATCCAATTTCCCATGAAATTTTCTTGGCTCATTCGTTCCCGAAAGCACAGATTTACTAAGTAGCTCCTTAATTTTTTCGGTACCTATCAGTAGTTTCTTTTGTCTGTTGCTCCTGGTTATCAAAATGAAAAGCCGAAGCACGTTCTTCCAACCACATCCGTTTTTCCTCAGATAAGGTAGGATCAAAAGAAGCAAAAATCAATTGTTGAAAGGCCTGATAGGGCTGGCTAAAACCAAATTTTTCTTGAACTTCTCCAAGCAACTCAGGGAATTCAAGCTCATGAAAAGGTTTCCCCACAACAAATTTATCTTCAAGAAATAAAGACTTTACCGTGTCTAGCCCCTGATTGTTTCGGGCATCGGTCATGACCAAAGGAACGCCTAATTCCTGGTACAATGCAAATGTTTTAATGTTTAAGC
>NZ_ATMR01000043.1 GCF_000427335.1 Winogradskyella psychrotolerans RS-3 | reverse complement strand
TCAAGAAGATAAAACAACAAATCGGAATTGAAGCCCAGATCATAGATGGTGAAAGGGAAGCAGAGTTGATTTACAAGGGCATTCGCCTAAGTGGCTGCCTAAATCCCGAAAATGCCCTGATGATGGACATTGGAGAGGCTCTGTAGAATTCATAATTGGCAAATGAAGAAGTAAATACTACTGGAAAGGTAGTTTTGAAATAGGTGGCCAAAGACTGCTGGACCTGTTTCATTATCACGACCCCATTTTACCAGAAGAAGTGGAGAAGCTTTATGCCTATTTATCCCAAAAACTTCTCCCCCTTACCAAGGCCATAAAAGAACATGCACCCCAACAACTTATAGGCGCTTCGGGTACATTTGACACCTTGACAGACATGTACCTGGCCACAGAAGGAAAGAAAAAAGATAGAAAAATAATCAAACATTTTTTACCTGTTACAGCTTTTGAAGCAATTGCTACAGACCTGTTGCTCCTGGACAAAGCAAAAAGACTCAAAATTCCTGGCATGATCCCTAATGAGAGTGGACATGATAGTGGTGGCCTCCTGCCTGATTCGC
>NZ_ATMR01000042.1 GCF_000427335.1 Winogradskyella psychrotolerans RS-3 | reverse complement strand
GCCTTTGATGAAAATCAAAGGCTTTATTATGTATTACATTTAAATTCTACAGCTTTTCAAATGAAAAACATCATAATTCTCTATTTACTATCATTAGTATCGATCCCCACTTTTTCTCAAACAGACTCCACCTCAACCCAAGTTAATAACACTTGGAGTAATTTTAAGTCTGATATTAGCGTTACACTTAAGAGTGTTGGGCATTCTTTTACAAGTCCACTACATTGGAAAAGCGATGATTTCTTAACTGCTGGAGGTGTTTTTGCAGGAACTGGTTTATTGTATTTAAGTGACCAAGAAGCTAATGGTATCTTTTTAAAACAAGGAAGTGGTGCCCCAAAGGTTTTCAAAGACTTTGGTCGTTATTTTGGAAGCCCTCAAAACTTCTTTTTAGTATCCACTGGTATTTATGGTTTTGGGCTATTTACCGATAATGAAAAAGTACGCCATACAGGCATATTGATATTTTCTTCAGCGATAACAACTGGAGTCATTCAATCGATATCTAAAACCGTTGTAGGAAGAGCAAGACCTAACAGTGGTAACCATAACAAATTTGAGCCATTTAGTAAAGAAGCTGGTTTTCACTCATTTCCTTCTGGTCATAGTGTTTTATCTTTCACCATGGCACACGCTGTAGCTAAGCAATTTGAGGATTTTTGGGCTAAAGCTAGCATTTATACAATTGGTGCCATTGCTCCTATTTCAAGATTATGGGCAAACGCGCATTGGTTGAGCGATGTTGGATTAGGGATGGCTCTAAGTGTAGTCGTTGTAGACGGTATTGACAATTTTATGAATAAAAATAAATTTTATACTGATTCTAAACCTAAAACTATAAGCTGGCGTATAAGCGCAGGCTTAGGTACTATTGGTATGGTAGGTACATTTTAAAAACCTTGACAGCGCTTAATTAAACATTTAATGATAAGAAAGATACCACAAATCATGGATAAAAAGTTGTGACATTACTCATTATTGAGATTGATTCAGTTTTAAAATAAATTTAAAACATAGCGTCATTAATTCTAAAAAAATCTTTTAGTAAGCTTTTAGTAAAATATCATCAGTAAGAATTCATATTTATACGTTTAATGCGAAACTACCTTCAGACCAACAATTGAGGCAATTAATGTTGTAATGAAAAATAGCCGCCATAGTGTTGCTGGTTCTTTAAAAACCAAAATACCAACCAATACAGTTCCGACCGCACCGATACCCGTCCAAACCGCATATGCTGTACCAATAGGCAATACTTGTGTCACTTTTATAAGAAGCAACATACTTACGACTAAACAAACTAAGAAACCGATATACCAATAGGTTGATTCAGTTCCTGTTGCCTCTTTAGCTTTTCCTAAACAAGCTGCAAAGGCCACTTCAAAAAGTCCTGCAATTATTAATAGTATCCAATTCATTCTTGATTTTTTTTAAATGTTTTTACAGCTAAATCCAACTTTAAATGTCCCGGTTTAAAAAAATATTATTAAAGGTCAAATATCTTAAACAATTTAAAGAGATCGTTTAATTAATGATAAAAATGACATTTAGTTTCAATTATCGACGCTTTTATTAAGTGTTTCGATTTAATTGTTAGGGGGTAAATATCATCAATAATTTGGTCTATTTCCATATAGCAATACTCTATTCTTAATAATTCAAAAATAGTTAATTCTAACCTTACAAGAACTTCACGAATTTCGTTGGAAATTTCTAAACTATCGAATGACCATAAAAGATTTTTCATTTTTATAAGAATAAAAAAAGAACATAAAAAAAGCCTGAATCTAAATTCAGGCTTCTATTTTATTTTCCGTCTTCTTTTCCTTTTTCATGGTCTTTCTTAACATCTTCATCTCGGTAAAGACAGCAAGCATGCACAGAATGATATTGTTCATCAGTTGCTTTAATTTCCTTGGTATCATGGCCAACAGTAGCTACACTTTTAGAAATGGTTTTCACATCTGTTTTACGCTCATCGAAGATCAATTTTAACTCGTGTGTATCAACATTCCATACTGCAGATTTTACACCTTTGGTTCTAATGGCTGCTTTTTCTATGCGTTCTTTGCACATACCACACACACCATCTACTTCTATGCTTGCTTTTTTGTTTTTGTCTTGTGCAAAAGCTAATGTCATTACTAATAATGTAAATATTAAAATTACTTTTTTCATCTTGTTTTGTTTTTTGTCATTCCTGCAGAAGCAGGAATCTATTCATATTAAATTTAATTTCTATTTATAATCCCGAATTTTCAGGGACACTTCTTCTGCAATTCGCTACTGTATTCTAAATCGTAAGCCTGCATAATATAGACTTCCAAAAATTGGACCATACACAAAATTACTATCAAAATTTGAACCAAATGGATTATCTGGACTTACAATAGGGTCGTCTTGTCTCACATTGGTTACATTTTCCCCTCCTAAATATACTTCAAATTTTGGAGAAAACACTTTGGTGACTTGCAAGTTTAACGTTCCTACAGTTGGTGTTTCATCAGCCAGTTGAAATTGAGGAGTGCTTAATTGCGTATTTGGAAAACGCTGCGCACTTAACCAATTATAGGTGGCGTCAAATTTCCAATGTGCACCGTTAGTTTTGACTTCAGTCTCGTAAGACGTATTTGCAAATAAACGATGCTTTGGCACTAAAGGCTTTTCTAATTTACCAGAAGTATAATCCGTTTGAATATCATAATACTTGTAAGCCATTCGTAAATCGAAATGTTCAAAAACATTATAATTAAATTCAAATTGAAAACTATTAGCATAACTATCTCCTTCTAAATTATAAAAATTGACTTCATACTGATTCTCCCAATCTACAACAACTTGGTTTTGAAAATCAGTTCTATAAAAATCAAAAGTTACATCTGCCTTTCTATCAAACAGATTAAAACCTTGTAAATAGCTTACACCATAATTCCATGCAATTTCTGGATCTAATCCATAAATTTTCCCACCTGAATTTAAAATGTTGATTTGTCTCGAGCTCGCAAACATATTTTGGTTTTCAGCGAAAATATTAGCACTTCGCTTCCCTCTTCCTATTGAGAATCTTAAGGCTGACTTTTCCCAAGGCGTATATCGTAAATGAAAACGCGGTGTTACAAAAAAGCCTAATCTATTGTGCTGATCCACACGCACACCAGCCGTCATGGTTAGTTTATCTAAATTATCGTATGCATACTCAAAGAAACCTCCAACAGAGTTCTCTACTCTTTCAAAATTAGTAGTGTTTACAAGCTCATCAAAATGATCATAGGTAAAACTTAATCCTGTTTTTACCTTGTGACGAGAATCTCCAATAATGGAACTATAAATTAAATTGGAATAAAAACTATTATGTTCAATATCATAAAGATTCAACCCAAAATATGAGTCTTGATTATGGTGGCTAAATGCCATTTGAAGCCCAAGATTTTGATACGGAATTTCAGGATTCACGTAACCTAATTTTGTAGTTACCTCAAAGCGTTCTGAATTAATTTCACTTCCCCAGAAATTAGTTGTTCCGCGATCTGTTTCAGGATTAAAATTGACTTGACCAGCTTGTTTTTCATCATTTAAGTATTTCAAATTAATAAAAGAAACGAAGCCTTTTTCAGGATTGGTGTATTGCCAACGGTTCATTATATTAATCTGGTTATAGATTGGCATATCCATAAAACCATCATCATTAACATCGTGCTTTTTTTGATGTGTATTTCCGTGTAAATACAACCCTGTACTCCACTTCTCAGATACTTTGGTGTTGAAATGTGTGTTAAGTTCTAAGCGTTCGTTAGAACC
This sequence comes from Winogradskyella psychrotolerans RS-3, assembly GCF_000427335.1. GTDB lineage: Bacteria > Bacteroidota > Bacteroidia > Flavobacteriales > Flavobacteriaceae > Winogradskyella > Winogradskyella psychrotolerans. The sequence goes on along the minus strand of NZ_ATMR01000042.1, from coordinate 109,862 downwards.
ACCATAAAGATTCACAAATAAGTTATCATCTGTTGTAGGTTTAACGAGCTCTGCATTTATTTGTCCTGCAATACTTTCAAAACCATTAACGACACTACCTGTACCTTTGGTAATTTGAATACTTTCTACCCAAGTCCCAGGAATAAAACTTAAACCATAAGCTTGAGATGCTCCTCTAATAGCCGGAATGTTCTCGGTTGCAATTAGTATGTAAGGTGAGGTCAAACCCAACATTTTTATTTGTCGAGTCCCAGTAACAGCATCGGCAAAGTTAACGTCGATTGACGGGTTAGTTTCAAAACTTTCAGCCAAGTTACAACATGCTGCTTTTAATAGTTCATCGCTTGTGACGGTAAACGTATTTGATGCTTGTAAGTACGATTTTCGTGTCGCTTGCTTACGCGATGTAATCTCTACAGCATCTAGCTCATCACTTGCTTGGAGAACATGTTTAATAAACTTGTTTTCATCTACGATTACCGTATCCGTTTTAAACCCCACATAACTAATAACTAATTCGTTATATGAAAACTTATATGGTAAAGTAAAGGTGCCATCTTCAGCAGTAATGGCTCCTATTGACGAATCTAACCAATATACATTTGCGCCAGATAATGGCATTTCTTTTCCGCTGCTTGTTTCTAAAATGACGCCTTTTAATTGCTCTTGCGCAGATAACACTAGCGACAAGAACATAAATTTTATAAATAAATATTTTTTCATTTGTTTGAATTTCAGGTATAACTATTTACACATAAATATGTGCATCCTTTTTTATTAAGGGTTATAACTGAATCAAATAAGGTAAACTTCATCTAAGAGATGAATATCTTCAACTAATGTTGGTGGTAAGTAATCACTATGAGGGATGACCAAGCTTGGCAATCCTTCAAAAAGATTGATGTAAGAATAACTATAGGCAAATAAGACCTGTTGTAAACTAAATTCTAGGTCTTCAAAAGAATTGATAGTTAAATCTGAAGGGCCTTCAATGACATCTATTTCATTTTTACAACAGCTTTTTTCAATGACGTCTGTCTGTTCCGTTTTTGAAATATCCATTCCACAATTTTTACTTTCGGAAAAGATTGCAACATCAATTAAAACATCGCCACAAAAATGCTTATCAATAGTTAATGATAATGTAGAGAACAATACCAAAAATGATAATGCGAAAGAAATTGTTTTATGTAGGTATGAAAATTTCACAGCACGAATTTACGAAAATATTGAATTATAATATGCTATTGATAAATTATTAACGATTCAATTTATAGTAATAGAAAGCCGGAAAAAGTAGAATTAAGCCAATAGGTTGAATTAAAAAACGTCTAATATTGAAGAACAGATAGTAATCTTCCTGATTAGGGTTTATAACAAAATATAAAAATGGAATCAGCAATAAAACATAAGCCACGGCAAAAATCAATACAGAAAACTTGACAATACTTTTATCTTTAAAAATGAGATACAAAATCCCCAAAGAGATTATAGTATTTAAAACATAACGTATAGTTGTAAACAAGACTAGCTTTGCTATTTCTCGTCTTGGACTATCCAAATACAAATAATCATTTTCAAAAAACGTTAAATACGGATCGTAAAATAGCACGTCTTCATAAGCCCTAATTAAGATTAAGAACAGTAGCAATACTCCGACGAAACTATAGGTGATTAATTTACGCATTCGACTTCGCTTTTTTAGAAAATCGATTCACCCAAACCATCCAAAGCAAAAAAACAGTACCATAAATTAACATTGGAAAAATAACGGTATGCAAAATCTCTCTTCTCCAAGGGTAATGATAGAGTCCTACTGATAAAATTACAATTCGAATTAAATTGAAAGCATAAATAATAATACTACCAGCTAACCCATATAATAAAGTGGTTTTAAGCTTGCCTGCAAAAGCGACTATAAAAGATAAAAACAAAATGATAATACTTATAGCGTTACAACCTTCTATAACACGAGCTACGTATTTTCCATTGATAATAATTTTCATTGAAGGTTCATTGGGATGTGGCGTAATACTCGCTTCATAACCCAAACCATTTAATAAAGCATTGGTTTGTTCCGCTACCAAATTGGTTAAATAATCTGGGTAAAACACAGAACCATGAGATACATTTAAGTACACATTATAACCAATAGTCAAAACACCATATACCGCCAAAAAAGTAACGATAAAACGGATTACAGATTTATATTTTACTAAAAGCGCCTTCAAAAATTCCTAATGTTAGTTTGTTGTTAAATTTATAAAAACCGCATTTTAAAACAGTGTATTTTAGATACTTTTGCAAAAAGTTTTTTACACCTATGAATTTACACGACTTAAAACCTGAAATAAAATCGATTGTAGCACAAGACAACCTTAGTGTTGATCAACGCCTATTAAAGATTTGCGAAACTCTCGAAGCAAATATAAGTTATTATAATTGGGTTGGTTTTTACTTTAAAAATGGAGACAAAGACGAATTAAAATTAGGACCATACGTTGGTGAGCCAACAGATCATATCATAATTCCGTTTGGAAAAGGTATTTGTGGGCAAGTGGCTATAAGTAATCAAAATTTTGTGGTTCCAGATGTGACTGCTCAAGATAATTATATCGCTTGTAGTATTACAGTTAAAGCTGAAATTGTGATTCCTATTTTTCTAAATAATGAAAATGTAGGTCAAATAGATATTGACTCTAATACACCAGATCCTTTTACAGAAGCAGACGAGCGCTTTTTAGAGTTTGTTTGTAAAGAAGTTTCTTCTTTATTAAAATAAAACCATAATAACAATAGTTAAACTGAGTAAAGGTTATCCAATAAAGATTCTTTTAGAAATTATATATTAAATATTGAGGTCGTACGAAATTACATTCCAGTTCGTATAGCCTCTACAGGATCTAATCGTGATGCCGTTAATGCAGGTATCACTCCAGAAATCAAACCTATTATAGAAGATATAAAAAATCCAAGTGCCATATTTTGAGGTGAAAGCACAAATTCAAAATCTTCGGTAAGATTACTTCCAATTATAGTTCCTATCCACACTAAAAACAATCCTACCAATCCACCAACTACAGCGAGTATAACCGCTTCAAATAAAAACTGAAATAGTATAAACTTATTCTTAGCACCTAAGGACTTCTGAATACCTATAAGATTAGTACGCTCCTTAACGCTTACAAACATAATATTGGCAATTCCGAAACCTCCAACTAAAAGAGAAAAACCACTAATAACCCACCCGATTAAGTTTAGACTTCCAATAATCGTATCTATAACATCTTGTAAACCAGAAATAACACTTATAAAAAATGTATCTATTTCATCTGGCTTTAAGCCTCTTTTATTACGCATTACTTGAGTAATTTCAGCTTTTACACCTTCAATATCAGCATCTTTTTCTGGCTTAATTATAACGATATACTTCATAAATGGATTATTATCTCCATATCTATTTCTCACATAATTAGCAGGAAGAAAAATAGAAACATCATTACTATCTCCAAATAAGCCTGAGCCTTCTTTTTTAACGACTCCAATAACCGTAAATTTCTGACCATAAAGGCGCACTTTTTTTCCAATAGGCTCAAGTTCTCCAAAAAGTGATTTTGAAATCTCAGAACCAATAACTACAACAGGTCTTCCAGAATTAGATTCGGATTCGTTATAAAAACGGCCTTTTTCAAATTCCATAACCTGAATATCGATAAACTCATGTGATACCACAACCGTATTAACACTACTTACCAATTCCGATTCGTATCTAATATTTTCACGTTTTACAAATAACTGTAAAGCCACATGCTCTGCATCAGCTATAGACAATTTTATAGTTTTGTATTCATTAAAAGACACCTCATCAAAGGTTTCTCTTTGCCAACGTGGCACATCTGTTGGTCCAAAAGACATATTAGCCAAATACATGGTATTACTATCCAACGAACTTAATTGACCTTGAATGGTTTTATCAAGTGAATCTACGGCTGCCAACACAGCTATAATAGAAAATATCCCAACCGTAACTCCTAAAAGCGACAAGAATGTCCTGAGTTTATTAGTACGAAGTGCATTTATAGCGAATGAAAAACTCTCTTTTAGTAAACGTAAATAGACCAGCATGCAAGGTTTGTTTTTAAACATTTTAAAGATAGGACGTTTTCAACACTATATTGTTACAAAAAACTTAAAGAAACTAGTTTTTGCATCGAGATTTTCTTTTTGAATATCCGTACTTTTGCAGCATCTAAACCACAACACAACATTATGAATAACAAAACCATTTCATCAGCACTAATTTCTGTATTTAGTAAAGATGGATTAGCACCAATCGTAAAAAAATTAAACGACCTCAACGTTACGATTTATTCCACAGGAGGCACTGAGAAATTCATTAAAGACTTAGGCATCAACGTCGTACCAGTCGAAGATGTAACATCGTATCCGTCTATACTTGGCGGACGCGTAAAAACATTACATCCTAAAGTTTTTGGAGGTATTTTGAACCGTCAGAACCACGAAGGTGATATTGCTGAATTGAAAGAATTTGATATTCCACAAATCGACGTAGTAATCGTTGATTTATATCCTTTTGAAAAAACAGTTGCTTCTGGAGCGAGCAACCAAGATATTATCGAAAAAATTGATATTGGAGGTATTTCTCTAATTAGAGCAGCAGCTAAAAACTATGCCGATGTTACTTGTGTTTCTTCTGTTGATGACTATGCTGATTTTTTAGAGTTATTAGAAACTAAAAACGGTGAAACATCAGAAGATGATAGAAAACAATTTGCGGCAAAAGCATTTAATGTATCGTCTCACTATGATTCTGCAATTTTCAATTACTTCAATAAAAACCAAGAAATTCCGACTTTAAAAATATCAGAAAATAATGGTAAAGTTTTACGCTATGGTGAAAACCCCCATCAAAAAGGCTTTTTCTTCGGAGATTTTGATGAAATTTTCACAAAATTACATGGAAAGGAATTAAGCTACAATAACCTTTTAGATGTTGATGCGGCCGTAAACTTAATGTTAGAATTTAAAAACGATGCACCAACATTTGCTGTTTTAAAACACAATAACGCTTGTGGTTTAGCTCAACGCGACACCTTACACCAAGCTTATGTAGATGCTTTAGCAGGCGATCCTGTTTCAGCTTTTGGAGGAGTTTTAATTAGTAATTCTGAAATTGATGTAGCCACTGCTGAAGAGATTCATAAATTATTCTGTGAGGTCGTAATCGCGCCTTCATTTGCACCTGAAGCTTTAGAAATATTAAAAGGAAAGAAAAACAGAATCCTTTTAATTTTAAAAGATATAGAGATGCCACAAACCAACGTTAGAAGTTGTTTGAATGGTGTTTTAGTTCAAGATAGAAACAATATTACAGACACACTTGAAGGTTTAAAACCAGTTACAAAAACAACGGCAACTTCAAATGAGTTAGACGATTTAATATTTGCATCAAAAATTTGTAAACACACAAAATCTAATACAATCGTTTTAGTAAAGAACAAACAGTTATGTGCTAGCGGAACAGGTCAGACCAGTCGTGTTGATGCCTTAAACCAAGCGATTCACAAAGCTCAATCCTTTAAATTTGATTTAAAAGGATCGGTAATGGCGAGTGATGCATTTTTCCCGTTTCCAGACTGTGTAGAGATTGCAGATAATGCTGGTATAACTGCAGTAATACAACCAGGAGGTTCTATAAAAGACCAATTAAGTATAGACTACTGCAATGAAAATAACGTAGCTATGGTTATGACAGGAACACGTCATTTTAAACATTAGAAAACTTCATTTTAGAACCCAAAATAGAGATGCAAACCATCTTAATTTTGGGTTCTTTTTTTTTGCCAAAGCCCTTATCTAATTTATTTTATAAGTAAAGTGAAAGAAAAATAAAAAAAGTTTAGCAATAAACATCTTTAAACATATAAATAACGTATATTTTACTACTTTTACAGATAGTCTTTAGAATAAGATACAAATAACCCAAATAATTAAGAATAGCACATGGGATTTTTTGATTTCCTAACGGAAGAAATAGCCATAGATTTAGGAACCGCAAATACACTGATAATCCACAACGATAAAGTTGTTGTTGACAATCCATCGATAGTAGCCAGAGACCGCATAAGCGGAAAAATTATAGCAGTTGGTAAAGAAGCCAACTTAATGCAAGGAAAAACGCACGAAAATATTAAAACTATTCGTCCGTTAAAAGATGGCGTTATTGCAGATTTTGATGCTTCTGAGCAAATGATCAGCATGTTTATTAAAAACATTCCTGCATTAAAGAAGCGCTGGTTTAACCCTGCTTTACGAATGGTTGTTTGTATTCCCTCAGGGATTACTGAAGTAGAAATGCGTGCGGTAAAAGAATCGTGTGAACGTGTAAACGGAAAAGAAGTATACTTAATTCATGAACCAATGGCTGCAGCTATTGGTATTGGTGTAGATATTATGCAACCAAAAGGAAACATGATTGTGGATATAGGTGGTGGTACCACTGAAATTGCAGTTATTGCACTTGGTGGTATTGTATGTGACAAATCTGTAAAAGTTGCAGGTGATGTGTTTACAAACGATATCATCTATTACATGAGAACACAACATAACTTATATGTTGGAGATAGAACTGCTGAAAAAATTAAAATTCAAATTGGTGCAGCAACTGAAGATTTAGAATTACCTCCAGAAGACATGAGTGTTCAAGGACGTGATTTATTAACAGGAAAACCAAAACAAGTTCAGATTTCATTTCGTGAAATTGCAAAAGCTTTAGATAAATCTATTTTACGTATTGAAGATTCTGTTATGGAGACCTTATCTCAAACTCCTCCAGAATTAGCGGCAGATATTTATAATACCGGAATTTATTTAGCAGGTGGAGGATCTATGTTAAGAGGTTTAGACAAGCGATTATCTCAAAAAACAGACTTACCTGTTTATATTGCAGAAGATCCATTAAGAGCTGTAGTAAGAGGTACAGGTATCGTGCTTAAAAACTTACCTAAATACAAAAGCGTATTGATTAAATAAGACGTAAATAATGCAACAAATTTTTAATTTTGTTATAAGAAACAAAACATTTCTGTTGTTTTTATTGCTTTTTAGTATTGCCTTAGCTTTAACCATTCAATCGCATTCTTATCATAGGAGTAAATTCATAAATTCAGCCAATTTTTTAACTGGCGGTGTTTATGGTACCATGAATTCTGTTGACCAATATTTTGATCTGAAAACTAAAAATGATATTCTCGCTGAAGAAAATCAACGTTTAAGAGAGCAATTGCTTAATACGAATACGACTATAGATTCTACATTTATTGACAGTACGTATGCAAAAGAAAAATATAGAGTTACTGTAGCCAATGTTTACAAAAACAGTTATTCCTCAACGAACAACTATCTTACTTTAAACAAAGGTGAAAACGATAGTATAAAACGCGACTTTGGCGTGATTACTTCTAATGGAATTATAGGCATTATAGACAACACATCAAAAAAATATTCCACAGCATTATCTATTCTAAATGTAAAAAGTAAAATTAATGCGAAAATTAAATCCACCAATCACATTGGCTCTTTAACTTGGAATGGTAAATCACCTATTTATGTACAATTAGAAGATGTATCTCAATTTGCACCTGTAAAAGTTGGAGATACGATTCAGACGGGTGGCGAATCTTCAATTTTCCCTAAAGGAATTGGCATAGGAATTATTACTAGTTTTAAAAGTGATATTAGTGGAGATACGTATACGATACAAGTAAAATTATTTAATGACATGACGAACATTGGAACCGTTTATATTTTAGAAAATATAGATCGTACCGAAATTAGTTTATTAGAAGAAAGCAATAATGAATAGTGTTGCAGGCATAAATATCGTTAGATTTATTCTACTACTGTTAGTACAGGTTTTGATATGTAATCATATCGATTTCCTAGGTTACATTAATCCATACATCTACATCATATTTATTTTTCTATTTCCTATACGAGAAGAACGATTAGCACTTTTATTATTCAGTTTTATGTTAGGTATGTTAATAGATCTGTTTTCTGATTCGGGAGGAGTTCACGCGGCAGCAGCTGTTAGTTTAGCATATATAAGACCTATTCTATTAAAAAGCTCATTTGGTATGCTGTACGAGCATCAAAGTATAAAATTTAGCACTACAGATATTGGTAGTTTAATCACTTATATTTCATTAGGTACCGTAATTCATCATTCAATCTTATTCTCATTAGAAATATTTAACATCTCTAGCATACTTTTAGTTTTAGAAAAGACGTTATTCTCTAGTATTTTCACTATAATACTAAGTGTACTGATTATAATTCTTTTTAGCCGAAACCGAAAATGAGAAAACTACTACTTTTAACTACTGTGATCCTTGTTGGTCTCGTTTTCATTGCACGCCTATTTTATCTTCAGGTGTATGATAACACTGCCTACAACATCTTTGAAGACAATGCCATTAGAAAAGTATATAACTATCCTAAACGGGGCTATGTGTACGATAGAAACGGGAAATTATTAGTAGCCAACCAACCATCCTATGATGTTATGGTTATTCCTAGAGAAGTTGCTCCTTTAGACTCTCTACAAATTGAAGAGTTCTGTAATCTTTTAAAAATAACAAGAGAAGATTACGATAACAAATTAGAAAAAGCAACACATTATTCTCCGAGACTGCCATCTCCTTTTGTTCCGCAACTTTCTAAAAAAGATTATGCTGTTCTTCAAGAAAAGATTAGAAAATTCGAAGGCTTCTACATTCTAAAACGTTCACTTCGTTCTTACCAAACAAATATCGGTGCCAATGTTCTGGGTGATCTTGGTGAGGTGAATCGGAAAACTATTGAAAATGACGCTTATTATACATTAGGTGACCTTATCGGAAAACAAGGTATTGAAAAAACCTATGAAGAAACCTTAAGAGGTGTTAAAGGCATAAAGTTTATACAAAAAGACCGATTTAATAAAAACATAGGCCCTTTTAAAGAAGGAACTCTAGACACCTTACCTCAACCAGGAAAAGACGTAACTATTACCATTGATTCAGATTTACAAGCTTATGGAGAGCTATTAATGAAACATAAACGAGGTGGTATTGTTGCTATAGATCCAAGCAGCGGTGAAATACTCGCTATGGTAACAGGTCCAAGTTACAATCCTAATTTATTGGTTGGAAGAGAGCGTAACAAGAATTTTTCAAGTTTATTCTTAGATAAAGTTAACAAACCCACTTTTGATAGGGGTTTACAAGCGCAATATCCTCCTGGATCCCCTTTTAAAGTCATCAACGCTCTAATAGGATTACAAGAAAATGTTGTTACAGTTGACGAAAAGTTCACTTGTAGAATGGGTTATTATTATGGCAGTAGACGCTTAACGGGTTGTCACCACCATAGAAGCCCAATTGCTATGAATGGTGGTATTGCACAATCTTGTAATGCTTATTTTGTAAATGTATACCGTCGTATAGTCGATAAATATGATGATGCTGGAGAAGGCATGAACGTTTGGGCAAATCATGCTAAAAGTTTTGGCTTAGGAAATTTTTTGAATAATGACTTATCCGTAGGGCAACCTGGTCGTATTCCTGATGGTGATTATTACGACAGACAGTATGGAGATAATCGTTGGGGATCTACATACATTGTTTCGAATGCAATTGGACAAGGAGAAGTTGAAGCGACACCAATTCAGTTAGCAAATATGGTCGCTGCTATTGGTAATCGTGGTTATTACTACACGCCACATATCATAAAAAATATTGAAGGAGAAACAATAGACAGTAAATACACTACTCCAAAATACACAACTATTGACAAGAAACATTTTGAACCAGTTGTACAAGGTATGTTTGATGTTTATAACGAAGGTACAGCAAAACACATAAGAATTCCTGGCATTGATATTTGTGGAAAAACGGGTACTGCCGAAAATTTCATAAAAATAGATAGCGTCAAAACACAACTTACAGACCACTCTATATTTGTAGCATTTGCACCTAAAGATAACCCAAAAATTGCGATTGCTGTTTTTGTTGAAAACGGATATTGGGGAGGTCGTTTTGCCGGAAAAATGGCAAGTTTAATGATAGAAAAACATATTAAAGGTCATATTACAAGAACGGATTTGGAAAAGTGGATTTTAACCCACAGTTTAGAGGACGAGTACAAGAAACCATACTCTGGAGAACCTTTCAAAATTAACGGAGAGAGCAGACTTCAGGTCATCGAAAATTATGCTACTGAAGAAAATTATCCTTTAAAAAATCAGAACCAAATCGACGTAAAATTGTAATCCTTCATGTTAAGAGAAAATCAAAGACACTTTAAATTCGATTGGATTACCGTTATTCTATTTTTACTATTACTTGGTTTTGGGTATTTTAATATCATGTCAGCTTCTCATGTTGGCGAAATAACTAGCTATTTCGACACCGATCAACTTTACGGCAAACACCTTATATTTATTGGACTAACCTTCGCTCTTATTGTTATAATCCTTTCGTTTGAAGCTAAGTTCTATGAACAATTTGCTAGTGTCATATATTTGGTCGCCATGCTAGCTTTAATAGGTTTGTTCATTTTTGGAAAAGATGTAAATGGAGCAAGATCCTGGTATGGAATCGGTAGTATGACGATACAACCTAGTGAATTCGCTAAATTCGCTACTGCTTTGGCTGTTGCTAAATATATAAGCGACCTTCAAACCAATATGACGACTATAAAAGACCAGCTTAGGGTTGCTGCTATAATCTTTATTCCGGCTTTATTAATCTTACTTCAAAATGATGCAGGAAGTACCATCGTTTATTTGGCCTTTTTCTTCGTTTTTTATCGTGAAGGCTTACAACAAGTCTATTTAATTATAGCTTTATCGTTAATCATATTGGCTGTTTTAGCATTAAAATTCGGCATTTTAATAACAGCAATTGCGGCGGCTGTTATTATAACTATCGTTTATCTGTTTAGGAAGAAAAAAAGAGGTGCCGTATTACAACATATTATTGTACTCATCTTCACAGTCGCGTTTTCTTATGGAGTAAAGTTATTCTATGAACACGGTTTAAAAGCACATCAGCAAAATAGAATTAGCCTTTGGTTACGATTAGAAAAAGATCCAGCCAAATTAGAGCGCATGAAAAAAGTAGAAGCGTATAATCTTATCCAATCAGAACAAGCCATAAGTTCTGGTGGTATCTCAGGAAAAGGCTTCTTACAAGGCACAAGAACCACGGGGAAATTTGTACCAGAACAACATACCGATTATATTTTTAGTACTGTCGGAGAAGAATGGGGTTTTGTAGGCACTAGCTTTGTTGTCATCTTATTTGTACTTCTTATTGTGAGAGTTTTATATTTAGCCGAAGCTCAAAAATCACAATTTAGTCGTGTGTATGGCTATGGAGTGGCTTCCATTCTTTTTGTACATTTCACCATAAACATAGGTATGGTTATGGGGTTAATTCCAACCGTAGGTATCCCACTACCCTTTTTTAGCTATGGTGGCTCCGGACTTTGGGGCTTTACTATTTTACTATTTATTTTTGTGAAGCTGGATAGTAATAAGATTAATGAGTGGTAACTAAAAAAGACCACCTTTTACAGTCGTCTTTTTTATATAATCTTAAAAACAAAAAACTACAAGGTTTTATAAACCTTGTAGGTTGTAAACATTACTTTAAACTAGCTAAACTAGATTTTATAGTTTCAATCTTAGCCAACGCATCAGCTTCTTTTGTTTTTCGGAAGCGACTACTTGCTCAGGTGCACCAGCAACAAAACGTTCGTTAGATAATTTCTTTTGAACAGATTTTAAAAAGCCCTCTGTATATTTTAATTCTTCTGTCAGCTTTTCAATTTCAGCCTCTATATCAATACTGCCTTCCATTGGAATAAAGTACTCATTCGATTTTACACGATACGTCAACGCACCTTCAACAGCTTCTGTTACATAATCGAAGCTCTCTAGGTTTCCTAATTTTGAAATCACTTCATCAAACGTAGTATTTACATTTTCGTTATTCACTACAGAAAAACCAATCGCATCTTTAAACGCAATATTCTTTTGCTTTCTTATGTTTCTTAATCCAGAAATAACTTCTGAAGCAAATTCAAATTCTGAAATCAACATTTCATTTATTGGTTTCGCTTCTGGCCATTTCGAAATAATTAAGGCTTCTTCTGGAGAACGCTCCTTAATGTAATGCCAGATTTCTTCAGTTAAGAATGGCATAAATGGATGTAAAATCTTTAAAATATCTTCAAAAATAGCATTAACACTTTCTAATGTTTTGGCATCAATCGGTTGTTGATATGCTGGTTTTATAATCTCTAATAACCATGATGCAAAATCATCCCAAATTAACTTATAAGTAGACATTAACGCATCACTTAATCTATACTTACTAAAATGATCTTCAATTTCTAAAAGTGTTTTCTGAAATTTAGACTCAAACCATTCTAAAGCAATTTTGCTCGATTCTGGTTGACTAATAGAATTATCAACCTCCCAACCTTGTACTAATCTGAAAGCATTCCAAATCTTGTTAGCGAACTGCTTTCCTTGCTGACACAAATCTTCATCAAACATTAAATCATTTCCAGCCGCTGAACTTAATAAGAGTCCAACTCTAACTCCATCGGCACCATAATCTTCAATCAATTTTAAAGCATCAGGCGAATTCCCTAAAGACTTCGACATTTTACGTCGTTGTTTATCCCTAACTAACCCTGTTAAGTAAACATTCTCAAAAGGTTTTTCATCTCTATATTCATAACCCGCAATTATCATACGTGCTACCCAGAAAAATAAAATATCCGGACCAGTCACTAAATCGTTTGTTGGATAATAGTACTTTATTTCTTCGTTTTCAGGATTTCTAATACCATCAAACACGCTCATTGGCCAAAGCCATGATGAGAACCATGTGTCTAGTGCATCGGTATCTTGCTTTAAGTCATTAGTTGTTAGTTGTTGGTTGCTAGTTTTCTTTTTTGCTAAAACTAAAGCGTCATCCAAGCTTTCAGCCACTACAAAATCTTCCTTTCCATCTCCATAGAAATACGCAGGAATTTGTTGTCCCCAAAGTAGCTGACGTGAAATATTCCAATCGCGAATATTCTCCATCCAATGACGATACGTATTCTCAAATTTCTTAGGAAATAATTTCACATCTCCAGTTTTTAAAACCGCATCAATAGCAGGCTGTGCTAAATCTTCCATTTTTAAGAACCATTGATCACTCAATCTTGGTTCGATCACCGCTTTAGTACGTTCTGATGTTCCTACTTTATTGATATGGTTTTCAGTTTTCACTAAAATACCAGCCTCTTCCAATTCTTTAGTAATCGCTTTTCTAACTACAAAACGATCTTGACCTTCGTAATGCATACCAAAGCTATTTAAACTCGCATCCGCATTAAAAATATCTACAACTTCTAATTGATGCTTATCCCCTAAAACTTTATCATTCTCATCGTGCGCAGGTGTTACTTTTAAACATCCTGTACCAAATTCAACATCAACATACGCATCTTCAATAATAGGAATGACACGTCCACAAATAGGAACAATAGCTTTCTTACCTTTTAAATGTGTAAAACGCTCATCATTTGGATTGATACAAATAGCAGTATCTCCAAAAATAGTTTCTGGTCGTGTGGTTGCAATGGTTAATTTTTCGTCACTACCTTCAACTTTATATTCTAAATAATAAAGTAAACCTTGTTTTTCAAAATGAATGACTTCTTCATCAGATAAGGTGGTTTTTGCTTCCGGATCCCAATTCACCATTCGGTAACCTCTATAAATAAGACCTTTATTGTATAAATCAACAAATACTTTAATTACAGCTTCAGACATATCGTCATCCATTGTAAATTTAGTTCTGTCCCAATCGCAAGAACAACCTAATTTTTTAAGTTGCTCTAAGATGACTCCACCGTATTCTTCGGTCCACTCCCAAGCATGCTCTAAAAACTCTTCACGCGATAAATCATTTTTATCAATGCCTTGCTCCTTTAGTTTGGCAACAACCTTAGCTTCTGTTGCTATTGAGGCATGGTCTGTACCAGGCACCCAACACGCATTTTTACCTAATAAACGTGCACGACGAATTAAGACATCTTGAATCGTATTATTCAACATATGTCCCATGTGTAATATCCCCGTAACGTTTGGTGGAGGAATTACAATGGTATAAGGTTCTCTTTCGTCTGGTTTAGAATGAAAGTACTTGTGCTCCATCCAGTAGTCGTACCACTTATTCTCTATTGAAGACGCATTATATTTAGAAGGAATTTCCATGTTTGGTATTGTTTTTGTAATATAACTGCCAAAAGTACTTATAATTCCTTTTTCGAAAAATTATTAGTGTAAGAATATAGGTTTTAAAGCCAAAAATTCTGTTAAATGAAGTGTATTACATCTAATAAATTTTGTTACAAGGGAAAAAGTAACTAGTTTTGACTAATCAATTTTAAAATTAAAAATGATGAAAAATTTAATAGCAGTATTATTTGTCGGATTAATGAGTCTAGGTTCTTTTGCTCAAGAAAAAGTAGCAAAAATTGAATTTAAGACCGACGTTATAGATTATGGTACCATTGAAAAAGGTGCAGACGGAGTAAGAGTATTTGAGTTTACAAATACAGGAGATGCTCCATTGGTAATTTCTAATGTAAAATCGACTTGCGGTTGTACAGTACCTAAAAAACCTAAAGGACCTATAATGCCAGGCGAAACAGGTGAGATAGAAGTAAAATATGATACAAAAAGAGTAAACCCAATTAGAAAGACCATTACTGTTTTTTCTAATGCGGAAACTCCAACAGTAGCATTAAAAATAAAAGGACTAGTCGTAGATTCTAATAAGACTAGCGTTTTAGAAAAGAAAAGTAAAAGTATGCTTGAGCAATAATTGAGCATCCTCATATAAATTTAAAGAAATGAGCTTTCAATTTGAAGGCTCTTTTTTTTATACTTTTTTACCTTTAAACTTTAAGAATTTTCAGAACTTAGCATTTTAAAACCGAGACACAATGCCATCAATATCAAATAAAGGCATCCACATGCCAGAATCGCCAATTAGAAAATTGGTTCCTTATGCTGAAGAAGCTCAAAAGAAAGGAAAAAATATTTACTACCTAAATATTGGTCAGCCCGATATAAAAACGCCACAAGTAGCATTAGATGCTATAAAAAATAACACACTAGAAACTATAGCCTATAGCAGATCTGAAGGTGCGGAGAGCTATAGAATAAAAATTGCCGACTATTACAAACGAAATTCAATAGAGGTTTCACACAATGACATTATTGTTACCACAGGAGGAAGTGAAGCGCTTTTATTTGCTTTTGGTAGCATTATGGATGAAGGTGATGAAATTATCATTCCGGAGCCATTTTATGCTAATTACAACGGCTTTTCAACAGCTTCTGGCGTGAATGTAGTCCCTGTTATTTCCAAAATTGAAGATAATTTCGCATTACCTCCAATTGAAGAGTTTGAAAAATTAATTACACCAAAGACTAAAGCTATATTAATTTGCAATCCAGGTAATCCTACAGGTTACTTATATTCAAAAGAAGAAATAAAACAACTTGCAGCCATTGTAAAAAAACACGATTTATTTTTAATCGCTGATGAAGTGTATAGAGAATTTGTTTACGATGGTGTAGAACATTATTCAATTTTACAAGAACCAGGTTTAGAGGAACACGCTATTATTATTGATTCTGTTTCTAAACGCTACAGCATGTGTGGTGCACGAATTGGCTATTTAGTATCAAAAAATAAAGACTTTATAAAAACGGCTTTAAAATTTGCGCAAGCACGATTGAGTCCACCTACTCTAGCACAAATAGCAAGTGAAGCTGCATTAGACACTCCACAAAGTTATTTCGATGATGTAAAAGAAGAATACGTAAAGCGTAGAAATACTCTAATTTCAGCATTAGAAAAAATCGAAGGTGTAAAAGTTGCAAAACCTAATGGAGCATTTTATTGTATTGCCGAGTTACCGGTAAAAAACTCTGATCATTTTGCAAAATGGCTCTTAGAATCTTTTGATTACAATAACGACACTGTAATGGTAGCACCTGCGGCTGGTTTTTATTCGACTCCTGGCGTTGGCTTAAACCAAATCCGTATTGCTTATGTTTTAAATAGCGAAAGTTTAAAAATTGCTGTTAAAATTTTAGAAGAAGCATTAAAAGTATATAAAGACTAATGACGATTATCAGCAATGCTTCTTTAAAACTATTTAATACCTTTGGTATCGCTGCTAAAGCACAATCCTATTGTGATATTAGCTCTATAGAAGACCTTAGTACTGTTTTAATAAATAATGATAAAACTCCTTTATTTATTTTAGGTGGAGGAAGCAATATGTTGTTAACAAAAGATATTGAAGCCTTAGTGCTTCATATTAATTTAAAAGGCATTGAAGTTCTTAGTGAAACTGAAAATTCAGTAATTATTAAAGCAATGGCTGGTGAAAACTGGCACAATTTTGTGCTATGGTGTTTGGAGCACAATTTTGGAGGTATAGAAAACTTATCCTTAATTCCTGGTAATATTGGAACCGCTCCGATTCAAAATATTGGTGCTTATGGTGTTGAGCTTAAAGATGTCTTTGTGAGTTGTGAAGCACTAAAAATAGACGATCAATCTGTAAAAATATTTTCAAAATCTGATTGTAATTTTGGTTATAGAGAATCTATTTTCAAACAAGATTTAAAAGGGCAATACATCATTACAAGTGTTAATATTGAGCTAACAAAGTCTAAGCATAACTTACACACAGATTACGGCGTTATTAAAAACGAATTAAACGCTAATGGAATAACTGAACCAACAATTCAGGATGTTTCAAATGCTGTTATTGCGATAAGACAAAGTAAGTTACCAGATCCAAAAGAGATTGGTAATAGTGGTAGCTTTTTTAAGAACCCTATTATTTCAGCTAAAGCGTTTATTGAATTAGAGCGTGATTTTCCAGATGTCCCTTCTTATAAAATATCAGATGAAGCTATAAAAATCCCTGCTGGATGGCTTATTGAAAAAGCCGGATTTAAAGGTAAACGCTTTAATGACTATGGTGTTCATAGTAAACAAGCCTTAGTTTTAGTTAATTACGGTAATGCCAGTGGGAAAGAAATTTTTGAATTAGCACAATTAATTCAAAAAACAGTAAAGCGATTATTTAATATTACAATCGAAACTGAAGTAAATATCATATAAAACAAAAGTCACAATAAAAAATTGCGACTTTTGAATTTAGAATAATCTTTTATTTGAAAACGCTATTAATCAACCTCTTACGAAGATAAAATCATTCTAATACTATATATTGAGCACCTATAAGGTGTATTTAATTATATTTACGTTCAGAAAATTGATTTGGACGTTTAAAACATCTAAGACTTAAGACTTTAACACTTTGAGTATAACACCTACAGAACAAACTATTATCGCTTATCTTCAAAAAGGGGATAAGCGCGCTTTGAATTTACTTTATGAAAACTATTCTAATAGTCTTTATGGTGTCATCTTAAAAATCACAATTAATGAAGAAGTTGCGCAAGATGCCTTGCAAGAAACCTTTATTAAGGTATGGAAGAATGCTTCAAAATATGATCCTTCTAAAGCAAAACTCTTTACTTGGTTGTTTCGTATTGCAAGGAATACAGCTATAGATAAATTACGAAGTTTTAATAATCGATTTCATAAGGAAGTCCAAATTGAAACATCTAACGTATATATCTTACCAACAACAAACTTTAATCAAGATGTCATGGACATCAAAGAACATGTTGGGAAACTAGAAGAAAAATATCAAATTGTGTTAGACGCCTTGTTTTTTCAAGGGATGACACAACAAGAAGCAAGTGATGAATTAGACATTCCGCTTGGTACTATTAAATCTAGATTAAAAATAGGATTGCGAGAACTGAAAAAAGTCTATAATCCATAAATTATTTGATCATGGAAAACAAATTACACAACTTTTTAAATTCTAACCTACTTAATAAGTATTTGGTTGGAGACACTTCTTTGGAAGAATCTAAAGAAGTTGAACACTTTATTTCTACTTATCCAGAGGTCGCTCAAGCATACGAAAAACTTCAAGATAATTTAGAAATTGTAACAAAAGCAGGAGCTATTGAAGTTCCTAAAAACATTTTAGAAGACATTTTAGAATCCTTAGAAGAAACTAATCAGACTAAAGCAGAAGAAACTAAGGTAATTTCATTAGTACAAAAGCGAAAAACGGCTTGGTATAGTGTTGCTGCGAGTGCAGCAGCTATATTATTTGCCGCAACTTCGTTTATGCTTTATCAAAAAAACATACAACTAAATAGTGAAAACAATGTTGTTGTTGAAGAAATTTATGACCTAAGAAGTGATATTGAAAGCAACAATTCTAAATTAGACGAGCTATCTAGAGAATTATTGAAACTTAACAATCCAGATTCAAGAAAGTATGTTATTAATGGTAATG
This sequence comes from Winogradskyella psychrotolerans RS-3, assembly GCF_000427335.1. GTDB lineage: Bacteria > Bacteroidota > Bacteroidia > Flavobacteriales > Flavobacteriaceae > Winogradskyella > Winogradskyella psychrotolerans. The sequence goes on along the minus strand of NZ_ATMR01000042.1, from coordinate 91,319 downwards.
AACGTGCTAAAAACTTAAAAACAGTAGCGTACATTAATCCAGTTGAAAAAACATCTATGATTGATGTTATTACATTACCTCAATTACCAAAAGAACAACAATATCAAATTTGGGCAGAGTTACAAGACCGAATGGTTAACTTAGGTATTTTAGACGAATCTGATCGTAAGTTGAAACAAATTCCATACATGGAAGATGCATTAGCTCTTAGTATTAAAATTGGTACTAAAGGAGATAACACAAATGAAAACGACACTGAAGTGGCTGAAATTTCTTTAAAAGGAAATTAAATTTAGTTAATTAATCCAAAAAAAGAGGCGCAATTAAAATTGCGCCTCTTTTTTGTTCAAAATCGAAAAAGGTTACGCTTTCTCAAATAAGGTTTTGTGGATGACACCACCGATAATAGCACCTGCAATTGGAGCCACCCAAAACAACCAAACTTGCGATAAATAAGCACCATCAGCAAATATAGCCTGACTTAATGATCTTGCAGGATTCACAGATGTATTTGTTATTGGAATACTTATTAAGTGAATTAACGTTAGAGCCAATCCAATAGCAATTGGAGCAAAACCCTTAGGAACTTTCAAACTTGTACTTCCTAAGATAACAATTAAAAAGAAAGCTGTTAAAACAACCTCTGCTACCAAAGCAGACATCATACTAAAGCCACCTGGCGACAACTCATCATAACCATTGGCAGCAAAACCACCTACTCCATCAAAACCTGTTTTACCCGACACTATTAGATATAAAACACCAGCGGCAGCAATAGCCCCAACCACTTGGGCAATGACATAACCTAATACATCTTTAGCTTCAAACTTTCCTCCGGCCCAAAGACCTATTGATACAGCAGGATTAAAATGACCTCCAGAAATGTGACCAACAGCAAAAGCCATTGTTAATACTGTAAGACCAAATGCTAAAGCAACACCTAGAAACCCGATTCCTAATTCAGGGAAGCCAGCAGCGAATATAGCACTACCACAACCACCAAATACAAGCCAAAATGTTCCGAAGAACTCAGCGAATAATTTTTTCATAATTCTTTGTTTAATCAGTTAGTAAAAAATATTTATTTAGTAATAAGACACAGATTCAACAAGTTAAGTCACACCAAAATAAGTATAGAATAAATGTAAAAGCATTATCTTTGCACTAAATTGAAACATTGACGTGAAGCATCTTTAATTTCAGATTAAGAATCAAACTGGAATTGTTAAAGATGTTCCATCTGGAAATTAATAAATATTAGATCTGAACAGATGAAATTACTATTACTTACATTAGGATTATTAGCTTTAGCCGTAGCAGGAATCGCAATAAAAATATGGGCAAAAAAAGACGGTAAATTTGCGGGTACTTGTGCGAGCCAAAACCCAATGCTAAATAAAGATGGTGAAGCTTGTGGTTTTTGCGGAAAATCACCTGAGGAATATAAAGACTGTAGCGAACCTCAACATTCTTAGGCATTAATGACCATTCCCTCAATACTATGTTATGCATTTATTGCAGTTGTTAGTATTCAAGTTACATATTATCTTAGTTTTCTTTTCGCTTTCAGCATCAAACCTGCCGAAACGCGACTCAAAAAGCATATTCCAGTTTCTATTATAATTTGCGCAAAAAATGAAGCTGAAAATCTAAAAAAAATATTCCATTAATATTAAATCAAGAGTATTCAAATTTCGAAATTGTTTTAGTTAACGATAGTTCGTTTGACGATACACTAGAAATCATGAAGACTTTTGAGGCTGAAAACGATAATATTAAGCTCGTTGATGTAAAAGTTAATGAGGCCTTTTGGGGAAATAAAAAATATGCACTGACTTTAGGCATAAAAGTCTCTAAACACGATTTCTTAGTATTTACGGATGCTGATTGTACACCAAACTCTAAAAAATGGTTAGAGCAAATAAGCAGTAATTTTTCTAACGAGAAATCTATTGTTTTAGGTTATGGAGCTTATGCTAAAAAGAAGTTTTCACTCTTAAACAAACTGATACGGTTTGAAACCGTAATGACTGCTTTACAGTATTTTTCGTACGCCAATGTCGGATTACCTTATATGGGAGTTGGTCGCAATATGGCATATAGAAAAGACTTATTCTTTAATAATTGTGGGTTTAATAGTCATATGTCTATTAAATCTGGTGATGATGATTTGTTTATTAATGAAGTCGCTAACACATCAAACACATCGCTTTGTTTCACAAAAGAAAGTTTCACTGTTTCGGAACCTAAAACAACGTTTAAAGCATGGATTCTTCAGAAAAGAAGACATATTAGTACGGCTAATTTTTATAAATTGAATCATAAAGTCTTATTAGGGGTATTCTATATCACGCAATTATTATTCTGGATTTTTGGAATTTCACTTTTAATCATAGGGTTTTCTTGGCCATTAATTGTATCATTAATCGGCTTACGCCTTATTATTCAATGGTTCTGCTTCGGGTTTACAGCAAAAAAGTTTGAAGAAACAGACCTCATTATCCTTATGCCAATTTTAGAATTATTTCTTATTACTACACAATTAAGTATCTTTATAGCTAATCTGATATCTAAGCCAAAACATTGGAAGTAAAAGAAGCCATAAGTAAAGCCAAAGACAACAACCAAATTGCATTCAATTTTCTCTTAGACACGTATTGGAATGACGTTTATGCGTTTCAACTAAAACGTACCTTAAATGAAAATGACGCTGAAGATATTACCATTCAGACATTTTCTAGAGCTTTTGATAAGATTGACACGTATAATGAAGATTATAAATTTAAAACTTGGCTTATAACAATTTCTAAGAATATTCATATTGATTTAGTTCGAAAACAGAAAAACACAATCAATAATACTTCTAAAGATAATGAAGACCATTATTTTGATATTATTGATAATTCGCCCACTCCTGAAGATAAGATTATAACAGAACAAAATCTTGCCAATCTTTTACGAGACATAAAAAAGCTAAAACCCCATTATCAGGAAGTTATAAACTTAAGATATTTTAGAGAATTAAGTTACAAAGAGATTTCGGAAGAACTCAACGAACCTATTAATAACGTAAAAGTAAAACTTCTTAGAGCAAAAAAATTATTAGCTGCTATTATTACTAAAAGCTAATGCTCTTAACACATAACCACATTGACTAATTTATCGATTTAAGTCGCAATTAATTTGTGTTTCATATTTCCCTCTCTCCCTTTCAAAAGACTATTTTAATTATTTACTTTGTATCTTTGTTTCTTGAAATTTATAATTGCATGGAAACGAAAGTTGCTTCAAATATTTTACCAGAACGAAAGCCCAAATGGTTAAGAGTAAAATTACCTACAGGCAAAAAATACACAGAACTTAGAAGTTTAGTAGATAAATATAAACTAAATACCATTTGTACGTCTGGAAGCTGCCCAAACATGGGAGAATGTTGGGGAGAAGGCACAGCTACCTTTATGATTTTAGGAAACGTATGTACACGTTCTTGTGGATTTTGTGGTGTAAAAACCGGACGACCAGAGACGGTTGATTGGGATGAGCCAGAAAAAGTAGCACGTTCTATAAAACTAATGCAAATTAAGCATGCAGTTTTAACAAGTGTAGATCGCGATGACCTTAAAGATATGGGAAGTATTATGTGGGAAGAAACTGTAAAAGCAGTACGACGCATGAATCCGGAAACCACATTAGAAACACTTATTCCTGATTTTCAAGGTATAGAAAAACACATTGATCGTATTATAGATGTTGCTCCAGAAGTCGTTTCTCATAACATTGAAACCGTAAGACGTTTAACTCGAGAGGTTAGAATACAAGCAAAATATGACCGTAGTCTTGGGGTTTTAAAATATTTAAAATCACAAGGGCAACGCAGAACCAAATCTGGTATTATGTTAGGTTTAGGAGAAGAACGCGAAGAAGTAATTCAAACACTTCACGACTTAAGAGACCATGACGTTGATGTTGTTACTATTGGTCAATATTTACAACCAAGTAAAAAGCATTTACCTGTAAAACAATTTATTAATCCAGATCAATTTAAAGAGTATGAAGAAATTGGATTAGAATTAGGTTTTAGACATGTAGAAAGTAGCGCGTTAGTAAGATCTTCTTACAAAGCTCAAAAACATATTAATTAATGATTACTATAGCCATTAACGGTTTTGGTAGAATTGGTCGTCGTGTTTTTAGGCTAGCCATGGAGCATCCGCAAATACAAGTCGTTGGAGTAAATGATTTAGCTGATACAAGAACCTTAAGTCATTTATTAAAATATGATAGTATTCATGGGGTTTTAAAAGAGCCTGTTTCATTTGATGAAGATCATATTATTGTGAATGGCATTTCAATTCCGTTATATAGAGAATCACATCCAAAAACGTTAGACTGGTCAAAAGTTCAACCCGACTTTGTTATAGAATCTACAGGGAAATTTAAAACAAAGGCAGAACTTGAGCATCATATTACAAATGGTGCTAAACGTGTTATTTTATCGGTTCCTGCTCTTGAAGATGATATTAAAACAATTGTATTAGGCGTAAACGACCATAGTATAGATGGCACAGAAACCATTTTATCTAATGCGTCTTGCACAACTAATAATGCTGCACCAATGATTTCCTTAATACAGGAGCATTTAGGCATAAAGCAAGCATATATAACGACAATACATTCTTACACTACAGATCAAAGTTTACACGATCAGCCTCATAAAGATTTAAGACGCGCAAGAGCTGCAGGCCAATCCATTGTACCAACAACTACTGGAGCCGCAAAAGCTTTGACAAAAATTTTCCCAGAGTTATCAGATGTTATTGGAGGCTGTGGTATTAGAGTGCCTGTTGCAAACGGTTCATTGACCGATATAACCATAAATGTTAACAAATCTACCTCGATAAAAGAGGTTAACGAGATCTTTAAAAACGCTGCCGACAATGAACTAAAAGGCATCTTAGAATACACTGAAGATCCTATTGTGTCTATTGATATTGTTGGTAATCCGCACTCGTGTATCTTTGATGCACAGATGACCTCTGTAATAGGCAATATGGTAAAAATAGTAGGATGGTATGATAATGAGACTGGTTATAGTTCGAGGATCCTAGATTTAATCTGCAATTTAACCGACAAATAATCACTTTTATCGAATAAATAATTATATTTGCTCAAATCAAACTGAGCTTAATGTCCCAGATCAAATACTACATATTTGTTTTTTTTGCATGTTTTTGTAGTGTAATTTTCTCACAACAAAATGACGTAGAAGATGAAGACATACTTGTGTTACGGCTTCAAAATCGTTTAGACCAAGCTACATTAGACAATGATCGCGGCAACTACTATAACGCTAAAGACAACTTAGACAAAGCGCTAGCTATTGCAGAAAAAATTGACGATAAATCTAGTCAAGGTAAAATTCACACCAAAATTGCTAAAGTTCAATTCTTAGTTAACGAGAAAGACCAAGCTAATATTTCAATTAGTAAAGCCATTCAACTTCAAAGAGATAACAATGATTATGGTAATCTTGCCATAACTTACAATATTAAAGGTGTAATTCATAGTACTGAAAGAGAATACGAAAATGCATTAGAATATTTCAATTCCGCAAAAAACCTATTTGAGCAAGAAAACTTAGAAGAATACACTTCTGAAGTCACATTAAACGAGGCCAAGGTTTTCATCTTGCTAAAACGTTACGAAGAAGCTAAAACAAAGCTTGAAAAAACGATTATTATAGCTAAAAAATACGATCAAAATCGTCGACTTAGTAGTGCATTAATTCAAAGCGGAAAAGTTTATTACGCACTAAAAAATCCAAAGATGGCACTATCTCAAACTGAAGAAGGTTTAGCCATAGCGCAATCACTAAAAAATATAGAGAATATAAATGAGGCATATTTAACGCTAAGTGATATTCATGAAAAAAATGAAGATTACAAAAATTCTCATTACTATATTAAAAAGCACATTCATTTATCAGACTCAATATTAAACATTAAGCGCGAAAACTTAGTGCCAGGAATATCTGGTCAAAATATTAGCAATTATAATGATGCTAAAAATGCACAATTAAAAGCACAAATTGATGAAGTAAAAGCAGATAGTGCATTTACCAGGATTACAACAATACTAAGTATTGCATTAATTACTATCTTATCATTATTAACATTATCCTTATACAAGAACAATAACATAAGACTGAACACCAACACTATGCTTCATAAAAAGAATGATGAGCTTATTGTTGCAAAAGAAAAAGCAGAATTAGCCTCTAAAACGAAAGCTAATTTCTTATCTACAGTTACCCATGAGTTACGTACACCATTGTATGCTGTAACAGGACTTACTAATATGTTATTGGATGAAGAGCCTAAGGAACATCAAATTCCACATTTGAAATCCTTAAAATTCTCAGGAGAATATCTATTAACTTTTATTAATGATATCCTTCAAATTAATAAAATTGAAGCCAATAAAGTTGAAATTGACCCTGAACATTTTAACCTTAAAAATAAATTAGAAAATGTAATCTCAGCACTTAGTAATTCAGCAAAAGATCAGGATACTCAAATTCATTTTGAGTATGAAAATGGTTTACCAGAAACATTTGTTGGTGACCAATTAAAGATTTCCCAAATCTTAATTAACCTACTTGGAAATGCTATTAAATTCACAAAAGATGGTGACATCTGGGTGAGAGCGTACAAAGTTGATCTAAAAGACAATATGTACAGTCTTCGCTTCGAAATTGAAGATAATGGTATTGGTATTACAAAAGAAAACAAGATCACATGTTTGAGAGTTTCTCTCAAGGCTCTGTACAAATCAACAGAAAATATGGCGGAACTGGTTTAGGCTTATCTATTGTAAAAGGACTAATTCAGATTCTTAAAGGAAAAATCTACTTAAAGAGTGAGCTAGGTAAAGGCACAACATTCTTTTTTGAAATTCCTTTAGAATATGATAAAAATGTCGACAAACCCGAGGTAGTAGAAGTTAAAAAAGTAAATAAGATGGAAGGATTGGATTTAAGTAACGTTAAGATTCTCATTGTAGAAGACAACAAAATCAATCAAATGATTACTAAAAAGATTCTAAATAAAATGAATCTATATTGTGATGTCGTTGATAATGGAGAAGCTGCAGTAGAAATAGTTAAAGAAGTTACATACGATATTGTTTTAATGGATATTCATATGCCAGGTATTAGCGGATTAGAAGCTACAAAAATCATAAGAACATTTGACAAAGAGCTTACCATATTTGCACTAACAGCTGTGACCTTAGAAGACAAAATGCACGAGTTTGGTGATGCTGGTTTTGATGATATTATTTCAAAGCCTTTTAAACAAGATGATTTTGAAGATAAATTGCACGCAGCACTTTCTGGAGAAAAAATAATATCTAGCTTCTTTAGTTAACAAAGCCTCTAACAGCGGCATTAAATTGCGCTGCTTTATCTATTTTAATTTCTATAGGTAAGTAATATAATTTTTCTTCTAAACTTCTATAATTGCTTAATCGCACATAATCCTTTTCCGTTGTAAGTATTAAAGTCTTTGATTCTAAATTTTTGATATCAGACACTCTAAAATCATAATGATCACTAAATTCTAGATGGTCAAATTCCAACCCCTTTTCAACTAAAAAATCAACTAAGGGTTTTGCGTTGGCTATTCCTGTGACCAATGTAAATTTCTGAAGTTTACTTAACTCTTTAGAATCCAATTCCGATAGCACTTCTAAAGCATAATCCACATAACTAAAAAATAAGAGTTGATTCTTTTTAATATTTAACCTAGAAGCAATCATTTCCTTTTCAGTTTCCGAAATACTCTTTTTACATTTAGTAACCACAATTAAATCTGCTCGTTTAGCACCAGATCTTGGTTCTCTCAAATTACCTGTTGGCAAAACGATATCCTTGTAATAAAGATTATTATATGCCGTTAAAAGGATATTAAAACCCGCTTTTACTTTTCTATGTTGAAAAGCATCATCTAACAAGATAACCTTGGGTTGTGACTTTAAGGCTCTAAGCTTAGAAATACCAGCTTGTCGGTCTGCATCAACTGCTACAGTAATACCATTAAATTTCCTATAAAACTGAAAAGGTTCGTCACCAATAGTATCTGCGCTTGCGCTTTCATTTGCTAAAACAAAGCCTTCAGTTTTACGTTTATAACCTCTGCTTAATGTCGCAAGTGAATTTTCGTCTTTTAAAAGTCGAATTAAATACTCTATCATTGGAGTTTTACCCGTTCCACCCGTACTGAGATTCCCCACACAAATCACAGGAAAGTCATAAGATTTAGACGATTTATAACCAACATTAAACAACCAATTACGCAAGCAAGTAATTAGGTAATAAAACGGAACAATAGGAAACAATATGATGCGTATAAACTTCACAGCAGCTAAATTATATTATTTTTGAAACAAATATACACTTATGATTATACAAGACGTAATTAATCACTTGCACAACTTAGCTCCGTTAGCTTATGCTGAAGATTTTGACAACGTTGGACTTTTAGTTGGAGATAAAAATCAAAATGTTTCTGGTATTCTTGTTACATTAGATACGCTTGAAGCAGTCGTAGATGAAGCCATTGAAAATAATTGTAATCTTATTGTGAGCTTCCATCCTATTATATTTTCAGGTTTAAAAAACTAACTGGTAAAACTTATGTAGAACGCGTAGTTATAAAAGCCATTCAACATAATATCGCCATATTTTCTATTCATACGGCATTAGACAATGCGTTTCAAGGTGTTAACTCTATTATTTGTGATCAATTGGGATTAACTAATAAAAAGGTTTTAATACCACAATCTGGCACTATTAAAAAGCTACAGACTTATGTTCCAAAAGCAAATGCAGAAGAGCTAAGAACAGCTTTATTTAATGTTGGAGCAGGAAGTATTGGCAATTACGAATCGTGTAGTTTTAATGTTGAAGGAGAGGGCACATATTTAGGAAATGAAGATTCTAATCCTGTAATAGGTAAAAAAGGTGAGTTACATACGGAAAAGGAAGTGGCAATTTCTGTGACATTCAAAAAACATCTAGAGTCTAAGGTTTTAAAAACGCTTTTTGATGCACATCCTTATGAAGAGGTAGCTTATGAAATTTCAACCTTAGAAAACACAAATCAGCATATAGGTATCGGTATGGTTGGAGAGCTAAAAAATGCTATGGAAACCGAAGATTGCCTTAATTTTATAAAAATTAAAATGCAAACGGAGTGCATAAGGCATTCAAAACCCTTAGATAAACCCATAAAGCGAATAGCCGTTTTAGGCGGCTCAGGAAGTTTTGCTATATCTGCCGCAAAAGCTGCCAACGCTGATCTTTTAATTACTGCAGACCTTAAATATCACGATTTTTTCAGTGCAGAAAACGCTATTGTATTGGCAGATATTGGACATTATGAAAGCGAACAGTTCACAAAATCATTTTTAGTAGACTATCTCTCGAAAAAAATCACTAATTTTGCAATCATTTTATCAAAGACAAATACAAATCCGATAAAGTATCTATAATTATGGCAAAAAAAGCTGAAGTTTCTGTTGAAGAGCGGTTAAGAGCACTATATGATTTACAATTAATTGACTCTAGAGTAGACGAAATAAGAAACGTCAGAGGAGAACTTCCTTTAGAAGTTAGAGACTTAGAAGACGAGGTTGAAGGACTTAACTTAAGAATGGAAAAGCTAAATGATAGCCTAACTATTATTGATGATGAGATTAAATCTAAGAAAAACTTAATCGAAGAAGCTAAGACTTTAATTAAAAAATATAGTGAGCAGCAGAAAAATGTTAGAAATAACAGAGAATACAACTCACTGACTAAAGAAATTGAATTTCAGGAATTAGAAATTCAATTGGCTGAAAAGCACATTAAAGAATTTAAAGTTCAGATAGAGCAGAAAAAAGAAGTTATTTCTGAAACTAAAGATCGTTTAAAAGACCGTACTGCGCATTTAAAGCATAAAAAAGGAGAGCTTAATGAAATTTTGAAGGAAACTGAAAAAGAAGAAGAAGCACTTAATAGTAAGTCTGAGGATTTTAAGAAGAAGATTGACGAGCGTTTAGTTAATGCTTACCAAAGAATTAGAAACAACGTTAAAAATGGTTTAGCTGTTGTTGCTATTGAGCGTGGTGCATCTGGAGGTTCATTCTTTACAATTCCACCACAAGTACAAGTAGAAATTGCTTCTCGTAAGAAAGTAATTACTGATGAGCATAGTGGACGTATCTTAGTTGATGCCGCTTTAGCTGACGAAGAAAGAGTTAAAATGAATAAGTTATTTGCTAAACTTAGCAAGTAAACATTCACTACATAAAATATCTAAGCCTTTGCAATTGCAAAGGCTTTTCTTGTTTAAACAGGTCTAACTGTATTTCTTTTAATATAATTTTAAAACTATTACACTTAAGGAAATGTAACTTTATACGACTACTTAAATAAAGAAAAATTAAAATATGAAAAAGTTTCTAAGCATTTTAGCCATTACAATACTATTCAGTTGTCACAATCAAGCACAGACAAATACTAAACAAAAAGCCGTAATAGATGCAGAACCCGTAGTGGTGCCGTTAAAAGATGGTAAAGCAAGAGCTTATTTTGCCAGTGGCTGTTTTTGGTGTGTTGAAGCTATTTTTGAAAGCGTAAAAGGTGTTGAAGAATCCATTTCTGGTTATGCTGGCGGACATACAGAAAACCCAACTTACGAAGCAAGCAATACTGGTAAAACAGGACATGCAGAAGCTGTTGAAATTATTTACAATCCTGAAGTCATAAATTTTACAACTTTAGTTGATATCTATTTTGGATCACAAGACCCCACACAAGCTAATGGACAAGGACCAGATCATGGCTCGCAATATCGTTCTATTATATTTTATCAAAATGACGAACAAAAGAAAATCATACAAGATAAAAAAGCGGCATTAGCAAAAGAATTAGATACTAAAATAGCAGCTGAAGTTTATCCCTTTCAAAAATTTTGGATAGCTGAAGATTACCATCAAAATTATGAGCGCCTACATCCTAATCAAGGTTATATTAGAAACGTTTCTATTCCTAGATTAAATAAATTTAAAACTAAGTTCCCTCAGTTGTTAAAGGACGATAAGAAGCATTAAAACTTAAGACCTGTCAGGTTTTTTTAAAATCTGACAGGTCTTAAAATATTTTAAAAAACTTATTCCAAAACATACTCCACTTCAATACCAATCATAGGGTTTAAAACTCCCACTTTGGTACGTTTTGGATTTTTATACTCAATAGATCCATCTCTCCAACCCGAGTTGTGATAATTAGACCAAGTCTGCAACATCTTATCCTCTGTAAATGTATATCTATACATGGGACCAAAATAAGCGTACTTTTTAACCTTACCATATGTATTAACCATTTCTACAGCTACACATATTCCATTTTTAGGAAAGGGAATACCTAGATCTTCAACATTAACCCATAATCTGTATTTTTTATTTTAGGTTGAACGTATATATTTTCATTATACACTAATTTTCCTGGTGTATTAGCAATAGAATCAACCTGATAAAATCTCACATTAAAAGTGGCTATATATTCGGCATCTTTTCTCTTTTTTAGGTTGATGTAAACTCCATTTACTTTTCCTATTTTGTTTTTAGGATTCTCAATTAAAACAGCCGTTTCATATCCTATTAAAGACGTCACACTCTGATTCCCCTCGCGCTGTTCTCCTAAAATTTCCTTTTCACCATATTTTAGCTTTTTATTAGAAATAAGAACCTCATCTAAACCTTCCGTTTTAGGCGCTAATAAAACTTTATAAATCAAGTTATTTTTAAACAAATTGACTGGTATAACTTTAGACTTATAACCTATTGTCGAAATTTTTAAAGTATCAGTGTTAATGTTTTTTATATTCAACTTAAAGCTTCCAGATTCATCTGAGTAGGTTCCTTTCCCGTTCTTTAAAAGAATATTAGCATACGCTATGACTCCTCCTGACAAAGAATCTTTTACAACACCATTAATGGTTTGAGCATTACTAATACTGATATTAAACAAAAAGATTAAAAGTGTAATTATTTTCAACATTGTATGTTTAATTTTTATTGATCCCAGGCTTTTTTAAACTGAAAACACCGGAAGAGTGACTAACTAAATTTTCGTCGCCTTCAATTCAAAAATCATAGGAAACAATTGATTATTCATCTTATACATTCCTGATTCGGTTTTTACTAAACCTGGAAATACGTCATAGGGACTTTCATCAAATTCATTGAGGTATTCAATTTGTAAACCGGCTTCAATAAGTGAATTAACAACTTCGCTTAAGCCATGATTCCAACCATACTCCTTACTCACCATTTTTGAATCTTGATTCGCATACGTACCTTCATATTCTTCATAAATCACATCATCCTGACTATAATGATATGTCATTTTAGGTTGTCCATCTACATAATCAAACATCCATGCAATAGGATGAAACTCTACAATGTAAAATATTCCTCCAACTTTTAAGCGTTCTGAAATCATTTTTGCCCAAGGCCTTAAATCTGGCAACCAACCAATAGTTCCGTAACTTGTAAACACAACATCGAAGGTTTCAGAAACATGCTTAGACGTATCTAAAACATTACAGCATACAAACTCTGCATCGAGTTGTAAATTGGTATTTAATTGCTTTGCTAATTTCACACCTTCATCACTCAAATCTACTCCGACACACCTCGCTCCCATTCGGCTCCAACTCAACGTATCTTGACCAAAATGGCATTGTAAATGCAATAACAACTTCCCTTTTACATTTCCTAAAGCTTTCAACTCATAAGGCATCAAAGAGGTTTTTCCTTTCTTAAAAGCGTCAAGATTATACATCTCACTTTGTGCATGTATACCTACTTTTTTATTCCAAGTTTCTTTATTAACTTCAAAATAATTCGCATCCTCTTTCATGGTTGATTAATTTAGCATGTAATTTAAAACAACTTTTATTATGAAATCATTATATATTGGCTTAATCTGTTTGGTATTTGTCTCAAATTGCAAATCTGATCCAGAGCAAGCGACCTTAAAAGTTGATAAACAAGAATTATCCATAGCTGAAAAGATTGCGAATGCCCATGGTTTTGAACATTGGAAAAATGTTTCAGAGGTCAAATTCACCTTTCAAGTAGATACCGATTCTAGAAGTGCTAAAGGACGCGCTTGGTCTTGGTTTCCTAAAAGCAATGAAGTGCTTTTTGAATCTTTATATGGAGAAAAGAAATATTCGAGAAGCGATATGGACAGTACACAAATAGCCAATGACAGAGGTTTTATTAATGATAAATTCTGGCTTTTCGTTCCTTTTCAATTGGTGTGGGACACCTCTGCTACCATTTCAGAATCAAAAAAAGCACAAGCTCTAATTAGCAAGACAGAACTAAATATGATAACACTTACCTATCCTAACGAAGGTGGCTACACACCAGGAGATGCTTATGATATTTTTTATGATAATGACTACATCATTAGAGAATGGATTTACAGAAAAGGAAACGTCAAAGAACCTTCGTTAATAACGACTTTTGAAAATTACAAAGATTACAACGGCATTAAAATTGCGACAGAACACAGACAAGAAAATGGCAGTTGGAATTTGAATTTCACTGATGTCAGTATTACTTTGGATGATCAGAAATAAGACTGTATTTTTGTAACCTATAATGTAAGATTCGTGTTCTAGGTTTTAACTTAAAAACGCATAGCTTACATTTTCCGCCTTAGGGCGTCTATTATATATAAAGCACTCCAACAATTATGTTAGAGTGCTTTTTTTTAAATAGAATATTAAAATTAGACCTAATGTTTTATATTTCAGTTGAGATATAGAATTTAAAAGACGTCCCTGCGCCAATTTCACTTTCTAATACCAAATTACCACCCAACATTTCAATATAGGCTTTGGATATAGACAACCCAATACCAGATCCATGAAGCCCTTGTTTATTACCAACATCGACTTGATAAAAAGGATTGAAAATTGTTTCTTTTTTGTCTTTAGGAATACCAACACCTGTATCTTTTATAAAAAACTCTAATTGAGAAGTATTCTTATCTACACTACAGCTAAATAAAATACTATCTCCTTTTGAAGTGTATTTTATTGCATTTTCTATCAGATGCTTTAGCACTGCTGTAAGTTTATCGCTATCCGAATTTATTTTACTGTCCTTTTCAGAAATAAAATTACTTAAAGTAAACTGAACATTCTTTATTTCTGCTTCTGGCAAAAACAACTTATAAACAGCTTTAACAAGATCATTAACATTAAATAACGATTTTCTAACAGTCATAAGACCAGTTTCAATCTTAGATATATTTAAAATATCCGTAATAACATCTAAAAGTTCGTTTCCGCTACCTTCAATTACTTTAACATATTCTTGGTACTCATCATCTTCTGGGTGGTATGCTTTTAAAAGTTCAGCACTACCTAAGATACCATACATTGGTGTTCTAATCTCATGACTCATATTAGTCAAAAAAGCAGATTTTAACTGATCAGATTCCTCTGCACGTTCTTTTGCAATAATCACATTCTTATGTTTCTCAAGAAGCTCTTCTTGCAATTCATTTTCTTTTAATAACGCATTATGCAAACGATCTATTAAAAACGAAACTGAAAGAACTGTAAGCAAACCAAAAAGTACATTATTTATAAAAACAACAAATAATACTTCTATTAGAGACTCTGAAAAAAACCGAAGATCTATCCACTTAGTATAATCAATAAACAATATAAGACCATAAAATACCGCAGACACTATAACAGAATTAACACCAGCTTTTTTCCCACTATAAAGCGTTATTAAAACACTTAGCATAAAGAGTAGAATAGTTCCATTACCATTAAGCCCTAAATCAATAATTAAAGCAAAAGATAACATAAACAAGTTGATAGAGAATATGGTTTTCTTTGTGGTTAACCGCATTCGTTTATTCAAAACCAAAAACAACATAACCAAAACGGCTACACTATCTATAACAAAAACAAACCATTTATCTAGTGCAACGGCCATACCTGCACTAGGGATATAAGACAATAAGCTTAAAGCAAGTGTTAATATTAAAATTGAAACAAACAATTTATCTCTAAAATATGATAAATTGTCTTTTTCTTTTTGATCATTAGAGAAACCACTATACCTAATATACCATTGGCGATAGGACAACCAAAGTTTTTTTAGCATCTATAAAATAATTATTGACTATAAATTTAGCCAGAAAAATATGCGCAAAACTATTTAATTCTTTTTAATTCCCTACTACTTTCTAGATTAATCGATTAACGGAAATATCATATAATTATGCTATTTTTGTTTCAAACCGAAAAACCTTTCAAATTGTCCAACTATAAACCTGGTCTTGAATACGCAAAAAAACAAGACGCTTTAGACGAATTATCCCAGTATAGAACACAATTTCATATCCCAAAAGACAAACATGGAAATGAACTTATATACCTCTGTGGAAATTCACTTGGCTTGCAACCAAAATCCACCAAAGACTATATAAATCAAGAATTAGAAGATTGGGCAAATTTAGGTGTTGAAGGTCATACAGATGCAAAAAATCCTTGGTTACCTTATCATGAATTTTTAGCTGAAGCTACAGCAAAACTAGTTGGAGCAAAACCTATTGAGGTCGTGACAATGAATTCCTTAACGGCTAACCTTCATTTTATGATGGCTTCCTTTTACAAACCAACAAAGGAACGTTATAAAATTCTGATTGAAAGTGACGCCTTCCCATCAGATAAATATGCTGTAGAATCGCAATTAAGACATCATGGTTATGATGATAAAGAAGGATTAATTCTTTGGAAACCAAGAGAAGGTGAAGAATTATTAAATTATGAAGATTTAGAAGCTATCTTAAAAACACACGGTAACGAGATTGCATTAATAATGATTGGAGGTGTCAATTATTACACGGGTCAGTTTTTCGACTTCAAACGTATTACAGACCTTGGCCACAGTTATGGTTGCAAAGTCGGATTCGATTGTGCACATGGCGCCGGAAACGTTAATTTAGATTTGCATAATTCTGGAGCCGATTTTGCCGTTTGGTGTACTTACAAGTACATGAATTCTGGACCCGGAAGTTTATCGGGTTGTTTTGTTCATGAGCGACATGCTTACGATAAAGACCTCAACCGATTTACAGGTTGGTGGAGCCACAACAAAGACACACGTTTTAATATGCGACATGAGTTTGATGTGTTACCAGGAGCCGAAGGTTGGCAATTGAGTAATCCTCCAATTTTATCAATGGCTGCGATTAAAGCGTCTTTAGATATGTTTAATGAAGTTGGTATTGATAAGATCATTAAAAAATCAAAAAAACTAACTGGTTATTTCGAGTTTTTATTAAAAGACTTAGGCGAAGACACCATAAGAATTATCACACCTGAGAATCCTGACGAACGTGGCTGTCAGTTATCTATTCAAGTTTTAAAGGCTGATAAATCATTACACGATAAATTAACCGAAGCCGGAGTCATTAGCGATTGGAGAGAACCAGATGTTATAAGATGTGCACCTGTACCACTGTATAATTCATTTGAAGATGTTTATTTGATGGTTGAAAAAATGAAAGAAATATTAAAGAGCTCAACATAATTCTCTAATAATATAGATGCCGTTGAGAATATAGATTTAGAAAGGAACGAAAATCCGTTTGAATAATTATTAACTAAATATTCAAGTCCTAAATCAATTCAAAGAATTGAACATCAATCTGCAGAAATAAAGAGCAAAAAAGTGGAACTGCGAAGCGAAGCTTCAAGCATGAACCTTTGAAAGCAAATGTTCCGAAGGGATTTCCTCAGATTGATTGTGATTTTTTGGTTCGTTTTGTATCAAGACAAAATGAACAGAACTAAAAAAATTCTGATACAAGTTCAGATTGAAAAAAACTTATGAGCAACAAACAACAAAACATACTAATCATCGGAGCAGGACTCTGCGGAAGCCTATTAGCATTAAGACTAGGCCAAAGAGGCTACAACGTCACTGTGTACGAAATGCGTCCAGATTTAAGAACCACAGATATTTCTGCAGGTCGCTCCATCAATTTAGCATTTTCTGATCGTGGAAACAAAGCCATGAAACTCGTTGGTATTGAAGATAAAGTGAAAGCTTTGTGCATTCCTATGAATGGCAGAATGATTCACGATAAAGAAGGCAATACGTTTTTATCTAATTACAGCGGAAGAGATTATGAATATATCAATTCCATTTCTAGAGGTGAACTCAACGGTTTACTTTTAACAGAAGCCGAAAAGCACGACAATGTCACCATTCATTTCAACAAGAAATGTAACTCTGTAGATTTCGAAAAAACCACTGCGACATTTCAAGATTACAATTCTAAAGATGAGTTTATTGAAGATGCAGATTGCATTATCGCCACAGATGGAGCTGGCTCTGCATTACGAAAAAGCTATTATTTAAGTCATAAATTCCTTTTCAGTTTTTCGCAAGAGTATTTAAGTCACGGTTATAAGGAACTAACCTTTTTACCAAAAGAAGATGGTGGTTACAAAACCTATAAAAACGCTTTACACATTTGGCCAAGAAGTAGCTTTATGCTTATCGCTTTGCCAAATTTAGACGGTAGTTTTACAGTCACTTTATTTTTAAGTTACAGCGAAGGCGAATACAATTTTAATAATTTAACCACACCAGAAATCGTAACGGAATTCTTCCAAAAAGAATTCCCAGATGCTTTGGAAATCATGCCGAATTTGGTGGATGATTTTTTCGAAAATCCAACAGCCGCTTTAGGAACCGTAAAATGTTCCCCTTGGCATTATAAAGGCAACACCTTATTAATGGGAGATTCAGCACATGCTATAGTGCCATTTTATGGTCAAGGTATGAATGCTTCGTTTGAAGATGTCGTTGAATTTGATAAAGTACTAGACCAAAATCTTGACAATTGGGAAGCTACATTTGAAGCTTACGAGAAAAACAGGAAGAAAGATACAGATGCCATTGCCGATTTAGCTATTGACAATTTCCATGAAATGAAAGGTCATGTTGCGAATCCAATATTTCAAGAAAAACGAAAAATTGAAATGGCTTTAGAAAAAGAATTTCCTAGTGCGTATTCATCAAAATATAGTTTGGTTACCTTTAACGAAGACATTGGTTATAGAGAAGCCATGTTAAAAGGACGAGCACAAGACAAGGCTATTTTAAATATGTTAACGGATAACATTATGTCATCCGATGATGATTTAAAAGACATTTTAGAAAAAGTAAACGTAGAAACGGAAGCGATTTTAGAAGATGATCGGATTGCGGGATTGCATTAGCTGTTAGTTGTTAGTTGTTAGTTGTTAGTTGTTAGTTGTTAGTTGTTAGTTGTTAGTTGTTAGTTGTTAGTTGTTAGTTGTTAGCAAAAAATTAAAAACTTGGGATTGAAAACAATAATTAGTAAATAAGAATGTCCCAAATCAATTCAAAGAATTGAACATCAATCTGTAGAAATAATGAGCGAAGGAATGTAGATGCGAAGCGAAGCTTCAAGCACGGAATTCTGAAAGCGAATGTTCCGAAGTAATTTCCTCAGATTGATCGTGATTTTTGGTTCGTTTATTCGCAGATACTTATTTTATGGAGCTCATGATGTGCTTCGCAATTTGTATCAAGACAAAATGAACGTATAAACAAAGAAAAACAGATTGCCACAGCAAATGAATAGATTTGCTTCGCAATGACGATAAGATTTAAGTTATGAGTAATAAGGACAATAAGATTCCTGCTTCTGCAGGAACAGGAGTAACACCAAGAGGAGCCTATCCACATGTAAAACAAGTAGGCGATTTTATTTTCGTATCAGGCACAAGTTCTCGTCGGCCAGATAACACCATTGCAGGCGTCGATATTATAGACGACATGGGAACAAAACGCCTCAATGCCTATACCCAAACCCAAGAAGTTTTAAAAAACATCGATAAAAATCTTCAAAAAGTTGGGGCGAGCTTAAAAGATGTGGTGGATGTTACCTCATTTTTAGTCAACATGAATGACTTTGCCGATTACAACAAAGCCTACGCAGAGTTCTTCCAAAAAGAAACAGGACCAACTAGAACAACAGTTGCTGTGCATCAATTACCACATCCTGATTTGGTGGTTGAAATTAAGGTTATGGCTTATAAGAAAAAAGATTAAAGAACCTAGAACCAAGAATTGTAGACTTATAAATCTTGACTCTATTATCTTGGTTCTTTTATCTGAAACCACATGAACATAAAAAACTACATAAACGGCAATTTCCATAATCCAGCTCAAAACAATTGGATTGACAATTACAACCCTTCCAATGGAGAGGTTTATGGGCAAATTCCAAATTCTTCAAAAGAGGATGTAGAAAGCGCATACAAAGCAGCAAAATCTGCTTTTCTAACTTGGAGTAAAACGACGCTAGAAGAACGAAGTAGAATCTTAATTAAAATTTCAGAATTACTAGAAGCCAACTTACAGCGTTTTGCAGAAGCCGAAAGTAAAGACAATGGTAAACCTGTTAGTTTAGCAAAAGCAGTTGATATTCCTAGAGCAGCAAGTAACTTTAGATTCTTTGGAAATGCCATCACGCAATTTGCAAGTGAAAGTCATGAATCCGTAGGACAAAACGCCATCAATTACACTCTGCGTCAACCTATTGGTGTTGTGGGCTGTATTTCACCTTGGAACCTTCCACTCTACTTGTTTACTTGGAAAATTGCACCAGCTCTAGCAGCCGGAAATTGTGTGGTTGCGAAACCAAGTGAAGTCACACCAATGACCGCTTATTTATTAGGCGAAATTTGTAATGAAGCAGGTTTACCAAAAGGCGTGTTAAATATTGTTCACGGTTTAGGAACCTCAACAGGACAAGCCATTATTGAACATCCAGATATTAAAGCCATTTCATTTACAGGTGGTACAGCAACAGGAGCGCATATTGCGAGAGTCGCTGCACCAATGTTCAAAAAGCTATCCTTAGAATTAGGTGGAAAAAATCCAAATATCATTTTCGCAGATTGTGATTATGAAGACATGCTGAATACAACGGTTCGTTCTTCTTTTGCTAATCAAGGGCAAATTTGTTTATGTGGCAGTCGCATTTTTGTGGAAGCCTCTATTTATGAAAAATTTAAAACCGACTTTGTCGCTAAAGTGAAAGCATTAAAAGTTGGACATCCTTCGAATGAAGATACCAATATTGGAGCATTAGTATCTAAACCTCATTTAGAGAAAGTAAAGGAATATATTGAAATCGCTAAAGAAGAAAACGGAACTGTGTTATGTGGTGGTAATGAAGTTACTGTTAAAGGTTATGAAAACGGTTATTATTTAGAACCTACGGTTATTGAAGTTCCTAATGACAACTGCAGAGTGAACCAAGAAGAAATTTTTGGACCTGTCGTCACCATTATGCCTTTTAATACTGAAGACGAGGTTTTAGAAATGGCAAACAAAGTTAAATACGGACTTTCAGCGACATTATGGACCAATGATTTAAAACGCACCATGAAATTAAGTCACCAACTGCAAGCAGGAATTGTTTGGGTAAATACTTGGATGATGCGCGATTTAAGAACACCCTTTGGGGGCGTAAAAGCTTCTGGCGTTGGACGTGAAGGCGGCTTTGAAGCTTTGCGTTTTTTCACGGAAGCTAAGAATGTTTGTATAAAGTATTAATTAAATGTCACCTCGAGCGCAGTCGAGAGGTAGCTTATGAAAACTTATTATGTTTACATATTACAATGCTCAGACAACCTCACTTATACAGGAGTAACAAATAACATTTCAAGACGTTTTGAAGAACATCAAAAAGGATTAAACAAAAATTGTTTCACATATAAAAGAAGACCTTTAAAATTAATATTTCATCAAGAATTTAACGATATTGAACAAGCAATATTCTTTGAAAAGAAAATAAAAAAATGGAGTGCAAAGAAAAAATATGCTTTAGCTAAAGGAGATTATGATTTGTTACAAATTCTATCTGAATGCAGAAATGCAACACACTCAAATTATAATCCCAAAAACTAGGCAGGTCTCGACTGCGCTCGACCAGACAAAATATTATGGATTTACAATTAAACAACAAATACGCACTAGTTTGCGGAAGCACAGCAGGAATAGGAAAAGCAACAGCACTAGCTTTAGCAGCAGAAGGAGTACAAGTAACCTTAATTGCTAGAAATGAAGATAAATTAAAAGCTACATTAGCCGAGTTACCTCAACAAAGACAACACGATTATATTGTCGCTGATTTCTCAAACCCTACGGAATTGAAAGCCAAAGTATCAGACTATGTTTCTAAACATCATGGATTTCATATTTTAGTAAATAATACTGGCGGCCCAAAAGGAGGTCCTGTTTTTTCAGCAGACGTAGACGAATTTGAATCCGCTTTTACGCAACATTTAAAATGTAATCATGTATTAGTTCAAACGGTTGTTCCGTTTATGAAATCTGAAGGTTATGGTCGTGTAATCAACGTGATTTCAACCTCTGTAAAACAACCTTTAGATGGTTTAGGAGTGAGTAATACGATTCGTGGTGCAGTGGCTAACTGGAGTAAAACGTTAGCCAATGAATTAGGGCAATTTGGTATTACAGTGAATAATGTTTTACCAGGAGCCACAGGTACAGAACGTTTAGCAGAAATCATTAAAAACAAATCAGCTAAAACGGGTAACACTGAAGAAGAAGCAGCCAATGCTATGAAAAGTGCCGTACCAGCCAAACGTTTCGCAAAACCAGAAGAATTAGCAGATGCTATTACTTTTTTAGCAAGTGAACGCGCTGCTTATATTAACGGAATTAATCTTCCTGTTGATGGCGGAAGAACAAAATCTTTGTAACTTTATGACTTGTCATTCCTGCGAACGCAGGAATCCAAAATAAAAGCAATAATAACATAGATTCCTGCCTACGCAGGAATGACAAAAAACAACATAGCCATGAGTAAAATATATCCTCCCATTAATTTTAAAGCGTGGATTGATGAAAACCGTCATTTATTAAAACCACCTGTTGGTAACAAAGTGGTTTGGAAGGATGGTGATTTTATTGTTATGGTCGTTGGTGGACCTAATAGTAGAAAAGATTACCACTATAATGAAACACCAGAGTTTTTCCATCAAATTGAAGGAGATATGGTTTTAAAAATCATTGAAGATGGTGAACCTAAAGACATTCATATTAGAGAAGGTGAGATTTTTCTTTTACCACCAAAAGTTCCACATTCTCCTCAGCGTAGAGCTAATACTGTCGGTTTGGTTATTGAGTATCCTAGAGAAAAAGGTGTTCAGGATGCATTACTTTGGTTCTGTGAAAATTGTACTACCAAATTGTACGAAGAAGATTTCACTGTTGAAAATATTGAAACCGATATGCCTATAATCTTCGACAAATATTATGGAGACAAGGATAAACGTAAATGTCCGAATTGTGGTGAGGTAATGGAACCACCAGAAAAGGTGAAGATCGATAATTAAAGGTCGGATGATTTTCCGAAAAGGAAAAACTCTAAATTCATAAAACAGAACTAACTAAAGGGTTCAATAATAAGTTGAATTCCAATTAATAAGATTCCTGCTTTCGCAGGAATGACAAAACGAGATGCTTCGACTGCGCTCAGCATGACATATGACAAACAAACGTAAACTTAGAATAAACGGCCACTCACATTTACTTCCTTATCCAGAGGAAATCCCTCAATTTATGCAAGATAAAGGGATTTTTTGGGTGGATAAAGACCGCAAATTCATGCTTCAAAAAGATTGGAATCGTCCAATTACAGATTCTAGTTTTTTCCTAAATGAAAAGTTAGCATGGATGGAGCGTTTTAATATTGACCATGCGGTTGTTTTAAATCTATCTCAACTTTACGGAAACGGATTACGTGTTGAGGAGATGAAACAAGCCTTACGTTTTCAGAATGATTTTAATGCCAAAATTCAACATAATCACCCGAGTAAATTTACCTGTGGATTTGTTGTTCATCCTGGGTTTGTTAGAGGAGCATGTTGGGAAATTGAGCGTTGTGTAGAAGTTTTAGGATTACAACTTTTATGTTTACCTACCCATTATATGGATACTATTGGAACATGGCGTTGTATTTTTGATGAGGAAAACGAGCCTATTTTCGAATTAGCAAATAAATACAATCTTGCTGTTGAAATTCATCCTTACGATGGAGAAAAATTTATAAAACTAGAAAACACGTCTTGGAGATTTCACTTAATTTGGATGTTAGCACAATGTGCTGATGCATATCATTTCTTAACTTTAAATGGGTACCAAGACAAATATCCTAATATGCGAACTTGCTTTGCACATGGAGGACAATTGGCACAAATAAACTTAGGAAGACGTATTCAAGGTTTTGATGGTCGTCCAGATTTATTTGAAGGAAAAAGCCATCCAAGAAAAGCGGTTGGTCATAAAAACATATTCTTTGACACACTTGTACACGACACAGGTGGCCTAGAACTATTAATTAGAAATCAAGGCTCTAAACAAGTCTTAATGGGATTAGATGATCCTTACCCACTTGGAGAAATGGAGAGTGAAAAGCAATCGTCTTATCCTGGAAAAATATTAGACTTAGCCGTAGACAGAAAGATTATAACGGAAACCGAATGTGATGCCATTTGGGAAGACAATGTGATACAGTGGTTGTGTGGGGATGATGAAGCCGCGAAACAGAAATTAGTTTCACGCATCCTATCTTAAATCGTTTATATTAAAAATCTTTCAACCAAAATAGTTATGAAAAGAATTGGCGCTTACCTAGCTTTAGCTGGCATCCTACTGATTGTATTACCTTACTTTAATCTTACAATTATGTTTTTAAGTCAGATTGATGAATTAGGCGAAAACACAGCTTTGGCTATTAAAATTGGTCTTATAATCATAGGTGTAATTTTGTTTTTTATGGACAAATTCACAACAAACAACAATAACCACAAAAGCGTAAGTTGATTCATTCAACACTTTTACAATAGAACTATTTATGTATTTCTTACCTGAGGATTTAGATAATTATATCGTTGCCCATTCTGAGCAAGAGCCAGATTTATTACAGCAACTCACCAGAGAAACGTATCAAAAAATATTGCAGCCCATTATGCTTAGTGGCCCTTATCAAGGTCGCGTATTGAGCATGATATCAAAGTTAATTAAACCTCAATCTATTTTAGAATTAGGGACTTTTACTGGCTATGCTACGCTATGTTTAGCGGAAGGACTTCAAAAAAACGGCAGTCTTCATACCATTGATATTAATGAAGAATTGGTTAATTTTCAACGGAAATATTTTGACAAGTCTGAGTATGGACAACAAATTATTCAGCACACAGGAAGTGCTTTAGATATTATTCCGCAATTAGATGAGACATTTGATTTGATTTTTATTGATGCCGACAAACCCAATTACAGTAATTATTTCCATTTAATAATAGATAAGCTAAACCCAGGAGGCATCATACTTTCTGATAATGTATTATGGCATGGAAAAGTAGTTGAACCTGTTGGAGAAAAAGATATTTCAACACAATCTATTTTAAATTACAACCAACTTTTAAAGTCAGACAAAAGAATAGAAACCGTTGTACTCCCTATTAGAGACGGCTTAACCATTAGTAGAAAATTATAATCTACCCAACATGAGTGAAATTGATATAAGAACTGTAGATGTTGTTAAATACATCACTCCCTTAAGAGAAGGCGGTTCGCTTCCCGCTATTGTAGAGGCTAGTGATGGGTTCCTTTATGTTCTAAAATTTAGAGGAGCTGGCCAAGGCACAAAAGCATTAATATCCGAATTTATTGGTGGAGAATTAGCACGAGCCATTGGTTTAAAAGTTCCGGAATTAGTTTTTATGACTTTAGATGATTCCTTTAGTAAAACTGAACCCGATGAAGAAATACAAGATTTACTAAAATTTAGTGTTGGTTTAAATTTGGGATTACATTACTTAAGTGGCTCTATAACTTTTGATCCTTTAGTTTCAGTTGCTGACGCTTTAACGTCTTCTAAAATTGTGCTTTTAGACAGTATCATTAGTAATATAGACCGCACAGTTAAGAATACCAATTTACTAAATTGGAATAAGGAATTGTGGGTTATAGACAATGGTGCAAGTTTCTATTTTCATCACAATTGGGACACATGGAAAAATCATCTCACTAGGACGTTTCCGCTTATTAAAGATCATGTTCTTTTAGAACGTGCGTCGCTTTTAAGTAAGGCTTCTAAAACCATTGTTAATGCGCTTAACGAAAGTACAATTGAAGATATTATTTACAAAATACCTGAAGACTGGCTGACAAATGAATCGGATTCTCTGACACCAGAAGAAATGCGAAGAGCCTATATTGAATACTTAAATTCAAGACTTTTAAAAATTGACACCTTAGTAAAAGAAGCTGAAGATGCACGATAAAGTTACTTTTGAATATGCCATTATTAGACTTGTCCCTAGAGTTGAGCGCGAAGAGTTTTTCAACATTGGAGTGATTTTATTCTCTAAACGAAAGAGATTTCTAGGAGTAAAATTTAAAGTCGACCAACAAAAATTGAATGCATTTTCATGCGAATTAGATTTAGACGCCATAAATAGTTATTTGAAATCTTGGGAATTAATTTCTAAAGGAGAGACCTCTGGAGGAGCTATTGCTCAGTTTGAATTGTCAGACAGATTTAGATGGTTAGCAGCTTCACGAAGCACCGTTATACAAAGTTCTAAAACGCATTCTGGCTTAACGGAAAACCCAGAACTAGAATTACAATCTATTTTTGAAAAACATGTTTTAGACGCTGATTAACATAACGTTTTATATAAAAAAAGCCTCATTATTACTAATGAGGCTTTTGCTTTTATTAAACAATTCTGATTACTGCACAGCTTGTAAAGCATCAATATTACCATAACCAAAACTGCTATTTTATTTGGATAGAATTCAGCAGATTGTTTTAATCTATTAAGGACTTGTGTGCGACTCCAACTTGGGTATCTGGACCATATTAAAGCGGCTATACCAGCCGTAGTTGCTGTCGCGACAGAAGAACCACCTGTATAACGTCGCTGACCATCATTAAATCCTAATACTGGAGGAGCTTTACTTGTAGTATTATCTCCTTCCATTATAATGGTAAAGTCTATTTTATTGCCGCTATGACATGTCTCACAACGCTCATAATTACTTCCATCATTTACACCTGTAACAGCCACAGTTTCGCTCATGGTTGCTGGGAATATAACACCAAATCCATTGGTAAAACTCGTTGATGTTCCGCCTGCAGCAAATATCAATTTATCTTTACTGTAAGCATACTTTACCGCATCTTTAATATTACCAATTGACCACACATAACCTATGGACATAGAAATAATTTTCACATCACTTCTATTACCTAAATCTGTTAAAGCCTGAGACACACCTTTTCTTTCATGATAATCGTTTAATAACACGTCTTCTGTTGCTCTGTAAGCTACTAAATTCGCATTATAGGCAACACCAACCGGCATACCATTATCGTTTCTTGGAGACGCCATGGTAGACCCCATTGCTGTTCCGTGACCACATTTGTCGTGTGGACCATCGTAATTACTGGACCACCACCAATTAGAATCTATAAACGTGCCATATTTCTGAACAAAACGACCAGAGGAATATCCATCGTTAATTCCCACTGAATTTAGTAATGATTGTGTTTTTGAAACTCCAGTATCTATTAAACCAATCGTAACACCAGAGCCTGTAGAAAAATTCCATGCACTTTGAATATTATGTTCATTAAAATGCCAAGACACTTGTGCATTATTAGGAGCTATAGTTGAATAATGTGCTGAACTAATAGAATCTCCACTCGTATCACATCCTGAGCTCGATTTTTCTTGAACCTCACCAGTATAATGATTATAACCATTTGGCTCTAAATACCTAACATTAGCGCTTTCTCTTAAAGCAATAATGGTTTCAAGTTTAGTTACTTCTGCATCAAAAACAGTTAGAATATCATCTTCTTTAAGTTTAAAGTCTGCTTTAGAAACTTTTTCTTCAGTAAGAATAGTAGCGAGTAAACTCTTTTTTTATTTTGAAGATCGGCATCTCCTGCTTCACCAAAACTCTGACCTTCATTTCCGTAACCTACAGTCAGCACATTTTGCCCATGCATTAAGGCGCTCCATAAAAAGTGTGCATTTTCATTATTCCAATCAAAATCTCCTGTAGTTCTAATACTCTCGCTAATTCTTTGATTAATTTGTTCAATAGTTAAAGGATTCTCAGAGAACTCAGCGCTTTCTGCTTCAGTTTCATTAACAGTATCTTTAGAACAAGATACTATGGTAATCGCTATTAGAAGCACTACCAAGGTGTACATTTTTTTCATATAATAAAATTTAGACGATTATTAACTCTCTAAATATATTAAATAAAATGCACTAATTGGTATCAGAATTTATGGTTGTTTCAAAAAGGGAAGTGTAATTTTAAGAAATACGCAATTACTTGTTGCGTTTTAATGATCCTGTAAAGTCTTCAAGATCGTCTTTTACTTTTTTCAATTCATCGGTAACATTTTTAGTTACGTCTGTATCTATAATGTTACTTTCCTTAGCACTTTTAGTCACTTCGTGCTTTATATCGTTAGTTGCATCTTTTAATTGACGCATACCTTTACCTAAACCACGTGCGATTTCAGGTAATTTATCTGCACCAAATACTAATACCACTATTAATAGTATTACCATTATTTCGGCAGCTCCGATAAACAATATTATAAGTTGATGTATCACGATGCAAATATATAGTGAGTTTGTGGATTATACCACTTCAAATTAAAAATAAAAAAAGCCGACTTTAAATAAAGTCGGCTAAATTATATAACAAACTAATTACTAATCCTTTACGGCTTCCTTAAATTTATCGAAATCACTTTCTTTAACTTCTTTAGGCCAAGTATTATTCGTTGTATCAACATCTGCAGTTTCTAAATCTGGATCGACTTGAATTGATACAATTTCCTTGTCGCTAGCAATAGCCTTCGTAACTTCTTTATCATTCAGTCTCCAAACTTGCGCAGGATAAGTTTCTCTAGAAGTGGTACCATCTGCATACGTAAATTTTACGATTAGCGGCATCACCAATCCACCTGGCTTATCAAATGTAATTTGATAAAAATACTTCGGAGCAATTTTCATTTCCTTCTGTTCTTTTGGCGTAAAATTATCCATGATATATTCTTTTACTGTAGGTAAATCGTCTATTGATGCATTTGTTTTTATAGCATCTTCATACCCTTCAGCACCTTCTTCAATAAAATATACTAAGCTTTTAGGATCTCTATTATAACGTTCAGCTAATCGTTTTCCATTTTCATTTGGAGTTCCTGTTACTGCAAAACGCTTTACTTCTTTTATACCAATATCTGTATAATCTGTGGTATAGAACCAACCTCTCCAAAACCAATCTAAATCTACCGCAGATGCATCTTCCATTGTACGAAAGAAGTCTTCTGGAGTTGGGTGTTTAAATTTCCAACGGTTTGCGTATTCTTTAAATGAATAATCAAATAGGTCTCGTCCCATTACCGTTTCTCTTAAAATATTTAAGGCTGTAGCTGGCTTACTGTAAGCATTATTTCCAAATTGGTATGTATTTAAACCTTTGGTCATTATAGGCGCAATATAGTCTTGATCTCCTCCCATATACCTTACGATGTTTTTAGCAGGGCCTCGTCGTGATGGAAATGCTTTATCATTAGGTGATAATGCACCAGGATACCATTTTCCAAAATCTTGTTCCGCAACATATTGTGTAAATGTATTTAAACCTTCATCCATCCATGTCCATTGGCGTTCATCACTATTTACAATCATTGGGAACCAGTTATGCCCAACCTCATGAATAATAACTCCAATCATTCCATATTTTGTTCTATCTGAATAATTTCCTTCTTTATCAGGACGACCAAAATTAAAACAAATCATTGGGTACTCCATACCCATTGGTGCATGTACTGAGATTGCTTTATGGTAAGGGTAATCAAATGTCATTCTTGAGTATGTTCTTAAAGTACTCGCAACAGACTTTGTTGACCATTGCTCCCAAAGTGGATTTCCTTCTTTAGAATATAAGGACACCGCCATTACGTCTTTTTCTCCTAATTTCACAGCCATCATATCCCATAAAAATTTACGAGAGGTTGCAAAACCAAAATCACGAACCATCTGAGCAGACAGTTTCCATGTTTTTTTATTTTACTTTTAGATTTCTCTGTAACTTCTGCTTCTGCTTGTGTTACAATCATTACAGGTTCATCGTAAGATTTTTTAGCCTTATTAAAACGCTTCATCATATCTTTAGTAAATACCTCTTCTCGATTTACTAAATGCCCTGTACCATCTAATATATGATCTGCAGGCACAGTAATGTTCACATCAAAATTACCAAATGGTAACGCAAACTCATCACGTCCCCAAAATTGAGAATTTTGCCAACCTTCTACATCATTATAAACAGCCATACGTGGATAGAACTGAGCCATTACATAAATACGGTTATCGTTTTCTTCAAAATACTCATATCCTGAACGTCCACCATCCTTTACATGGTCATTAATATTGTACCACCATTTTATCTTGAACGAAAATTTCTCACCAGATTTTAAAACCTTTGGCAACTCTACGCGCATCATTGTGCGGTTTATAGTATGAGGCAAATCCTTACCATTAACATCCTTAACATGCTCTATATTAAAACCACCATCAAAAGATTCTTTTAAATACGAGTTTACAGCTCTAGAAGATACTGTAGCAGGAGAAATACCAGAACTACTAATAAGTGGTGTTTTAGAATCTCTTGCACGCATATTCTGATCCAATTGCACCCAAAGATACCTTAAGTCATCTGGCGAATTATTGGTATACGTAATCGTCTCGTCACCATGCAATTTTGCATTGACATCATCAATTTCAATATCCATTTTGTAATCTGCCTGCTGCTGATAATATCCAGGTCCCGGAGCTCCAGAACCGGTTCTAAAAACGTTAGGAGTAGAAAACTCTTCGTACAACTGCTTGAATTTGTTTTCATTAGTATGACCCTGTTGGCGTTCTGCCTTTGCGTCATCTTGAGCGTATGTGCTAAACGACGTAAAAAGAAGAGCACATAGGAAAAATTTAAAGATTTTCATAAAAGATTTTTGTTGTTAAAGTGGTGACTAAAGTATGAATTTATAATGGCTTTGATATTGTATTACTTAAAATTTAACACGCAAGTATCATTCTCTGGCACCAATAAAAAGCTCTTGTTTTTACCTAAAAGTTTTAATCTAACAATATTTTGTTGGTCTGAAAACACATCGAATAAAACTTGATTGGTAATCGCGATAGATTTAATATTTGCAACATTTTCTACTTCTAAATAGCAGTACGTAATATCGTCTTTGTATTCCTTTCCTATAAATTTAAAATTTACCTCAGCACCATTGACTTTAATTTTCAATTTATCAGTTACATACCTATTCATGTAGGTTTCTACTGATTCTGATTCATCTTCACTATTAAGTGTTATGCTTTCATCATATCGTTTTCGTAATAAAGTTTCAAAATCATCAATAAAAATCTGACTTATAATTTGAAGTGACTTTTGCTCTTTAGCATATTCCACTTCTGTTACACTGACGTAATATTCGTGTGAATTAGAATTGGAGATTAAAAATGGAAGTGTAAAAAGAAGGATTAAAAAGTATCGTAATTTCATGTTTTATTTTTGGGTTGTATTATGCGTTTAGAAAACGCATTCCAAAGTTAGTCTTTAGTTACCGATTTTCTATTTTCTTGATATACTTTTAGCTTTGTTTGTAAAAATTCTAGCATTGTTATATCATCATTTTTATTGCATAATGTTAAGAATTCATCGTCTTCTTGACAAAATAGAAAATACTCAGCACGTAGATTTTCAGCTAAAGAATCATTTTCAAAAATATAATTTTCATAGTTATTTTTCATGTGATCTATACATGCACTACGATCGTCTAGTTCTACAATAGCTTTTAACTTTTTTGTTCGACCACTAATGGTATTTAACACTTTAAAGAAATTAACACTAAACCCCAAACCTACACTACCCCAAGATCCACCATCTGCATCGTATAATTTTCGTTCATTTTGGGTAAGTTGTTTTCCTTTATAACCTGGTATTCCGAGATCGTAGAAATTAATTTCGGGTTTAACTTTAAGATTTTGAAGATCGGATTCTAAGCTTCCGGTTAAGATTTTACCGACAATGACTTCATTTAACTTGTTTACACTCTCAATCATTTGAACGTATAACTCACCTAAACTCATTACAGTTTCAGAAATAACAACCTCTTGTGTTTGATATTTTACTCCAGAAATCACCAAAGTATCTAGAGCTTTAGCAAGAATCACAAAACTTCCATCTTCATTAGAAATGGTATATTTTGCTGCAGTTTTGTTTTGAATATGAAGTCCTTCGACCTCATCGTTAGCAATTAACTTACCGTTTAAATCGCTCCGCTGTGCATTAACAAAAACCACACTTAAAAAGGCAGTGAAAACATATAGAATTTTACTCTTTTTCAACAGTATCTTTTAAAAACGCTTTACTTAACTGAGAAATACGTTCTAAAAGTAGCATTTCCTTATTTTCTTCAAATAAGCTATCATCTATGCCTTCTTTATCTGCATAATCAATAAATGACTCTACCTGATCTAAAGGTATATCAAAATTATTGTGAATATAATTTATACTATAGGTATCTAAAGCTTTCTTAAAAGGTGTTTTTTCTAACATAACATCTTTCTTACTTTTAAATTTGATTTTACTAAAATCAACCACGTTTTTAATTAAAAATCCTGCTACATTAACCAAATCCACCATATCTCCCATATGCGGATTGTATTCGTTAAAAGCCAAATTATCTGCTTTGGTCTTATAATCTGCAGAGAATTCAAAATCCTCAATATTATCTAAACCAAAATAAACGGCGTCTAAGCTTACGTTATAGGTTCTAACGCTTTCTAGATCGGCTCCCAAGTTGCCCGTTAGGTCAAATGGAAGTAACACCACTTCATCTAATTTATTGACTTCTTCAACAAGAATAACCGTTAAACGTTTAGACAATATAATCTTGTCTGTAATTACAACGTTAAAATCTTTAAATTGAAGCGCCCCAAATTCTACAACATCATTGAGTGCTACTTTTATTTCAAAATTTCCCTCTTCGTCTGTATATGTTCCTTTATTTGAAGACGAATTATAAACAGCAACGCCTTCTTTATCTTCGGTTGACACGACGATTCTACCGTTTACGGCAACCCTTTCAACATCTTGACTAAAAGCAGTTAAAGTAGCAATTCCGAATATTAAGAGTAGTATTTTTTTCATATGTTTTAACTATTTTTTTATTATTGTCACATGCTGTTAGCGATTAATCATTTCCTTAACTGAAAACAATTTTAACATGCTCATTTCACGATTTTATTTCTTGTACTAAATTTCGGGTATATTCTTCAATTCTCATAGGAATTGACTAGTAAATGTTTGTTAAATTAGAAAATAGAAGAATTCATAAAGATTAACGTTCTTTGTAAAACTGTATAATTAAAATATTACTATTTTGAAATCAATTATTATTGCAAGTACTTCTACAATCCATGGCAGTGGTTATTTAGACTATTTATTAGATGAACTTCAAGGTCATTTTAAATCTGTAAATGAAATTCTATTTATTCCTTATGCCAGGCCAGGTGGAATTTCGCATGATGATTACACAAGTATAGTTTCTAAAGCTTTTAATACCATTGGAAAAACAGTAAAAGGCATTCACCAATTTGAAAATGCAGAAGAAGCCGTTAAAAACGCACAAGGTATTTTTGTTGGCGGAGGTAATACGTTTGTACTGGTTTCACAGCTTTATAGAAATAAAGTATTACTACCTATAAAAGAAGCCGTTAAAAACGGAACACCCTATTTAGGTACAAGTGCAGGTAGTAATATTTGTGGTTTAACGATGAATACCACTAATGATATGCCAATTGTATATCCTCCGAGTTTTAAAACTTTAGGATTAGTACCTTTTAATATCAATCCGCATTATTTAGATCCTATGGAAGGTAGTACGCATATGGGTGAAACGAGAGAAACTCGAATTAAAGAATTTCATGCCTATAATAATCAACCTGTTATTGGTTTACGAGAAGGAAGCTGGATTGCTGTTGAAGGAGACAAACTTACGTTAAAAGGAACTTTAAAAGCTCGGATTTTTCAACACAATAAGGAGCCTTATGAAATTGCCACTAATACCGATTTAGGCTTTTTAAAATAGTTTCAGACCCTATTCATATGCAATAATTAAAAAGTGGAAAACAAATCAGTTATAGAAACAAAAAAGCGTCCTTTGGACGCTTTTTTCAACTAACTAACTCAAATAATTGTCTACTCCTAGACATCTTTGTTTTTAAAACGTTTAAGAAACATCTCTGCTTCTTTCGCATTAGATTTTTGTGCATGTCTTACTGCTGTATAGCCCATATCACAAGATTGGTGAATTTTTGAACCCGCAGTGATTAATGCTTTAATAATTTCTACACGATTATATTTTGCTGCGTAGTGAATTGGCATCATTCCATTAGACTTTGCATTGACATCTACACCTGCTTTTATAAGCTTATTAACTTCGTCTAAGTCACCTGTAGCAACGGCCTTACATAAAGGACTGACCTCAACAGTTTTTACAATGACCTCATTTAAGCCCGAAGTTAAAATGTCATTAGATGCATTTACGTTTGAAATTGTGAAGCCTAATGCTAAGGCTAAAACGATTACTGATTTTTTCATGATGAAAGATTTTAAATTTAATTGATTGTTTTTTGATTATACTAAATAGACGACATATTGCTTGAAGTGTTACACCAAAAAATATTTTATAACATTTCTTTAACGCTTTGAAAATAAATATGTTAATATCATCACAAAACGTAAAGAGATCTTTACGAACTAATTAGAAAGACTTAAAATAGAGTTAACATGTCAAATTTTTTTAACATACAGATTTGTTGTAGCGTTGTATGTATTATCTTTGATACTCAAAATATTTCACATGAATAAAAAGGTTATTTTAATGATTTTAGATGGTTGGGGAAAATCACCCGATCCTAAAGTCTCTGCTATAGACAACGCAAACACTCCATTTATAGATTCACTTTACACTAAATACCCAAGTGCCAGTTTAAGAACTGACGGTTTACACGTTGGTTTACCAGAAGGACAAATGGGAAATAGTGAAGTTGGACACATGAACTTGGGTGCTGGACGAATTGTATATCAAGATTTAGTAAAAATTAACCTTGCTGTAGAAAATAATACCCTTAGAGAAGAGCCTGTTTTAAAAACCGCTTTCGAATACGCTAAAGTCAATAATAAAAACGTACACCTACTAGGCTTAGTGAGTGATGGTGGAGTGCATTCTCATATTAATCATCTTTTCGGACTCTTAAACGCCACACATGATTACGGACTAAAAAACGTCTTTGTACATGCATTTACAGATGGTAGAGATGTAGATCCAAAATCTGGATTTGGTTTTATTTCTAAATTAGAAGATCACTTAGAAAAAACCTCAGGAAAACTAGCAACCGTATCTGGTCGTTATTATGCCATGGATAGAGATAAGCGTTGGGAACGTGTGAAGATTGTTTATGATGCGTTAGTAAATGGTGAAGGAGAAAAAACCAAAGATGTATTACAATCGATTCAAGACAATTACGAAAACGACATTACAGACGAATTTATAAAACCTTTAATTGTAACAGGTAATGATAACCAACCTGTGGCAACTATTAAGGAAGATGATGTTGTAATCTTTTTCAACTTTAGAACCGATCGTGGAAGACAACTGACAGAAGCATTGACACAAAAAGATTTTCATGAGTATAACATGCACAAAATGAATCTTAATTATGTGACTATTACTAATTACGATAACACCTTTAAAGGAATTAATGTTGTTTTCAACAAAGATAACCTTACAGAAACCTTAGGTGAAGTCCTAGAAAAACATCATAAAAAGCAAATTCGTATTGCTGAGACAGAGAAGTATCCTCATGTTACATTTTTCTTTTCAGGTGGACAAGAAAAACCATTTGAAGGAGAAACTCGAATTTTAAGAAACTCACCAAAAGTAGCGACCTATGATTTAAAACCAGAAATGAGTGTTTATGAATTAACAGAAGCGCTTATTCCTGAACTTAAAAAAGGAGAGGTTGATTTTGTATGTCTAAATTTTGCCAATGGTGATATGGTTGGTCATACAGGAGTTATGCAAGCAGCGATAGAAGCTTGTGAACATGTTGACAAATGCGTTAAAGAAGTTGTAACTACAGCCTTAGAGAATGATTATACCACTATTTTAATTGCTGATCATGGTAACTGCGAAACGATGATAAATCCTGATGGCAGTCCAAACACAGCTCATACAACTAATCCTGTTCCAATTATATTAATAGACAAAGATTTAAAAAACATTAAAGACGGTGTTTTAGGCGATATAGCTCCAACCATTTTAAAATTAATTGGTGTACCTCAGCCTAAAGCAATGACTAGAGAAAGTCTTGTATAAATTTCTTAATAGTGTAACTTTGCCCTAGATTATAATAAATAGCATGAATTTTCAAAATAGATTAATAGTGGCCGTAGATTTCGATGGCACCATTGTAGAAGATGCCTATCCTAAAATTGGAAAAACGCGCATCTTTGCTTTTGAAACCTTAAAAAAGCTTCAAGAAGATGGTCATCGATTAATTCTTTGGACCTATAGAAATGGTGCAAAACTACAAGAGGCTGTTGATTTCTGTAAAGATAATGGCATTGAATTCTATGCCGTAAATGCTAGTTTTCCTGAAGAAAAATACGATTACAGTAGAAGTCGAAAAATTCATGCCGATCTTTTTATTGATGATAGAAACATCGGAGGTATTCTCGGTTGGGGCGAAGTTTATCAAATTATC
The DNA here is from genome assembly GCF_000427335.1 of Winogradskyella psychrotolerans RS-3. Taxonomy (GTDB): domain Bacteria; phylum Bacteroidota; class Bacteroidia; order Flavobacteriales; family Flavobacteriaceae; genus Winogradskyella; species Winogradskyella psychrotolerans. The sequence goes on along the minus strand of NZ_ATMR01000042.1, from coordinate 55,212 downwards.
ACCAATGAAGAACCTAAAATTCCTACTGCTAATAAAAAGTGGTGGCAATTTCAGTTAATCTTCTAGTTTATTAAATTAAAATAAGATTTCTCAATTTCCTCACTGTGATCTGGATGTGCTATATTGACTAAAGCTTTAACTCTGTTTTTAATTGTTTTACCATATAGATTCGCAATCCCGTACTCCGTAACGACATAATGTACATGCGCTCTCGTTGTTACAACTCCTGCACCTGGTTTTAAAACAGGAACAATTCTACTGATTCCATTTTTAGTTACTGATGGTAAGGCAATAATAGCTTTACCTCCATCACTTAATGATGCTCCTCTAATAAAATCCATTTGTCCACCAACACCAGAATACATACCAGAACCTATAGAATCTGCACATACTTGACCTGTTACATCAACCTCAATTGCAGAATTGATGGCAACCATCTTAGGATTCTGTTTAATATATGCTGCGTTATTTGTGTAATTTGAAGCGCGCATTTCTACAAACGGGTTATCATCTACATAATCATACAAGCGTTTAGAACCCATTACAAAAGTAGAAAGCGCTCGTCCACGATTAATCTTTTTATAGTTACCGTTTATAACATTATTAAGAATTAAATCTATAACTCCATCCGAAAACATCTCCGTATGTAAACCTAAATCTTTGTGATTCGTTAACTGTGTTAAAACGGCGTTAGGAATAGAACCAATTCCCATTTGAAGTGTACTTCTATCCTCTATTAAACTGGCAACGTATTCTCCTATTTTAAGTTCTATAGCATTAGGTTCAGCCATGAGATGTACTGGCAATTCTTCATTCGATTCTACAAAATAATCGATTTCTGAACTATGAATAATTCCTGCGCCATGCGTTCTTGGCATTTGCGGATTTACTTGAGCAATCACAGTCTTAGCATTATCTATAGCAGCCAAAATAGCCTCAACAGAAACACCTAAAGAACAATACCCATGACGATCTGGAACAGAAACATGAATTAAAACCACATCAAGTTCTAAAATGCGTTGCTGAAAAAGACGCGGTAATTCACTTAAAAAAACAGGAGTATAAGATCCATTACCCGCTTTTATGGTATGTCTTACATTTTTTCCAAGAAAAAAGAATTAACATGGAAGCTGTCTTTCAATTCCGGATTAGCATAAGGAGCAACTCCTTCGGTATGCAACTGACAAACCTCAACATTACGAAGTTCTTCATGTCTTGCCGATAACGCCTTAACAAGTACTTGTGGTGCCGCAGCTGCTGCTTGAATATAGACACGATCATTAGACTTCACAACTTTTAAAGCCTCTTCTGCGGAAACAATTCTATACATAGTTATACCATTTAATTCTGCAAACATATAATAGAAAACTTATTTTTAAACTGTTATATATCATGTTTTAGAAATACTTAAGAATTGTTATAATTCCCTATCTTTGCCGCTCAATATTTTGAATCATGATTATAGTAAAAACAGCAGAAGAGATTGAATTAATGCGTCAAAGTGCGCTCATCGTATCTAAAACCTTAGGTATGTTGGCTAAAGAAACCAAAGAAGGTGTAACCACGAATCATTTAGATGCTATCGCTGAAGAATTCATTCGGGATCATGGTGCTTTACCTGGCTTTAAAGGCCTTTATGATTGTCCCTCAACGCTGCTTTGTAGTGTTAATGAAGCTGTAGTTCATGGTTTACCAACAGACATTCCATTACAGGATGGTGACATTGTCTCAATAGATTGTGGTTCATTTATGAATGGCTTTTATGGCGATCATGCTTATACTTTTGAAATTGGAAATGTTGCAGAAGAGACTAAGAAACTCATTCAGATTACTAAAGAATCACTTTATAAAGGTATTGAACAATTAAAAATTGGCAATCGCGTTGGCGATGTAGGTTTTGCAATTCAACAATTTACCGAAGCAGAAGGCTATGGTGTGGTTAGAGAATTAGTTGGTCATGGTTTAGGAAGAAAAATGCATGAAGATCCTGAAATGCCTAATTACGGAAAACGTGGCCGTGGCAAAAAATTTATTGAAGGTATGGTGGTTGCCATTGAGCCTATGATCAACTTAGGAACGCATAAAGTAAAACAATTGAGTGATGGTTGGACGATTGTAACACAAGACGGAAAACCAAGTGTACATTTTGAACACGATGTTGCTATTGTTGACGGTAAGCCAGAAATACTTTCTACGTTTGCCTATGTACATGAAGCTTTAGGAATTGTAACCAAAGAAGAAGAACCTTTTAGACAAAACGCATTAGTACTCTAATTATATACAGTTATGACCATTGCACACTTAGAGAATGAATTAAGCTCTTTAAGAGCAGAACTCAACGCTCATAAATTATATAGTGCTTTATCATCTATTGATGATATAAAAACTTTTATGGAGCAACATGTGTTTGCCGTTTGGGATTTTATGTCTTTATTAAAAGCGCTTCAAAATCAATTAACGAACACTAGAGTGCCTTGGACTCCTGTTAAAAATCCATCGACGGCTCGTTTTATTAACGAGATTGTTCTTGGTGAAGAAAGTGATATTAATGAGTTTGGTGAACCTAAAAGTCATTATGAAATGTATTTAGATGCGATGCACCAAATTGGAGCAAGCACTTCGCAAATTGAAAGTTTTGTTAATCATATTCAAAATATTGATTCTGTTTCTATTGCAGCAGAAAAAGTAACTTTGAATGCTGAAACATTAAAATTTGTAGATTTTACATTTAAGGTAATTGCAACAAATGAATCGCACAAAATTGCCTCGGCTTTTACTTTTGGTCGTGAAGATGTAATACCTGATATGTTTTTTCAAATTATTAATCAGTCTAAAACCAGCGACAATACCTATAGTAAGCTAACCTATTATTTAAAGCGTCATATTGAATTAGATGGTGATGAACACGGCCCACTTTCATTAAAAATGATAGAGGAATTATGTGGTAATGATAAACAAAAATGGAATGAGGCTTTAGACGTTGCCAAAGCCGCTTTACAACATAGAATTGCACTTTGGGATGGTATTTATGATTTAATTTCTAGTCAAATAGAAGCGTAAATATTATTTTTATTTTCTGAATTAAGTAACGGTATTGTTTCTTACTATCACTAAATAGTTATTTCTCAGAGATACTTAGAGTTTTCACGGAGATTCACGGAGCGTTTTGAGTATAATTTTGATATTATGGTTTACGATAAAATTACGGAAAATATTATTGGAGCAGCTATAGAAGTGCATAAAGAACTTGGCCCAGGCCTATTAGAATCCGCTTATCAGGACTGTTTGTTTTATGAATTAAAAGTATTAGGCTATTCAGTTCAAAAAGAAGTTTCAAGACCAATTATTTATAAAGACATCACGTTAGATCACGGTTACAGAATTGATATATTAGTAGAAAACAAAATAGTTATTGAACTAAAAACTGTTGAGAAATTTACAGATGTTCATACCGCTCAAATATTGACTTACATGAAATTAGGGGATTACCCAATAGGACTATTACTTAACTTTAATACTAAGCTTCTAAAAAACGGAATAAAAAAATTCATAAACACAATCCAGTAAGAACTCCGCGAAACTCTGTGTGTCTTTGTGTATCTCTGAGTAACACTATGAAAAAACTTTTTAAACTTATATTAAACACCATACCAAGACCTTTACTCATAAGATTAAGCTACGTGGCACGCCCAATATTAGCTTTCTTTTTAAAAGGAGATACATTCACGGATCCCATTGACAACAAAAGCTTTAAAACGTTTTTACCTTATGGTTACGGTAACCAAAGAAATAATGTATTATCACCATCTACATTAAGTTTAGAACGTCATAGATTATTGTGGTTATACCTTAATAAAGAAACTAATTTTTTTTCAAGAGATACTGAATCAAGTTCAGCATTAAGTGTACTTCATTTTGCGCCTGAACAATGTTTTTTAAAACGTTTTAGAAGTCTTAAAAACTTAAAATATACGACTACAGATTTACTGTCTCCTATTGCAGATGTTAAGGCTGATATTTGCGACCTTCCTTTTGAAGATAATAGTTATGATGTAATTCTTTGTAATCATGTTTTAGAGCATATCCCAGATGATACTAAAGCCATGCAAGAATTATACAGAGTAATGAAACCTGGTGGGTATGGTATTTTTCAGATTCCACAAGAATTAGATAGAGCGGTGACTTTTGAAGACGATTCTATTACAGACAGAGATGAGCGTGCTAAAATTTTTGGACAATACGATCATGTTCGTGTTTATGGTCGTGATTATTTTGATAAGCTGCGTTCTATAGGTTTTAAAGTTGAAGAAGTGGATTACACGGCTTCACTTTCTAACGAAGACATTGAAAAATACTGCCTAGCGAAAGGTGAAATTATTCCTGTAGTTTATAAATAAAATAACATACTAAAATGACGCAACATATTATAATTGCAACTGGAGCTTTATTCGGTATGCTAGCCGTAATCTTTGGTGCTTTTGGCGCCCATGCTTTAAAGAAAATCTTATCTACAGATCAATTACATAGTTTTGAAGTTGGCGTAAAATATCAAATGTATCATGCCATTGTTTTGCTAACTTTAGGTCTAAGCGCTACCAACGTTACCTCAGCAACGTATTGGTGCTTCACAATTGGTATTATATTATTCTCGTTTAGTATTTACGGTTTGATTTTATCGGATGCCAAAGGCAAAAAACTTCGGTTTTTAGGACCTGTGACTCCGATTGGTGGATTGTTATTGGCAATCGGTTGGTTGTTGGTGTTGATTCATGCATTATAAGATTAAAATAACCACATTAAAAAAGTACCTAGACTCGTGTAGAATAGCACAAGAAATAATTCTAATTTGTATTGTTTGAAATACTTCATGCTTAAATAAAAAGAAAAGTTAAACTCAAATGAATTAGTCTAACTTTTCGAAATTTTAGAACTAATTTTACTAATATTAGTTTACGTTAACCGTATTCCCACAACCCGAATTTTTGCGATACACTTGTACATTAGTAGAATCATAAGCATTACTTCCACCAGACTTCGTTATTTTTTGTAAATAAGCATCTTGATCACAGCTCCATCTGGCTGTTCCACCAGCACTAATTCTTGTTCCTGGATTACTACTTCCAGCTCTACCTATATAAATTTCATGATTCGAGTTATTACGAAGTGTTACCGTGTTTTTTAACTCTGATGCCTGATAGTTTGCCTCATTCTGTTTTATTCTTCTTTGCAAGTCTTTATACTCTGGCGTAGCTTTTATAGAATCGTTGTAGCGTTTTATTTCTTCGTCTCCTGCTTCTCTTGCGCGTTTAATTTTTGCAATATCTATATTATCCTGGGTAGATATTGGACTCGCTTGTTTGGCTTTCATCGCCGTGACGTAATCGTTGAATATCTTTTCAATATTTACCGTTTGTATATATTTATAGGTTGGTGATTGTCCTGTAGCTTCTAACTTAGCTTTCATACGTCCTAAAAAACCACCTTTCTTCTTTTTCTTCTTTCCTGAGTCTTCTTTTGCTTCGCTACGATCTTTAACCATAACATATACAGCAGTGACATTTTTCACTTCTGGAACACCGTCACTTGGTATGTAACTAATCTTAAATAATAAATCGTCGATTACCATATAACCATCCAGTCCTCTTTTGTAAGTGTTTTTTATGGTCATTACATTTGGGTAACTATCTACTCTATCATAATCGCCTAGTTCAGACGCTCCAAAACCACCATAAGTTTCTGAAACGGGTTTAGCTTCAAAACCCACAGGTTGTCCGGTTGCTAATTTTATTACGGTAATAGCTACTGCTGGTTTTCCACTTACAATAGCTATGGTACCATCGTCATTTATAGATATACCAGAAAACCCTTCGTAGGTTGCTGTCTCACCATTAGCTTCAAGCGCTTCGTAAAAGGTTTTTTGAGCTTGCGCTATGGTCGCTGTAAAAATTAGAGCAACCGTTATCATTATTTTTTTCATAATAGGTTAAATTTTAAGTTTATATCGTGTCAAATATCGAATATGACAGAGCTAAAAAATGAAGTAAGTTTCTGAAATGCCGTTTTTGACTTCTAAAAAATAAGAACTTCTAAAAATTTGAATTAATTCGAAATTTATTCTGAAACCGCTACAACAAACGCTTTAATTTTTTGTTGTGTCATAGCAATAATCTTTGCTTCATTTTTACTATAAAAATTACTATAACTAAAATCTGTCCAGTCTTCGCTATCTGCATCTGCTGCTTTAACCATAACAAAACTTTCGTTATCATATGTAATAACAAAAAGTCCGTAATCGTTATAAAAAACAGGAATTCCTAATTCTTTACTTTCTTCTTTTTGATACTTATAAATTGCAGGCATACATTGAGCACAAGCCGCAATTGCTAATACCTTATCGCCTGCAAACTCTCCATATTGAAAAAGCTTAGATTTGGTTGGCTTATTGCCTATTCCCTTTTCGGCTTCTAATAAATGGTAAGTTCCGTTAATGGCTTCTGTAGGTATTTCATTTTGAGAAAAAAGTACAGATGATGTAAATGCTATAATAAAGTAAGTTAAAATTGTTTTCATAATAAGTTGTTTTTTTAGATTTATACCACAAATATCTATGATGCTGTCGTTGGTTTTGCCTATCGGTTTCTGAACCAATAATTTCAACTTCTAAACAAAAAAAATCACGTAAGCCTTACACTTACGTGATTTCTAAAAAACTATGTATTTTATTGTTTGATAAAACGTTTGGTTGAAATATTTCCGTTTTCATCTTCAATTTTAATTAAAAACAAGCCTTGAGATAAACCAGACACATCAATAGTGGTATGTTGCGTCTTTAAGACTTCGTTTCCTAAAACAGAATAGATAAAGGCTTGCTTAAACGCTTGATCCATTTCTATATTTAACATTAAACTTGTTGGGTTTGGATAGAGTTTAATGTGGTTTTCATTAAAATCAAGATCATTAATCCCTAAAGTAGAATCGTACTCATAAGCTCCCCTATCTACCGTGGTATTTAAAATACGTTGATTTCCTAACAAATCTAGAGAGGTAGTAACATAACTATTATCTCCTGTGTCGATTGCAGATGAGCCTGCCGTTAATTCAAAGTTAGCATTCAAATTAGGGTTTGAAGAACTTGTATTAGTAGTTCCTGAAATAAGTGAAAAATTATTTTCATCTGTATTATGTGTTATTACTCTATTACTACTTACGGTTAATCTTGTATACGTAGAACTAGTTCTACCTATTGCAGGGCTTGTTACTCCACCATTTGCTGTGTTGCCCCAGAAAATATTATTTGCTATATTAAAGTCTTCAAAGATCCCTGTTCTCTTGGAAATTCCTACAACTGAATAATCTGAACTCCATTCACTACCTAAGCTGCTATTGTTTACAAATGTGTTATTTACTAAGTCTGCATAAAGTAGCATGGACCAATAAGCTCTTATTCTTACTGCTGCTGCTCCAACCCCGTCTCTAGCATTAGCAACATCATCAGCGGTTTTATTACCTTTAAATAAGGTATTCGTTATATTAACATTCATAACAGCTCCATTACCTGAACCATGATGAAAGTCACCGCCTGCTCCTGCATTTGCCAAATTATTTTCAATGGTACAAGCATCAATACTTAAAGTAGATAGAGCTGCTGTAGTTGTCATCGACAAACCTGCCCCTGTATACGCCACATTATTTTTTATAATACTATTCTTTAAAGTGAAATTTGCGATGCTTGCTGTTTTAAAAATACCTGCTCCAAAACGATCATCGCCACTTGTAGCATTTGCATAACCATCTTGTATGATTAAACCATCTATAATCAAATCTTCTTGAGTGACTTCTACTACATGATAACTATTATCATCTCTTGTAGCATCACTAAAAGCAACTGTAGCAGCATCATCGTTATTTAAATCGCCACTTAAAATGGTTTCATTTGTTGTATGTATTAGGCTTATATCTCTATCGGCTAGAGTATTTTCTGTACCCGCAAAACCTCCATAAATATTTGCAATTACATTAAAACTAACATTTCTATCTGAAGCATCTGGTTTATAAGTTCCTTTGGCGATCCAAATATTGGTTGCTCCCGAAATAAGGGCATCGTGTAAACTAACAAATGCATTTGCCCAAGTAGAACCATTATTGTTACCCGTTGCATTTTTATCTACATAGGCATGAGTCAATGAAGACAATATAAAATTAGCAGTAACATTCTTATCATCATTCATTAAAACGGTTGTTGTACTTGTGCTTCCCGTAGCATCTCCGGTCCATACATTAAAAATAGAACCAGTATTTGAAGTCGCAGTTAAAGTTACTGTTGTTCCAGAAGTATATGTACCGTAAGATGACGATGGCGCTGGACTTGTTGTTAGTGTACCATCTCCTATAATACTTGTATCTATAGCGTAGCAATTTTCACATAAATTATATAGTGCTGTAATTTCAGTATCACTTAAAGCTCTATTAAAGACTTTAATATCATCAATAGATTTTTTATAATTAGCTACAGATGAAGGTGAAATAGTCAATACCCCATTGCCTAAAAAACTTGTTATATTACTCTGTAAAACAACATTTCCTGTTAGTGTATTATTTAAAACACCATCAATATACACATGAATACTTCTCCAATCTTGAACAGGATGACTAGTACCTTTCAAAAGAATATGATGCCAAGATCCATCATATAGATTATTTACAACAGCACTTTTCGAATCATTTGATTGCCCTCCACTAGAGTTGTATAAACTTCCTGACCAAGTGAGTACATTACCTGATGAAAGCTCTAACCTAAAACCATTAGCCCCATCATACATTTGAATAATACGCTCTGTACTAGTTACTGAATTTGGTTTTAACCAAAAACTTAATGTTAAATCAGTAGAAGTTACAGTTCCTCCCGTAAATTGATCTCCGTTTAATTCAATAGCATTCCCGGCTGTTCCATAACTATCCGTTACAAAAGCAGCTGCACTTCCTGTTTGAATTAAATTACCTGTTCCTGGGTTTGCCTCATTTACCAAACTTCCTCCTGTAAAAGAATAATGTAAAGCTTCATCAATAGGTGTTTGCGCAAAAGCGATACTGCTTACAAAAAGCAGTGCTAACAGTAATTTTGTTTTCATAATAAGTTGTCTTTTAAAATTTATGAAAACAAATATCTACTATAAAGCTTCAAAAAATTGCTGTGAGTTTCTGAAATGCTAATTTCAACTTCTAAACAAAAAATCTCGTAAGCATAACACTTACGAGATTTCTAAAAAAACAAAATTATGTATTATTGTTTGATAAAACGTTTGATTGAAACATTTCCGTTTTCGTCATCAATTTTAATTAAGAATACACCATTTTTTAAGCTAGAAACATTTAACTGTTTATTTTGAGTTTTTAATACTTCTTTACCTAACATAGAATAGACAGTTGCTTGTTTTATGCTTTTAGTCATTTCTATATTTAACATTGAAGTTGTTGGGTTTGGATGTAATGAGATTGAATTTAGATGAAAATCATCTATGCTTAATAATGCTGCACAATCGTCACTATAACTTGCTGTTGGCTCTTTTTGCCATCCTGATGTTGGCGTGAAGCCTGCATCTATTTGAATACAGGTTAAATCTAGGTTGTTAAGTGCATTAAATTGAACTAAATTCGGATTGTATCCATTAGCTATATCTAGACTACTTAGTTGATTATTACTACAATCTAGTCCTTGTAAAGCCGTATTTGCTGAAACATCTAAACTTATGAGCTGATTATAACTACAGCCTAGTCCTTGTAAAGCTGTATTTGCTGAAACATTTATATTGCTTAGTTGATTATTACTACACTGCAACACTCCTAAGGCCGTATTTGCTAAAACGTCTAAACTGGTGAGTTGATTATAACTACAATATAACTGTGTTAAAGCTGTATTCGTAGAAACATCCAAAGCACTTAGTTGATTGGCTTCACAATCTAAATATTCTAAGTCAGTGTTTGCAGAAACATCTAAACTTGTAAACATATTACTACTAATCGAAAGTCTTGTTAAAGCCGTATTTTGTGATACATTTAAACTGCTTAATTGATTAGTATAACATTCTAAATTTATCAAAGCCGTATTTTGTGATACATCCAAACTTGTTAAATTATTATTATAACAGTATAATTGAGTTAAGTTCGTAAACGCCTCAATTCCTGTTAAATCTGAAATAGATAGGTTGCCAACATTTATGGCTCCCGTAAAAGCACTTGCCTCACTACATTGTATTTCTGCATCACCATTGGTGTTTATAGCAGTGTTTCCAACTAAATAAGATTTAAAGTTGGCATCTGGGATATTTACAGTACAAGGTGCCAAATTAGTGTCTGTATATTTATAAATACCTGGTAGTGTTCCAACCACAGCGATATAAATATCTTCACCATCAATATCTATACCTCTTGGATTATTGATCGATTGACCTATGTACGAAACTACTCCTGTACCCGATTTATGAATTTTACGAATATATCCTGTACTTGCACTGCTAATAAAATACAGATAATCATTTACAAAATGAATTCCCCATGGTTTTGGCAAACCACTTTTCACCAATTGAGCCATTGGTGCCGCTGCTGCTAAGTCTATTTTATAGATAGCTCCATTACTGCTGCCTGTACCAGTATATGTAAAATACATAATTGCCCCTTCATTAGTAACATCTGCTATATATTGATGACTTACTGGCAATGAAGCAACAAATACACTCGAGTTAACACCTGTAGCTTTACGTAATTCGTGTAGCGAATTATTATTAGGATTTGTAGATGTAAAATATAATTCATTATTATAAATGTAAACTGTAGACACAGTTCCTGAGGTATTTAATGCTTCATAAGAGCTTGTTGGTATTGTACCTCCAACATAAGCCGATCTAATACCATAACCTGGCACATAAATATTCTGGTTTAGACTCCAAAGATTATAGCCATTATAACTTATACCATTACTAGTGAACCCTGTAGCCACAGTTTCGAAATTATTTGTCCCAACTTGATTTTTATTAGCTCTTAAAAGATTAGCATTACTCGTGGTATAGACATAATCATCCACTACTGTGACACCTCTTGCGTCTCCGCTACCTGATGCAATTCTTGTTTGCGCATAACTTAATGTTGAAATTAACATCAATAATAAAAGTAATTTTGTTTTCATAGGTTAAGAATTTTAAAGTTTATAAGACCAAATATCTTAAACCAGCCTACTACAAATCCAACTTAACTTCTGAAACACCATTTTCAACTTCTAAAGCAAAAAAAATCTCGTAAGCTTTACACTTACGAGATTTCTAATAAAAACAAAACTATGTATTATTGTTTGATAAAACGCTTGGTTAAAACGTTTCCGTTTTCGTCTTCTATTTTAATTAAAAATAAGCCTTTTGTTAAACCAGACACATCAATGTTTTTATGCTGCGTTTTTAAGACTTCTTTTCCTAAAACGGAATAGATGGTTGCTTGTTTAAACTCTTGGTTCATTTCTATATTTAAGATTGAAGTTGTTGGGTTTGGGTGTAATGAGATTGAATTTATATTAAAATCATCTACACTTAATGCTGCGCAATCGTCACTATAACTTGCTGTTGCATCTTTTTGCCAAGTTGTTGGCGGTGTAAAACCTGCGTCTATTTGAATACAAGTTAAGTTAGGATTGTTAGAGGCAATAAAGTCGTTACTGCCAGTAAACGAAGCATTGTTTCCATTAGCAATATTTAAACTCGTTAATGCATTACTAGAACAATTTAGTTTATATAAAGCTGTATTAGCTGAAAGGTCTAAATTTGTTATAGCATTACTGTGACAATACAGTTCTTCTAATGCTATATTATTAGACAAATCTAAACTTGTTAATGTATTAAATGCGCAATATAAATTTGTGACATTTACAAAAGCTTCAATACCTGTTAAGTCAGAAATTGATTCATTATATAAATAAATCTGCCCTGTAAAAGCAGTCGCTTCACTACACTCAATTTCTGTATTTCCGTTTGTGTTTATAGTCGGTTGTGCTACTAATGCTGCCTTAAAATTGGCATCTGGTATGTTTACTGTACAAGGTTCAGCAATAGAAACATCAAAATTTAAATCGAAATTAGGCTGTGGAATTATTGTCCCGTTATCACTTTGAAAAAAAGTACCACCTGAATAACCTCCAGCAAAATCAAATAAAATATCAACGTTGTTTATGGTAATTTCAAAAGTATATTGGACATTATTAACCATATTTACAACACCTGTAATATCTACTCTAATAGGATCGTTAGCTTGACTTACTGTAATTGCAGGATGTGATTGCGTGTATATTGGTGAACCGCTTACCTGATTTCCAGAAAATATCTTTAAGGTTCCAGCTGGAATTGTACCTGCAGATGCGGCTAAGAATTGCACATATTCTAAAGCCCCATCACATTGAGCTATAAAACCCTGACCACAACTGTAGTTAGGACTAAGACTACCAGTTCCCTGATTAAAGCTTGTGGTGCATTGTTGTGCTTGCATATTTAAAAAGCTAAATACTGCGAGTAATAAAAGTAATTTTGTTTTCATAATAGGTTAAGAATTTTAAAGTTTATAAGACCAAATATCTTAATCCAACCTACTAAAAATGACAATGAACTTCTCAAACACCACTTTGGACTTCTAAAGCAAACTACCCTATATTTTGAACAATGGTTAAAAACTCTTCCTTTTTATCTTTTGAGACAGAAACCGTTTCATCGTTATCCATTATAATATAACCGCCATCTTTTTTATAATATTCTTTAATATACTTTAAGTTGATTAAGTACGAACGATGTGGTCTGTAAAACATAGGAATAGTATCTAATAATTCTTCAAAATGTTTTAATGGCTTACTGATTAACAGCTCTGAAGCATCTTGCACATGAACTTTGGTGTACATACCATCTGCCTTTAATAGGATGATATCATCAAAATTCACAAACTTGATACCATCTGCAACTGGAAGTGCTATTTTTTTAAAATTAGACGATTTTAAACTTTTCTGAAGCTCATCTAATTTGATGTTAATATGAGATTTCCCTATGTTAATAATCGCTTTATCAATTGCATCACTAAGCTTATCTAATCGCAGTGGTTTTAATAAATAATCTACAGCCGAAAGTTCAAAAGCCTTAATAGCGTATTCGCTATAAGCCGTTGTAAATATAATTTCGAAATTACGATGTGTTTCCTCCAAAAAATCAAAAATTTCTAAACCCGAATGCTCTGGCATTTCAATATCTAAAAATACAATTTGTGGTTGTTCAGCTTTTATAATTTGGACTCCACTTAACAAATCTTCAGCGGTAAAAACAGTAGTCACTTTTTGGCAATTCTCCTCTATTAGTATCTTAAGCAATTTTCTTGCTTTAGGTTCGTCGTCTATAATTACTACTTTCATATGTGTTTATTTTATTAGAGCATGTTTAATGATTAATCTGTAGTGTATGGGATTGTAATATCAACTTGCGTACCTACAGGTATATCTTTATCAAACAGATCGGTAATAATGACACCAACTTGTTTTTCCTTTCCGTAGTTTAATAATGCTAATCGATCTTGAGTAGCTTTAGTAGCAAAAGACGGATGACTTTTACGACTTCTCGATTTAAATTTTTCAGCTTGTGCTCTACCAACACCATTATCTACAATAATACATCGTACTGTTTTTGATTCATCATTTATAAAGAAATTGATTTTTAAATTCCGATCTATTTTACGATGTAACAATCCATGTTTTAGAGCATTTTCTACATAGGGTTGAATAAGCATGGTAGGAATATTAGCTTCGTCTGGCTTTAAACTGCCAGATGTTGAAATGCTATAATGTAATTTATCCTCAAAACGTAACTTCTCTAATTCTAAATACATTTCCAAACAATCAATTTCTTCTTGTAAGGTAATCTTCCCCTTGGTGCTATGGTTTAAGTAAGTTCTTATTAAATCTGCGAACTTTCCCAAATATATAGTTGCTAATATTTTTTGGTTTAAAACAATATATTCTTGTATCGAATTTAACGCATTGAATATAAAATGCGGATTCATCTGCGAGCGTAAATTTTCTAGCTTTAAAGCGATTAACTCATTATCTAAAGAGAGTTGTCTAATCTCTAATTCTTTCGCTATTTCCTTCTTTTTTAATTTCCTTTTGTAATACAAAATAATGAGACCTACAAAAGATAAACTGTAGGCTAAAATAAACCACCACTTTTTCCAATATGGCAATTTGATATTCAATTTAATACTTTTAAGGTTAGCGTCAGTCCCGTCAATAATTGATGTTGGCCTTACCTGAAACGTATATTTACCCACTGGTAGACTACTATATTTTACGGTATTCACACCTAAATCTGTAGTAATCCAATTACTATTATAACCAACTAAACGGTATTGATACGTTTTATTTATATTGTATAAAATACCATTGACATTAAAACTAAATTGTACTGAATTCTGATTATAATCTAAATCATAATCCGTTCCTAGATCAGTCGATTCTTCATTAATCTTTATGTCGTTAAAATAAATTTCGGGTTGTGACGTCGTTTTAAATACCTTCTCTTTATCAAAAGAAAAAATGCCCTTATTTGAAGACAATACCACGCGGTTCTTTAAGACTTCGATTCCTGAAATTTTATAAGATAAAAGACCATCTGTCTTAGTTAAATTTTTAAAATCTTTGTTATCCGTATTAAATACTTGCAAACCTTTTGGTGTCGCTATCCAAACCGAATTTTCATCAGCCTTTAAATATTTAATCTGATCAGACAACAAGCCTTCTTCTGTAGTGTAATGCGCAATAACTTGATTATCCCTTATTGCAAAAATTCCATTTTTAAACGTTCCCACCCAAACGATGCCATCTGCAGTTTCCGTAATAGAAATAGCTAAAATCTCTTTGTCATTATAGCGTATTGTGGTTGCTTTAAAATCGTTATCTAAAACTAATAAATCATCTACATAGCCAACAAAAATAGTATTACTATTTTCATTATAATAAGTTGTATAGATGCGCTTATTTTTAGAAAATGTCTTTACTGATTCTGCTTTATTATCCATAAAAGCCAATCTGATGTACGTTCCAAAAAGTGTCATCGTTTCATTAACACGAGAAAAACTTTTCACACCAAGAAATTCATGTTTTTTTATGGTTTCTAATGTCTTGTTATTTACAAAATAAGCACCATCGTCGATACTTACATAACTATATCCAATATTAGAATTATACTGTATTGCAGAGACTTTATTACCCAGGTTAGAAGATGCTTTATAAGTAGAAGCATCAACGTTTAAAAACCCTACGACTCCACTTTTAGAACCAAAAAACACAAGCGAATCATTCACCTTATCGATAGCCATAATATCATCGCTGTTTTCAGGCAATTTATGTTTTACAACCTCTATATTCGGTATTAGATGAACACCATTAGTAAGTGTGGACACCCAAAAATTTTGATCTTTATCAATGATAACGTCAGTAACGATTTCATCTTCTAATATTTGGTTTTTAAGTGTGAATTCATTTTTATCATTTTCATAAATATAAATTCCGGTATTGGTTAACACCCACAAATTACTCTCTATGACCTTTATAGCAATGATTCTTTTATTTTTCAGAAGTTCTAATCCTATTGTAGCATCCGCAGTGCCTGTATTTAGGTTGATACTTCTGAACATGTTTTTATGCTTAAATTGTTGAGAAAAAAATAAAATCTCATTTAGTTTAAAAACTTGACCTTGTCCTGTAATCATACCTTTAATATCACGATAGTGAATATTAAGCACAAACTGATTGGTCTCCTTAAAATCATTATTGAATATTTTTACAGCATCAAAACTAATCAACATGTAGCCCGTATCTAGAGGCATCAATCTTGCCCCACCATTTCCATAAAGTTCTCTTAAAAGAATCTTCTTGGTAATTAAATCAATAACATATAACGAACGACTTGTTGTAATTAAAAGTTTGTTGTCTCGTATTCTATAATTCCCTAACTGCCCTTTTAATTCCTCTTTTAAATCTATAAAGGTAATGAGTTGGTTGTTTTCAACATAAAAGAACTGTCCTGAAATATTAGTACACCATATACGGCCTTGTGTATCTTCAAAAAGTCCAAAAACAGATAGGCCTCTTTTTTCTGCGTTAGTATATTGGGTATACGCTTTGCCATCATAACGATACAAACCACTCTCTGAAGCCAACCAAATAAATCCTTTACTGTCTTCTAAAACCCCGTAAAATTCAATATCTGGTAAGCCATCTTTTTCAGTAAGATGAATAGACACAGGTTCTTGGGCGCACAAAAAATGCAAGCCTAGTAGCAATACAATAAAAAGTAGTGTTTTCTTCAACATTTAAAAATTGTAGTTAAAACTACAATAAAATACAAATTGTAAGCCTATAAGCTTTTAAAAGTGTGTTTTTAACTGCTGAAAGTTGTTGTTTCTATTGTGGAAAGTTATTTAATGAAAGGGTTTCAAGTTCTTTCGCTTCATTCTCAAAAATAATAAACACTTTTAGTTCAGAATGTCTTTCTGTGAAAGCTTTTACCTTTTCAACTCCCATAGCCTGAAATGCGGTTGCATAAGCATCAGCCGTCATACAATCTTCTGCAAGAACAGAGACACTAAGAATATTTGTTTTTGAAGGATAACCTGTTTTCGTATCTATTATATGTGCATAACGATTACCGTTGTCATCAATTTTAAATTTACGGTACGTGCCAGAGGTTGCCATCGCTTCATCTTGCAACGGAATGACTTTAGAATAGGATTGTTCTCCTTCAAAATTTGGATCGTCGATACCCACTTTCCAAGGTGATTTTTTATCAAGATTAATACCTCTTACGCGTATTTCTCCTCCGATTTCAACTAAATAATCGGTTACATTCTTGCTTTCTAAAAACTCACCAATAACATCCACACCATAACCTTTTGCAATAGCATTAAAATCTAAAAACGATTTAGAACTTTTAACAATTTTATTATCCCTCAATCCCATGCGATTATATCCCACAGCCCTCATTAAACTATCTATAGTCGTGCTATCTATATTGGTGATTTTTCCTTCTGGCCCAAAATCCCATGCATTCACTACCGATCCGATGGTAGGATCAAAAGCTCCTTCAGTTGCTCTGTAAATTTCTTTGGATTTATTAAAAACACGCGTAAAATGTGCGTCTAATTCTACGCTTTCACCTTTATTAATTCTAGATATTTTTGAATCCGGAATATAGGTAGACATCGATTCATTAATTACAGCAAAAAGACTATCGAACTGTATTTTATAATCTGAATCATCCGTTGTGTAATATTGGATATTATAAGCTGTTCCAAATACAGGGCCACTAATTTTAGTGTTTTCAGGTTCTTGATTACAAGAAAAAACAATGCTAATTATAAATAGGTAAACTATTTTTTTCATAAATATGTAGATTGATTTAGACTGTGATTATTCGAATAAAGCGAATGCTGTATTAATTCAAATTCATTTCAATAACCTGAATCCCGTTATACTCAATAAGATATTCTTCATCTAAATAAATCGGTAAGTCTTCACCTTCAGGATTCCCCAAACCAACACCTGCGTATAACACTTTCGCATCTTTATCGAATGCGTGTTTTTTAAAGGTCTCCATCCAAACCACATCGTAATTATTAGGATTTTCTGGTAAAATAGCAGCACGCACCACGACAAAATAATACTGATTATTTTTGTCGATACAGACAAATTGCGGATGGCGTTTTAGCTTGCTATTAATCGCAATAAATTCAAAACCACGCGCTTCTAGGTCTTTGCCAACATGGTTCATGGCGAGATTGTGTACTTCTTGAGGTGTTAGTGGTTTACTCATATTAAATTTTGACTTTTACAAAGATAAAGTCTTGATGAGATATTTCCGAATATAACTGTAGAATAAAGAATTTTTGAAGCCTAGCCAATAATGTTTCTATATTATTTAAACCGCACAAATTTAGAATTTCCAAACGTATAATTTGAAACTGAAATCACGGCATCATCTTCCAATTGATACCATGGAGAAATACCAGCATCTTCCATATTCTTAACCAAATGCACACTTTGGGCTGGTGTATTACCTTGAAATAATAAAAATAATTTCTCGCCTTTATCATTAATCACTTCATCTGCAATCATAACAATATGTCCGGGAGAACCTCCTTTAATAAGCATATCACCGATTTTTAAATCTTTTGCAGCAACAGATTCCAACTCATTGAAAAGCGATAAAGTACCAGAATACATGTAAATTAAATTCAAGTATTTATAGAAGTTTTCTTTTGTAGTATTAGCATTAGCCGTTTTATGAAACGTTACTTTATTACCGTTAATTTTAGGTCTATACCCTTCTGCATATTTGGTCCAAGAACAATAATGCCCAGACGTAAAGTTGAAACCTATTTCATCTTTTCTATTATTATCCCATAAGTATTCACTTCGTATCCGAATTAAGGCATCCGCACATTGTTGTAGTCCGTTTTTAGGTACAGGAATCTCTAAAATGCCAATGTGTCCTCTTTGCCAAAAATAATTGGTATCATCGTAATTGATAATTTTACTTCCAAAAGCTTTCAGTTTGTAATTTCTAAGATACTCTTGAAAACTTCCTTGTCTATAATTCACGCGTTTATACCCCTCAGGACTATTAACTCTTGATGCAATCGTTAGACTATCTTTATTAATGAGACTTGGTGTTTCAATACTTGATTTAACGATACTAACCACCTTTTTTACTGGTTTAAACTGAAATGCTAAAACAGCAAGTGATGTTAAGATTAAAATGGCGAGTAGAACTTTTTTCATACTTTAAATAACGACAAAAAAATCTATTTTCGTATGTTGAGGATTGAATTATAGTTCGTTATCGTAAGATTTCCGAATCAATTCGGCTTTACTATTAATCTCTAAAGCCTTGTAGATATTCTTAATATGCGTACGCACCGTATCAATGGAAACAAACAAATCATTAGCAATCATTTTGTAACTTTTGCCATCTACAATTTCTGCAACAATTTCTTTTTGTCTTGGCGTTAACAAATTGCTTTTATGCTGTTTTGGAGCAAAGGTATTCACTATTTTGCGTGCAATGGAAGGTGACATATAAGAACCACCTTTACTCACCACTTCTATAGCTTCTTTTATTTTTTTAAGCGGTGTTTTCTTCGATAAATAAGAACAGGCTCCGGCACATAATGCCTTATAAATACTATCATTATCTTCAAACGTGGTTAACATAATGATATCTACTTTGGGAAGTTCGTTTAAAAGTAACGGAATCCCTTTAATACCAGACATGCCTAATAAGTTGATATCGAGAAGAATTATCTCTGGCAACTTTTTAAGTGATTTAATCGATGTTAAAAAGTCTTCAACCGAAGACGAAATCTGTACACATTCTATTTCAGGTTGGGCATCAAAAAAGGCGTTCAGGCTTTCCTGAATTAACTCATCATCTTCTATAATCCCCAAGGTAATCGTATTCATTTTTTGAATGTGAAAGACTTTTATTTTATCACCATTTCAAAAGCTAAAAAAGTGATATCTATTCAATAGTAAAGTTATAATTTTAAAAACGGTGTACAATCACATTAAGATGTGATTTTAATCAAAAAAACTCAAAATAATCCATATAACTCATTTTAATATAGTTTTGAGATTACAGATTAAATGGCAAATGCAGATGAACGCTAAATCCGTTTTCTTTTTAAATACTAATTCTGCTTTTAATTTTTCAGCACGCATTGCCATATTAGATAAACCTAAACCTGTGGATTTATAGCACTCTTTTTTACTACCATTATCTTGAATTGTAAACTCACAACCTTTAGAGGTGTTGATTAAAGATATTTTGACATTAGAGGCATCAGAATGCCTTAAAATATTGGTTATAGATTCTTTATATATTAAAAATATATCCTGTTTGGTTTGTGCTGTTAAACGTCTACTGGGATTTCTGATACTAGAACTGTCTATTTGAAACGCAATTTCTTTTGGTAACAATAATTCTTCTGCTAACTCGTGCATGCGTTCAATTAAATCATGAACCGTTTCACGTCTGCTATCTATACTCCACACCAAATCGCGCATCTGAGAAATGGCATTCCGACTAATACCTGCAATTTTTTGAAGCTTAAGCTTATCGGCTTCACTGGCATTAATTTCCATAAGTTCAGTTTGCATGGCAAGACCAGATAATAACGAACCTACATCATCGTGCAAATCACTAGATATTTTAGTTCGAAGCCGTTCCATGGCTAAAGCTTGCTTAAATCTATATCTAAAAATGGAGTACATAATGGCAATTACAAATAGCAGCACTAATAGTATAAACCACCATTTCTTGTAAAAAATTTGTTTAACCGTAATTGGAATCGATAAAATGGATGCCGCTTTATTTCCTCTAGAATCTGTACCTTTTATTTTTAGCACATAATCACCTGCTGGTAATTGATTATAACGGATGGATGATGCATTCCCTTGATAAAACCACTGACCTTCAAAACCCTCTAATTTAGTGCTGTATGTGTTCTTTTGATTATTAAAATAATTAGGCATCGTCCAATCAATCTGAAAATATTGATCATATGGAGAAATTTCTACTGCCTTATTTTTCAAGTAACTACAATCATTATTAAATCTACTTTTAAGCTTGCTATTATATCCAGAGATACCTGTAAAATGAATATGAAACCGCTCTGCACTCTTAAAAATCTCTTCAGGTTTAAAACTATTTAGACCATTCATACCTCCGAAATAGTAATTATTCTTACTGTCTTTAAAGGCAGATGAATAATTAAACTCGTTGTGAGAAAGACCATCTTCTACATAAAAATTTTGAAACTGAGCATTTTCCTTATCAAAATACGAAATACCATTATAAGTACTAATCCACAAATTACGTTGTTCATCATGCATAATACCAACGACATTATTGTCTGCCAAACCATCGGCTTTGGTATATTTTTTAATCGTTTTTCCGTCTGCAGAAAGATAATTTAGTCCTCCACCATAGGTGCCAATCCAGAGGCTACCGGTTGTACCTCCTTCAAGAACTAAAATGCGATTTTTTGAAATATTAGGTGTTGTGTTGATACTAAATCGTTCTACAACCGTACCATTGAGATCAATTTTTAATAAGCCATCATTTTGAGTACCTACCCAAACCATATCATCTTCACGATTCTGATAAAAATAAGACAAATCTGAAACTTCAGTAAAATCAGATGTGTCTTTAAAAACGAATTCGCTCTCTTCGGTCTCGGGATTAAAAAGAACCAATCGCGATAAGGTATAACCGAACAGCAAGCGTCCATCTCTAAGCTTGATTAATGGATTGGGCCCATACACTTTTAAGTTCGGAATAAATTGATCGTAGCTTTTAGTTTCTCCAGTTTTCAAATCAATTTTATACACCGTTTTTCCAACAGTAAATGCGGTAGTTTTAGCCTTATTAGTCACAAAAAAACTTGCGGCATATTGAAGCTCAATCTTGTTTTCACTTTCAGTGTGTAACTTAAGTGTATCCATTTTACCATCAAAATCTTGAAAAAGCAAGACACCTTCGTTTTCACAGTGCGCAAAGATAGTTCCATCATTAGCTTCAAAAACAGCACGCATTGCATTACCCCAACCATTTTTATTGGATTTAAATACATTCTTAAACAGTTGCTTATCCGTTCTAATTTTAAATAGGCCATTATCTGTAGCAACCCAAAGTAAATTACTGGCATCGATAAAGAGCCTATTAATTTTAGTGAAATCAAATCTTGACTTAAGAATTTCAGAATAATCTATAAATTCACCTTTTGGACTCATTCTATATAACTTTTGCAGACCACCAAACCAGATGTGATGTTGATTATCTTCAATAGCATAGCCAAATTCATCCTCTACATCAAAAATCAGTTTTGAACGTTGTGTTTTTTCATCAAAAACTTTAACACCACCTGTATGAGGAAAATAATAATGTGTATTATTATGGTCAAAAAACGAGATTACATAGTGCATTTCAGAACCAAACCATTCGTAACTTCCCAAGTCATGAGAAGCCATAAGTTCACCATCTGTATTATACTTTAAGGTACCATTTGGAGTACTCCACCATAAAAAACCTTCAGCATCTTGGAGTAAGCCGCTAAAACCTCTATTTGTTCTTGGGATAGATGCCATGATTCTAAAGTTTCCATCCTCAAACTTTTGAAGATATTGCTTAGAGTCTTGACCTTGATTTTCCCAATAATCATCTGTAATAACCCAAATACTATGATCAGCTGTTTTTAGCAATCTCAATACCTTGCCTTTTATATGATGTGCTTCGTTGTATTCCTTTACTTTGTCTGTGGATAAGTTTAAATTAAATAGGCGATCATTAGCCATAAACCAAAGTGCATCCTTAGCTTCATTCATTATCATTTCAGCTGTAAAACCTTCCTCCTCAATAAAATTGGGGTTTTTCTTATCGCTATTATAAGTCAAAAAATGGTAGCCATCATAGCGATTAAGGCCTTGTGATGTTCCAAACCACATATGTCCAGATCTATCTTGGGCAATGGCCTGAACGTCTCTAAACATCAGCCCTTCTTCTGTGGTTAATACATCGACTTGCGACGGGTTTTGAGAATATACACTACAGAACGCAAAAAGTAAACTTATTTGCAGAACAAAAGCGCACGGTAATTTAAATAAATTCAAAATAATGGTTGTAATTAATAGCTAAGTATCAAATATACAAAAAGATATCCCCTAATATCACATCAATATGTGATTGACAACACCTCAATTAAAACCTAAATTAGCTACAGTTAAAACACCCCTTTTTACGATGTTTTAACAAAGCAAATCCCACTACCCTAAGAAATTTGATTTTGCTTGTTATGATTAATAGCAACATGTAACACAATAAAACCCATTACAACAATGGGTTTAAATACATAGCAATTGCTATATAAAATAATTATATCAATTATTAAAATCAAATTATAATGAAAAAAGTAGGCATTATTGGTGGTTCTGGTTTTATAGGAAGCCATATAACAAAACAGTTTTTAGACAATGGCTTTGAGGTTAAAGTCTCAACCAGAGATTTATCTAATATTGACAAATACCGACACTTAAATCGGCTTAAAAATGCTGAGCATTTAAGTTTTAGCGAATTAAATGTTACCGATAAAAACAGACTAGAAAACTTTGTAAAAGATTGTGATATTGTCATTCATTCTGGTACACCTTTTCAGTTAGATTTTACAGACGCTAAAGCCGAATTGTTTGATCCAACCATAAAAGGAACAGAGAATTTCTTGGAAGTCATCCATAAAACACCAAGTGTAAAAAAGGTAGTTCTCATTGCTTCAGTTGCAGCATGGAACACCAATTTCCCTTTACCAGCAGGAGGAAAATTAAGTTCAGATAATTTTAACGAAAACGACACTCCTTTTACAAATGAAGAAAGTCATCCGTATGCACAAGCCAAATTTATGGCTAATCAAACAGTTAATAAATTCATTGCAAAACATCCAGACTCAATTACTGAAATCGTGAGTGTATCACCAGTAATGGTTATGGGAAAATCACTTTCAAATCGAGAAGATTCTACCTCAACTGGCATTCAATATTTATTCAAAAATAAGATTGCACCTAATCCTTTTATTCAAATGTTTTATGATGACGACATAGAAATGGCAATCGTTAATGTAAAGGATGTTGGTCGGGCTGTCTACAAAGCTGCAACGATCCCTGGTTTGCATGGCAAAAACTATTTACTGAGTAGTGAAACCTACCCCGTTTCGGATGTGACGTTGATGCTCAATAACAAAACACCAAAACATGCCGCCAAAATTATCTATCAAAACCAGCTGGCAGAACGCGACTTAGGATTACCGTTTCAATCCGTTTCTAAAACCCTAAATCAATACAACTCTTAAAAAAATAAAATCATGAAAAACGAATTAGCAAAATGGTCAAAAGCAGAATTCAAAATTTATATGTTATTGCTCTGTGCAAAATTTGACCATCATGAAGCAGAAGAAGAAATCGCGCTTATAAAATCAAAAACAGACAGCGCCACTTTTAATAAAATCTACAATGAATTTAGCTGTGACGAAGAAGATAGTTGTTTTGAAAAAATAGAAGATACCATCAACCAACACGAATATACTTTAAAAGAATTAGCTGATTTAAAACAAGAAATTCTTGATGTCTTTCATTCTGACAATAAAATCTCACAAAGGGAGATCTACTTAGAAAAAGTGTTTGACAATATTTTATACTGAAAAAAATGAACCAACCAAAGCAAAATAACAACATAAGAAAATATGGAATCATAACTTTAGCTCTCTGTACAAGCCTTTTAGCATGCTATTATCTTATTACTACAGCATTACCCATGCTAATTCCAACTGAAGCAGTTTACGGCTCGTATTACTTCCCGAGAGTGTATTGGGTATTTCCACATATTGTTTTGGGGATAATCGCGACTATAATTGGGCCATTTCAATTTATGCCAAAAATTCGAAATAAATATCTCAAAATCCACAGGCAATTAGGTCGTGTTTATATTATGTCTACTGTTTTATCAGGAATATCTGGTATGTATATGGCGATTACTTCCGATGTTAATTTACCATATGCCGTTGGCTTGTTTATGCTTGGCGTTGCGTGGTCAACGTCTTCCATAATGGCATTTATTTCTATAAAGAACCGAAAAATAGACTTGCATAAAGAGTGGATGATAAGAAGTTACGTCATAACGCTAGCTTTCGTCACATTCAGATTTGTATACGATATTATTAGGTCATTTGATATTGGAACCTGGGAAGAAGTTCAAGTTTTAATGAGTTGGGCCTGTTGGGCGATACCCTTATTTATTGCTGAAGTTTTTATACAAGGAAGAAAGATAAAAAAGAAATAATACAAAATGTGAACCTACTCGTAGATTAAGACAGAAAGGACTAGGTCTAATTGAAATTGATTAAAAAACCTTAAACAAAAGATAAATTAAATATTATGAAGAACATTCTATTATTACTAAGCCTTGTTTTACTCATTACAGGTAGTAAGCAAGGACATGCCCAAAAAGCAAAATTACCTAATGGTAATATTACTGAAAAACTGAGTTACATTAAGGATAGTAAAAATTTCAGTAGCGAAAGTGAACGTTTAAAAGTGCTCTTTGAAGTCTTTACCGAAAGCCAATTAGAAGCATCGCCTGTAATGGCTACTTTTTTTGGTAAACCTGGATACAACCATTTTTGGGATGATGTTTCACCTGAAGCCACAAAAAAAACTTAGCGGTATTAAAGATTTTTAACGACTCTAAAGACTGGTTTAATCTTGAAAATTTAACGGAAGAAGATAAAGTCAACTTCAGCATCTTTAATCGCTCTGTTGGCGACCAATATACTTTAAATAGCCAGTTTCCGCAGCAGTATTTAATCATAGACCAAATTCAGGGCATTCATTCGTACATACCTGCAATTATTCAAATGATGCCAACGAATTCGCCAAAGGCATTAGAAGATATTATAGCAAGACTTGAGGGTGTTTCAGAACTTTTAAAAAACGTTGAAATAACGTTAACAGAAGGCATTGAAAAGGGCATCGTGATGCCACGGAATACAGTGGTACAAGTACCCGAACAATTGAAAAGCATGATTTCAGAAACGCCTGTAGAAAGCATTTTTTATACACCATTTACAAACCTAGAAGGCAATGAAATATTGAAAGAGAAAGCTCAGACTATCATTAGCGAAAGTGTTAACCCAGCTTTTGACAAGTTTATGAGTTTTATGACAGACATCTATTTGCCTAACACTAGAGGAAGCTATGGACTAAGTGAATTACCCAATGGAACGGCATGGTACAATGAGCAAATAAAGTTTCATACCACCACAAATAAGACCGCTCAGGAAATCCACGATATCGGCCTATCTGAAGTAGCAAGAATATTGGTTGAGATGGAAAAGGTGAAATCAGACACAGGCTTCAAAGGAGACTTAAATGCATTTAATACTTTTCTAAAAGAAGACCCTCAGTTTTATTTTGATACGCCTGAGGAATTGCTTTCGGCTTATCGTGACATTTGCAAAAAGATAGATCCTGTCTTGCCCCAACTTTTTGGGAAACTACCAAGGCTTCCGTATGGTGTAAAGAAAGTGCCTGCTTATTCAGAGCAAGCGACTACAACGGCGTATTATAATCCAGGTTCTCTGCAATCTGGTATAGCAGGCTATTTCTATGCGAATACTTATAAACTAGAATCGAGACCCAAATGGGAGATGGAAGCCTTAACTATTCATGAAGCGGTTCCTGGTCATCACTTACAGATTTCACTTGCTCAAGAACTAGAAAACGTTCCTGAGTTTAGAACCATGCTCGGGTTTACGGCATTTATTGAAGGTTGGGGACTGTATTCTGAAAGTCTTGGATCAGAACTCGGTATGTACCAAGATATGTATTCTAAATACGGGCAATTGACTTATGAAATGTGGCGTGCCATGAGATTGGTAGTTGATACCGGCATCCATGCCTTTGGGTGGACAAGACAAGAAGCTATCGACTATTTTAAAGAGAATTCTGGCAAAAACGAAAACGACATTTCGGTTGAAGTTGATAGGTATATCGCTTGGCCTGGACAAGCTCTAGCTTACAAAATTGGCGAACTGAAAATAAAAGAACTTAGAAAAAAGTCAGAAGACATCCTAAAAGATCAGTTTGATATCAGGGCATTTCATGATGTTGTTTTGGGTAGTGGAACGATTCCTTTAAACGTGCTAGAAGGCAATGTAAATCAATGGATAAGCCTTGAAAAAAACAATTGAGGACTAAATAGTTGTTTACATAAAACCGTCAGAAAACAAACCGCTTTAAATAATTATGAAACTAAATAAACTTATGAAAACCAAAATTTTATTACTCATGCCTATCATTTGCTTCTTATGGTCTTGTAATGAGAAAGTCAAAACGACAACTATAGAGAAAGAAACAAAATCGTCCTATTTCGATTATTCTAACAGCGACGACCAAAAAACAGGTGGCATCAAAATGATTCCTATTAAAACTGCTAAAGGCACATTTAATGTTTGGACAAAACGTATGGGCAACAATCCAAAAATGAAAGTGCTGTTGCTTCATGGAGGTCCAGGAGGTACTCATGAATTTTTTGAGAATTTTGATGGCTATCTTCCAAATGAAGAGATTGAATACATTTATTATGACCAGCTAGATTCCTATTACAGCGACAAACCAAACGATTCCACTTTATGGACTACCGAGCATTTTGTTGAAGAAGTAGAACAGGTTAGACAAGCTTTAAATCTCGACAAAGATAATTTTTACCTTCTTGGACAATCTTGGGGCGGTATTCTCGCCATGGAATACGCTTTGAAATATCAAGATCATTTAAAAGGTTTGATTATTTCTAATATGATGGCTAGCATTCCTGAATATGAAAAATATGCAGCGGAAGTTTTAGGTCCTCAACTGCCACCAGAAGTTTATAAAGAAATAAAAGCCATGGAAGCTGCAGAAGATTTCGGCAATCCACATTATACAGAACTCGTTACACAACATTATTATACCAAACACATCTTGCGTAAACCATTGAACGAATGGCCAGAATTTATTAATCGCGCGTTTTCGCATCTTAACCCAAACATTTACATCTATATGCAAGGCCATAGTGAATTTGGTGTCACAGGAAATGCGACGTTGAAAGGTTGGGATGTTTCTGGTAGATTAAAAGAATTAACGGTTCCAACATTGATGATTGGCGGAACATACGACACCATGGATCCCAAATATATGGAATGGATGAGCACCGAAGTTCAAAAAGGGAGAAGTCTCACGACAAACGCGGCACATGTATCACAATATGATGATCCTGAAGCTTATTTCTCAGGATTGATACAATTTATAAAGGATGTGGACAGCGGCGAATTCAAATAAACTTTAATAGACGTCTTGGTATTGCAACCGAGAATTAAAATTAATAATTACTAAAGACCAACCATTATGAAAAAATTAACCATCATTTTTTTTGCATTTTTATGTTTCTATTCCTTCGGCCAGATTAACGCCAAACTGATGCGCTACGTAGATGTTTCGAACACTCAAATCTGTTTTGTTCTTGGAGGAGATATATGGGTTGTAAACAAAAATGGCGGAGTCGCCACGCAACTCACCAATTCTCCAGGCGAAGAATCTTATCCTAAATTTTCTCCAAATGGTAAGGAAATAGCTTTTACGGCGAGCTACAGAGGAAATCCAGATATCTATGTCATGAATACTAAAGGAGGAATTCCTAATAGAATTACCTATGGCTCACATTCAGACCGTATGGTAGATTGGCATCCTTCTGGTGATAAAATTCTATTTGCATCACGTCGTGAAACAGGTATTCCTTCAGGTCGTATAAACCAACTATTTTTAATTTCTAAAAACGGAGGTATGCCTGAGAAATTACCGATTCCGTATGGTGAAATAGCTTCTTTTTCAACGGATGGAAAACAGTTAGCATACATTACAAAAATCACTGAAACCTATCCATTTAAACGCTATCGTGGTGGTTTAACATCGGAAGTAATATTATTTGACCTTGAAAATAAAACCGCTAAAAACATCACTAACCATACGGCAAATGATGGCAAACCGGCTTGGGCAGGCAATAAAGTTTATTTCCTGTCTGATCGTGCTGATGATATGCGCTTAAATGTTTGGAGTTACGACACGCAAACAGAACATCTCAACCAAGTCACCCACTTTAAAGATTTCGATATTACCTATTTATCCGCTGGTCCTTCAGACTTAGTCTTTGAAGTTGGAGGCACACTTCATCTTATGGATCTCGCTACCGAGCAATCAAAAGAAGTAAACGTTTCTGTTGTTAGTGATTTAACCTTAGAAATGCCAAAACGTACTGATGTAAGCAAGACTATTAATAATATGACTGCATCTCCGGGCGCTAAACGCATTGTATTTGAGGCCAGAGGTGAGTTGTTCAATGTACCTGTTAAAGACGGCTTTGTTGATAATATCACCACGAATTCTGGTGCTTTCGATCACAGTCCTACGTGGTCTCCAAATGGTGACTATGTGGCGTATTGGAGTGACTCCTCTGGAGAATATGAAATTTACGTTCAGGCGATGCGCGAAGAAAAAGCTCTAAAAAAAATAACCTCTCGTAACAAAGGTTATGGCTATACCTTACATTGGTCGCCAGACAGTAATAAACTTGCTTTTATAGATGAAAAGAATGACATCAGCATTGTAGATATCAATTCAGGTAAGATAGAAATTGCAGATAATTACAGGTGGAATTACGGTCATGGTGGTCGCTATAGTTTTCCCATAAACTGGTCGCATGATTCTAAATATCTAACCTACACGTTAGGAATGGATAATTCTAATGAAGCTATTTTTATTTATGATGTCAACAACAAAAAATCACAACAAGTCACAAGTGGTTTTTATAACGACAGCAATCCTGTATTTAGCACAGATGGAAAACACATATTCTTTCTTACCAAAAGAAATTTTGATGCTGCATACAGTGCTTTAGATGATGGTACTTGGATTTATCCAAATGCTACGCAATTGGCAGCTATCAGTTTAAGTGATGCATCGCCATATCTTCTCGAAGCAAAAAATGATGCTCTAGAAGCTGAAAAGAAAGAAAACGCTTCTGAAAATAGTGATAAGGCTAAAGACACTAAAACAGTCGAAAAACCTATCAAAATTGATTGGACTGAACTTGAAAACAGATTGGTCATCCTACCCATTAAACCTGGTAATTTAGGACAATTAATGGCATTTGATGATAAAGTGACTTATATCCGATATCCTAATACAGGATCTGAAGGAGGCGACCCAACGCTAATGTTTTATGATTTAAAAGAGCGCAAAGAACAAACGATTATGCCTAAAGTTAATAACGTGGTTCAAACAGCAGATGGAAAAGCACTATTAGTTCAGAGTGGTCCGCAATTTGGAATTGTACAACCCGCTCCAGATCAAAAAATCAAAGATGCTATACCAACAGACGGTTTGGTTATGGAACTTAATCCACGAGAAGAATGGCATCAAATATTTAATGATACATGGAGGAGATATCGCGATTTCTTTTATGACGAAGATATGCAACAAGTAAATTGGCAAGCGATGCGAACACGTTATGGTGCGCTTATAGACGATGCAAGATCACGTTGGGACATTTCGTATTTGCAATCAAATATGTTGTCAGAATTAAGCGCAGGACATACCTATACATTTGGTGGAGATAACGAAACTATTGAAGACGTAAGCACAGGCTATTTAGGTATTGATTGGGCAATGGATTCAAAAGGCTACAAAATTAAAAAATTGTAAAACCTGCTCCATGGGATGCCGAAAATCGATCTCCATTTGATCGTCCAGGGGTCGACGTTTCAGAGGGTGATTATATTCATTCCGTAAATGGAATGGCTTTACCATTGGATAAAGAACCTTTTGCAGCTTTTGAAGGTCTTAACGGAAAAACTGTCGCTTTAAAAATAAGTAAAACTGGTAAGTTAAGTGATGCAAAAAACATAGTTGTAACCTGTTTAACAGCTGGTGAGGAAGGAAATATCCGCTATTTAGATTGGATTGAAACCAATCGTTTAATGGTCGAAAAACTTTCAAACGGCAAATTGGGTTATGTGTATATGACCGATACATCACCACGAGGACAACTCGATTTGGTAAAAATGTACTACGGCCAGTTAGATAAAGAAGGTTTTATTATTGATGAACGTTTTAATGGTGGTGGTCAACTAGCCGATCGTTTCCTTGAATTAATGAAAAGACCAACCATTTATAATTTGTATTGGAGACACGGAAAAACACATACCATGCCTACAAAAGCTAATACTGGCCCAATGGGAATGTTAATAAACGGCTGGGCAGGTTCAGGTGGTGATGGACTTCCCTGGGCATTCAGGGAAATGGATGCAGGTCCGATTGTAGGCGAACGGACTATTGGCATCTTGGTTGGCCCAGCCACTGGACATCAGCTTATAGATGGCGGAGGTATAACGGTTCCTGGTGCTCGATTGTTTTACAATTCTGGGAAATGGTTTGATGAAGGTGTCGGTGTAAAACCAGATTTCGCTGTTTGGGATGATCCAAATCTATTGATAAAAGGACGTGATCCGCAAATGGAAAAAGTCGTAGATGAGGTGATGAAACTTGTAAAAGTTAATCCAAAAATGGTGACGCCAATACCTAAAAAAGAGGATCGTACGGCAAAAGGTCTAAAAAAAATTAAGATAGTTGCACTTAGAATTTTATGTCATAAAAATAATAGACTCACGAAAAGACTATCTCTTATTTTTATTTCAATAGGAATAACACAAAGACTTAAAAACAAACCTAATAGCATATGATTTAAATAATGATAAAAGATAAGGGATTAAAAATAAAAGTTGGTGTATTTGGTTTATCGGCTAATATCATCAACATTATTATTGGGTCGGGTATTTTTGTGCTGCCTGCAATTGTAGCCAGTTATTTAGGAGCCTCTAGCATCATTGCGTATTTATTTTGTGGCTTGTTAATGGCTACGATTATGCTTTGTTTTGCCGAAGCCGGAAGTAAAGTCACCAATACTGGAGGTCCTTACACGTATATTGAAACCGCTTTTGGTGATTATGCTGGCTTTGTTGGAGGATTTTTTGCCGTAGGAAGTAATCTGTTTGCAGATGCGGCAGTTTCTAATGCTTTGGTCAACGTTATTGCTTCCGCATACCCAATATTTGAAAACGGTTTACCTCGTATTCTATTTTTATTTATACTGTTTTATGGCTTGGTTTACATCAATGTCATAGGCCTAAAACAAGGTATTGGTTTAGTAAAGTTTAATACCATTATTAAGTTAATACCCTTGATTTTATTAATTGCTTTTGGCTTTAAAGATGTTTCTTTAAGCAACTTATATTTTCATGATCTGCCAAGCTTTAAAACATTAGGGGAAACATCTCTTATTTTATTTTTTGCCTTTCAAGGTTGTGAAACGGGAATTATTGTTGGTGGAGAAGTTGTGAATCCAAAACGCACTATTCCAAGAGCTATTTTAATAAGTATTACGACGGTTATGGTTGTTTACATTTTAATTCAAACTGTTTCTCAGGGAGTTTTAGGTGATGCTTTACCCAATTTCACAGCGGCACCACTTGCCGAAACAGCTAAAGTCATATTTGGCAATTTTGGATATCTATTCCTAATTATCGGAGCCGTTGTGTCTATGTTTGGCTATATGAGCGGCACTATTCTTAACAGTCCAAGAATTGTTTACGCACTCGCCAGAGATAAAGTCATCCCAATAGCCGCACTTTCTAGAATTCACAAATCTTTTGCGACACCACATATAGCCATTATAGTGTATGCCACTATCGGTTTTATTCTAGCTATTTCAGGTAGTTTTGAACAGTTGGCAGTCATTGCGAGCAGTTCTATGCTAATTCTATATTTAGGTGTTGCCCTATCCGTAATGAAATTGCGTAAATCTAAAAAAAATTATGAAGGCAGTTTTAAGATTCCCGGAGGCTGGACGATTCCTATTATAGCTATTGTCATAATTCTATACTTTTTATCAAGTCTTTCGACACATGAAATGATTGGCACAGGACTTTTTATTGTGGCATTAACGCTTATTTTTTTCGCTATGAAATTTTTAAAAAGAAGGAGGAATGATTAAACTTTTTAGAAATATCCGCAAAAACTATCTTAATGAGGGCAAAAACACCAAGTATTTAAAATATGCCATTGGTGAAATCATCCTTGTGGTGATTGGTATTCTTATTGCGCTTCAAATTAACAATTGGAATGAAAACAGAAAATCCAATATTGAATTACAGCTGATAACAAAAAATCTAGTTCAAGAATTTGAAGCCAATCGAGAAGCCCTACAAAAAGCATTGAACTCAGTGATATATACCAAAAACGGAAGTTTAGATAATCTATCATTAATAGCGTCTAAAAACAATTTGATTTCAAAAGAACAAAGGAATACAATGATTGAAAAGTCATTGTTCTTTCCGACTTGGATACCGAGCAACTTTACAATGAACGAATTAAACAATACAGGTAAGTTGTCCTTGTTAAAAAATGAAAACTTAAAGCAATTACTTTTTAATTGGGAAACCCAAATTGAAGTGATAAAAGAATGGAATCGAAGGCTAGAAAAAAGCTCACAAGATATTATAGATTATATAAAACACAACGGATCATTACGAAACTTAAATTATAACACAATTAAAACTAAGCCTTCAAATTTAGGCGTTAATAACAGTGATTTATTTGATAACATCATCTTTGAAAATCTATTAGATGAAAAAGTGCTATATGCTCAATTCATGGAAAATCAATTAAAAAAAATGAGTACTATAATTGAAACTATTTTAAAGGAAACTAAAAACCAATGATAAAATTCTTTAGACATATTCGTCAAAATATGATTACGGAAAGTAGAACTTCTAAATATCTACTCTACGGCATCGGAGAAATCATTCTCGTGGTTATTGGGATTTTAATTGCGCTTCAAATCAACAATTGGAATGAGCATTCAAAACAAAACCAAATAGAACACCAATATCTCATGGCTTTAAAAGAAGAATTTAACCACAATACCCTTAAGCTAAAACAGGTAATAGCTACCAACAAAGCCAATGCCGATAATGCTTTAAAAATCTCTGATCTCATGGGACCTGAGACTCCCGAGATTACTGAGAAGGAATTTTCTAAGTTGGCTATGAATATGACCAATTGGGAAGTGATGTATCACCCAAATCAAGCTGTGTTAGATGAAATCATCAGTTCGGGGAAGCTTTCTATTTTTAGTAATGCGACTTTAAAATTTGCTTTATCCTCTAGTAAAGGCATTCTGTCTAGAGTTAAGTTTCAGGAAGAAGAGCATTCCGTTGTTAGAATGCAGGTTATAGAACTTATGAATGCTAAGGGCAATGCTAAACGAATGATTATAGATGCACAAGGTGATACTTTCGATATCAAACCAAGCAAATTTGAACTCGGCAATCTTCAGTTATTGCAGTCTCAAGAATTAGAAAATGAACTGATGGATTTTATTCTAACGGCTCGCTACCTAAATCAAAATTACTATTCAGAATTAAAAAAAGAAATAGAAAACATATTAGAATTGATTGATAAAGAATTAGAATAATACACCATGATAAAAATGACACTAAAAGGACTTACATCAACTAAACCAACCAAAAAAAATGACAACAACACCAACCTCTTTAACCCCATTAAAAGCACTCGAGCGTATTCAATCTTTAGATGTGATGCGTGGCATTGTGCTTTTCGGAATTTTACTCATGAACATCAATGGCATGGCATTGGCACATGCCTATGAAGACCCAACAATATCTGGTGGAGCTACAGGCTGGGATCTCTACACATGGATCACTACAAATATGCTTTTTGAAGGCACAATGAGAGCCTTATTCTCGTTGTTGTTTGGAGCTGGTATGTTTATACTTTTAGACCGTTTGGAAAAAAAAGGTGCTGGTATTAAAGCTGCAGACATTTATTTTAGACGCTTAATGTGGCTACTTGTTTTTGGACTCATTCATGCTTATCTCATTTTGTGGGTTGGCGAAATATTGTTCAGCTATTCACTTATGGGTTTTTTAGTGTATTCCTTTAGAAATTTGGCTCCGAAAAAGTTAATGATTGTAGCTCTTATTTTATTTTCCGTAGGTACTATTTGGAATTATGCAGAGTATAAATCTAACGTCAAATTTATGGAAGATGTCACTTTAGTTGAAGAATTTAAAACTGAAGGAAAAGAGCTTACAGACGAACTAAAAGCTGCGGAAGATAAATGGCAAAACATTCAGAAAGAACGTTCACCAGAGGCCATTGCAGAACACAATGCAAACATGCAAAAAGGGTATTTTGATGTTGTTGCTTTTTTAGCACCTATTAATATGCATTTTGGAAAATACTATTTCTATCGCTACGATGTCTGGGATATTTTAAGCATGATGCTTTTAGGTATTGCATTTTTTAAACTGAAGCTATTGTCTGCTATAAAACCGTATCGTTTTTATGGCATTATGATGCTGGTAGGTTATGCTATAGGACTGAGTGTTAATTATTACGAGGTAAAGATGATATTAGATGATAATTTTTCGTTGTTGAGTTTTTCAAAAGCCAACGTCACTTACGATTTGGGTCGTGTTGCCGTTGCTATGGGACATATAGGAGCTATAATGCTCTTCTGTAAATTACCAATTTTAGCACTACTAAAAAAAGCGCTTGCAGCTGTAGGCAAAATGGCACTGACCAATTATGTGATGCACTCCGTCATTGCTATGTTCTTATTTACAGGCGCAGGATTTGGTTTATTTGGAGAATTTCAACGTCATGAACTTTTATATATCGTATTCGCAATTTGGGTGTTTCAGCTGATAGCAAGTCCTATTTGGTTGAAGTATTTCTATTTCGGTCCTTTAGAATGGTTGTGGAGAAATTTGAGCTATCAAAAAAAGCATGCTTTAAAAAAGAAACATTCAGAAACACAAAACGCAAACCTATAAAACGATGTTTAAGTTCTTCCGAAAAATTAGATTTGACCTTATGGAAACCAATAAAACCAACAAATACTTTAAATACGCTATTGGCGAAATCATCCTCGTGGTCATTGGGATTCTCATTGCACTACAGATTAATAACTGGAATGAACAACGTAAAACTATAGCTGAGATGTATGGCATTTATCAATCCATTGTTGATGAATTAGAAACTGACATTCAGACTTTAGATAAAATTTTACCAGATTTTGCTTGGAAAAACAACACTATTAAAAGAATCATCAATTCAAACCCATCTCAAGACAAATGGATATTGAATGACTCATTGTTCTATTCTTTCGTTTCAACCTATGATTTTGAAATTGGCCTAAATCGTTTTCAGCAATTAAAATCTAAGCTAGGCTACAATAACGAAACAAAAGAATTGACCAATACAATAATTGATTTTTATAACAAACAACAAATAGATTTAAACGTAAAATTAGAAGAGCATACGATTAGTTTTAACAGAAATGTAAGTTATTGGGAAGAAAACACGGAGTGGTTTGGTGATGCTTATAGCAATGGAGATTTAACAAAACTAAGTGCTTATGTACAAGATAATCCAATTTTTAGAAATAAGATAATATGGTACGGAATAGTTCTTAGACGGTTAGAGAGTGCGCTAGAAAATACCAGAAGGAGGCCGAGGCTATAAAAAACTGATAATTAAACATTTAGATAATGATTAAATTCTTCCGAAAACTACGTCAAAATATGATTAGAGAAAACAAAGTTAATAAGTACTTACTCTACGCCATTGGCGAAATCATCCTTGTGGTGATTGGTATTTTAATTGCCTTACAAATTAACAACTGGAACCAAGAATTAGGCAATAAACAAAATGAGCATGTTATCATAAAGAACCTAAATTTAGAATTTAAAAAGAACAAAATAAGTATTGAGAAGTATATTAAACACCACGAAACTATTTTATCTGATACAAGAGTCCTTATCGATTTAGTAGGAGAGCCTGAAGACGTCCTAAACAGATTCAACCTCGATAGCCTCTTAGCACAAACCATTGATTATATGAGTTATAAACCAAGTCAATCTGTAGTTTTAGATGTCATTTCTTCTGGTAAGCTTAACTTAATTTCTTCAGACTCATTGCGATTACAATTTTTTGAATGGTCTAGCAATTTAGAAAAAACGAAGAAAACTATAATACATTGGATCAAATTAATCAGACCATTGTGTTAACATATCTCACAAAGCATGCCTCGTTAAAAAACATAGATAGCTATGGAATTTTGGCGTGGAATAAAAAATCAAAACTCAAACATTCCAATTACAAAATGTTCCAAGATATTGAATTTGAAAATGTGATAGATAACCAAGCTTGGGATTTAAAAAATTATATCCTGTCACTTGAAGAGCTTGAGAATACTATGGATAGAATCATAATCGAAACCAATAGAGAATTATAATTTTATATGATAAAATTTTTCCGAAAAATCCGCCAAAACCTAATTATGGAAAACCAAACCTCCAAATACCTTAAATACGCCATCGGCGAAATCATCCTCGTGGTCATTGGAATTTTGATTGCGCTTCAAATTAATAATTGGAATGAAAACCAAAAAGCAAAACAATTGGAAGCTAATTTTTTTGACAATGTCCTAATAGAACTCAAAAAAGATCAACTAAAACTTAACTATTATAAAAATTTTCACACCAAGAGAATTGAATATTTAGACACCTTGCTAACTTATGTAAGAAACCCAAACAAAACTATGGGTATTGATAAATTTGGTATGTATGTAGAACCATTGTTCTATGCATCAGACCCAACAAATTATAACATCACCTTTGAATCTGCTAAATCCTTAGGCACCTTTAACAACTTTAAGGAGAAAGAACTTTTAAAAGATCTTTCACAATATTATACAGACTTTACTCTAATTGAAAAATCTTTTAGTTCTATTTCACGATTTATTGAAAATCAATTTGAGCCTATAATGTACACCCTTCCCGAAAATTATATAAATAAAAATACTGGCAATTTGGTTATAAACGAAGGAAGCGTGCAAGAATTTTATAATAAAGTTGCATCTATAAAAGATTATCGAGGGATAACTGCAGATTATGAAAAAATATTAAAAACACCCAAATTGGAAAATTATTTAATTGGTGATATGGGAAGAACTTTTGGAGCCATTAGCATCATATCTACAAGACAACACATGCTAAATCAATTACTAAAAAATTAAAATCCAATGATCAAATTCTTCAGAAAAATTCGTCAAAATATGATTACCGAAAATCGAGCTTCAAAGTATCTGCTCTACGCCTTTGGAGAAATTATCCTTGTAGTTATTGGGATTTTGATTGCGCTTTATTTAAATAATAAACAGGAAGTATATAGCATTCAAAAACAACAAGAAAACTATTTGAGGCAGATAAAAGGGGAAATGGAAAACAACCTTAAATCCCTTGCTATAGAAGAAAAAGATCTATCCCAAAAAATGGAACATGCTATTAAAGTTCTAAACATAATGAGTAACGATAGTTTGATAGATAATTTAAGCGAAACTGAAATATCTTCACTTATTAATGGATTCCTAATTACGGATATTGTACTGTTTTATGAAGATGGTGCTCTCAACCAAATCATATATTCAGGTGGATTAAAAGAAATTAAAAATGATTCTATTAGCAGTTTACTCGCTTCTTGGGAAGGTAAAATAAATAGAGTAAGGCTACAAGAAGAACAGGTCGCAGCAGGACAAGAAAATCTTATACATTACGTTTATCAACATGGTAATTTTAGAAATTTATCTGATGATTTGGGATACTCTAAAGAGTTAGGAATTGCAATGTC
This sequence comes from Winogradskyella psychrotolerans RS-3, assembly GCF_000427335.1. Taxonomy (GTDB): domain Bacteria; phylum Bacteroidota; class Bacteroidia; order Flavobacteriales; family Flavobacteriaceae; genus Winogradskyella; species Winogradskyella psychrotolerans. The sequence continues at coordinate 16,739 of NZ_ATMR01000042.1, read as the reverse complement.
TGAACATAAAAAAGGCAATAAGCACCTTTTTCGTTCTAAAGAATATGAAAATTATATATTTCAGTTTGTTGGGTTTGGTTATTCATTACAAAATCGGGAATACCCAAATTTCAAAAAGGACATACAATTATTAATTACATTGATAGATAAGGAATTAAAAGATTAGTAACATCAAATGATTAAACTCTTCAGAAATATACGCCAAAACCTTCTCAATGAAGGCAAAACAACCAAATACGTTAAATACGCTATTGGCGAAATTGTTTTGGTTGTTATTGGAATTCTCATTGCCTTACAGATAAACAATTGGAACGAAAACCGAAAAGCCAATATTGAAGAAACAGCGATTTTAGAAAGTCTACATGAAAATTTAATTTTAGCCAAGCAGCAATCAGAAGCGTTAATAGCCGAAGAAAAGGTTTTAAAACAATCACTCATTTTTGTTCTTGGTATTGAAGCTAATCCTGTTGACATTGAAAAACAAACTATTACAGATTCAATTTTTAAAGATGCCGTTTGGAATTTACAAAGTGATCTTCCGACTATAAACACCTATACTAATATAAAAAACACAGACAAGTTAAGCTTAATTAAAAGTAAAACTATTAATGAAAAATTCAGCGATTTAGACTTCAGATTGAACAAGCTTAATAATGTGCTTGAAGACCGATTAAGTGTACATCAAATCCGAATCGATAATATCCTTGAGAACGATATCAATTTTATCCCTTTGGTAAAATCTACCGTTACCGAAATCAGCATTACAAATGAAACTACAAATAACTATAATGAGATTTTAAGTGATAAAAGAATACGAAATCTTTTAGGAATGAAATTAGACTTTACGCAAGATGTTATTGATTTTAGAGAAAATTTAGATATAGAAATGAAACAATTAATATGTCTTATTGAAGCGGAATTAAATGAATAATAATAAATGTACAGAACACATAACAACTATAAAAAATAAAAACCATGAAAACAAAATTATTAGCACTTAGCGTATTCGGACTTTTAATGTGTTCGCCACTTTGCAGTCAAACACTTGATAAAAAATATGGAACAGATGTCAAATCTATAACCAGTATCATTGATGCTTATTATGACGTTATTTCGGGCTCAAGCACTGACCCTTGGCAATTTGAAAGAGATAACTATTTGCATTCCGGTACGGCTGTTATAGTGCGATTAGATGACGACGGAAAATCAGATACACATACGTTGGAAGCAGAATATATTCCGTTGTTATTAATACCTAAAGAAAATTTTTATGAAAAGGAAATTAAACGGAACATAAGTCAATTTGGCAATATGGCTCAAGTATGGAGTGCTTATGAAGTCAGAAGCAACCCAGAAATAGATTCAAACCTAAGAGGGTTAAACAGTATTCAACTTCATTTTGAAAACAGCAGATGGTATATAGATAGTTGGACCACACAGATGCAAACGGAGACCAACACCATAGTAACCGATTTTTTAAAAACCGAGTAAAAAAGATTAAAACAATAACAAAGTTGCCATCTAAAACTATTAATTGAAGATATTCTTGAAATTATTACCTTGCTCGCAAATGAACTGAATGAATAACAAAGCTGCTTTTATACTCGTATTACTTTTAACCATAGGGCTTTCAAGTTGCAAAAACAAAAATTCATTACCTGATCCATTAGAAGCCGGTTGGCAAGGTAATGCAATATGCGAAGTTCTAGAAGACAACAAAAAACTAAGAGTATTGAAATGCACATTTAAACCAGGTGTAGGCCATGAGAAACATTATCACAATCTACATGTTGGCTATACCTTAGTTGGAGGAAAATTTAGAATTACAGATGACACAGGGATGAGAGAAGTGAATGTACCAACGGGCTATACATTTAGTAAGGATTCTATAACGTCACACGAAGTTTTGAATATTGGAAAGACCACCTCTGTTTATTTAATAATGGAATACAAATAACATGAGTTATTTCCTACAAAAAAATCACTTTTATCGTTTGGTATAGTCGTTTAGTGTTAGTTATTCCGAATTAAAATTTATATTTGTCTTTAAACCCCATAACTCACTTATTTTGTATATCCCTAATACACAAAACAAGAGTAGTATTGATTTATTAGATTTTATCCAAGAACGCGCCACCATCGGCACTTGGGAATATAACCCTACATCTACTATTCTAAACTGGAGCATTCAAACTAAAAAAATTCACGAAGTTCCTTTAGATTATGTTCCTAACGTTGAAATTGGTATCTCTTTTTATAAAGAAGGCTACAGTCGAGATACAATCACTAGACTATTTACCAATTGCATTGAAAATCACGAGGATTTTGATATTGAAGTTCAAATTATCACCCATACAGGAAAAGATAAATGGGTAAGAGCAATAGGCATAGCCATCGTTAAAAATGATACGTGTATTTTAGTTCAAGGCTTATTTCAAGATATAGATAAATCAACAAAGGATTCAAAAAATTTAGCGTTTAAAGAACTTCAACTTAGAAGAACATTTGAAACTGCTTTAGTAGGAATGGCAATAGTAGATCTGGAAGGTAATTGGATTGATGTTAATAAAAGTCTATGTAACACTTTTGGTTATAGTAAAGAAGAAATAGAAAAGTTAAGCTTCATGGATATAACACATCCTGATGATTTACGCAAAGACTACAAGGCCATGATGAGTATGATGAGTGGTAAAATTGATCATTATGAGACTGAGAAACGTTATATAAGTAAACAACACGAAACGATTTGGACACAGTTATCTACATCAATAGTTAGAGATGACAAAGGGCAACCTCAACATTTCGTCGCTCAAATAAATGATGTTACTGAAATAAAAAAAGCGAGCAAAAAAGTTTCACAATTATTGACTACAACTGAAGACCAAAATAAACGTTTATTAAATTTCGCCCAAATTGTATCACACAATCTAAGGTCACATTACGGCAATTTAGATATGTTATTAGATATTGTAAAAATGGACTTACCTGAAACCACAGATAATGAAATTTTCCCATTAATATGTCTAGCTGTAAGTCATCTCGGTGAGACCGTAGAAAACTTAAACGAGGTCGCTGCAATTAATATTCAAAAGGATTTAAAAACAGAACCGCTAAACCTACTAGAAAATTTCAATAGAGCATATTCTAGTATTTCTGCCCTTATAATAGATTCTAAAACTACAATTTCTATTAATATTGAACCTCATATTGTAGTGAAGGCAGTACCTGCATATTTGGACAGTATTTTATTGAATTTTTTAACCAATGCTATAAAATATAAAAAGCCAGCTGAGCCAGCAAAAATTGAAATAAGCACAAGTATTAAAGATAATTTTGTTGTTTTAGAAATTAAAGATTATGGCCAAGGTATTGATTTAATTAAATATGGTGAAAAACTATTTGGTATGTATAAAACATTTCATAAACATGAAGATTCACGTGGCTTAGGATTGTTTATAACTAAAAATCAAGTCGAGGCCATTGGTGGAAAGATTGAGGTAGAGAGTGAAGTTAATGAAGGAACAACATTTTATATACATTTAAAAACACATGAATAAAATTGACGTAGCATGTATCATCGATGATGATCCAATATTTGTTTTCGGTGCAAAAAGAATGATGGAATTATCCGATTTTTGTAAATCATTTATGGTATTTAAAAATGGGCAAGAAGCATTGAATAATTTAAAACCAATAATGATTGCCGGTGAGGATGTTCCAGATATTATATTATTAGACATCAACATGCCTATAATGGATGGTTGGGAGTTTTTAGATGAGTTTGTTAAGATTGAATCTCATAAATTAATTACGATATACATCGTAAGTTCTTCTATTGACCCTGTAGACTTAAATCGTGCTAAACGCTATAAAACCATATCTAATTACATTATAAAACCCATTTCTACAGATACCTTAAAAGAAATATTACAGCTAGAGTTGGAGAAATAAGAAAAGCCAACGTGTTATTTTAATACAAAATTAGGAGTCAAGGCAAATAGTTATGTGCGCATTTAAAATAGTTTTTAGATTTTTGTAAAAAAGTATTTTGGACAAGTATCAAGACTTACTCAAACTTATACCTCCAGATTCCCTAATCAATCATTTCGGATCTAGTAAAGAATACAAAAAATAGAGAAGTTATAGTTATGCATCTTTATTTCGAAGAACATAATACAATGACCTCTAAAGAACCGAAGCGTGTTTTAATCGCTCATGTACTCTATAAATAATAGAATATCATGGCTTTATATTAGAAAAAAAATATTTATTTACATGTAAAGCTGCGTAGATGGCTTGATAAATGAAGTTGTACAAAGAGATTGAAATTTAGCAGCGTCAGGAACACGGATGACACCAAGTTTGCTGCTTTTCCCCAAGAGATTAGTAAATACTAAAGCCTCTGATTGCCAAACGATAGGTGAATTTTATAACGGTGTTGACAAAAAATAAGCAGACAGTATAGAGACTATTTTAGCGAGTTTAAAGCTTGGAAACAAAAACCACACGCCGAAAATTTTTTTTTTTTCAGAGAATATAAGGGCTTACCTATTTATTTATGAAACAGCGCTTTCCAAAGGTGAACTCTATACCATAATCACAAATAAAAATGCAAAAGGAAAAAAGGTAGTATCATCGAAATATTTACAGACACAAAAGTAGAACCCATTATAGAACAGCTTCTCAAATTATCGACAAAGAAAAGGGCTAAGGGATTAAAGAGATTACTCTAGGCATGGCTAACTCAATGAAAACGATTCTCAAAAGCCGTTCAAATTACAAATCGATTTCATTTACAAAAGCTTGCTCTAGATGGATTACAAGATATTAGAATAAAAAAACAGATGGGACATCATAGATCCAGAAAATCAAGCGATAAAAGATGCCAGATTGACTAATCAAACATACAGGTCACAGCGTTTTAGCATTGGTACAAGGATGTTGACCAATCTGGTTTTAGATCATTTCGTACACAATAGTAAATACGATTACTTTTAACTATAAATCCATACTTAATTTTTTTTCAACCGAAGCACAAACGCATCAGCAGAATGTTTTAATACCAAAATAAAAGCCTATAGAACGCAATTCAGAGGTGTTAGAAACGTAGAATTCTTCCTTTTTAGATTAACAACAGTTTTTGCTTAAATACAACTTTTAGTCTTGATCCCTTTTAGTCTTGATCCCAAGAAACTCTCTTTTCTGTTTTAAGCATCTAACAAAAAAGAAAGCCTTTCAATTTCTTGAAAGGCTTTCTTTTTTGAGTGGGACATACTGGATTCGAACCAGTGACTTCCACGTTGTCGACGTGACACTCTGAACCAACTGAGTTAATGACCCTTTTATTCTAAATTAAGACTATGCTCTCTTTAGCTTATTTTTGAAAGAATAAATATACTTAAAAAAGGAATTAAACATCCCTAAATAGATACCAATCTTACAAATGCAATTGCGATATACTATCGCAAATATTGGAATTTTTGTTTCAAAAAAGAACTTCAAAATCCCACGTACTTCCCTTTTAAAAGCAAAAATCCCGATTCACAAAAGTAAATCGGGATTCTAATTTCTGTGGGCGACAAGGGATTCGAACCCCTGACCCCTTGGGTGTAAACCAAGTGCTCTGAACCAACTGAGCTAGTCGCCCTAATAAATCAAGTAACGTATAAAAAAAGTTCACATTTCTGTAAACTTTGTGGGCGACAAGGGATTCGAACCCCTGACCCCTTGGGTGTAAACCAAGTGCTCTGAACCAACTGAGCTAGTCGCCCTATTTATTAGGACTGCAAATATAGTCTAGTTTTTAATATCTCAAAACATTTTTTTAAAAAAAATCAAATAATTTCTGCAACCACAAAAGTACTACCTCCAACATAAATTAAATCATGTTTATTAGCCTTTGATTTTGCGTCAGTTAAAGCATCAACAACACTACCATAAGACTTTCCAAATAATTTATTTTTTTCAAAAGAATTCTTCAATAGTTCTGCATCTAACCCACGTTGCACATCTGGTTTACAAAAATAATAGATAGCTTCAACCGGAAGAACAGGAATTATGGAGTCTAAATCCTTATCATTAACAACCCCGAAAACAATATGAAGTTGATTGAATGACTCTTCTTTTAATTGTTTCATTACAGATGTTAAGCCCTCTTTATTATGAGCGGTATCACATATAATCTTTGGTTCTGTACCTAAAATTTGCCAACGCCCTTGTAAACCCGTATTTGTAGTGACGTTTAAAAGTCCTTTTTCCAAGTTCTTTTCAGAAATAGTAAACCCTATACTTTTTAAAACCTTTACCGACTGTAAAACCGTTTTTATATTATGAATTTGATACGCTCCTTTTAAATCACTTTCTAAAATTGTATCAATTAATTGATCTGCAAAATAAATCTCTGAATGCATTTCCTCTGCGTTCGTTTTAAAAACAGTTTTAGTCTCAGAATGTGTCTCACCAATAACTACAGGGATATTTTGTTTAATGATTCCTGCTTTTTCACCAGCAATTTCTTTAAGAGTATGCCCTAACATTTGGGTATGATCGTAACCGATATTTGTTATTACAGATAATTCTGGTGTAATAATATTTGTAGAATCTAAGCGTCCACCTAATCCAACTTCTATAATTGCAATATCCACTTCCTCGTTAGCAAAATACTCGAATGCCATACCAACAGTCATTTCAAAGAAAGACAGTTGATTTGCCTCTAGAAATGCTTTATTTCGTTTAATAAAATTGATAACAGATTGTTCGGTAATAACCTTACCATTAATACGGATACGTTCTCTAAAGTCCTTTAAGTGTGGCGACGTATATAAACCCAGCTTATAACCTGCTTCTTGTAAAATAGAAGCTAGCATATGGGTTGTAGAACCTTTACCATTAGTACCACCAACATGAATAGACCTAAAACGATCTTCAGGATGGTTTAAATGCTTCGCTAAATTAATGGTGTTCGTTAAATCCTTTTTAAAAGCTGAGTTCCCTTTATTCTGATACATTGGAAGTTGTTGAAACATCCAATTCACAGTATCTTGATAATTCATTCTATTGACCTACATCAAAGTTAATACTTACAAAACCGACTTGAGTTGTTGGTGCATCAGCATCTGCTGGCCATTTATGAGACATTGCTATCTTTTTAGCAGGCTCTAATAAACATGGATGTGTATTGGTTGTTCCTCTAATACCAGGTTCAGCTTTAATCACTTTTCCTTGTTGATTAACTTCAATTCTAACCACCACCAGACCATATTCATTACAATCTTGCTTAAAAATTTGCTTTGATGGTCTTCCTCTACCACCTAATCCATAGCCAATTCCACCTTTTCCAGGACCTGAGCCACCAAAATAACTTGCCGCATAAGGATCTCCATCTAACTGTCCTTTGTTTCCACCTTGTTTATCTGGTCCTTCACCTCCATCAGTATTACCTGAAGCATTTTTAACACCACCAATAAGATTGTCTAGCTGTTTCTTTTTCTCTGCTTCTTCTGCACGTTTCTTTTCTTCTGCTTCACGCTTCTCACGTTCCACTTTTTCTGCTGCGGCTTTGGCCTCTGCTTTGGCTTTCGCTTCTGCCGCCTTTACTTTTGCTTCAGCTTCTTTTTGCTTTTTAATAGCAATCGCTTCGGCATTATCTTGTGTCATTACCTCTTCAGCCTTTGTTGCCGCTTCTGCAGGTGCCACCTGTGCTTCTTCTGGCTGAACTTCCTCAACAACCTCTTCTTCTACAACTTTGTCTTCAACAGCCTTCTTTGGTTCACTTAATGGCTTATTTCCACTACCGAAATCGGTAGTTCCAAAGTTTACAGCAACACCATATTCTTCTGGTGGATCCATATATTGAGGTCCAACAACAAACAATAACAAGAGTAGTATCAAAGCAATAAGCGCTGTGATTCTTGCGGAATTACGTTCGTGTTTTGTCTCTAAATATTTCACTTTTATATTGTTATTTTAAACCTGTTAGGCCACTAAATTGTTTTCAAAAATGATGCCGCTTAATTTGGTTGCACAGCTAAAATCACTTTAAATTTATTTCGGTTTGCGATATCCATAACTTTCACCACATTTTCTACAGGAACAGATTTTTCTGCTCTTAAAACAATTGTTGGTGCGTCTTGTGATTCTAATATAGATATTAATTGTGTTTCTAAGACACTTTCGCCTACACGTTTCTGATCGATATAATAGGTCAAATCTTTTTTGATACTTACCGCTGTAGATTTTTTATTCTCAGTCTTACCACTTGCTTTAGGTAACACAATATCAATAGCATTAGTACTTACTAATGTTGACGCTATCATAAAAAAGATTAGTAATAGAAATACAATATCGGTCATAGACGCGAAATTGAATTCTGGTGTAACTTTATTTCGTCCTCTAATATTCATAATTAGATTGGTTCGTTTAAGTGATCTAAAAATTCAATCGAATTAGCCTCCATTTGGTAAACAACTTTATTGGTCCGTCCAACAACATGATTAAATGCTACATAAGCTACAATACCAACAATAAGTCCACCTACAGTTGTAGTCATGGCTGTATACAATCCACTTGCTAAAACATCCATTTGAATTGTACCTCCTGCATTTGCCAATTCAAAAATTGAAATAATCATACCAATTACTGTTCCTAAGAAACCAATCATTGGTCCAACACCAGAAATGGTTGCTAAAACACTAACGTTCTTTTCTAAATTGTATATTTCTAATCGACCTGCATTTTCAATAGCGGTATTAATATCTTCTAAAGGTTTCCCAATTCTAGTCAACCCTTTTGCAATTAGGCGAGATACTGGTGAATTCTGCTGTGCACATAACATTTGAGCAGAATCAATTTTACCATTACTCACATGATCTTTAATTTGATTCATAAAGTTTGAATCTACTTTAGATGCTGCTTTTATGGCGAAAATGCGTTCAAAGTAAATATATACGGATACAATTAAAAGGAGGAATAAAATAAAAATAATCACCATTCCTGATGTTCCTCCACTTGTAATTAATTCTATTATGGATAAAGTCTTTTCTACTGATTCTCCATCAGTTAAAACGGCTACTTCATCTTGAATAGTACTGAATGCTATCATATTCTAAAAATTGAAATTATTTTTAACTATTTGTATAACGTCTGTTTTGAAACAAAAGTATGTGTATTAAAATATAGTTCTAGTAAACATAAACACAACTGATCCTGCTAAAAACCCTAATAATGCTAACCATGATATTTTTTTAATATACCAAAAGAAATCTATTTTTTCCATTCCCATAGCTACTACTCCAGCTGCAGAACCGATAATTAACATACTCCCTCCTGTGCCTGCGGAATACGCTATAAAATGCCATAGCTCATTATCAATTGGTTCTGTAAACATTCCTAAACTCGCCGCAACAAGTGGTACATTATCAATAACTGCTGAACCTACTCCTAATAATAGAACGACTAAATCTGAAACACCACCATGATGTAATTCAGTTCCTAACATTGGCATAGTCTCTTGAAGTGTACCTGCAAAACCAAATAGAATACCTAAAGACTCTAAAGCTGCTACTGCCATTAATATTCCTAAAAAGAATAATATACTTGGTAATTCAATCTTAGATAATGAATAATGTACAGGACTATGGTGTGCGTGTGCATCACTTTCTACTGAATCATGACTAGACATACTAAACTTAGTATTACTATATATTTCTGCAAAAATGGCGACAACACCTAGTGCCAACATCATACCAACATAAGGAGGTAAATGCGTCACTGTTTTAAAAATCGGAACCGATACGATACCACCAAGACCCAAATACAACATTATAGCACTGTATTTACTTTTCGGTTTATCATTATCTTTTTCTTCTGATTCAATCTTACCTTTAAAAGCGGGTAATAAAGATGCTATAAATGTTGGTACCAACATACAAACTAATGATGGCAAAAATAAATACACAAATAAATGACCCGTTGTCACTTTCTTACCGATCCAAAGCATTGTTGTTGTTACGTCTCCAATAGGTGACCAAGCTCCACCTGCATTGGCAGCAATAATTATTAAACCTGCATACCAAATACGAACATCTCTATCGTGTATTAATTTTTGTAAAATTGAGATTAATACAATAGTTGCTGTAAGATTATCTATGATAGCTGAAAGAAAGAATGCTAAGAATCCAAATATCCAAAGAATTTTTCGTTTGCTTTTAGTTTTTATAAAGCCTTTAATCGTTGAAAAGCCATCAAAATAATCGATAATTTCAACTATGGTCATGGCTCCTAATAAGAATACTAATATTTCTGATGTTTTGCCTAAATGATGAAGTAAGGTTTCTTCCATCATATGCATCTTTTCTTCATGCCCTAGCAAACCAAAATTATCCATTAAGTTATGCGTAGCCGAATCAAACCATTGTGTAAAGTTGTCAATACCAAGCGATATTAATGCCCAACTTATAGCCATCATTACTAAAGCGGGAATTAATTTGTCTATTTTAATATTGTGTTCTAGGGTTATGGCTAAATAGCCAAGAACGAATACAAGTATTATTACGGTTTCCATAGTGTTAATTATAAAAGTAATTTATTATATTAATTGTCTGAGAGCAATCTCAAAAGCAGTTTCGCTAATACCTGTTTTTGTTGGATTATTATTATGTACTTCTTTTAATGCTTTTCTTATAACGTTAGAGGTGTCTTTAAAAATAGCTTCGTCAGTCATTTGCACTTTACGTTCCATAAAATATGCAAAAACTCTAGCCATACCACAGTTTGAAATAAAGTCTGGTATTAAACTGATTTTTTGATCTGTATATTCCATGATTGAGCCAAAGAAAATTTCTTTATCAGCAAAAGGAACGTTTGCGCCACAAGTTATAACCTCTAAACCTGTGTTTATCATTTGATCTATTTGATCTCGAGTCACTAATCGTGAAGCTGCGCAAGGAGCAAAGACCTCTGCTTGTAAAGACCAAATTTGTTGGTTGATGTCTTCAAACGGAATTAGATTATCAGCAATAAGTGTATTACCATTTTTCGCTAAGTATAAATCGGTTATGTCTTTAAACGAAAAACCTTCCTTATTAATTACCCCACCGTCTCTATCTATAATACCTACGATTTTAGCTCCCATTTGAGCAAAATAAAATGCTGCTGCTGCACCTACATTCCCAAAACCTTGTACAATGACACGTTTCCCTTTAATAGAGTCTCCATTAATATCATAAAAATGCTCGGCAGCTGTAGCAACTCCATAGCCAGTAATCATATCTGCTACAGTGTATTTTCTATTAACACTAGGAGAATAACTAGGATTTTCAATTACTTTAATAACTCCATGTCTTAACTGACCTATTCTATTAATTTTATCCGCTATTGTTGGTTTAAAGTGACCTTCAAAAACACCTTCTTGAGGATGCCAAACACCACTCTGTTCGGTAATTGGAATAACCTCGTGAATCTCATCCACATTTAAATCACCACCTGTACCGTAATAACTTTTAAGTAAAGGGGAAACCGCAGCATACCAACGTTGTAAAACTCCTTTTTTTCTTGGATCTTGAGGATCGAAATTAATTCCAGATTTTGCTCCACCAATTGCTGGACCAGAAACAGTGAATTTTACCTCCATCGTTTTTGCTAAGGAAAGTACTTCATTTTTATCCAATCCTTTTCGCATTCGCGTTCCACCACCAGCTGCACCACCTCTTAACGAGTTAATTACAGTCCAACCTTCGGCTTCTGTTTCTGCGTCATTCCAATGGAACACTATTTCAGGTTCTTTATTTTCGTACGTATGAAGTAAATCTTTTATCAATTTTGATGTATTTATTATTCTATAACAAATATAAAAAACAATCGAAGCGAAAGCTTAATTAAATTCTGTTTTTCGGAATTAATATTTTTCCTGAAGAATGGTTTCGTTTTGCCCCTGTAACGCTTTTTAAGCAATTAATTTCATTCCTTTTTTTGAGCACACCTAATAACCCAAAAATTAATGCTTCTTTAAATTCTATGATCTCGTTCTGTGGAATTACAATTTCAACTATTGAAAAATGTTTTAACCTATCTATTAAAAAACTATTGTAAACACCTCCCCCTGTAATCAAAACTCTTGTGTTTTTTTCAACTAATACATTTGAGATTTGAATTGCAACATGTTCTACAAAGGTTCTTAATATATCTTCTGTTTTAAGATTATAAGATTCAATTAAAGGGAATATATTTATATCTACCCACTCCAAACCTAAAGATTTTGGTGGCTGCTCCCTATAATAATGAAGAGCATTAAGTTGTAATAATAAATCTTTATTGACTTTTCCTGTAGAAGCTAATTGACCTTTGTCATCAAATTCTAGGTTTAGTTTAGCGACATAATGATTCAACACAATATTTACTGGACAAATATCATAAGCAATTCTTTCATTTTTATAGTCAAAAGAAACATTGGCAAAGCCTCCTAAATTTAAGCAATAATTAAAGTTATTAAACAATAAACGATCACCAATGGGTACTAAAGGAGCTCCTTGTCCACCTAATTGGACATCTTCAACTCTAAAATCGCATATTACGTTTTTATTCAAAATATCTGCCAATATTTGTTGGTTACCTATTTGGTAAGTCAATCCTTGCTGCGGTTGATGTAAAGCAGTATGACCATGTGAAGAAATAAAATCTATATCTTCAATTTTATACGTCTTTATAAACGTTGAAATAACAGTCGCTAAATATTCAGAATACTCCGAGTCAATAGCCTGCAATTGATTCATTGATTGATTTACCAAGCCACCCAATACTGTTTTCCATTGTGTTGAGTACTTAATAGTTTCAGCATAATGAATTTTAAAATCCCAATTAGTATCGACATCATATGTCGCATAAATAAGGTCTATACCATCTAATGATGTTCCGGACATTACGCCAATAACGTTATAATTATATTTTGCCATATGAGTAAAAATAATATTCCTTATTGAAAATACCGCAATAATAAATTATCTTTGCTTCAAATTTTTAAGAAATCAATAATATTATAGTTTATGGACTTTAGCTTAACAGAAGAACATTTAATGATTCGTGATGCAGCACGAGATTTTGCACAAACAGAATTACTTCCTGGTGTTATAGAACGCGATAATGCACAAACATTTCCTGAAAGCTTAGTACGCAAGATGGGAGAATTAGGTTTTTTAGGCATTATGGTTGATCCTAAATATGGAGGAAGTGGCATGGATGCAATTTCTTATGTGCTTATCATGGAAGAATTATCTAAGGTTGATGCGTCGGCTTCTGTAATGGTTTCTGTAAATAATTCTTTGGTTTGTTATGGACTAGAATCTTATGGAAATGAAGCTCAAAAAGAAAAATATCTAACAAGATTAGCAACTGGAGAATGTATTGGCGCATTTTGTTTAAGTGAACCTGAAGCAGGTAGTGATGCTACATCTCAGAAAACAACTGCTATTGACAAGGGTGACCATTATATTTTGAATGGTACAAAAAACTGGATAACAAATGGTGGACGAGCAGAAGTTTACATCGTAATTGCGCAAACAGATAAGCATAAAGGGTCTCATGGTATTAATGCTTTTATTTTAGAAAAAGGCATGCCGGGTTTTGATATTGGACCAAAAGAAGATAAATTAGGAATTAGAGGAAGTGATACCCATACGTTACAGTTTAATGACGTAAAAGTACCCTTAGAAAACAGAATTGGCGAAGATGGATTTGGATTTAGATTCGCTATGAAAACACTATCTGGTGGACGAATTGGTATTGCAGCACAGGCTTTAGGAATTGCAGCTGGTGCCTATGAATTAGCTTTAAAATATTCTAAAGAGCGCAAAGCTTTTGGTACAGAAATTTGCAATCATCAAGCTATAGCGTTTAAATTAGCAGATATGCATACTGAAATTGAAGCTGCTAGAATGTTAGTGATGAGATCGGCTTGGGATAAAGATCAAGGCAATAATTACGATATGTCTAGTGCAATGGCAAAATTGTATGCAAGTAAAGTTGCTATGGAGCATACTGTTGAAGCTGTTCAAATTCACGGTGGAAATGGATTTGTAAAAGAATACCATGTAGAGCGTCTGATGCGTGATGCAAAAATTACTCAGATATATGAAGGTACTTCTGAAATTCAGAAGATTGTAATATCTAGAGGAATTATAAAAGATTAAACTCTAAGTAAAGTATAAAAAAACGGCTTCAAAATTATTTTTTGAAGCCGTTTTTGTTTTATGCCAATTCATCTAATACTAAGCGAATTTCACCATAAGAATATTTATCATCAATTTGATGCTTTAAATCTGAAAGGTTATCGAAGCTTTTCGTTGGAATGATTTTCTTTAATTCTTTATAATGACTTAAAGACATTAAGTCGGTAACTTTAATTTCACCTGAAGAAATAAAGTTTGCTAAATGACCAAAAATAGTATTAGAGTTCAATTCTCGTTCCAATGCTATTTGATCAATTGATTTTCCTGCTTTATATAAATCTAAAGATATTTTTTTAGTATCTCCTTTTACTTTTTAGGTTTTAGTTCTTCAAAAACCGAGTTATCATTGGACGTTTCAATATCGTTTTCATCACAATATTCTAAGATTACTTTTAATATATCAGCACCATATTTATCAACTCTAGTTTTACCCATACCATGAATTTGCGCTAGCTCTGTTTTACTTGTAGGTAAAATTTCGCACATGGCATAAAGGGACTTCTGTGTAAATATTTGATAATGTATCAAATCTTCCCTATTGGCTATACTGTTTCTAAGCTCTCGTAATAATTCAAAGAGTTCCACATTGGTTGTGCCATCTACAACAGATTCACGTGTTTTTTAGGTTTATCCTTAGTTAAGAATACAGATTTTGCTCTTAAAGATAAAAAATCTTTAGCCTTAAATCCTTCCTGTAATCCTTCGAAATAGGAAAGTTTAGTCACCAATAATTCCTCTAAAGTATCTAACTGCTTCTCAATATCCTTTTGAATAGCCTTATTATCGGTCGTAAATTTTAATTGTTTTAACGGATCTTGAATCTTAGATTTAGTTTGCTCTCTAAAATAGTCTAATGCTTTTCTAAAACGTTCTTGAGTAACTGAGCTCGACTCTGGTATTTCGTTAAGCCCTACTAACGATTTTAATTGAGATTTAAATCCATTACTTATTTTAAGCAAATTAGTAACACTATCTTTAATAGTTATTAAAGGTGTTTCTACAGTACCTTCAATACTCCCTCTATTTTTATAGTAAATATCTAATATGCGATTCGCAGGATATATGAATTTATAAAAATCAAAAATTTCTGAAATTAGTTCTAATTGAAAATTACGCTTCGATTCCAATAAAATAACATCATTTGGTTGATTCGATTCTGCATTCTTATTAAATTCAATAACATTATAATCACTAATAATTTGATTGGATTCAATCTTACTTTTAAGAACTAACCCTTCCAACGACTTACAACGACTTAATGCCACATAAGTTTGACCGTGCGCAAAAGCACCTTGTGCATCAATAATTGCTTTTTCAAAAGTTAGGCCTTGACTTTTATGAATTGTAATAGACCAAGCTAAACGTAATGGAATTTGTGTGTAGCTCCCTATCTTATCTTCAGATATTGCCTTGGTATTAGCATCAACAGTATATTTTATATTTTCCCAAGTCTCTAACTTAGTATTAATATTAAAATCATCATCAGGACAATTAACTACGACTTCATCTTTTTCTAATAAAATGATCTTACCAATTTTACCATTAAAATAGCGTTTCTCTGGAGAACTGTCGTTTTTAATAAACATCACCTGAGCACCAACTTTTAAATCTAAGACTTCCTTATTGGGAAAAGAATGTTCGGGAAAATTACCTTCCACAACAGCTTTGTAAGAAGTTACCTTCCCTTTTAACTTATCTAATTCTAATAAATTAGTTTGTCTGGCCTTATTATTATGAGTCGTTAGTGAAATATAACCTTCATCTTCTTTAGGTTCAAAATTTGGTAAGAATCGCTTATTTAACTCATCTGCTAAAGCAGTACTTAAATTGTTATTCCGAATCTCATTTAGAATATTAATAAACAACGGGTTCTCTTGTCTATAAATATGCTTCAATTCTATAGTAATGGGATTACAATTTTGATAAGATATGCTACTAAAGAAGAAAGCATTATTATAAAAGGGTTGTAATAATCGCCATTCATGATCTTTGATTACGGGTGATAATTGTTGTAAATCACCAATCATTAATAATTGTACTCCTCCGAATACTTCATTTCTATTCTTGTATCGTCTTAATGTTTTATCAATACCATCGAGTAAATCGGCTCTAACCATACTAATCTCATCAATGACTAATAAGTCTAGAGACTTAATTATATTAATTTTAGTCTTACTAAATTTTCCTTTGAAACCAGATGTGGTTAAGTCATCATTAGGTAAAATAGGTCCGAATGGCATTTGAAAGAAAGAATGAATCGTTACACCTTTTGCATTAATTGCGGCAACCCCAGTTGGAGCTACAATTACCATTCGCTTACTGGATTGCAATTTTAATTTATGTAAGAACGTAGTTTTCCCTGTACCAGCTTTACCTGTTAAGAATATATTTCTATTGGTATTAATTACAAAGTTCCAAGCTAAATCTAATTCTATATTTTCTTTAATCATGTCCATTTAAAATGAGGATTGAAGTTACTAAAAAAACGATTAAAGTTAAGTTATCAAAGTATTTAAAAGC
>NZ_ATMR01000041.1 GCF_000427335.1 Winogradskyella psychrotolerans RS-3 | reverse complement strand
AATGAAAATTGAGCCTCTTTTTTTTGTTGATATTTTTATTAGTTTACTGCAGGACAGTTACACTCATATTTCTCTCTTCTACAGTTAAAATTGAAACCAAGTGTTAATTGATGAAAACCACCTGTATTAAAATTCACCGTATTTGCTTGGTATGAATACGTATATGCAAACACAAAATTATTATAATCTACTCCTAAAAATGGAGTGATGTATTGTGATTTTTGACTACTAACACCAGATCCATCTTGGAACTCTGCACCATCTAAACTACGTCTGTAAGATAATCCACCCCAAACTTTACCAAAATCCATTTCCTTATAAACTTTAGCATTTATATCAATTGAAGATTCAGCCGTTGCATCTCTGTACATATACATGATAGAAGGTTCGTAACTCCACTCACTTCCATATTGACTAAACGTATAACCAGAAGACAATAAATAAGTTCTTAAGTTTTTAAATTCGAATTCTCCATTTTGATTATAATTTACACCATCATTATCTAAAATATTCTTAGCTGTAAAATGCGCATAGAAATCTACGAAATGATAAGAAAAACCTACATCAATGTTAAAGTTTGTAGCACTTTGTTCAATTCCTGCAACAGCTGCATCAAATTCACCTGGCGCTAACCAACTTGTTTCATCTAATTTATATTGTAAAAATCCAGCACTCAAACCAAATGACAACATATTTAAATCAATCTCATTTCTTGAAAACATTAAGTGATAAGCAAATGTTGCGTATCCACCTACAGTAGAATGATATCCATTAGAGTCATTAAAAAGAACACCTCCAATAGCAACAGGTGAATCCCCAATTCTTCCATTCATACTTAAAGTTTGTAAGCTCGGAGCATCATCAACACCAAACCATTGTTGTCTTGCTGTCAATCTCACCTTCGCACAATTTGCGACACCTGCCATAGAAGGGTGAATTAGATAATAATTATCTGTTAAATAATCAGAATAAATAGGAATACCTTCTTGGGCAAAGCTAAAATTCGCCATAAAAGCTATAAATGCTACTAAACAATACTTTTTTAATCTCATAATTTTTTATCGTTTCAAGGTAAAATGGGCTTTAAATTCTTTACGTACTCCGTTGCTTGGTTCGTCGTACTCTACTGTAAACCAGTAGTCACTCGTTGGCATAGCTTCATTACCAAACGTTCCATCCCAACCATTTCCATCGGGACTTAACTGCTTTAATAATTTTCCGTACCGGTCAAATATATAAATTTTTGCATTACTTCCAACACCTTCAATGTTCCAAGTTTCATTATTTCCATCTCCGTTGGGCGTAAAAAACAGTGGATAGTCGATAATAAACCTTGAGGTTGTTATTAATCCACAACCATTTTTATCTCTTGCCGTGATCTCATGGTCTCCTGCTGACAACCCTGTAAAGATGTTGTCATCTTGCCATGGACCTCCGTCCAAACTGTATTCATAAACACCTATTCCTATGGCTATAGCTTCTAAACTGTGATTATCTGCAAAAGCTGGTGTTAAGAGTTCTATAGTTAAACTTGGTGGTTCACTCTCTATAACGTCTGTAGTATCAAAATTAGTACAATTGGTTACCGTTGATGTGCTCATGTCAGTTACTAAGACACTATAGCTTCCTCCTTCTGCTGGCGTGATACTTGGACCTGTTACCCCTGGTATAACAGTATTGTTATAACTCCATTCAAAACTATAGTCCGTTGCTGATAAACCTGTATCTATCACTAGTGGGTCTAATGTTTCAGTACCATTAGTATTTAAACATAGGATATACGTCTCTTCTAAATCAAATTCTGGTAACGGATTAACTTGTAAAGTAACTTCTGCTACGGCATAACATATAGAGGTATCATTGCCTGTGGTACCATCTGGTGTATCATTATCTACTCGTGCATAAATAACTTGTGGGTTAACTGTATTTTCATAGAGTGTTGGTAATGGATTTACCTTTAAGTCCGCATCGTCTTGCGTTTCATAATAGGTTACCATATAGTTTAGTGGATCTTGACCGTCTAAAACTTCTGCATCCCTGGTGGTTAAATCGAACTGTGCACTATCATTGGTTGGATCTCCATCAGTTTCCATCTCATCATCACAGGTTTCATAAAGAATTGGTGCCATGTTTGGATTAGCTTGTGCTGCTTCTTGCACTTCGATATTAAAGCTTTGTGTGCTAATTGAACATCCTGTTACATTGTTTGTAATGGTCACAAATATCTGCTGTGGGTTGTTTGTGTTTGAGTACAAACTTACTAAACCATTCATACCAGCTTCGGCATCAACTAAATTATCGTGATAGCTCACTATAAATTGCGTTGGATCTTGACCATTTAAAACTTCGTCGTCTTTAGTGGTTAAATCAAAACTATCAAAGCCATCGGTATTTAATTCACATTGTATAAAATCCGTTACGGCCACAACTGCTGGTAATGGATGCACTATGATTGTAAAATCAACTAATGCATAACAGCCAGTAGCATTATTGGTCACCCTTACATAAATCTCTTGCTCTGGTGTTTCCGTGTTGCTATACTGCATTGGGTCTGGTATCACATTGCTTGCTGAGTTGGCATCGTCTAAACTCTCATAGTAGCTTGCCGTCACTCCGGCTTCTCCATTAAGAATGAGTATTTCATTTTCCGTAAGATCAAAAACCTCTACTCCATCTCCGGTGTTAACGTCATCACACAACTCTAAGTTTGGTAATTGATCGCTTGGTGTTGGTGTTGGATTTGGCAATACGCGTATCGTTAATGTTGCAAAATCTACACAACCTGTATCCGTATCGGTAACGACGACATAAAGCGTTTGTGGATTAGCACCTAATCCGTTTATAGACGTATTGGTATACTGTGTTGGATCTGGTATCACATTCGTCTGAGATTGTGCATCGGCATTGGTCTCATAATACGCTACAGACCAACTTGCATTACCTCCTGTGATTTCATTATCCTTCACTGTTAAATCAAAGGACGTGAACTCATCTCCTGGTGTTTCACCTAAGTCATCACACACACTCAATTGTGTGGGTTGTACGGCTACTGGGGGTAAATTAACTTCTAATTCAAATAGCCCTGTATCCTGACAACCTGTGGTTGGATTAAACAAACGCACATAAATGATTTGTGGATTTGCGTTATTGGTATAATTACCAACATTGATAATAGGATTGTTTCCACTTACAGCATCTAATTCGCTAACATGGTAAGTCAATACAACTTCTAATGGGTCTTGACCGTTTAAAATCTCATCATCTTTAGTGGTAAGATCAAATTGGGTGATTCCATTATCATCGGTATCACATATAGTGTAAGATTCTATACTTGTTGGCACTTCTGGTGATGGTAATACAATTAATTCTAGTGTATTTGCAGTTAAACTAAAACAGCCGGTTAAGGTGTTTTCTGAACGCACAAAAATCATTTGGTTATTCGCTACAATGTTGGTATACAATCCTGTGATTGGGTTATCAT
>NZ_ATMR01000040.1 GCF_000427335.1 Winogradskyella psychrotolerans RS-3 | reverse complement strand
ATACCGGTCTTCAACGAAATCAGGAACGGTGAACTTCCCAAATTTACGAAGGTAAGGAGCCAATAAAAGGGCCAAAAGGACATATCCACCAGTCCAACCCATAAGGTAAACTGATCCATCGTAGCCAGAAAAAGCAATTATTCCGGCCATGGAAATAAAAGAAGCTGCTGACATCCAATCCGCAGCGGTAGCCATACCGTTAGCTAGCGGAGAAACGCCCCGCCTGCCGTATAAAATTCTTAGTTGATCCAGCTCTTGTGTATATGGCGATACCGATATACAAGGCGAAGGACAGACCTACTAGGATGTAGGTCCAGGTTAAAATTTCCATAGAGAGGTGATTATTTTAAAGGGTTATTTTCGTTGACATCAAATTCTTCATCAAGCTTGTTCATCCGATATACGTAAACGAAATCAATATCACGAATGAAAATATTGAGCCTTGCTGGGCAAACCAGAAGCCCAATTTGTACCCTCCAATTTAATGGCATTGAGGGCTCTACAAGCAAAATTCCGAAGCCAAAAGAGACAATAAACCAAACCGCCAGAAGAATCAATAAGGTTCTAATATTGCGCTTCCAGTATTGTTTCATTTTTTGTTTATGGTTATCCATATAATAATATGTTTGAGTTTATTGGTTAAAATAATCCTGAAATTATTTAAAATTCCGTAACTATCAGCAAGATTTCGTTAATCTACCAAAAATAAGACAGTTTCGGTTTGAGTCGTAGATGATTGGTTCGACTCAAATGGCTAAAATGGGGTAAATTTATAATTAAACCTTTTCAATTAAGTATTTGTCAATATATTCTATGGCCGATTTTAAGCGGTTTTCCTCCGTCCCGGAAATTTTTTTCCATGGTACTCCTGAAGCTTTCATCTCATTTTCATAAACCTGCATAAAATATTTACGCATGGCCGGATCTGCATGCTCTCGCTGTGGATCCTCCGTCCAGGGAATATCTATTGACGTAAGTAAGTACAATGAGTATTCCC
>NZ_ATMR01000039.1 GCF_000427335.1 Winogradskyella psychrotolerans RS-3 | reverse complement strand
AGCTACAATCATTGGAAATGAGGTTTTGATGTTTTGCCCCAATTCAGGATTGGGTGAAAAAAATCACCACGTGATTGGATGGGGAAATGGATAAAAAAGCTATTAAAATTAACCGCTCTATCATAAATCTCCTGATCACTAATGACTTTCATTTTAGGTGAATCACAAGCTGACCAATTGAAGCCTATCAATAAACCACCTCCAGTAGTTGCTGCAATTTTCAAGAAATCCCTTCTATTCGATTTTAGTCCTTTGTCCATGGTTATTTGATTTTAGCTGAGGCCAACAAAACTGCTTCTTTGATCCGGTGGTAGGTACCACAACGACACAAATTGGCATTCATTCCATCAATTACTTCCTCCTCTGAAGGAGAAGGATTTTTCTTCAACATCGCTGCTGCTGTCATTATCTGACCGGCCTGACAATAGCCGCATTGCGCTACGTCTACTTCTTTCCAGGCTTCTTGCACAGGATGGTCACCATTGTCTGAAAGTCCTTCAATGGTAGTGATTTTTAGCATCACCAATGGACGATACCGGCAGACCGCAGGATCTTACAGCTTCATCATTTAAGTGTACGGTGCATGCGCCACACTGAGAAATGCCACAGGAATACTTTGTTCCAATTAAGCCCAGGTTGTCACGGAGTACCCATAAAAGCGGGGTATCCGAATCCACATCCACTTCAAAATTCTTATTGTTGACTTTAAGTTTGTAGTTAGCCATTTTATAATTTCCTTTTTAAATCTT
>NZ_ATMR01000038.1 GCF_000427335.1 Winogradskyella psychrotolerans RS-3 | reverse complement strand
ATAGACCTGACACCTGGGCCGAGAGCTGAAATGATGAAGGAGCTGTTTGGCTTGGAGCGATTTGACCTGTCCGCTAAAACAGGGAGTTTATTAAAACGGTAAAAACGAACTGATTCGACTTGAAACCCAATTGGAGGGATTAGGGGATACTTCTGAGGAAGTTTTAAAAGAAAAGGCTCAAATAAGAAAAGACCTCTTAGCCACTGTCAAAAATGCTGAAGAAAGTCTGGAAAAAGCCAGCTTAAAGTTGCAGTCACTTGAGGCTTTAAAAAGAAGCATTCACAACTTCTGAATTTCAAATCACAATGGGAACAACTTCAAACCCGCGAAACAGAAATTGAAGACAAAAAGAAAGAACTAAAAGCCTTCATCCAGGCGAATAGCCACCTTCGTCCTATCTGGAATCAGATAAAAGATTGGAAACTAGAATTGGAAAAGGCAACAACAGGAGCTGTCAATTGCAATAGGTTTAAAGAGGCATATACTGATGATATACGCAAGCTAGAACTTCAGGAAGGTGAGCTAAGAGAAAAGGCAGAAAAAAGACC
>NZ_ATMR01000037.1 GCF_000427335.1 Winogradskyella psychrotolerans RS-3 | reverse complement strand
AAACCGTTAGTACCATCAGCACCATCTGCTCCATCAGCACCATCATTTCCTGTTGGACCTTGTGCGCCTTGTGGCCCAGTAGATCCTGTTGCTCCTGTTGATCCATCCAAACCGTTAGTGCCATCAGCACCATCTGCTCCGTCAGCACCATCATTACCTGAGGGACCTTGTGGGCCTGTTGGACCAGGCGTAGAACTACCTGATGTTTTTGCATATAAAGCGTAAGGCACACTCATTAATTGGCTAGTGCCGGTAATAGTGTAACTACTTCCGCCCGTTGGGTCGGTTTCTGTTTTTATAAAATACGTATCAGCAGACCAATCTATAGTTGCAAAATCGCCAATTACAACACTTCCTGTGCCTATTTCTAAGGTTACTAATCCGTTGATATTGGTTGTTGGCGCTTGGGTTTCTGCGTAAACAACGGTTCCTATTGCGGTGGTTTGCAAAATACTTATTTGCATCCCTATGGGTTGGTTAGCGACTAAGTTATCACCACTGTCTCTTACAACAGCTTGGTAACTCATTTTTTCTGGCGTTTGGGCAAACGTGCTAAGCGTTAATAAAACCGCCGCTAAAATTGTGTAAAATTTCTTCATAATTGGTTACGATTAGTTTTTGATGATTTTAAAGGTCTTTAGTTCTTTTTTGTTGTGGCTTACCTTAAGCAAATAGGTGCCTAATTGTAAAGTTCGCATGTCTATTTGCGTGTTAGATTGGGGTGCTTGACCTTGTGATACCGCTCTACCTTGTAAATTATAAAGAACATAGCTCAAACCAATAAATTTGGCGTCGCTTATGGCCAATACTACATAATCTGATGTTGGATTGGGATAGGTCACCGCCGACAGCTTTACGGTGGCTAGTTCTGGGTTGCTCAAGGTAAACAGTTCGATACTTTGCTGTACGCCCTGTGTAACCGTGCCATTTCCTGTATTGGTGGTATACGCCAACTGGCCAACTGAATAACTGGACGAACCGCCACTGCCAGTGGCATCGCCTCCGGAGGCAGGAACGTTTTCTTGTGAATAAATTAATGGTGTAGCAAGTAATAGACATGCTACGAGTGTAGTGTTTCTCATATAATTGATTTTTTTTAGATTCGTCTTAAATCAACTCAATGAAAAGGGCAGAAAAAAGTCTAAGAAGAAAGTCTAACTAGATTAGTTGATGGCGAATATAACAAAAGCATTTGAATAATAGTAACTAATAGCAACACATAGCAACACAGCGTATAAAACATAGCTATTATAAGCTTTCTGAGAGGTTTTTACTATATTTACAAGGTAACACCAATTTTAAATTTGGCTCGTGCAAAATCCGAAAAGTTAGTGTGTCTTTACACGCTACTTTTCATATTTGAGACCGTGATCAACACTATGAAAAAATCCATACCTACATACGTTTTAGCTCTATTTCTTTTTTCATTTATGTACTGTAAAAGTCAGGAAAATAAAACAACAGAAATAATTAAAACACCAAAACACTTTAAAATTCTCGATGAAAAAGAAGGAGATTTAGATAACGATGGTGTTTTTGAAAAAGTTAGAGTTTACGATACCGAAAAAGAAACGGATATGGGCACGGAAAGGCAAATATACATTTACAAAAAGAACCATAATAAATGGGAATTGTGGAAAAAATCAGTTGGAGCCATATTACCAAGTCAACACGGAGGAATGATGGGAGATCCTTTTGAAGGAATTTCCATTAATAAAAATTGTATTGTAATTAATCATTCAGGAGGCTCTCGTCAAAGATGGCATTATACGCATAGGTTTAGATTTCAAAGCGGGGAATTTCAATTAATTGGAGCAACAGTAAACTTTGGTTCCCCTTGTGATAATTTCTTTAATTTTGATTATAATCTATCAAACGGCAAGGTGATTTATCAAGAAGAAACATCAGATTGTGAGAAGGAAGATTCCAAAACAGAGAAAAAAGAAACAATCAGCAAACTCAGCACCTTGCCGACTATGGCTAACTTTTATCCTGGAAATAACAAATTTACCTTTCCTAATTCTGAAACTATAATTTACTATTAACTAAAAACACTGTTGGCAACAAACAGTTAAAAACTTATTAATGTTTCACCAAAGTACTTTTAGAGTTTCCTTCAAATATTAATCCCGATTTAGCGATTTCAAAAGCCTGTTTTTTTTACGCTTTCCTTTGGCAACTATGCGCTCGTAAAGATCTCGGCAATCTTTGTTTTGTTTACAAGCATTGAAACTGCACATAAATAATAAATTTCTCAGGTTTTGCTTCGCCAGTTCGCTGCGCTCGGGTCTATTCAGTTTGAATTTCCTAAATTCGTTCTCTAAACACGACACAAACTCACATACAGTTATTTATGAATGACACATATATCAACACAACGCTAATTATAATCTTGATTTGCCATTTAGTCGCCATAATCGTCGCATACAAAAAGGGAAAATCAACTTTAATAATTCCGTATTTAAATATGGTAATGGTAATCGGTATATTTGTTTTTTGGGCTATCACTATTCCGGATATAAAAGAGCATAACTTTGAATTTAGAGAATTAGTGGTCATCGGTTTGGAAACTTGTATTTTAATATTTGCGTTCTATGCTATTTTTGGTTTTTATAATAAAATGCCCGTCAAAGTCATAAATAGTATTGGATTTGGACTTCATTTATTGGCGACAATAGGCCTACTTTATTATATGTTAGCATTCAAATTTGATAGCCTTTTTTAACGATAAATTACACCTAACCATGATGATTTTCAACTTTAATATATGGATTCTATTACTTGTATGCATACAACACACAGGATTTGCACAATCAGAAAATAACATGACAAACGATTCTATTACAACACCTTTAAAAACAGGAAAAAATCCTAGTATTCAATTTGAAGCATTAGTTATAGAACCAGCTAATCTATTCATTCAATCAAAATTATTAAACAACGACTCGCCTCAAATTCAACTAGAATTAAACGTATTTAATAACAACACTAAATACGCTACTTTTCTCTGGTGTTATGACGCGTCTAGCGATCGTAAAAAAACAAACTACCCAAAAGCTTATCAAAACTATTCTTTTGATTTAAAAATTGAGAAAAACGACGTAGCGTTAGTTGTCACAAAATTAGATTTTGGAAAGCCAATGTTTATTGATTTAGGACAAACCGCTGTTATTGGTAATCTTCAAATCCTATTTAAAGATTATATTGGTGAATGGTCAGAGGACATAGATGGAAATCAGACCGATGCCTTTAATTCGTATCATATGTTATTATCAGAAGACGATGAGCAGAAAACGGTGTCATTTACGTCATTAAATAAAGCTGAAGACAAGGATCTAATTATAGAATGGAAGCACTATAAAATTATGATTTTAGAAGATTCTGAGAAAGCAATAAAGCTAATGGTGGTTAAAAATGATTCGAACAAAAACTAAGTATTCAACTCAAAAAATGAAAATCCAAGACCTATTAAAAACCGCTGAACACAGACCTTGGAAAATGCCCACAGAAAACTGGAAATTCTATCAAGAATGGAATAATGCCATATTTCTTCATTGGGAAGTTGAATTGGAGGAACTCAAAAAATTGGTACCAAAAGAATTGGAAATTGACCTTTTTGAGGGAAAACCTTGGGTTTCCGTGGTAGCTTTTACAATGGAAAAGATCAGACCTAAATATTTGCCGTCGTTCTCACCTATTTCGGATTTTGACGAAATTAATATTAGAACCTATGTAAAATCTGGTCATAAAACCGGTGTCTATTTTTTAAGTATTGAAGGAGGAAAACGATTATCTTGTAAAATTGCAAAAGGCATTTCGGAACTTCCTTATCGCTATTCAAAAATTAAACGAACAGCAAACCAATACCAATCATATAATGCTGCGTTTAATGACAAATTAGATATTGCATTTTCAATTAGAGAAGCGGTTGAAACAAAATCTGAATTAGACCACTGGTTAACGGAAAGATATGCGCTTTTTCAAGACACAAAACAAGCTATAAACGCATTTGAAATTCATCATTTAGAATGGCCTATTCATAACATAGACATCACAAAACTAGACTTCAATTATCCAAGGTTTAAAAATCTTCTTAAAAACGACCCTAACAAAATTCAATATTCTAATGGTGTTAATGTTATTGCCTGGGGAAAGACTAAAAAAGATAAAACCAGTTATAACAGGGGCTAAAAATTAGAGTATACCTTCGTCCTTCTTATACAAAGTAGGTAAACTAATTTTATAGCGCACGGCAATTAGTCTAATTGTAATAACAACGACACCAACGATAACGAATAAGATGTTTCTATCTTCAAAAAATTGTAACAGCAAGAAATAAGTGATTCCACCCAAAATGCAAGCTGTTGCATAGATTTCTTTTCTGAAAATTACAGGAATTTCATTACACAAAATATCTCTCAAAACCCCACCAAAACAGGCAGTCATTGTCCCCATAGCAATACAAATTAATGGATGTAAACCAGCTACAAGTCCTGTTTCGATACCCACAACTGTATAAAGTGAGATCCCAATAGTATCGAATAAAAAGAGTGATTTTCTCAGGTAGTTAATTCGTTTTCTGAATAATACAGCAAAAAACGCAGAACTAATAATCACATAAACGAAGGTCATATTTCGCATCCATGATACGGGTTCAATACCAATCATAACATCTCGTAATGTTCCACCTCCAACAGCTGTCACAAAAGCAATTATTAGGACTCCAAATGGATCCATCCGTTTATTCATGGCTACTAATGCACCAGATATGGCAAAAGCAATAGTTCCTAATATATCTATGACTTGAAAAAACATAGGGTACTTATATTTACATATTTATCAGTCGCGCGAAGGTAGGAATCTAATTTAAAAATCAGGGTTAAAAACCTTAAAGACAGTCCTAAGCTTAAGTTAAATGATTCACACACTTGTTCGCAGATACTTCACTAATCGTTGTTTACTCCTTTCGATACAAAATATATTTTGGTTATCTGTGATGCTTAGCATAAGCCCTTCGACTGCGCTCAGGATAAACGATTCACACATATTTTCTCTTATCCATTAATTAATTGTTCAGCATAACAAATTCAAATACTATCTATCAGATACTTCGGCTGCGCTCAGCATAAGCGATTCACTCACTTTTTCCGAAAAGGAAAAAGTGGTTCTCTGAGATCCCAAAACCAGTTTGGGATAAGCGATTCACTCACTTTTTCCGAAAAGGAAAAAGTGGTTCTCTGCTTACATATTCTGAGTATAATAATTATAATCCTTTATAACCGTTGCCACAAAATCTACCGGTTTATCTTGAGTTTCAATCGCCATAATTTTTAATAAGCGTTGGTGCAAATTCAGAATAATATTATGATGACCATTTCTAAGCGCATCATCATATAAATTTTTCACCGTCTGCATATCCTTATCATTCAAAACCGTAACCTGACTGTAAGTAGGTACATAATCTGCAGGAATATCTTTTATAAGCGTATCATGAATCGTTAAGAGCTGTTTCTCACTAATTACCGTTGTACCCGCTGCGATATCACCTAGCCGCTGTCCGTTTCCTTTTATTAAAATCGTAAATGCAGCCACACCACCTGAGGTTAAAACCACATCGACAATTCGTAAAATCCAACGTACAAAATAATTAGAAAAACTAGGTTTAGACCCGTCTAGTTTTACCACTCTCGTTTTCATAAGTACTTTACCAACTGTTTTACCATCCAAAAATGTTTCGAGTAACACATAATATAAAAATGCAGGTAACGACACTAACAAATAAATGGCCCAAGTATCTCCCATGTCCATATTTAAAGTGGTTAAAAGGAGTATCGCAGCAATGCCATACAAAAAAATAATGGCACTATCAATGAGGTAACCAAGCATTCTATCGCCAATACTAGCAACATTTTGATTAATCCCCACATTTTGGGCAGTTTCTATTTGAAATTCATCCATATTTTCTTTTCTTTGAAAGTCTAAAAGGGAATATAATGCGCGAAGCAGCTTTTGTAAAGCAAAATAAAGATAAATGGTTAGAATTTGAAAACATTCTTTCAAATAAAACGCAAATAGATCCCGATTTACTTTCTGACCTCTATATTGAAGTTACCGACCATTTAAGCTACGCCAAAACATTTTATGCGAATAGCAATACAGAACGCTATCTTAATCAACTAGCATCTAACGCACATCAACTTATTTATAAAACAAAGAAAGAACCTAAAAACAGGCTGATTTCTTTTTTTAAGACGGAATTTCCTTCGATGTTCTATCAACATCACCGCGAACTTCTAATTGCCTTTTTAACATTTACCCTTTTTGTAATGGTTGGCGCATTTTCTGCCGCTAGCGAAGACGATTTTGTAAGATCGTTTCTTGGAGATGGTTATGTTAACATGACGATAGAAAATATAGAAAAAGGAGATCCTATGGCGGTTTATAAGCAACAAGGAGAATTTAATATGTTTTTGGGTATAACGCTTAATAATATTAAAGTAGCCCTTATGGCCTTTGGCTATGGTATTCTATTAGGTATTGGCACCTTATATATTATGATGCAAAATGGTATTATGTTAGGCAGTTTTCAATACTTTTTTTACGAACAAGGCTTGTTATGGGAATCTGCGCGTACCATTTGGATTCATGGAACCATTGAAATCTCTATGATTATTATTGCAGGTTGTGCTGGTCTTGTAATGGGAAACGGCATGTTATTTACAGGTACTTTACCACGATTAGAAGCCTTTAAACGTGGCGTAATTAACGGCTTAAAAATCCTAATGAGCACCATCCCCTTTTTTATAATTGCAGGTTTTTTAGAAGGTTTTGTTACCAGACATACAGAAATGCCAGATTGGTTAGCCATTTTAATTATTGCCAGTTCTCTAGCTTTAATCCTATTTTACTACGTAATTTACCCAATTCAACTCCGTAGAAAGTTAAAACAGAATATAATATCTAAAAACACTATAGAACTTAACGATAAACCAACCGATTAAACATGAATAAACCCTATATCGAATTTAGAAAACAGAGAGATTTCAGTAGCATACTTACTGATACCTTTGGCTTTATTAGAAATGAATTTAAACCATTTATAAGAACCATTTTCAATATTGCTGGTCCTGCGATTGTAGTATTTATGCTATCACTTGCTGCCTATAATTATGTGGCTGGTGATTTATTAAATTTTACAAGATTTAATGAGCCTAGCTTAAACTCCCCTAATGTCTTTGTGACCATTCTCGTTGTCATTATTTACTTTATTTCCGCAATTGCAGCTTATATTCTTACAGCTTCTACAGTACTATTTTACATTAAATCTTATATAGATCATAAGGGTATTGTTGACGCTGCTGAAATAAAAAGTAATGTGCTTAAATCATTTTGGTCGTTTTTTGGACTTAGTTTTTTAAAAGGAGTCACATTAATTATCGCTATAATGCTTTGCTTTGTACCTGTGCTCTACGCCATGGTTCCTATGGCACTTGTATTTAGTATTTATGTTTTTGAACCTAAGCGCTCAACATCCGATGCCTTTAGTCAGAGTTTTACGTTAGCTAATGCTGATTTCTGGACGGCTTTCGGTGTTATTATCATTTTGGGCATCATTTATTACATTCTTCTTATGGTGGTTTCAATTCCATCTGTTATTTATGCACTAGTAAGTACAGGTATTTTTTCTGGAGAAATTGATCCTGCCAACCTCAATACCTTTTCTGCCGATCCGGTGGTTATTATACTTAACGTGTTAAATACGTTCTTTCAGTTTTTATTAAATATCATTTTAATGGTTGCGGGAGCTGTGATTTACTTTCATTTACACGAAAAAGTAAATTTTACTGGCACTTATGATCGTATTAGTGAAATTGGAAATACAGAAGATTAAATGTTAGTATACAGATTGCTACTTCTTTGTTTTTGTTTTGGGCAACTTTCTGTTGCGCAACAAAGTGAGCAGTCCGTAAGGTTTGATGATACTACACTTGAAAAACAACAAATAACCGAAGACGATTTAGAAGCCTATAAAGCTGACAAGGACTTTAACTATACAGAAGTTGAACCTGAAGAAAATTTCTTAGACAAAGCGTATCGATGGCTTCAAAATATACTTAGCAAGTTTTGGGAAGCCATATTTGGCGTGGGTACGGCTTCTGGCTTTTTGTACTTTGTTTTTTCAATTCTACCCTATTTATTATTAGCCTTTTTACTATTCTTATTAATCCGGTTTTTCTTGAAAGTGAATTCGAATAACCTCATAGCAAAAAGCAGAAAACAAGGTTCTATCTTATTTTCAGAAGAGGAACAAATCATTAAGAATGAAGATATTCCTGCGTTAATAAATGAAGCCATTCAACAGAACAATTACAGATTAGCCATTCGCTATTATTACCTATTGTCTTTAAAATATTTAACAGAAACTGATCATATTTCTTGGCAACCACAAAAAACGAATGAAGATTATATCAATGAAATTAATAAGGAACTTTTAAAAGCCGATTTCAAAAATATCACCAGAATTTATGATTACGTATGGTACGGTGAGTTTAATATCGATGTTGCTAAGTTTGAGACCTTAAAACTCCCTTTTGAACATTTAAATACTACAATTACAACACCTTGAGTAAAAAAGGAAAACTATATATCATCCTTGTAGCATTTACCATTTTGGCTATCGTTGTTCTAGAAATGAATAAACCGAAGGCTATAAATTGGTTTCCTTCGTATGCAACGCATCATAAAATTCCTTTTGGCACTTATGTGTTTAACAACCAATTAAAACGGGTTGCCGACTCTGTTTCTATTGTAGACCGTCCGCCTTTTGAATATTTAAAAAACAATAACATCAGTGGCACATATTTGTTTTATAATGGAGGTATTGAATTTGGAAAAGAAGAATTAAATAGCCTTTTAGATTGGGTTTCTAGTGGAAACACACTTATTGTTGCTGCTGTAAATTTTGAAACAACATTATTAGACACTTTAAACTTAAATACCAAATCCGTAAATACGTTTGATAATTTTAATAACGAATACCAAGTTAAACTGGTAAATCCCGCAATAGACGACTCTCAAACTTATAAGTACGATCGCTCTACATCCTTCTTTCATTTTAATAAAATCGATACCTTAAAAACATCGATTATTGGTCTGATTGACACCTATAGAGGTGAAAATAAGCCTATGGAAGACACTCTAATTAACACTATAAAACAACGTTTTGGAGATGGTGAAATTATACTTAGCACCTTTCCTCAGGCATTTACCAACTACTTTATACTACAGTCTCCAAATCAAGATTATACCGCCGGACTTTTATCGTACATAGACACTTCCAAACCTGTATACGTGGATACCTATTACAAAACAGGAAAGACATTCTACACCTCACCAATGTATTTGTTTTTAAATACAAAATCTTTAAAATGGGCGTATTATTTAATGCTGATCGGTGCTTTAATCTATATTATTTTTGAAGGTAAACGGAAACAACGCGCCATTCCGATTGTGAAATCGTTGAAAAATCAGACTGTAGATTTTACAAGAACTATTGCCAATATGTATTATGAAAGTGGAAAACACAAAGATATTTCACAACATAAAGCGCATCATTTTTTAGAGTATATTAGAAACACATTACACCTTTCCACTGCAGAAATAAACACGAGTTTTATAAATAATTTAGCAGCGCGAAGCAATAACACGGTAGATGATACGAAGGCTTTATTTCAACTTATAGAAAGTTTGAATCAGAAGAATGACATCAGCCCTACCGAATTAGAAAGGCTAAACACCTTAATAGAACAATTTAAATCCCATAATCAATGGAAGAAAACGAAACAGTAAACGACGACTTAAATTTTGATAATCGCATTCAATTAGAAGATTTAAAAAATGCCGTAGAAAGCATTAAAAGTGAGTTAAGAAAAGTCATCATTGGGCAAGATCATTTTGTAGAATTACTTATCGTAGCCTTATTAGCCGATGGCCATGTTTTAATTGAGGGTGTTCCTGGAATTGCAAAAACAGTAACTGCAAAACTATTTGCCAAGGTTTTAAAAACTGAGTTTAGCCGAATTCAATTTACTCCAGATTTGATGCCAAGTGATGTTTTGGGAACTTCGATTTTGAATATGAAATCTTCGGAATTTGAATTTAAAAAGGACCTATTTTTTCGAACATTGTTTTAATTGACGAAATCAACAGAGCTCCTGCCAAAACGCAAGCAGCATTATTTGAAACTATGGAAGAGCGCCAAGCTACAATTGATGGCACCACCTACCCTTTTAATAATCCGTTTATGGTGCTTGCAACCCAAAACCCAATTGAGCAAGAAGGCACCTATGCTTTACCGGAAGCGCAATTAGATCGTTTTATCTTTAAAATTAAAGTGGATTATCCGTCTTTAGAAGATGAAATTAAAATTATTGCCTCTCATCACGAGCGTAAAGGTGAGAAACCACAATCACGGATTAATCCTATTTTAGATGTCGCTTCACTAGAAGATTACAAAAGCAAAACGCAGTCTGTTCTCGTTGAAGAAAAGATCATAAAATACATTGCAGAAGTGGTTTCAAAAACTAGAAATCATCCGCATTTATATCTTGGTGGTTCGCCAAGAGCATCTATTGCAATTCTTAATACAGCCAAAGCATTTGCTGCTATAAATGGACGTGATTTTGTGATTCCCGAAGATGTAAAAAAATCATTAAATCCGGTATTAAATCATCGTATCATCTTAACACCAGAACGCGAAATGGAAGGTATGACTACAGAAAATGTCATTGAAATGATTGTGCAATCGGTTGAAGTGCCGAGATAGTGAATAGTGAATAGTGAATAGTGAATAGTGAATAGTGAATAGTGAATAGTGAATAGTGAATAGTGAATAGTGAATAGTGAATAGTGAATAGTGAAAAACTAAAAGTTGAGAGTTATGGGAGAATCTATTTTACGCAATAAAAGTTACGACTTTGCATTAAACATAGTGGAACTCTATAAAACTTTAGCTTCTGATAAAAGAGAATTTATATTATCGAAACAATTTATGAGAAGCGGTACCTCAATAGGTACAAATATTAGAGAAGCTGAATTTGCGCAATCTAGTAAAGATTTCATTCACAAAATGAGTATTGCTTTAAAAGAAGCAAATGAAACTGATTATTGGCTATCTATTCTAAAAGACTCAAACTATATATCAATTCAATCATTTGAAACACTTTGCAGTAAGAATCAAGAATTAATAAGAATGTTGATATCCACAATTAAAACCATGAAGAATAAAGCTTAAAGAGATTAACTGTTTTTACACTTTTTAACTCATAACTATTAGCTCTTAACTGATTATGAATTTTTTAAAATCATTGTACATACACAGCCAGCTCTATATTTATATAGCTATGGCTTCGGTGTGCTTTCTTTTATCGTTTTGGTTGCCTACTCTATATGCTGTGGCTTGGATAGTGACTATTATTATAGCTGTACTGCTACTTATAGATATATTGCTACTCTATCAGCCAAAAAACGCCATACATGCACGGCGGATTTTACCAGATAAGTTTTCCAATAGCGATAATAATCCTGTACCTATTACAATTACCAACAAGTATGGTTTTAAAACGTATATCGATGTTATAGATGAGTTACCTGTACAATTTCAGAAACGTGATTTTCTTTATCAAACATCTTTAAACCCTAATCAAAATCACGACTTCGAATACTTAGTAAGACCTGTAGATCGTGGTGAATATTATTTTGGTCATCTTAATATATTTGTGTCTTCGGTTCTAAAAATCGTAAAACGGAAGTATAAGTTTCAAAATCAGCAAATGGTAATGGTCTACCCTTCCATTATTCAAATGCAGAAATACGATTTTCTAGCGATTAGTAATTCATTGACTGAGTTCGGTTTAAAGAAGATAAGACGGATTGGGAACACTTCAGAATTTGAACAAATTAAAGACTATATTCCTGGCGATGATTTTAGAACTGTAAATTGGAAAGCGACAGCAAAACGTGGCCAATTGATGGTGAATCAATATCAAGATGAAAAATCGCAACCCATCTACTCTATTATCGATACTGGCAGAATAATGAAAATGCCTTTTAACGGTTTAAAACTGTTAGATTACGCTATCAATTCAACGTTAACATTTAGTAATGTGGCCTTAAAAAAACACGATAAAGTTGGCATGATTAGCTTTTCAAAAAAGATAGAATCCTTCTTACCTGCCATTCAGAAGATCACCTATCTCAATCGTATTTTAGAAAACCTGTACAATATTGATACGCAATTTAATGATAGTGATTTTGGTCTGCTTTACGCGCAATTAAAACGAAAAGTCACACACCGTAGCTTACTTTTATTATATACTAATTTTGAACACATCAGTGCATTAAAACGACAGATGCCGTATTTACAGGCCATTTCTAAAAAGCATATGCTTGTGGTTGTGTTGTTTGAAAACACAGAATTAGACATCATACTAAAAGAGAATGCTGAAGATTTACAATCTATATATCATAAAACTATTGCCGAAAAATTTGCTTTCGAAAAGCGACTAATGGTAAAAGAACTTCAAAAACATGGTATTCAATCCATTTTAACGGCACCAGAAAACTTAACCATCAATACCATTAATAAGTATTTAGAGATTAAGGCGCGTGGACTTTTGTAGTTGTTGGTTGTTGGCTCTTGGCTCTTGGCTCTTGGCTAACATATTAATTCCTAACTAAATAACAGTCCATCCTAAAAAAATTACAGTTCGGTAATTACAATTTTAAGAATTGAAGCGTTTGTCTGATATTTGAATCATCAATAAAACAGAACAGTAGTTCACTAACCATTAAAACGCTTACTCATGAAAAAATTAATCTTAACATTCGCATTAGCTTTAACTTCAATCATTGGATTTTCTCAAGAAGGAGGATCTACAATCACTATTACCATTGATAATGTAATAAGCGATGAGGGTAAAGTATTAACTTCTTTGCACACTTCAGAGACTTTTATGAAAGGCAAAGGTATTCAGGATGTAGAAACAGAAATAAAAGACGGAAAAGTAACTATTACCTTTAAAAACGTTTTACCAGGAGAATACGCAATAATGACAATGCACGATGCAAATAACAATAAACGTATGGACTTTAGAGACAATGGAATGCCTTTAGAATCTTATGGAATTTCTAATAACGTGATGTCATTTGGACCACCTAATTACGATAATGCTAAATTTAAAGTTGAAAATAAAGATTTGGAAATGAATATCCGTTTCTAAAATAGTACCGACATAAATCAAAACAAAAAAGACTGCTTATTAGCAGTCTTTTTCTATTTTAAAATAATTCAATCTTAAACTGTTTCACCCAACCAAGCTTTCATCATCCAAACTGTTTTTTCTTGTTCGGTGATAAAATCACTCATCATTGAGTTGGTTCCTTCATCATTAGCATCCCCTGCTGCTTCTAAAATAGAACGCTCCATTTTTAATAATTCTGAAAGAGAATCTACAATTAATTGCACTGCTTTTTCATCCTTAGAAATATTTTTACCTACAGGTACTTTTGCTGCTTTTGTATAATCCTCAAACGTGTGAAGTGGTGTTTCGCCTAGCGTTAAAATACGCTCAGCTATTTCATCTACCTTTAAATTGGCATCGGTATATAATTCTTCAAATTTTACATGAAGATCAAAAAAACCACGGCCTTTAATATTCCAGTGAATACCTCTTAAGTTTTGATAATACAATTGAAAATTTGCTAATAATTGATTTAAATCATCAGCTAATCCTTTTGTTTTTACGGTATCTAAACCTATGCTATTTAGTTTCATAATCTTTAATTTTGATTTATTCAAATTTACGACACAATTAGCCTTCCTTCAGCATAGTTTTTATGAATAGTTTATATACTTTTATAGCCTAAATTAATAGGTATGACAATTACACAACTAAAATATGCCTTAGCCATTGCAGAGCATAAGAATTTTACCAAAGCAGCAGAAAAGTGTTTTGTAACACAACCAACTTTAAGTACACAAATTCAGAAATTAGAAGACGAATTAGATATTATTATTTTTGACAGAAGTAAAAAACCAATAGAATTAACTGACGTTGGACGCAAAATTGTATATCAAGCCCGAAATATCGTTAATGAAGCAGATCGAATTCAAGATATCGTAGATCAGCAAAAGGGATTTATAGGGGGCGAGTTTCGATTGGGAATTATACCAACGATAATGCCAACGCTTTTACCAATGTTCTTAAAAAACTTTATTAAAAAATATCCAAAAGTTAAATTAAAAATTGAAGAGTTAACTACTGAAGAAATTTTAACGCGCCTTAGTGATGGTCACTTAGATGCGGCAATCGCAGCAACTCCATTAGAAAGTGATAATATAAAAGAACGCGTTTTATATTACGAACCTTTTGTTGCTTATATTCCTGAAAATCACCGTTTAAAAGACAAGAAAGTCATTGAAGTTTCCGATTTAAGTATTGATGACATGTTACTTTTAGAAGATGGACACTGTTTTAGAGATGGAGTCATTAATCTCTGTAAAACATTTAAAGATCAAATGGATGAAACTTTTCAACTTGAAAGTGGCAGCATAGAAACCTTAATCAAATTATCTAACGAAGGTATGGGAATGACGCTTCTACCGTATTTGCATACTTTAGATGTAAGAGAAAAATTAAGTCCTAACTTAAGACACTTTAAAGAACCGTCTCCTGCAAGAGAAGTGAGTATTATTTACCATAAAAGTGAATTAAAAATGCAAATAATAGATGCTATGCATAATGTCATTTCAGGAATTATCCGTGGTGCTATAGCGTTTCAGAACGTAGAAATTATTAGTCCGAAAGCTAAATAGGCCGAATACGTCCATTGTGACTTCACAATGAGATTAATTACAAAACAAGCGTCCTGATAAGTATCAGGACGCTCGTTTTATATTATGCTTTCAAATAAATTAAGCATTGATTTAAATCTGGGTTTTGATTGATTAAAGACTGAATAAAGATTCTTAATTCTTCAAGTTCGTGAGGCAGTAAACGTCTTACTGCTTTTTGCACTTCCTTACAGAATAGTGTCGCATCAAAACTCACTTTGCTAAGTACAGTTTTAGTGTACTCGTACATTGCTCGCGCCATAGTTATTTTTAAGTTTTAGGTTAACAAAAAGTAGTTTTTTATCTATACGCTATTGTTTCAATTCTGATTTAAAGATAGCAAAATATACTAATGAAATTCACTTTCAAGGAAAGTTTAACAGCTTGTTATGTTAAAAGTTTTAAATTATGCGGTGAAGGCTTTACTTTTTAAAGGATAATTCTCATATTATAATAATCTAAATATCAAAACATTATAGAAATCAAGTTTTTAAAACCTATTATCACCATCTAATAAATCACCCAAACCTCCAAGAATACTACCTTCACCTTTAGATTTCCCTCCTCTTGGAACAGAAGCTAAAACTCTGCCTGCAAGTCGGCTAAATGGTAACGATTGGATATACACTTTTCCTGGTCCTTGAAGTTTAGCAAAAAACAAACCTTCTCCTCCAAAAATTGAATTCTTAATACCACCAACAAATTCTATATCGTAATCTATGCCTTGTGTAAAACCAATAATACATCCTGTATCTACACGTAGCGTTTCTCCTGCTGCTAAGGTCTTGACTGCCGTGGTGCCTCCTGCATGTACAAATGCCATTCCATCACCTTCTAATTTCTGCATAATAAAACCTTCTCCTCCAAAAAGACCGCGTCCTAATTTTTTAGAAAACTCAATGCCAATACTCACTCCTTTTGCGGCACAAAGAAATGCATCTTTTTGGCATATAAACTTTCCACCAAATTCTAATAAGTCAATCGGAATTATTTTCCCAGGATATGGAGATGCAAAAGACACATTTCGTTTACCTGTAAGGTCATTGTAAAAGGCTGTCATAAATAAACTTTCACCAGTAAGAATTCGTTTTCCAGCTCCAAGAATTTTACCTAAAATTCCAGTATCTTTTTGCGAGCCATCACCAAAAATAGTATCCATTTTAATACCATCATCCATCATCATAAAACTTCCTGATTCTGCAATCACAGCTTCTTGTGGATCTAACTCTATTTCCACGTATTGCATTTCTTCACCGTAAATACGGTAATCTATTTCGTGAGCGTTTCTGTCGCTATAGTCTGGTAATTTTTCCATAGTTGTTTTATTTAATATTTTTGAGACTGAAACAAGTTCAGCGTAAATTAATTCATTTATATGTTGAAATAATTACAGTTTTGTTACACGATTAATTGAAAACAAATAGAATAAATTCGTTTCAAACAATCTAAAAAAACTATCCACTTTAAACTCTTAACTCTTAACTTTCAAAGTCCACTCAAAATTAAAGTTCGACACTTCTACTCCTTCTTTATTGACTCCGTTAGAATTTAACCAAACCGTTTGACCTTCTCCTGTTTCAATAGCTTTATTTATAGCGTCGTCTATTTTATACCCTTCATTACAAGTAAACGTAATTCTACCCGTAGCCTTCTTTGTAAATGAAGCATTATTAGAAGCCACTAACATTGATATTTTTTTACCGCTTCCTCTAATCTTTTTCATCACTAATGCTCCCGTTGTTAATTCCGCTGCCATACCTTGTACTGCCCAAAACATAGAATTAAATGGATTTTGATTCACCCAACGGTGTTTTACAGAAACCACACAAGAGTTCTCATTTAACTCCTTTGTTCTAACACCTGTAAAAAAAGCGGCAGGTAGCTTAAACATTAAGAATTTATTCAGTTTAGAAGGCGTTATTTTCATAAATACAGTTCTATTTTACCACTAAAATAAGCGAAAATATTAAGCATAACTAATGTTAAAGAAATGTTAATTTTTAGTACTATGCGTAACATAATACCTTTTTAAAGACATATATTTGTATAAGCAACTATTATATACTTTATAACATGATAGATAATCACCATAAAAATTTAGCGACATTTATACATTTGTCAACGTTTTCTCGATTTGTAATTCCTTTTGGAAATTTTATTGGTCCAATAGTATTATGGGCAGCGAATAAAAACAAATCCGATTTTATAGATCAGCACGGTAAACAGGCCATCAATTTTCAGATAAGTGTTTTACTCTATGCTGTTATTATAGGTACGCTAAGTGTTCCGTTTTTTATCTTCAAAATATTTAGAGATATGGATATTTTAGACTTCCATGGCTTTAATAATTTTCATATTAATATAGGAGAGCCTTCTCCTCTACTTTATATAGGTGGTGGTTTAGGCGCCTTAGCCATTGTTGCTTTTATAATCGAATTAGCCCTTATTGTTAAAGCCAGTTTATCGGCAAGAGATGGAAACGCATTTAAATATCCATTAACAATCAACTTTTTAAAATAAATCAAAAGTATTCATCAATAATCAAATCAATCAAAAAATGAACAGTTTAATCGCATTAAAGACTCAAAACACATGACACGAGCAAAAGCAAAAACATCACATTACGACTTAAGTTTCTTGCGCGAACTGCATGTGACTTTAATAAAAAACAGAAAACACACATGAAAATAGAAAACACAAAAGCACAAATGCGTAAAGGTGTTTTGGAATACTGCATTTTATCCATCCTAAAAGATGAAGATGCTTATGTCGCAGAAATTCTCGGCACATTAAAAGACGCAAAGATGCTTGTTGTAGAAGGAACCATATATCCACTATTAACAAGATTAAAAAATGCAGGATTACTCAATTACCGTTGGGAAG
The DNA here is from genome assembly GCF_000427335.1 of Winogradskyella psychrotolerans RS-3. Taxonomy (GTDB): domain Bacteria; phylum Bacteroidota; class Bacteroidia; order Flavobacteriales; family Flavobacteriaceae; genus Winogradskyella; species Winogradskyella psychrotolerans. Next base: position 74,633 of record NZ_ATMR01000037.1, on the reverse strand, counting down.
AATCGACTTCTGGTCCACCAAGAAAATATTACGGACTAACTGAAACAGGAAAACTGTTTCTTAACGAATTAAACTCCACATGGAGCGATCTACAAAATGCAGTTAACCTAGTAACCAACACAAAAACACCAAAGAAATGAATAAAACAGTCAATATAAATTTAGCAGGTACATTCTTCCATATAGACGAAGATGCATACCTCAAATTATCACGCTATCTTGAGGCTATAAAACGTTCATTTACAGATTCTCAAGGCCGATCCGAAATCATCGCAGATATTGAAGCTAGAATTGCTGAATTATTTGCTGAACGTATTCAAAATGAAAAGCAAGTTGTTGGTGTAAAATTAGTTGACGAGGTTATTACCATTATGGGACAACCGGAAGACTACTTAGTAGATGACGAAATTTTTGAAGATGAACCAAAACAGCAATACAAGCAAAAATCGGGTTCAACAAGACGTTTGTTTAGAGATACAGACAACTCGTATGTTGGTGGTGTTTCTGCTGGTTTAGGGCATTATTTTGGAATTGATGCTTTATGGATTCGTTTACTTTGGGTTATTTTAATGTTTGGTGCTGGTACAGGATTTTTACTTTATATTTTACTTTGGGCTTTAATACCTGAAGCCAAAACTACGGCTGAAAAACTGACCATGACAGGTGATGCTGTAAACATCAGTAACATCGAAAAAAAATTAAAGACGGTATTGATAACGTATCCGAAAACTTCAAAAATGTAGATTTAAAAAAACATGGAGACAAACTAAAAGAAGGTTTTGATCATGTTTCAGATAATATATCCGAAAATTTCAAAAATGTAGATTTTCAAAAGCAAGGTAGTAAGCTAAAATCGAGTTCTCAATCCTTTTTTGAAACTATTGGTTCTATCATTATGTTTTTCTTAAAAGTGATAGCTAAATTCATCGGTATTATTTTAATAATCGTAGGTATAAGTGCCTTAATCGGGCTCATAATTGCTTTTTTCACCGTTGGAGTTACCAATGCCGTTCATTTTCCTGGTATGGATTTTATTGATGCTTCGAATGCCGCCAATATTCCAATTTGGTTAATGTCAATGTTATTGTTCTTTGTGGTAGGGGTTCCTTTTTTCTTTGTTTTTTATTTAGGATTAAAAATTCTGGTAAACAACCTTAAATCTATTGGTAACATTGCAAAATTCACACTTTTAGGGCTTTGGATAATGTCCATAATTGGCTTAGTCATCACTGGTGTAAAACAAGCTACAGAGCACGCTTATGATGCAACTATTGTTAAAGTAGAAAAGCAAATAAAGGTCACCTCCGGAGATACATTAAAATTAAGAATGTTGAGTCATGATATTTATAACCAAAATTTTCGTAGAACTTATGAAAGTTATAAGATCAGTCCATCACATAATGGAGAGAAAATAATATCTAGTACTGATGTTAGGCTAATTATAAAACAAACTTCAGATTCTTTAGCAAGTATTAAAATTCATTCGCTTGCTAGTGGTAGTAGCTACGATTTAGCTAGAGAACGTGCACAAAACATAAATTATAATTATGAATTGAATAAGAACGAACTAAAAATGGATTCTTATTTTACGACAGAAGGATCTAATAAGTTTAGCGAGCAACAGATAGAGATTTATATCTATTTACCTGAAGGAACCGTATTTCAGACTGATAATTATGTGTCGCGTTTTTCAAAATATTACAATGCACCAGATAATTTGTTAACACGCGAAATGGAAAATCACTATTATAAAGTTGATATGAATGACCATGAATGTTTAGATTGTGTTGAAGAAATCAAAGAGCAAGATATTGAAGATGTCTTTGAGGAAGCTGCTGAAGACATCGTTGAGCAAGAAATAGGAACGCTTAAAAACACAGAGCATGAACCAAAGAAATCTGAAGTCAACATAAAAATTAATGATGAAGACGGGGTAAGTATTGAAGTTAATGACAATTGAGACTAAACATTCAACAATTCATCACTTTAAAATATGTAACCGAGTCTAATCCACTTAAATTTATATAACAAACAATTCATCAATCAAAAAACCAACAGAAATCATGACCACACTAACCAGAATTATTATCATTAGTATTATTAGTTTATTAATGCTCTCTTGCAACTTCTCTATGAATTTTGGAGAAGGTGTTGATGGCAATGGCAACGTTGTTACTATGGATCGCGATATTTCATCAGACTTTAAAGAGATTAAAGTTAGCCAAGGTATTGACTTATACATCACCCAATCTGATGCTATAGGACTTAGTGTTGAAGCCGATGAAAACCTTCAAGACTTAATTATGACAGATGTAGAGAATAGCATCTTACGCATATACTCTACCGAAAACATAAGAAGAGCAAGTTCAAAAAAAGTACTATTAAATATTGAGACCATCTCAGCAATTAAGGCAACAAGTGGAAGTGATGTATATTCTACGAATACTATAACTGTAACAAGTTTAGAACTCAATTGTACAAGTGGAGCTGATATAACCTTAGATGTCATAACCGAAACCTTAAATTGTAAATCTACAAGTGGTAGTGATATCAATGTAAGTGGATCTACTAAATCTTTAATTGCAGAAGCCACAAGTGGTAGCGATATTGATGCTTCTAATTTAAAGGCACAAACCTCTTATGTAAAAGCAACCAGTGGTGCTGATATTTCGGTAAACACCTCTAAAGAACTAACAGCAAATGCTACTAGTGGTGGAGATATAAGATATTCTGGAAATCCTGAAAAAGTTAACAAATCTGACAATTCTGCTGGTAGTGTAAAACAGCAATAAACACATAATACAACAATAATTGTTTATTTAATTTACACCCTAAACAACTGTAAAACAACTAGTTACAAGCCATCTTAAATTCTAAATAGAGTTTGGGATGGTTTTTGCTTATCTTAGTTTATTAACTTTTAATTGACCAATATTAAACAGAAATCCTTAATATTGACAATCGGAACTCCTCCAAGTAGTCTATAAATACAAATAGTGACTTATTTTAGGCGTTTTGTGTCTCTTAAAAAGACAGTAAACAATAGAACATGAAAAAAATAATACTTACTCTGCTTTTAATGATTGTTGCTTTACCAGTACTACATGCACAGTCTGATGAAAAAATTAAAGGTGATAGAAATGTTACCATAAAGCAAACGTTTATTGATAATTTTCATTCAATTGTAGTCGATGGTGATTTTTCAATTGAAATCGTTTATAACAGCAAACCGTCAGTGAGTATTGAAGCAGATGATAATTTACATGACGTTATTCAATTTAATGTAGTTGATGGAGTACTAACTTTTTCTGAAACTGTTCGTATTTCATCTAAAAAGAACTAAATATAACTGTAAATTACGGTGATGGACTCAGTAATATAGAAACAAGAGGTGACGGAGAAATTAGATCATTGACTTCTATGGAGCTTGGAGATGTCAGCTTAATAACTTCCGATAATTCTAGAGCTTATTTAAACATTAATTCTAAATCCTTTAACTACAAAAGCTCAGGAAAATCTAAAGTCCGTTTAAATCTTACTGCGGATACCACTAAAATTGAATTAAGCGATAATAGCAAATTAGATGCTTTAATTAACAGTAAAATTGCAGGTTTTATTTTATACCAACGTGCTGATGCTGTAATTGAAGGTAAAGCAAACAGTTCTATATTTCAATTAGATAGTTCATCGAATTTCGATGGTGCAAAATTTGATGTCAAAAGCGTTGATGTTAGTTTAGAAGATAGTAGTGATTTAACCATTTCTGCAACTGAAAATATTACTATTGCTGCTTCTGGTGATAGTGAGATTTATCTTTTTGGTAGTCCCACAATAACAATTACTAAGTTTGAGAATACTGCTAAGTTGCAGAAGAAGCAACGCTAAAAAGAAATTAAGACTCTATAATTTTAAGAGAGAATTGAATCTCAATTTCAGAGGAAACTTTAACCATACCTAACATTTTTGTTGGTGCTGTTAAATTAAAGTCATTAATATCTAAAGGCATTACTCCACTTACTTTTAAACCCTCATTATCTGCTATAGAAATAGGAATTGAATACGTCCTTACAATATTACTAATTGTAATTTCTATGGTCGCTGTAATTGAACTCGTATCTGTTTTAGCTTTAGAAATTTCTTTTAGCTTAAGAATTATTTCAGGATACTCTTCGGTATTCAGTAATTTATTAAAGTCTTTATTAATAGCCTTACCACCACAATTAAACTCTAAATTAGGAAGTGTTAATTTGGTGTCTTTAAATTGTATTCTTTTGTCATAATCTACATAACTAATTCTTATTGCTTCAGAAATGGTAGTCATATCAAACTGGCACTCAAACGTACTCACATTAGTTTTACCCTTAATTTTTAGATAACTTTCTGAAGATAAAGCCACAATTGATTCTTTGGTTTCTAACGTTTCCACTTCAAAAAAATAGAGAACATAGACCCTAAGAAAAATAAAATTATAAATGATAATGTCTTAACCATAATTAAAAATAAAAAATAAGACCTCCATCATAAAAGATGAAGGTCTAAAAAAAACTAACCCCTAGAAACTAATAACTGCTTCTAACATAAGTCCATCAAACTGACCGTCTTCAAGAAGATTTCCAGTTGGATAATCCTTATATTTTTGTACTACATATTCGGCTTTCATTAATACATTTTGAGTTAAAAACCAACCTGCACCTAACTGAAATCTATCTACGCTAACATCATCACCACTAGCTAACTCAGCACTTACCGTGTTGTAGCGGGCACCTAAGTATACGTTTTCTGTTTGTCCGAATCTGTAAATAACCTCACCCGCATATTGATCAGCGTTTCTTCTATCGGCTTCACTTAAAGCTTTTCCTGAAACTAACTCAACAGTTCCAAAAAATTCTAAACCACCATACTTAACAAATGGGTTAATCATTACTGCAGTAATTTGATTTTTAAATCCTGGATCAAAACGACCAGATCTAAAGTTATCACTTGTTGCTGAAGCATCTTGCATAATGTTATAATATCTAGAACCCGCTCTATCTGCAGAATATAAATATACATTTGGTGCGTAACCTGTATTATATAAAGATCCTGATAATCTAAATCTAAAATCATCATTGATTTGCTTATCGAAACCTAATTTTGCTAAGAAAGCAGCTCCACCAGTTGAACCATCAGATACTGTAGTGCTTTGGTTTAATTTACCATTAGTGAATCCAACCATACCAAAAAACCCATTATCAGCTGTATAGTATACCTCTGCACCAACTTCTGTTGTAAACGAATCCATGATTAAATTTCCAACAAATGGGTTGTGAATAGCTTGTGCATTATCACTTCTTCTAAAATGTGCATCACCATAGTTATTCTCCATATGACCAATTTTAATAGTCGTATGCTTCATAAGGTCTTCCATAAATCCTTTTGAGATAAAATCTAATTTATCTATTTTAAAATAACCACCTTTTACATAAGGTTCATGGTGGTGTCTAGAAGATAAATATGTTCTTAAATGCATGCTTACACCATCAAAAAGTGCTACATCTAAATCTAAATTAGCAGTTGCCAGGTTAAAGTTACTTCCTACTTCTGATAAAGGTGTTACACCTGAATTCTCATTATCTAAGGCTTGGTATTGAAGAGCAAACGATCCTCCAATTCTTACATGAAGTTCTTCAAAAGCAGTGACAGTGTCTTTTTTTGCTTCAAAAACATTGATACCTCTTTGATCTGGCTGTCTGTAATTATCAAAGTCTCTTAGATTTTTTGTTTGTGCAGATATAGAATATCCAATTGTCAATACCATGACAAGTGTTACGAGTTTTAATACTGATTTCATAATTTATAATTTTAAGTTTAAATTGATTTTAAGTTTATTTATTTTTGTTCAAATACAGATTTGAATTCAATTTTAATGTCATCACCTGTTTTAATAGTTCCTAATAAAGCTTTAGGTGGATCAATGCCAAAATCTGTCATCTTAAATGATTTTTCACCATTAAGCAAAAGCTTATTCCCTTCTAGCTTTACATTCATATCAATTGTAATTGATTTAGTTACACCAGAAATAGTCATTTTTCCTAAAGCAGAAACTTCGAACGATTGATCAGATAGTTTAGTGACCTTTTTTAATGATGTAAGGCTAAAGTCCATCGTTTTATGATCATCCGTATTTAAAGCTTTGTAAGTGTTGTTATCCATTGATGATTTTCCACTTTTAAGACTTTCTGCTTCAATAGAAAAATTAAGACTACTAATCTCTAGTTCCTCCATGTTTGTAATAACCACTTTACCTGATTGCTTTTCTGTTTCTAATGTCCAATCATGTAAAGAAGAAGTTCCGTGCACTTCTAAAACAGAAGAAGAATTATTTAAAGTGTAATTTTGAGAAAAAGCAACCTGAAAAGAAAATAGACTACTAAAAAAAACTGTTAGAAAAAATACCGGGAGTTTAAATGAATGTTTCATAATTGTGTTTTAATGTTTCGACAAAGGTTGACATTAAAAGCATTTTAAATTATGACAAAAGTCATATACCGAATTTTCCATAAAAAAATTGCACAAAAAAAAGCCGAAGTGTTAAACTTCGGCTCTCAGTATATGTAGTAAACTATTTAATTATAAGTAGAGGTAGCAACCTCAAAATCAGAATCTTTAGCTGCTAAATAACGTTCAGCATCTAATGCTGCCATACAACCTGTACCTGCAGCAGTAATAGCTTGTCTATATACGTGGTCTGCAGCATCTCCGCTTACAAACACACCTTCTACATTGGTTTTGCTTGTTCCTGGTTTTGCATTAACGATATAACCTGTTTCGTCTAAATCTAAATAATCTTTAAAAATATCCGTATTTGGTTTATGACCTATAGCGACAAAGAAACCAGTAGCTTCAATATCTTCCTTTACATTGGTTTGGTTATTAATTACACGAACACCTGTAACCACTTGGCCATCACCTAAAACCTCATCAGTTTCTGTATTGAATAGTATTTCAATATTCTCCGTATTCTTTACACGTTGTGCCATAATTTTAGAGGCTCTAAATTCATCTCTCCTTACCAACATGGTTACTTTTTTACAAAGTTTAGATAAATAATGTGCTTCTTCACAAGCAGAATCACCTGCTCCAACTATTACAACTTCTTGATTTCTGTAAAAGAATCCATCACAAACCGCACAAGCAGACACTCCTCCACCTAATTTTAAATATTTTTGTTCAGACGGTAAGTTTAAATATTTAGCAGATGCACCTGTAGAAATAATTATAGTATCTGCATGAATTTCTTTTTCTTCATTTACCCAAGCTTTATGAACATCTCCAGAAAAATCAACTCTAGAAATCCATCCGTGTCTTACATCTGTTCCAAAACGTTCAGCTTGCTTTTGTAACTCAATCATCATTCCTGGCCCTGTGATGCCTTCAGGATAACCTGGAAAATTCTCAACATCATTGGTTGTGGTTAATTGACCACCTGGCTGTTCCCCTTGATATAAAACAGGAAACATATTTGCTCTAGACGCATATATTGCAGCTGTGTATCCTGCTGGTCCAGACCCTATAATTAAACACTTTACTTTTTCAATTGTATCAGACATATTTTGTATTTTATTATATAAAACAAAAGTAGGTTTTTTGTTCAAATCCTTACAATGAAGTTATTAACAGTACTTATAACGTCATAAATTTTATGAATCCAAGCACTATCTGTTTATAATTTCGTAATTTAAAGGTGTTTAATCGTAAAATCCTAGAAATTATGTCGTACAAAATACTAGTTTTAAGTTTAGCTATGGTGTTTATATCTTCCTGTAAAGAACAAGACCAAAAGGCTATAGAAAATGTTGAAACGGAAGAAATTTCAGAAAAAAACAGAAAAGGTCTTAATGGTACGTGGGAATTGATCGGATTTTATAATTATAAAGATAATGTGGTTGTAGATTCTTTTTCTAATAACACTATTTCTAGACAAATTAAAATGTATTCTGATAATAGAGTTATGTGGTGCAAACTTTTAAAAACAGATTCTATTGAGTTTTTTGGATACGGAACTTATAACTATGGAGACGGCAATTTAACCGAAAAACTAGAATTTGGTTCTGCTTTTATGAATGACGTTATACAAGAAAAACAAGAATTTAACTTTAAACTCGAATTATCAGAAAATCGTTTTGAACAAATTGAAATAGATGAGGATGGTAACAAAATCTATTCTGAAAATTATAAACGTGTTGAATAATTTTCCACTTAAAGATCATGGGCTTTCTATAAATTAGCTTTTATGACATATAGCTTTTCGCAGAATAAAACTTATATACATCTGATTATTTATCTCGTTTAGCATTTTACCAAAAGTCTTAAAGTCATTATACTTCTCTTGCGAAAACTCAATAAAAACATAATAGTCTACAGAATAACAAAGTTTTTTTCTGATTTGCATTATAGTTTTTAAATATTTAAACAAAAAAATAGCCTTGAGAATTTTGAGCTCCTCAAGGCCATTATAGTATTATGTATTATTTATCTAATTTATTTTTTCACGACTCCCTTTAATAAAGACAGTACAAAAAGCACTATAAATATAAAGAAGACGATTTTAGCTATTCCTGCTGCAGCTCCTGCTATTCCACCGAATCCAAGAACGGCTGCTATGATTGCTATTATAACGAATGTGATTGTCCAACGTAACATATTTTTGGTTTTAAGTTATTGGGTTAGAACCTCTAACCCTCACTACAAAGATGGGTTATATTAATGAAAGTGATTTGCTCATATACTATTGATATTAACCGCATTGATATGATCTTAACGGCATTGGCAACAAGAATAAGGCCATTAAAAAAGCGAGTTCTCTAACTGAGAACTCGCTTTATCTACTAGGTAACCAACCTATACTAAACTAAAAAAGTATTTAAACTTAAGATACTATTAATATATAACAAATATAAGTACTCAAGTGCACTAGGCTTAACTCAAAAACTGAACTTATTAACGCAATAAGTATACTTTTAAAATTGGAAATTTAAATAAGACGTCATAAGATTAAAACCTGTATTATTGAACTATGGTTTTAATGCTTAAAGATTTCACTAAAAAAGCATCTGAATCTACGATTGTAATTAATCATCTACTTTATCGTAAGAATAGGCAAGCCACTATAATGCGTTCGTTCTAAAATAGATTTGAAGATAATATCGTTTTTGTAAAACTCTTTTGAAATGGTATGTGCTTTTAATTCTGATTTTTTAATTTTTCTATACCATCCGTTGTTAAATTTAAATCTGAACTTAGCCAATCTTCATAATCATGAGCATTCATACAAATAGGAAAATCTTGACCTAAGTTGTGTACGTGTTTTAATTCGTTATCTATTGTTGTCGTTATTAAACTAACCGTCATAAAACCATCACCTAATCGAGAATAAACACCTGCCAATGCAAAAGGTTGGCGATTTTTTGAATATACATAAAACGGATACACTTCTCCATTATATAAAAAGGACGTAAAAAAACCAGACACAATAACAACACAGCGTTGGTTGACTAAGCTGTTTTTCATCCATTCTAGCTCGTGGATTTTATCTATTGATATATTTAGTGTATTGGTAAGATTTTGAAAACTATCCCAACCATCGCTATAATTCTGAGGCAACATTCCCCAAATTGCATATTCAATTACATGAGGATTATTCATACGAATTATTGGCAAAGATTGCTCAGATAAACCATTGATAATGGGTTCCGAGTTATAAAGCAAAGGATATTTAAATTTCGCATCGAAAACAGATTCAATATCTAATAAATCAGCTGTATTTGATAGTTTATAGAACATGAGCGTTTTTATTTGCAAGTACGTCATTATAAGTACGCTTTATTACCCTGAATACTCAAAAAACTATCTCAAACAAAAAACACTAACATAAGTTGTATAACAAGGACCTGTTCTAATTTGAAATAACTCTTAAAATCATTATATAAATACGTGTCTAAAAATTAAAAGAGCGTATTCTATAATTTAGAATACGCTCTCAAAATTTAAAAGTTTAGAATGAACTTCTATCTTAAATTCTCTAAGGATTTCACTTTAGATAAATCCGTTTCAATTTGATGTTTCTGCGACAGTAAAATAGATTTTGTACTACTAGGTAAACTTGCTTCTTGTAATACCTCATCATATTCGTTTACAGATGCTTTTTCACCTCTAATCGCCTCCTCTAACATCGATTCTTCATTATCGGCAGAAAACATAGCCTTAACATCCATCCATGTTCTGTGTGCTGCTCCTGTAAAGCTTCCTCCTTTATCTACATCTTGACCAAAAGCTCTAATCTCTGACTTAAGATCGTGACCAAAAGTTTTTCTTTCCAATGCTTTACGATTAAAAAAGTTCTTAATCCAGCATGTTTTGTGTTTTCAGCAGCTTTAGTATACCCTTTTTCTGCATCGTAATTTTTCTCTAATAAACCATTAAGTTTATTTCCTACTTCTTCTGTGTATGTTGCCATTTTTTTTGTTTTTAATTTCAAGGTAATTTTCGTTAGATGCTTACCTTTTTACATCGATAGTGTTATAGGCACTAATTGATACTCAAAAGTAGTTATCTTTTTAAGGGTTAATTAATTCAATTACTTAAGAAATTAACGCAAATAATTACAAGCTTAAATATTAACATATTTTAGGAAAACGTATAACCAACATAACAGCAAATTAATTATGATTACTACCATATAAATAAAAAGAGCTATCCTTTAATATTTAAAAGATAGCTCTTAGTCTTAGTAGGGTTATTATTACCTATGTTCCTCCATATAGGCATTGTATTTTGTAGCTAATGACTGTTTTTCTTTTTCATTGAATACTTTTCCGGATAATTGAAAAAAGGTGTGCTCTTCATCCTCTAAATGATGCTCTACTTTATGCTTCAAATTTTTAGCTACTTTTAACCAAGCAGATGAATCCATTTCCGTTTTTTCTAACTGTTCTATAAGTTCATCAATTTCATGATGCTCGGCAATACCATGTCTGGCATGTTCTTGCATCATATCTGTTGGGATTAATGGTTTGTAAAAATGACGTTCTTCCGCATTAGCATGTAACGTTAATTCTTTGCGTAATTCTTTAAATAAATCGTGTCTTGTTTTGGTATCGCCAGAGGTGTCCACTAACTGATCTAATAAATTTCGTTGAATATCGTGATCTTTTCTTATAGCTTCATATATGTTCATAGTCTCCTCTTTTTGGTTGATTTATACTGTTCTTCAACAAAATTAATCATAGAGATTAGCTACAATTTGCTCATCTAGTTGAAAAGTTAACTGATTTACCATAATGAAAGGTCAAAGTTTTATCAATTCGTGTTTTTTGTAAAAACAATAGGTAAATATGGTTTTAAATCATCTATTTTTACAATTATTCAGTTTCATTTTAAAAAAATCTAAACTAATTAGAACCCATTATCTGTAATTTATTAAAGTCTATACAGATGATTATTCTACCTAGCACGAGCTAACCAGACGCATGATAGAAATTATAATCAACCCATCTAACACTAGAGATATTCTTACTCAAATTAGCAAAGATTTAGGTGGACATATTGAAGAACGCTGGGGAGAATATACCATGACTATCGATAATGCTAATGCTAAAGGTAAAATCATTTATATTCCTTTAGATTGGGGAGTTAACCTCTTAGATTTTGATATTAAATTTAATAAAGAATTTATACTAAAAATTGAAGGTGAAGATTTCAACCCAATCCATTTTATGTATAATCTTCAAGGGTATTTTTTACATCGGTTTGGAGTGCAGAATAAAGAACATAAAACAGAGCAATTTCAATCTGTGATTTTTACAAATAAGTCTGAAGGTATTAACTATATTCATTTTCCAAAAAGTGAAAAACTACAACTAAATCTTATTCAGATTGTCCGAAAGGAATTTATGAAGAAACGAACCACTAATGTTTCTTCTCTTAATCAAAAGCTTTATGAAGTTTTTGTAGATACAGATCACGAAAACCGATTTTCCCATTTTGGAGAATTAAACTTAAAAATGGCTGATGATGTTAAATCTATCCATAAGATTAAATCTAAAGGCATGCTTCGAATCTTAAAAGTTGAGGCCAAGGTTTATGAAATTCTTTCATTGCACATTCAGCAACACGAGAGACAAACTAAAGGAAAAAAACTACCTACCTCTGTTTCTACAAAGGAATTAAAGACTATTAAGAAAATTTGCGATCTTATACAAAAAGAGCCTGCAAAACAATATTCTTTAGACCAATTGTCTATAGATTACGGATTATCTCAAGCTAAGCTTCAAGATGGGTTTAAGTTTATATACAAGCGTACCGTTACTGAGTTTATTCGTCATATCCGACTAGAACAATCAAGAAACCTAATGAAAACTACAGATTTAAATATTTCTCAAATCGTGTATTCCATAGGTTTCACAAGTAGAAGTTATTTCTCTAAAATATTTAAAGAAAAATTTGGCATTTCTCCTAATGAGTTTAAAAAGCAGATTGTTGCCAAAGTATAGATTAAGCAACTTACTTTTTAAAAAGCCAGTTTCTAATCATAGCGATAAAACTATATTTTCCTGTTAGTTTTAAGGCTGTGCTTATCCAGTTTAGAGGCTCTAAATCTTGTTTGTACTCCGTTTTAATTAATTTAAGTTCCTCCCAAGCAATATCGCGTTCTAACTTGTGCAGTTTTAAATCGTTATCTATATCTGTAAATGTAGTATATGTCTTCATATTAATTAAAAAATTTAAGTCCTACTTTTTTTATAATATACGTGTTGAATTTAGCTCTAAGCAAATAGATTAAAACTGAAATTGTTACGTAAATTAGACCAACTAACAAAAATCCCAATGAATAACTATTCACGGCATTACCTAATTCTATGGCTCCTGCAATAGACAGAAAAACCAATCCGGCGAACAAAAGGCTACCAACAGCCAAAACCTTTGTCACTAAACTTAGTGAAAGGGTTAATTGCTGAAAAACTTTCAACTTAAAGTATTGGTGAGACGCTCTAATATAGCGCTCACCAATCTGAGAAGCTTTTTCTGTTGTGTGATTTATATCATTAAATACACTCATGGATTATGCTTTTTTCTGTAAAGTTTTATTCTTTTCTTTTAAATCTCTTAATTTAGATTCAAGTGTGGTAATCACATCTTCTGCTTTATAACTCGCATTAGAAACAATATATTCTACTTGCTCATCTAGGTTTTCTTTCTGTGATAAAATAGTATTACCTAAAGAATCTCTAAGTTCAGTCGCTTTTTCAGCCATTAAGTCTCTTTTTGTTGCTGCTTCGTCTGCAATTCTTTGTCGTGTTACACTACCCTTATCCGGTGCGAATAAAATTCCTAAAACTGCTCCAACTGCTGTTCCTGCTAAAATTCCTAAAACTGTATTTCCGTTATTACTCATGATATTATATTTTATAATTATTTTTAATCTTCAGCACGTTGCTGTGATACAAAGATATACGTAATACAAGCTACAATTTGACTCTTTAGATAGTAATATTAGCTGAAATGCTATTTACTATTAGCGTCAAACATTTTAGTAATAGAATTAACACGTTTTGCTTGATATATCTAAATTTGAAAGATAACTACGCCTATGAAATCTATAAAAACATTTAACCCTTTTAATGGGAATCATCTTGAGACCTATACACAAGATTCAAAATCAAAATTGAAAGAGAAACTTGAATTGGCAGACTCCACTTTTAAAACGTGGAAAGAGCTTGAAATTGAAGAACGCATAGAATTATTACAAAATTTAGCTGAGGAAGTATTCAGAAACAAGCAACACTTGAGTTTACTAATGACGGAAGAAATGGGAAAACCAATTCTTGAAAGTGAAGCTGAAATTGATAAATGTATCTATCTCATTGATTTTTATTCCAAAAATGCAGAACAATTTTTACAAGATGCTATTATTGAAACCGAAGCGCACGAAAGCTTTATAAGCTATGATCCTTTAGGCTGTGTGTTAGCCATTATGCCTTGGAATTATCCGTTTTGGCAAGTATTTCGGTTCGCAATCCCGACATTAACTGCAGGGAATGTGGCACTTTTAAAACACGCTTCTAATGTTACTGGTTGTGCTCTTGCCATTGAAAAACTATTTATAGATGCAGGATTCCCAAAAGGATGTTTTCAAACACTTGTAACAGATCATGAAACTATTGAAGACCTTATGGGAAATGATACTGTAAAAGCAGTGTCTTTAACTGGAAGCGAAAAAGCAGGTCGAAAAATCGCAGAATTGGCAGGTAAAAATTTAAAACCGTCGCTTTTAGAATTAGGCGGAAATAACGCGTGTATCATACTAAAAGATGCGGATTTAGACAAATATATAGACACTATCGTCAAAGCGAGAATGCAAAACTCTGGACAAAGTTGTATTGCTGCAAAACGCTTTATTGTTGTTGAATCTATTTATGACGAGTTCATGACTAAATTCACTTCCAAAGTGAAAAGTTTAAAATATGGAAATCCATTGGAAGAAGACACCACAATATCTTGTTTGGCTCGTGAAGATTTAGCAGAAACTTTAGAAAAACAAGTTCAACAATCAATTGATTTAGGAGCTAAAGTCATAAAAGGTCATAAAAGAAATGGAGCTTATTACGAACCGACAATTTTAACCGAAGTAACTACTGAAATGCCCGTATTTAAAGAAGAAACTTTCGGTCCCGTTGCCGCTATTATAAAAGTAAAAACGGAAGATGACGCTTACGAAGCAGCTGCAAACTCAAAATTTGGGCTGGGAACTATGGTTTTTACTTCAAATTATGAAGCGGCATCAAAACGCGTTTCAGAAATTGAAGACGGTGGCTTTTTTATCAATGAGTTGGTGAAGTCTGATCCTAGACTACCTTTTGGTGGAACAAAAATTTCAGGATATGGTAGGGAATTATCTAAAGAAGGCATATTGGCCTTTGTAAACATTAAGACAACTTATATTAACAAGTAAAAGAAAGAAATTATGAAATTTGTAAAAGACGAAGAAGAAAAAAGAAGAGATTATGTTTTTCAAAAAGATGCTAAAACTAAATTTGGGGCATGGTTTATAATAATTGTATTACTAATTTTAGTCGCAGCTGTAGCAATCTCAGGAATACATTTCAAGTGGTTTTAATCACCTGTAATCAAATCAAATTTATGCTCTATAGGTGCACCAATTCTATGGTTTAGCGATCTTTTGATGCAATGACGCTTATAACCAATATCTGAATAGCATGAAACAACATCAGTGGCAATAAAATAACACCAATAGTCGCCATATTACCGAAAAGAATCTTAGAAAAAACAGTACCATGAACTAATGATTTTTTAGTGCCGCAAAACTGAGCTGTAATTTTGTCTTCTCTATTAAGACCAAGTTTTTTAGCCATAAAACCAGTCAAAGAAAAAGCGATTATAAATAGCACCATTACACCAATTAAAAGTAAGACTAAATCAAAAAGTGACACCGCACTAAACATATTGTTATAGAACGATGCCGAGAAACTTTTGTAGATTATTAATAAGATAATAGACTTATCAAACAACGTTAATTTACTACTGTGTTTACGAGCAAAATCACCCCAAAAACGTTGTAAGAGTAATCCTAATATTACAGGTAATATAATCTGAATAATGAGCTTTAGGTAGATTTCTGTAAAATCAAAATCCGTTTGCGTAGGATCTACAAATAATCCCATCCAAAGTGGAGTAAGAAGAATCCCTATAATCCCTGAAATACTGGCATTAAAAATCGCTGCTGGTATATTTCCTTTTGCCATTGAGACCATAACTACAGACGATGATACTGTTGATGGTAATGCTGCCAAGAAAAAGAAGGCTAACCAAATCGTTTCTTGCTCCTCATTTTGAATAAATGGACGTAGCAATAACACTAACAACGGAAACATTAAAAAAGTAGAACCTTGCACTAAAAGATGCAACTTCCAATTTTTAAGTCCTGCTTTTAATTGGGTTGGATGTAACTTCAATCCATAGAAAAAGAATATAAGCGAAATTCCTATAGCACTAATTGTGTCGATTGGAATTTCGCTATTTTCTATTCCCCATTGTGGAAAAAAGTAAGCTAATATTATAATTCCTATAATACATAGGACGAATTTATCAATCTTCATATTCGTTTTTTGAGCGCATAGATCCTTTCTGCAAATTAAAGACTCTTTTTAGTTAATGCTCTAAAAATAATGTCAAAAAATTAAATTCGCGTCTAAATTAAGACACGATAAATAACAATCACTGATTTTTCAATTATAGGAATAGCATCACGGGTTTCAAATCTAAAAATATTAGGAAATTTTAAAATAATTGAAGACCTTTGGATTGTGAAAACAGCGACACTCTTTTTAGCATTATTTATGCTTTTAAAACCTACGATTCCATTTGTGGAGTATGCTGCTTTTTATGACTACATTAAAAATGAGCTTTGTGTTAACAAAGAAACCCCAGAAATGGGTTGTAATGGTAAATGCTATTTAAAAAAGGAATTAGCTAAGGCTTCCGATTCTGAAAAAAGTAGCGATAAAAACCAATCTTCTGCCACGGAACATCAAGTTGTTTTCTTTCAAGATATTTTTATTAATACTTTAGATAGTATCGTAAAAGAAGAAAATTCAAAAATAAACACTTCATATCATAAAATATATAAATTCAATTTTATGAATTTTATTTTCCACCCTCCGCTCGCTTAATTTTAAAATAGAACCTCTGTAACTTATAGAATTAGTATGTCGCTAAGTGATTTATCATTAGGCTATGCACTGCATCCATAGATCATTAATTAGAGCTAATTAATAATCTAACACTTTTGCTGTATATCTACTATTCTACATAGACAAGGTTTCTACGTCTCGTTTGCAGCGAAACTAACAGTAATTTCTGTCTTTCTACGTACTTAATTTGATACTAATGTTGTTACTATCTAAACAGCGTTTAAGTATTAAAATAGCTGCAGCTACATCTTATTTTTTTAATAAAACACTTATAAGTGATGAAGAAAAGCATTTTTCTCGTGGCTGCAATTCTTGTTGCGGTTACATCGTGTACTCTAGATAAAACCGATTACGAATCTGAAATAAGCACTATAGTTACAGAGCATTTTGAATATCTCGAAGTCATTTCCTTCACTAAAAATGACTATCAGATTAGTATTGAAGCCTTAAACGGAACCTTCTATAAAGGTTACAATGACTTCCGTTTAAAAATTACCAACATTCAAACTAACGAAAGTTTAAATACGTCAGAAATCACATTCTTACCTATTAGCACTAATTATAATGGTAATAATTCTTCGGGTCCACATCGTTATAATTTAAATTATAATTCCACAGAGGATTATTATTCTGGCTACGCTGTCTTCACCAATGAAAGTACCGATTCAGAAAACTGGAAACTATACCTCTCATTTACCGACAATGACCAAACGTATACGGTTGACCAAGATATTATTGTAGAAGCGCAAACTAATATGAATTTAAACATGACCTCCTTTACAGGAAGTGATGGTGAGCAATATTTTATAGCTTTAGTAGCACCACAGAAACCCAAAATTGCACAAAATGAATTGGTTGCAGGCATCTACACATACAATCCACCTAGTAATGAGGCTGATACTTTTCCTGATGCTTCTCAGTTTTCATATTCTGAAGTTGCTGATTACACCTTATTATTAGATCCAAGAATGCCAGAACCCTCAATGGGGAATCATTCCTCTTTAAACAATGAAGATTTAACTCAGCAAGAAGATGGTTTGTACTATGGAATCGTCAATTATACTATGACAGGTAACTGGACTTTAAATTTCAGGTTGCAAAACCAATTTGGTGAAATTATAAAAGGCACAGAAGTATCTACCGAATTCACACCAGGAATTGAAGGAGCAAGAAGCGAACTATATATCGATATATTATTCTAATAATGATGAAATTCCTACCCCTTATACTATTGCTTTTTGCAGGATTATTCGTCCAGGCACAAAACACAGAAAAAAAGAAAGACAGCATTATAGCACTCAGCGAAGTAAAATTAATATCTGTCGTTAAAAAGAAGATTGAAACGGAAATGAAAATGGCCGTTTCTGTTGATGAGTTTTTAGCGTCTTCAGAAAATATCAGTTTCATTAAACGCGGTGCGTATGCTTGGGAACCTTTACTAAACAATATGAGTTCGGAACGCTCTACAATAACCATTGACGGTATGCACGTTTTTGGTGCGTGTACAGATAAAATGGACCCTATAACTTCATATGTAGAGAGTAATAATTTATCTGCGATTGATATTAAATCTGGGCAAGAAGGTAATATGCATGGTGCAACCGTTGCCGGAAGTATTGATTTAAAACGAAAAAGCACACCTTTTGGTTTATCAAAGCAATGGAATGGTGCTTACCAGACAGGTTTTGAATTTAATAATAAGCAGTTTTTCAACCTTGCGAATGCCTCCTATTCTGGTGATAAATTTGTCGTAGATGGAAGTTTAGCATTCCGTAACGCAGAAAATTATAGGGACGGAAATAATGATGATGTTAACCATTCACAATTCACCAAATTCAATGCGTCTTTAGGTTTAGCGTACAAAACAAGTGAGTTATCTTCTGTAAAGTTAGAAGCAATCTATGACCAAGCGAATGATGTTGGCTATCCTGCGTTACCCATGGATTTATGGTTATCGCGTGCCTTAATTACCTCAGCAACATACAAACAAGTCTTTGAAAAGGGTTTATTCAGAGCCTTAGATACTAAGATTTATTTTAATGCTATTGAACATTATATGGATGATACCACACGTCCTGAAAACTTGGTCCATATGGATATGCCAGGCTGGAGTACCACGTATGGTTTGCTCTCTAAAGCCAATATTAAAAAGAATCGTTTTAGCTCTGAAATTCAGCTAAATGCTTATAATAATTTATCTACAGCCGAAATGCGCATGTATCCTCAAGACCGAAGCGAGCGTAGCATGTTTGCTTACAGTTGGCCTGGAGTTACGACGACTTTTGCCGGACTTTCTATCAACAATTCTTGGGAAATGTCTGAGAAAAGTCAACTGAATTTTGGTGGCTCTTTGGGAGTCAATTACAACCATTCGAAATATGTAGAATTCAATTGGATATTTCACCCAGGCACACCACAAGAAAAAACGAGACTACTCCCTAGCCTACACGCAGGTTATCAATTAAACATCAATAAATTTAATTTTTCTGTAGGAGGTGGTTACGGTCACAGAGCACCATCGGTTTCCGAAGGCTATGGCTATTACATTTATAATAGTTTTGATCGTTACGATTATATTGGAAACCCTGATCTTGATAACGAAATATCATACGAAGGCAACGCCAGTGCTGGTTATAAAGATGATAAATTTAGTATTCAAGCTAATGTGAATTATTTCTACATTGAGAATTATATTATTGGTAGAATTTTAAGTTTAGGTAGCCCAATGAACTATCAATCTATTGGTGTTAAAGGCTACACGTCTTTGGATTATTCAACGTTATTCAATTTCTCACTGAATGGAAGTTATTCAATTTTAGATAATTTACATTGGAAAGGGGTTCTAACTTACGCACGTGGAAAGGACGAAAACGAAAGCAACTTACCGTTTATTAGACCTTTAAGTTATCAAACAGCACTTCATTATCAGTATCATAAACTAAGTTTTCAAACATCGATAAATGGAGATTTAGAACAAATCCATTACAGTCCAGAATATGGTGAAGACCAAACACCGTCTTATACCATTTGGAATTTATCTGCAGATTACACCTTCCGCATTAAAGACTATAAAACCGTCGTGCAAGTTGGTGCTGAAAATGTATTGAATGAATATTACAGCACGTATGCCGATTGGGGAAACATTCCGAGAATGGGACGTAATATTTTCACTTCTTTAAAATTCAATTTCTAAAGAGATGCGCAGTGTTTTTAGTTTCATAATGACCTTTATATTTCTGTTTGTTGTTTCGCAGCAAGCCGTCGTTATTATGAACTTTAAACTCAACCAACAAGCCATTATAGAACAATTTTGTATCAATAAAAGCAAACCAGAACTACAATGTAATGGTAAATGTCATTTAACGAAAGAATTACAAGAAACCGAAGATAGCCCTTCAGAAAAAATTATTAATACAAGAAATTTCGATTTGGCATTCAGTTCAAATTTCGAAATTGAATTAAAAATTCCAAAAATCTCAAAGAAGCGAGAGTTGGTGATTTATAAAGAATTTCAGCATACCGAACCCTATTTAGAAATCCTGGTACCACCGCCAATATATACACAGGGTTTTAATCGCACTTAATATTATTTAAAAACAAATTACCAATTATTACAAATTTAAAAATGAAAAATCTTAAAAAATATATTTTATCAGCAGCAGTACTTGTTGCTTTTATGTCTTGTAGTTCTGATGACGACAACCGCGTAGCAAACAATGTGACTTTAGAATTCAGCAATACATTTAACAGTACGCCTATTGTTCTTGGTGCAGCAACTTCTGCAGAAGCTACCGTTAATACTTCGGATGCAGGACAAGTTCACCATTTTTCTGAATTAAAATACGTAGTCAGTAACATTCGTCTTATAAAAGCTGATGGTACTGAAATTCCTTATAACGTCAACAATTTAGATACAGGCGCAACGGTGGTTAACCAAGCAAAACCAGAGACTTTAAGCTACGTTTTAAGTGATATTCCTGTTGGAGATTACACGGAAATCAAATTTGGTTTAGGTGTAAGATCAGACTTAAATACCTTAGACCAAGTTAGTTTCCCAACGTTTTATGATAACGCAGGATCAAATGATACTGAAATGCATTGGGAATGGGGAACAGGATACCGTTTTACTAAAATTGAAGGCTTCTATGATACAGATAATAAAGAATTGTCTTTCCATTCTGGAAGCACCTTAGAAGGTGACGAAGAAAATTATACACAAGGAGTTGATGCTTATAGAGATATTACACTAAGCTTACCTGCTACTGCAACTGTTGGTAATAGTGCACCAACAATTGCTATTAATGCAGATTTTGATTATTTATTAAGTGGAAATAGCCACACAGTAACGTTGGTTTCAACTGAAGATATAACTAACAACGCAACACCAAGTGCTCATACAGCTACTGAAATGATGAAGTTTGTAGAGAATATTGGAGGTAACGGTACAACAGATGTTACAGGAATGTTTTCTATTACATCTGTAGAAAACTAAATCTAAAATTAATGAGTCGGCTATGAGGCCTACCTCTAGCCGACTCTTTTTACTAGTTTCATACTATTTTTTCATGAAAAAACTCATACGACATATCGCTATAGTATTACTAATTACGAGTTGTAATAACGATGATTCAGAGCTTGTTTCTTATAGCAATCCTGAGGTGTCATTAAATATTCCTAGTGATTTCCCTGAACTAAACAGTTCATTTTACACCAATATACCTACAGAATTTGGTGTTGAATTAGGGAAAAAACTATTTACTGATGTACGTTTAAGTACAGATAATACGATTTCGTGCTCTAGTTGCCATATTCAAGAAAGTGCTTTTGCGGATCATAACCCTAAGGGAATCGGTATTGAAGGACGCATAGGACTTCGTAATGCGCCACCTGTTCAAAACATGGCGTTTATGCAGTTTTATAATTGGGATGGTAATAAACTTCAATTAGAAGATCAGCCACTAGTGCCTATTATAACACATGAAGAAATGGATTCTTCAATTTTAGAAGTGATAGGTAAACTTGAAACAGATCCATCTTATATAGAGCTTTTTAATAAGGCATTTGAAGGTGAAGGTATTACCGCTGATGGTATTTATAATAGTATTGCACAATATGAATACACCTTAATTTCGGCAAACAGTAAATACGATAAAGTAAAACGCAATGAAGGTGAAACATTTACAACAAGTGAAGCACAAGGTTATGCTGTTTTTCAAGATAAATGTATCAGCTGTCATAGTACAGAATTATTCACGGATCAAAGTTTTAGAAATATTGGATTCCCTATAAATCCGGATCCCGAAGAAGGCGGACGCACAAGAATTACAGGTCTTGTTGAAGATTATATGCGTTTTAGAGTGCCTAGTTTAAGAAATATAGAATTTACTGCTCCTTACGGCAGCTTCGGACAATTTGCAACATTAGAAGATGTGCTCAATTATTTAGATACTGGTGTTTTAGAAGCCGATAATTTAGATCCTATTTTAAAAGATAATAACAACAGAATACCGCTTTCAACTCAAGAAAAAACAGATTTAATTGCTTTTATGAAGACTTTGAGTGATGCTGAGTTTTTAGGTTTTAACGATTAAGAACACTTTTTACACACTCCTGTTAAAACACAATTTACGTTCTCTACATGGTAACCTCTTGGGATTGAAAAATTAACCTCATTAGGAAGACATTCTAATGTTTCACAAACCGTACATTTAAAATGAAAATGTTGATGCTTTTGATGTGTTTTATCACAACCATCGCATAAAGCAAAATACTGTTTACCATCTTCTGCAATAACTTTGTGCAACACACCATCCTCACAAAAACGATTTAACACACGATAGATTGTTGCCCTATTGATATCAATAGAAATTTCGCCTTCAATCGCATCCTGACTCATGGCTTGTCCGGCTTTAGTAATAACACTTAAAACGGCTTCTTTAGTCGGTGTATTTCTTCTTTTCATCATTAATGCGATTTATTTGCAATAATTTATTGCAACAACATTGCAATATTATAAATAAATAATATATTTGCAAAACCTAATAATGCGACATAGTCGCTTTTAAATCCTTTAACGTTTAGTAAAGTGAATAAAATAAAAAATAATACCCTAGATATAATAGCACTTTCAAGCTCATTAATTTGTGCCATTCATTGTGCTATATTCCCTATTTTACTTTCGTTTTCGTCATTGAGTAGCTTATATTTTTTAAATAATCCAATCATTGAGTGGGTATTCATAAGTTTAGGAATTGTGTTTTTATTAACCTCGCTTTGGCCAAGTTATAAAACAATTCACTATAAAACCAAACCTTTAAAGATTGCTTTATTAGGGTTTTTATTTATAGCTATAGGCAGACTTCACTTCACAAATTTATGGGAGGTTAGTAATACGGTTATAGGGGCAACGTTACTCGCTTTAGCACATTATGCTAATTGGAAATTATTACGCATAGCGACTAAGCAAAACCACTAATTAAAACTTACTAAACAAATTTAAAAACGTAAATATTTTAATTACTAAATGAAAAACAGCATCACATACTTCTTTATTATTCTTTTTCTTTCCTTAAAAATGGTTGGGCTTCACGCCTTAACTCACGATGAGGATAAGGAGCAAGATTTACATTGTGAGGTTTGTGATTATGCTACAATTAATAACGTAACACCTATCCTAACTCCAGAGACACAAGAGTTTTACATTGAAAACACAGAATTGGTCATCGTTAGAGACAACTTTAACGCTTACAGTTTTGTAACTCCTAAGACGATTACTTCTAGTCAACTACTGTCTAGACCTCCTCCCTTTTTGCTATAAGTCTCTCTCTATATACCTTTTAGCTTTTGAAGCATTAGTTCCATTTTTAGAATTATGCGCTTCAATATCGAGATACTCAGAGACCCCATGATTTAATGCGTTTAGACGTTTTCATCTATAGTGAAGTTCTAAAACTTTAACTATTTAAATCATTTGATTCGTTATAGAAAACCCGATTTCATTCAAACCAAATAGATTTTATAATGGATCGTCCGTTTGACGAATCTCACAAATCTTATTGTATCATATTATGTTATACAAAACCCTGAGCTTATGGCTATTTTTTAGCCTAAGCACAATCGCTATTGCACAGAATTCTTTTCAAATAAAAGGATCCGTAATAAGCCAAAACACTTTACAACCCATCGAAGGCGCCACTATTAATGGCGAAAATCTTCATGCGATTTCATCTCCTTCAGGAACATTCACCATTCCTAATGTTGCTGAAGGTACCTACTCCTTTACGATTTCGCATTTAGGTTACGCTTCTAAAACAATCACTATAAAAGCAAGCTCAAATAACGAAAACCTTAAAATTTTATTAGAGGAATCTACCACCGAACTCAACGAAATAAAGGTCAACGGAAAAACTAAAAAGAGAGAACATAAAGAATCGCCTGTCGTTTCTCAATTGGTCTCCAAAGAATTTCTTACTAGCAATAGAGAAAATAGCTTGATGCAAACCCTAAGTAAAATTCCGGGTGTAAGTACTATTAAAATTGGCTCCGGACAATCTAAACCTGTCATTCGAGGTTTAGGATTTAATAGAGTTGCTGTGGTTCAAAATGGTATAAAACACGAAGCACAACAATGGGGAAATGATCATGGTTTAGAAATAGACCAATATGGCATTGAAAATATTCAGATTGTAAAAGGACCAGCTTCTTTGGTTTATGGTTCTGATGCTATTGCTGGTGTTGTAGATATTCAACCGAATAAAATACCACTTGCAAATTCCTTTAGTGGTGAAGTGAATGTCTTAGGAGAAAGCAACAATGATTTATTAGGTATTTCAGCAGGAATCCAAGCCAGAAAAGAGAAATGGTTTTACCATGGACGCGTCACCTATAGAGATTATGGCGATTATAAAGTTCCTACAGACCAAATAAATTACGAAAATTACATTTTTACGCTACACGACAATAATCTACGTAACACCGCAGGAAAAGAAGCTAACGCTAGTATAAGTGTCGGGTATATTTCAAATCGTTTAACGACAGAAACTACAATGAGCAACGTCAATGCTAAAAATGGCTTTTTCGCTAATGCCCATGGTTTAGAAGTGAGAACATCGCGCATTGATTACGACCAGTCTAATAGAGATATTGATCTACCTTATCATAAAGTGAACCATTTTAAAATTACTAATAATACGTCGATAGCTTTAGATAAGCACAGTATTAATCTCGATTTCGGTTTTCAAAATAATTTAAGAGAGGAGCATTCCGAGCCAATACCGCACGGTTATATGCCAACACCTTCAAATAGCAAGGAACGTAGTTTTCAAAAAAACACATTGACCCTAAATGTAAAAGATGCCTTTACGTTAAATGATGATCATCATATCGTTGCCGGTATTAATTTAGAATTTCAAGATAACAACATTGGCGGCTGGGGATTTTTAATACCCGAATTCACCCGACTTACGATTGGTGCTTTTGCTTTTGATCAGTTTGAAATCAATTCAGATTTACATCTTTTAGCTGGAGTTCGTTATGATTTTGGACAAATAAAGAGCAAGTCATATTTTGATTGGTACCCTTCCACCATTAATAATGCCAACGGTTCTACCTCATATGTCTATTTACAAAGAGCTGAAGATAAAACGCTCAATTTTGGAAATGTGAGTGCTTCTGTAGGCTTAAGTTATATTCTAAACAATACCACCTTTAAAATAAACGCAGGAAAAAGTTTTAGAATGCCTTTACCTAATGAATTAGCTTCAGATGGCGTGAATTATCACATGTACCGCTATGAGCAAGGTAATCTCAATTTAGATCCTGAAGAATCCTATCAATTAGATATTGATATCGACCACACCACAAAGGATTTTAGCATCGGAGTTAGTCCATTCGTCAATTTTTTCGAAAACTTTATCTACCTGAATCCGACTTCAAATTATTATGAGACCTTACAAATTTACGAATACACACAAAACAAGGTTTTTAGAGCAGGCGGAGAATTAAGAGCGAGTACAAGTGTTATTCCTAATTTAAAATTAGATGCTTCTGCTGAATACGTTTACTCTAAACAAACCAGTGGACCCAAAGAAGGTTTTACTATTCCATTTTCTCCACCATTATCCGGATTGTTTTCTGCAAACTATCAGTTTAAAGATGCACTCTTTTTTAAACAACCTCAACTAAGGGCCGATTACAGAATTACGGCAGCACAAGATGACATTGTACCACCAGAAGAACAAACAGAGGGCTACCAGGTCCTAAACATGGCATTACTCACACAAATCGATGTCTTTAAAACTCAGACACCATTGGAATTAAAGTTTAAACTCAATAACGTCTTCAATACTAAATATTACGACCATACGAGTTTTTACCGCTTAATCGATGTGCCAGAAGCCGGAAGAAACATCTCTATAGCACTCACACAATCCTTTTAATAACCATAAATAATTTATAAACCATGAAAACAACCATTATGAACACAAAAACAAAACTTATGAAATCAAATTTTAAATTTTTAGCGCTTATCGCGTTTTTCGGAATCCTTTTAAACTCATGTAGCAGTGATGATGACGCTAGTTCTCCTAGTCTTAATGCACCAGAAATAACGAATTTTGAATATGGGGAAGGCAGCGTACACTCTACAGATCAGGTTGCTTTTAAAGGATCAGACATTCATTTAGAAGCCGAATTAAATGCAGAAGCTGTGGTCAGTAGTATTACGCTTTCGATCCATGCTCACGATTTACCTCTAGCTGATGGTGAAGTTGAGTGGGATTTTTTCCAAGAATACTCAGGGAGTAATTATCAAGTCATCAATCCTACATTTCATGAACATGTAGATGTACCAACTAATATTCCTTCTGGTGAATACCACATTGAATTAACTGTTATTGACGAGCTTGGAAATAGCACAGAAATAGAAGGTCATTTAGAGATTTTAGATTCCATCATATTAAGTGGTTTCTCTGTAGATGCTGCTGTAGCTAAAGGAAGCGATTTTCATGCTGAATTTATGATTAATGCACTTAATGGCATTCACAATATTACAGTAGATATCCATGCGCACGGTCTTCCTGTTGGTGCTGGTGAAGTAGAATGGGATTCTGAAATCATATTCTCAGAAGGTTATCATGGCTTAACAGACGTAGAATTCCACGAGCATATTGATGTCCCAGCAACTGCACCTGCAGGGGAATATCATATAACTTTTACTGTTGAAGATGAAAATGGAAACACAAAATCTTACGAAACACATATCGATGTTACAGCATCTTAAACATTAATTATTCCGCATAGTATCGCACATACTATGCGGTTTCAAACTTTTTACCATGAAATGGATTGCCAAATATTTTAATCTAATCTTAGTGATAGTACTTTTTACTTCATGTTCTAGCGACGACAGTAATACTATTGATGAAGAAAAGCCTACTATAAGTATTAATTACGCTGAAGGTTTTCCGCAAGCTTGCGAACAACTCCTAAAAGGGGAAACTTATATCTTTAAAGCACAGGTCGCAGACAACAAAGTAGTGGCTTCATATAGCTTAGACCTTCACCATAATTTTGATCACCATACTCATGATGACCAAGGAGAGACTTGTGATTTAGAATCTTTAAAAGGAGCCGTAAATCCATTCATATACATGGAAAATTTCGAAATCGAAGGAGGATTAACAACTTATGAGATTAACATCAGTATTACTATCCCAGATGATATAGACACAGGAGATTACCATTGCTCATATTCAGTAACCGATGAAACAGGTTGGCAAAGCAGAACTTCTGTTGACATCAAAATCATAGATTAGATATTTACCTATTAAAAGACATAAACAATTACATTAAAATTGGGTTAGATTTTTGATGTTTTTTTAGCAGTGCCAGAAACCACATACTGGCACTGTTTTTTTTATGTGAAAATTCTTCTACTCACGACGATTTACCCATTATAATCGAGATCTAAAAATGCCACCAAAAAGGCATTTAATCTATCATCATACAATTTCAATATTCACACTAAATAAGAAGGTGTTTTCATCTAAATAAGAATACAATTATCTACCTTTGCACTTTATTGGTTTACGTCTATAATTTTATAGATATAATTAAAAGGGAATCAGGTAAAATAGTTATTAACTTAATAATCCTGAACTGTTCCCGCAACTGTAAGTTTAGTCCCTTTTTGGGATGCCTCTAATGAAAATCTTCAACATCCACTGTTCTTTTTAGAATGGGAAGGACCATTAGTAGGACACGAGTCAGGAGACCTGCCAATTTTACCAACAATTAACACAACCGCTTTCGGGTAAAAGGCATCGGGTTTATGAGATATTTTGTATGCACCATTTTGTTTTGCATAGGTTTTTGTTCTATGCTTCATTCGCAAACCGACTCTATAACGGCTTTGAGAGAGGTACGTCTTATTGCTTATCGACTTAAAGATTCTACTTACACCAGAAACGTTATTGTAGTTAAAGACAGTGTTCTAAAACAAAACCAAGCTTCATTAACCAATTTTCTAAACTTTAATAGTACTGTTTATTTTAAGGAAAATGGTTTAGGTATGGTTTCTTCTCCGTCGTTTCGAGGGACTACAGCATCGCAAACCTCAGTGCTTTGGAACGGTATTAACATCAATTCACAAACTACTGGTCAAACTGATTTTAACACTATTAATACACGTGGCTATAACAAAATAGAAATAAAACCAGGAGGTTCTAGTGTTGCTGATGGTAGTGGCGCTATTGGAGGCTCTATTAATTTAGTAAATGAATTGGGCTTTAACAAAGGATTTCATAATGAACTCTTTGCTAATTATGGTGAGTTTAATACCTACGGAATAGATTACCAAACCAATTATTCTTCAAAGAAATTCAGTATGCTTTTAGGTATTACAAGAAATGCTTCTGACAATAATTATCCGTATCCCAAAACCGAACGCATCAATATTAATGGCCAATACCACAATACTAATGTCAGTTTTGCAGCGACTTCAAAATTGAATTTAAATAACACACTTAAAGTTTTTGCTAATGTTTATGATGGTAGACGGAATTTTTCAGTACCAACACCAAATGCTTTAAAAACAAAATATACCGACTTCAACACGCGCTCATTAATAGAATGGGAAAGTCATTTTAGTGCATTTAAATCCAATCTTAAAGTTGCCAGCACCACCGAAGAATACCGTTATTTCGGAAATATTGATAATAACTTCTATACCTATGGAAAGGTCACTAGTTTCATAGCTAAATACGGGCTAGACTACGTTCTGTCTAATAAAATGTTACTTACCGCTGGACTTAATTACACACACAATGATGGTCAAGGTTCTAATATCGCTTCAGAAACCCGCAATTTGTCTGCTGCTTTAGTGAGTTTTAAACATGTGCTTTCAGAAAATTTTCTATACGAATTAGGATTACGCCAAGAAACCAATGAGCAGTATGGGAATCCACTTTTATATTCTGCAGGTTTTAGTGCTAAACTCACCGACGTTTATCAATTAAAGGTTAACACGTCCAAGAATTTTAGAATCCCGACTTATAATGATCTGTATTGGCAAGGCGTTGGAAATACGGATTTAAAACCCGAAACCTCTTATCAAGGTGAAATCAGCAATAATTTCAACTTTAAAAACCTATCCATTTCGTTAACTGGTTATTATAATTATGTCGAAAACTTGTTGCGTTGGGTTCCGGATAGTTCAGGTATTTTTAGGCCAGAAAACACGAATAAGGTTGAAATTTACGGATTAGAATCGGTCGTTACGCTTCAAAAATCATTTGGAAATCATAAATTCACAGGTTCTGCAACCTTTGCATACACGGTTTCAGAGAATAAAGAAACAGGAAAGCAGCTAATTTATGTGCCGTTTTACAAATTCACGTCTTCAGTGGGTTACAATTACAAAAGAATTTCAGCTTATTACCAATACCTCAATAATGATGAGGTATTTACAACTACCGACCATGCTACCGAACATATTTTGGACAGCTATATGGTGGCTAATTTGGGAGCAGAATACACATTAGGAAAAAAACGTGACTATAAACTAGGTGCGCAAATACTAAATTTCTGGAACGAATCTTACGAAAGCGTTCTCAACCGACCAATGCCTGGGCGGAATTTCAACTTCTATTTACATCTAAAATTTTAAAATATGAAAAACCATTTTCACAAATTAGCAAGCCTCTTAATCATAGCGACACTAAGTATAACATCCTGTACTAGTGATGACAGAGACGATCCTATTACTGTACAACCACCCTCTGGAAATTATACGGACGGTATATTTATTTTGAATGAAGGTGGGTATGGCTATTCTAATGCTTCAGTTTCTTTTTTTGCAGAAACAGGAGACGTTTATAATTCCATTTATACTGAAGTTAACAGTATGAATCTTGGAGACACCGCACAAAGTATGGGTTTTAATGGTGACAATGCCTATTTAGTAGTCAACAACTCATCTACCATTGAGATTGTTAATCGCTATACGTTTGAATTTATCGCTACAGTAAGTGATATGATTGTTAACCCAAGATACATTGAATTTAGCGACAACAAAGGCTATATAACTAATTGGGGAGATCCAAATGACGTCAACGATGACTACATCGCAGTTTTAAATTTAGATACAAATCTTATTGAAGCCACAATTCCGGTAGCTGAAGGTCCGGAAAAAATACTATTGAATAATGATAAACTTTACATAACGCACAAAGGTGGCTATGGCTATGGCAATACTGTAAGTGTCATTGATGTGGCATCACAAAGTCTAGCAAATACTATTTCGGTAGCAGATGTACCTGATGGCATGGTAATAGACAACGGATATCTCTACGTCATTTGTTCTGGTAAAGCCTCTTGGACTGGGGATGAAACTCTAGCCAAACTTTTTAAGATTAATCTATCTGACATTAATGGTGTAACGGCGCTCACTTTTTCAGCAGGTCAACATCCTAGTCATCTTGAATTTGAAAATGGAATATTGTATTACACTATGGATAATGCTGTATACAGTTTAGACAGCAATGGTTTTCAACTTCCAGAAACCCCTTCTTTTTCAACAGCAGCAGATGGTGTTGAAATTCTTTATGGTTTTGAGGTGCACGAAGGTGCTATCTATATCGCTGATGCTAAAGATTATGTTTCCAATGGAGAAGCATTTATTTATAATCTTAATGGCGATTTACAGAATCAATTCTCAGTTCAAATCATTCCGAATGCATTCTATTTCAACAACTTATAATAATTATTTAAAAACCATTAAACTATGAAAAACTATTACAAAAAAACACTTTACATTCTATCCGCTGTTTTATTATCTGCGACAACCTACGCTCAAGACTACTCTGATGGTCTGTTTATTTTAAACGAAGGTTTATTTGGCACCAATACGGCTTCCGTTTCACATATTGATGCCAATGGAACATTAGAAAATGATATTTTCACGACTCAAAATCCAAGTATGACATTAGGAGATACAGGACAAGGAATGGGCTTCTATGGCGATTTTGCTTATGTCATCCTTCATTATAGTGACGAAATAAAAGTAATGAACAGTACGACTTTTGCTTTTTCGGCTAGCATTACAGATCAATTAAGTGCCCCACGTAATATCGCGTTTTATGATGGTTATGGTTATGTGACTAATTGGGGAGATCCATCAGATACAACTGATGATTACGTTGCTGTAATAGATTTAGCAACAAATACCATTGCTGAAACTATTCCTGTAGCTGAAGGTCCTGAAAAGATTGTTCAGAAAAACGGAAAATTATTTGTGGCGCACCAAGGTGGCTATGGTTATGGTAATTCTGTTTCTGTAATTGATATAGCAACAAGTGCTGTAGAATCAATCACTGTAGGCGACGTACCATCATCATTAAAAGTTGACAATGATTATTTATATGTACTTGCTAGTGGAAAACAAGCTTGGACAGGTGATGAAACTTTAGGTAGTATTCACAAAATAGATTTATCAGATTATCAAAACCATGTTACCATTGATTTTCAAACGTCAGAGCACCCAAGTTTTTTAGCATTAGATGCTACTGATTTATACTATGTTTTAAATGGAGATATTTATAAAATGGCTACAACCGATACAACACTTCCAACAGTTGCCTTTAATACAACGAGTGACGCACAACTCACTTATGGTTTTGACAAGGTTGACGACAAGCTCTATTTATTAGATGCTATAGATTATGTAAGCCCAGGAAAAGTATTTGTATATGACGAAAGCGGACTTTTACTAACACAATACACCGTAGGACCACTTCCTAATGGAGTTTACAAAAACGAAGGAACTCTAAGCGTTAATAACTATGCTTTTGAAAATACAACTCTATTTCCTAATCCTGCATCAGGAAGTTTTGAATTAAACCTTACAGAAAATGCTACTGTAAAGCTATACGATGTATCAGGGAAATTAGTAAAAGACGTAAAAAACACAAACATGCAACCAATCTCTTTAGAAGGTATAGAAACCGGAATGTATTTAGTTAATGTTGAAGTGGAAGGACATACTACAACTCTAAAACTAATTGTGAAATGATAAAAACGGTTCTTCTCTTTCTGTGTTCTAGCTTTATTTTACAAGCCCAAAGTTACGCTCCTGCCGCAGGTGAACCAGGTTCTACTGCTATTTCTGCTGATAGTCCTGTTTTTGTAGCTTGGGCAACTGGCATAGAAGTACAACGCGGACATGTTGATATTTCTAACCCTACATTTGAACATGAGGGTAGCAACTATGCGACGTATGGAACTGCTGAAGACGCTCTAGGGCCCGCAACCAATAGCGTGGTAAGCTTAGGAGATGCTGGTGAAGCCACCTTAACCTTTGAGACACCAATTACCGATGGTGATGGTTTTGACTTTGCTGTTTTTGAAAATAGTTTTAGTGCTACTTTTTTAGAATTAGCCTTTGTTGAAGTGAGTTCTGATGGTGTGAATTATTTTAGGTTTCCGTCTCATAGCGAAACGCAAACAGAAACACAAGTTGGTGGGTTTGGAACTATTGATCCTACATATATCAACAACCTCGCAGGAAAATACAAAGGGTTATTCGGAACACCTTTTAATTTATCAGACTTAGAAGAGGATGCTTTATTAAACAAAAATAATATTACGCACATCAAGATAATTGATGTTGTCGGAAGTATTGATCCAGCTTATGCCAGATATGATAGTTTTGGCAACGCTATTAATGATCCTTTTTCAACCCCTTTTTATTCTAGTGGGTTTGATTTGGATGGCATCGGAGTTATCAATCAGCAATCATTAAGTATAGATAATGAAGAATATCTAGCGATCTCTATTTATCCTAATCCTGCTTCAAATGAATTACACATCAATTCTACTGAAAAAGTTGATGTAAGTATTTATGACATCCTTGGTAAATTGGTAATTTCAGAAAAAGTTGATTCTAATAATGCTATTGAAATATCAGAGCTTAAAAGTGGTATTTACCTAGTTAGAATTGCACTAAATGGAAAAATAAGTCAACATCGACTCATTAAAAACTAGTAGATAGTTTATAAAATGCTTTCCTTTTTACTTTGGAAAGCATTTTTTTTATATAAAAACGTATTGATTACAAGTAGATTATTCATTAATAATCAACAACTTATAATCATAATTAAAAACAAAAAACTCTGTAAATCTTTAGACTTACAGAGTTTCTTTATTTGGGATAAAGTAGTCGGGGTGGCAGGATTCGAACCTGCGGCCTCCACGTCCCAAACGTGGCGCGATAACCGGGCTACGCTACACCCCGAATTTTGGTTTCCCTATTTCGGACTGCAAATATATAATTTTTCTTTACAATCCAACAACAATTGTCTAACTTTAAACTCTTAATCTTTTTTAGACAATAATCTATGGATACGAAAACTATCATTATCGGATTAATCCTCTCTAGCACACTAGCTTGTGCACAAGATCAAAATCCTAAAAATTTAGAAAACACACACGAAGTTATAGTTTCAGACCTTAATATTCCTTGGGGTTTTGCATTTCTTCCTGATAATTCGATGTTAATTACCGAAAAATCAGGTGAGCTTATTCATTTTAAGAATGGAACAAAAACAAGTATTTCCGGACTGCCAGAAATCTATGTTCGTGGGCAAGGCGGTTTATTGGATGTTATTCTACACCCTAATTACGATAAAAATGGTTGGGTATATTTTTCTTATGCCTCCTCTGAAGGTGATGATTCAGGTGGAAATACAACTATAGCAAGAGCGCAACTAAAAGACAATACCTTAACTAATTTACAAGTTTTATATAAGGCTTCACCCGACACTACCAAAGGTCAACATTTTGGCTCTCGTTTAGCTTTTGACGATGATGGTTATTTATACTTTTCCGTCGGAGACCGAGGAAATAGAGATGAAAACCCACAAGATATCACTAGAGATGGTGGAAAAATTTACCGTCTTAATGATGATGGCTCTATCCCAGAAGACAATCCCTTTATTAATGAATCTGAAGCAAAAACAGCTATTTATTCTTATGGCCACAGAAATCCTCAAGGCATGACAATTCACCCAGATTCAAGACAAATATGGACTCACGAACATGGCCCAAAAGGTGGTGACGAAATAAACATTATCAAAGCTGGCAAAAATTACGGTTGGCCTGTAATTAGTTACGGAGTCAATTATATTGGTACAAAATTTACCGATATTACCGAAAAAGAAGGCATGGAACAGCCAATTCACTATTGGGATCCTTCTATTGCACCAAGTGGAATGGCGTTTATTAAAAGTGACAAGTATGGTGATTGGGATGGAAACCTACTCGTAGGCTCCCTAAAATTTCAATATTTAGACATGTGTACTCTCAAAGATAATAAGGTAATAAAAGAAGAACGCTTGCTAGATGGATTAGGACGCGTAAGATGCGTAGAGCAAGGTCCTGATGGCTTCATTTACGTAGCTATAGAAAATTTAGGAATTGTAAAATTGATAAGAAAATGAAAAACATAATTATTCTCGGAATTTTGATGCTAACTGTTGTATCATGTAATTCAAACACTAAAAAAACGAATACAATAGCTCAAAATTATAATACCGTAAGTCAAGACAATCCTAAACTTACAGCAAGCATTGAACGTGGCAAAATTACCTATAATGATATGTGCATCACTTGTCACTTACCAAACGGTGAAGGTGTGCCTAGGGCGTTTCCTCCCCTAGCCGATTCAGATTTTTTAAGAGAAAACCAAACCGAAAGCATCAAAGCTGCAAAATACGGCATGTCTGGCGAAATTGTAGTAAACGGCATCACTTACAATAGTACAATGGCACCATTAGGCCTTTCAGATAAAGAAGTCGCTGATGTTATCAATTACATCAATAACAGCTGGGGAAATGCTATTAACAACTTTGTAACACCCGAGAAAGTTTCCGAATTATAAATGAACTATACTACATAAATAATTAAATTTGTAGCATTCAAACAAATCAAAATTAAATATGCTTATTATAGGAATTGCAGGTGGTACAGGCTGCGGAAAAACAACAGTCGTAAACACTATTTTAAAAGAATTACCTGAAGGTGAAGTTGGAGTAATATCCCAAGATTCCTATTATAAGGATACCTCGCATTTAAGTTTTGAAGAACGTGTTAAAATTAACTTTGACCATCCAAGGTCTATCGATTTTGAATTATTAGAGCAACATCTCATAGAATTAAGAGCAGGAAACAGTATTAATCAACCTGTATATTCATTTGTAAAACACAACCGAACAGGCGATGTTATTGTTACAAAACCAAGGAAAGTTATGATTGTTGAAGGGATACTAATACTATCTCATGCTGAGATCCGAGATCTTTTTGACATCAAAATATATGTACATGCGGATTCCGATGAACGTTTAATACGACGTTTAAGACGAGATATTACAGAACGAGGCCGTGACATCAACGAAGT
This sequence comes from Winogradskyella psychrotolerans RS-3, assembly GCF_000427335.1. Classification (GTDB taxonomy): domain Bacteria; phylum Bacteroidota; class Bacteroidia; order Flavobacteriales; family Flavobacteriaceae; genus Winogradskyella; species Winogradskyella psychrotolerans. The sequence continues at coordinate 38,937 of NZ_ATMR01000037.1, read as the reverse complement.
GCTTCAACGCTATCAGTCGACATTAAAACCCATGCATCAGCAATTTATTGAGCCAATGAAAGAATACGCTGATATCATTATACCAAACAACAAATACAACACCGTTGCTGTAGATATCGTTAAAACCATAATCAACGAACGCTTATAATGTCTAAATTCAATATTAAATATCTAAAACCTCTTAAGAACATCTATGTTATAGTTCTTGTCGTTTTCATGGTTTGGATGTTATTTTTTGATGCGCATTCATGGTTATTTCATCATGAGTTAAATGGAGATATTAACGAATTAGAATACCAAAAAAAACACTACCGTAAAGAGATGGCTAAAGACAACAAAGCCATTAAAGAACTAAGTACAGACGAAGGTATTGAGCGTACAGCGCGCGAAACTTACTATATGAAGAAATCTAACGAAGATATTTTCATTATTGAATACGAAGACAGTATTCCGAAAAACAAACAAGATGAGTAAATCATTATTTAAAGATTTTGATTCTGTGTCTTCAAAAGCATGGAAACAAAAAATACAAGTCGATCTCAAAGGTGCAGATTATAACGATACACTAATCTGGAAAACCAATGAAGACATCAATGTAAAACCGTTTTACCATGCAGATGAATTTGAAACCTTACCTGAAGTTTCAAAAAGCAAGGCAACCAAATGGAAAATATGTCAATCTATTGTAGTTACAGATGCTAAAGTCGCTAATTTAAAAGCTATAGATGCTATTTATCGCGGTGCTGAAAGTTTAATTTTCAATATTGAATCAGAAACTGTCTCCACTAAAGATTTGTTTCAAAATATTGATTTAACTAAAACAAGTGTTGATGTTAAGTGTGATTTTCTTTCTAAAGACTATATTGAAAACACCCTTTCTGCTACTCGGAGCATGATCACTGAGCCAAGTCAAAGTGAAATTCATATCCACACAGACATCATAGGAAATCTAGCCAAAACAGGAAACTGGTTTAGCAACCTCAATGATGATTTTAGTAAATTTAAAGCGATTGTAAAATCAACAAAACAAATCAGTATAGATTTGGGGTTATACCAAAATGCCGGAGCTACAATTGTACAGCAATTAGCATACAGTTTAGCTCATGTTAATGAGTATTTAAATATCTACGAAGAACATAAAGACACGTCTTTAAGTGAAGTAAACGTGACATTTAACATATCAATCGGTTCAAACTACTTCTTCGAAATAGCAAAAATTAGAGCTTTACGCCAATTATGGTCAACACTAGCTTCCGAATATAGTGTAAATACAGAATGTAGAATCATTGCCACACCGAGTAAACGCAATACAACCATTTACGATTATAACATTAATATGTTGAGAACCACAACGGAATGCATGAGTGCCATTCTTGGTGGTGCAAATGTAATTTGCAACCTACCTTATGATGCTTTATTCCATAAACCAAATGAATTTGGAGATCGCATTGCCAGAAACCAGCTCTTAGTTTTAAAGAATGAAAGCTACTTTGACAAAGTAAATAATCCTGCAGATGGAGCTTATTATATTGAAAGTTTAACTGAACAATTAGCCGAAAAAGCATTAGAACTTTTTAAAGATATTGAAGCGAATGGAGGTTTTTTAAGTCAGATGAAAGAAGGCACCATTCAGCGAAAAATTAAAGAAAGTGCCGCTAAAGAACAAGCCGATTTTGATGCTGAAAAATTAGTCCTATTAGGCACCAACAAGCATCCCAATTCAGAAGACAAAATGAAAGCTGACCTAGAAGTTAGTCCATTTTTAAAAATCGAAAAGCGCAAAACTTTAATTGAACCAATTATTGAGAAAAGATTATCTGAAAAATTGGAAATCAAAAGATTAAGCAAGGAGTAAAACTCACTATAGAAAAAACCTATAGTAGCTTTACACCCTTAAAAACACATTCATAATGTCAAGAAAAAACCTTCAACATATAACCCTAAAGAACGAAGCGAGAAGCATAAATCCTGAAGAAGAAAACGACTTTTTAACAGCCGAAAATATCACCGTAAAATCGTACTATTCAAAAGCTGATATTCAAGATTTAGAACACCTCAATTTTGTTGCTGGCATCGCACCAAATCTTCGTGGACCATATTCAACTATGTATGTCCGCAGACCATGGACGATTAGACAATATGCAGGCTTTTCTACAGCAGAAGAGAGTAATGCTTTTTACAGAAGAAATCTAGCCGCAGGCCAAAAAGGATTATCAGTAGCCTTCGACTTAGCCACACACAGAGGCTATGATTCTGATCACGAACGTGTAGTTGGAGATGTTGGTAAAGCAGGTGTAGCCATAGACTCGGTTGAAGACATGAAAATTCTCTTCGACCAAATCCCATTAGATAAAATGTCGGTATCCATGACAATGAACGGAGCCGTGTTACCCATTATGGCATTTTATATTGTAGCTGCAGAAGAACAAGGAGTTCAACCAGATCAACTCGCAGGAACGATTCAAAATGACATCCTAAAAGAGTTTATGGTGAGAAATACCTACATCTACCCACCTACTCCATCTATGAAGATCATCTCTGACATATTTGAATACTCTAGCAAGAATATGCCAAAGTTCAACAGTATTAGCATATCAGGCTACCACATGCAAGAAGCAGGAGCCACTTGTGATATCGAATTAGCATACACCTTAGCAGATGGCCTAGAGTATATAAGAAAAGGGCTTGAAGCAGGTATGGACATTGACACTTTCGCCCCGAGATTATCCTTTTTCTGGGCAATTGGCATGAATCACTTTATGGAAATCGCCAAAATGCGTGCTGCGCGAATGTTATGGGCAAAACTCGTAAAGCAATTCAACCCAAAGAATCAGAAGTCGTTAGCACTAAGAACCCACTGCCAAACGTCTGGCTGGAGTCTTACCGAGCAAGACCCTTTTAACAACGTAGCAAGAACCTGCATTGAAGCCTCAGCAGCAGCCTTTGGCGGCACACAAAGCTTGCACACTAACGCTTTAGACGAAGCTATTGCTTTACCAACAGACTTTTCTGCTCGTATCGCAAGAAATACACAGATATATTTACAACAAGAAACGCAGATCACAAAAACTGTAGATCCCTGGGCTGGTAGTTATTATGTTGAAAAACTGACTGACGACATTACGAAAGAAGCGTGGAAACTTATACAGGAAGTCGAAGAACTAGGTGGCATGACCAAAGCTATTGAGGCTGGCATACCCAAACTACGCATCGAAGAAGCTGCGGCTCGCAAACAGGCCAGGATAGACTCAACACAAGACATTATTGTTGGAGTTAACAAATACCGCTTAGAACAAGAAGACCCAATATCCACTCTCGAAGTAGACAATCAAACCGTAAGACTACAGCAAATTGAGCGCTTAAACAGCATAAAAGCAAGTCGTGATAATACCGCCGTCACAGAGGCATTGTTAAAACTAACAGAATCCGCAAAGACAAGTGAAGGAAATTTATTAGCTTTAGCAGTAGATGCTGCAAGAAAACGTGCAACTTTAGGAGAGATAAGCGATGCTCTAGAAGTTGAGTTTGGCAGATATAAAGCACAAATTAAATCATTTTCAGGCGTGTATAGCAAAGAAATAAAAGACGACAAAAGCTTTCAAAAAGCAAGAGAATTAGCAAATCAATTTGCAGAGCAAGACGGACGAAGACCTCGAATTATGATTGCCAAAATGGGACAAGATGGACACGACAGAGGTGCTAAAGTTGTTGCTACGAGTTATGCAGATGTAGGGTTTGATGTAGACATTGGACCACTCTTTCAAACACCAAAAGAAGCCGCAAAGCAAGCCGTTGAAAATGACGTTCACATACTTGGCATATCTTCCTTAGCAGCAGGACATAAAACTCTAGTGCCTCAAGTAATAGAAGAACTAAAAAAATACGGTAGAGATGATATTATGGTCATCGTTGGTGGTGTGATACCGAAACAAGATTACCAATATTTATTCGACGCTGGTGCTGTTGCTGTCTTTGGGCCGGGAACTAAAATTAGTGAAGCCGCTATTCAGATTTTGGAAATACTGATTGACTAGTATATCGCTTTTCTTTTCAAATTTCATACCCCACTAAATAGCTCCAATCCTGCATGAAAAAAAACAGAAAAACAAAATTCATAAAACGTGTTTTACTAATTCTAACTATAGCAGGATTAATACTTATACATTTTGTTTTCCCTCGTTTTATAATGCAAACAAGAAATCCTATTGCTCAACTGTTTAAAACAGAAAAAGTTATAAATGCCCAATTAGAATCTAACGACAACTCTAAATTCAAAAGAAAGAAGTTAACGATTATAACCTTTGACAACCTTAAGCTATCTGCCCTATTAACATACTCGAGCTTACAAAACACTAAAGGCACAATAATATTATTGCATGGTAGTAGCCATAATAAAGATCATTTTCTCGGGTTAAGTGAATTTTTAGCTACAAATGGCTTTAACTCGGTAGCGTTAGATTCTAGAGGGTTTGGCGAAAGCGAAGGTCAGTTTCTTACGTATGGAGTTAAAGAAACAAAAGACATTCAGACACTAATTAGCCAATTAATTAAAGATGAAAATTTAGGCAACATCGGTCTTTGGGGACAATCCATAGGAGGTGCGTTTACATTACAAGCAATGGGAATGGATAAGCGTATTAAATACGGCATTGCAGAAAGTTCATATAAAAACTTAAAAACAAATATTCAATATTATTTTAAGCGTCACGCAGGGTTCAACCTAGAATTATTCAGTAATTATTTAGTTGACAGAGCAGGACGTATTGCCGATTTCAATCCCGATGACGCTAACCCATACAAATACAGTGAAAATATTACACAACCGATACTAGTTGTTCACGGCGGAAAAGACAAACCAATCCCAATCACAAATGGCAAAGCGAACTTCTCTAGGATTAAAAGTATTGATAAAGAATTTATAGAAATAGAATCAGCTGGCCATTCAGATCTTTGGGAAACTGGAGGCGAAGATTACTTTAATTCAGTTCTAAAATTTTTGAACAGACAAGCTCTATCTTCAAACTAAGTGTTTAGTTAAAATATCGTTATTCCTTTAACTTTCATGATTTTATGTTTAAATTAGTGGAAATTTCTTATAAACACTAATCCATTAAATCCAGCAATCAATGAAAAAATTTAGTATTGGTACATTAGTAATAATGTGTCTAACCTTTGTATTTCCCTTAAATGCTCAGGTTGTAGCCACAACACCAGATTCAAAAGTTACTTACAATCCATCAGATCTCATTCCCACAGACCCTAATGTAAAAACAGGCACTTTATCAAACGGTCTCACTTATTACATTCAAAACAACCCAAAACCTGAAAACAAAGTCGAACTGAGACTTGTTATTAATGCTGGTTCTATTCTAGAAGACGAAGACCAATTAGGCTTAGCACACTTTATGGAACATATGTGCTTTAATGGCACCAAAAATTTCAAAAAAAATGAGTTAGTTGATTACCTTCAAAGTATTGGTGTAAAGTTTGGAGCGCACCTAAATGCTTATACTAGTTTCGATGAAACTGTTTACATCCTCCCTATTCCTAGCGATGATCCGGAAAAACTTGAAAAAGGTTTTCAAATCATAGAAGATTGGGCGCACAACGCGCTTTTAACCGATGAAGAGATAGACAATGAACGTGGTGTTGTTTTAGAAGAATACCGTTTAGGTAAAGGAGCTGACGAACGCATGATGCAAGAATACTTACCAAAAATGATGCATGGTTCCATGTATGCAGAACGACTTCCTATTGGCACAAAAGAGAATTTAGAAACTTTTAAATACGAAAGCCTAAAGCGTTTTTATAAAGATTGGTACAGACCAGATTTAATGGCCGTAATTGCCGTGGGAGATATTGATGTATCAGTATTAGAAGAAAAAATAAAGTCACATTTCGGACATATAAAAAATCCGAAAAACCCAAAACCAAGACCATCATTCGATTTACCTAACCATAAGGAAACCTTTGTTGCCATTGAATCCGATAAGGAAGCACCATTTTCAAACGTACAATTAATGTTTAAAGATAAAGTAAACTCTAAACCAGATGTTACTTACGCTGATTATAGAAAATCTATGGTTGAGAATTTATTCTCTCAAATGATAAATAATCGACTAGATGAAATTAGAAATGGAGACAATCCTCCTTTTGTATATGGCTTTACTTACTACGGCGGCACGTATGCACGTACTAAGAATGCTTTTCAATCTTCTGCTATGACGAGTCCGACCGGACAATTAGACGCATTAAAAACACTTTTAGTAGAAAATCAACGTGTTCTTCAACATGGCTTTTTTGAAGGAGAATTTAATCGTGCTAAAAAAGACATCATTGCCAATATGGAACGCGCCTTTAAAGATAGAGACAAAATGGAATCTAACAGAATTGTCGGCCGTTACGTTAGTAATTTCTTAGAGCAAAACCCTATTCCTAGTATGGATTGGAGATTCGACTTTATGAATGCACAATTACCAACTATTACATTAGATGAAGTTAACGCATTGATTAAATCTTATATCAAAGAAGACAACCGCGTTATTATACTTACAGGTCCAGAAAAAGACGATTTAGAACAAGTTAAAGAAGCGGAAGTATTAGAATTATTAGATTCTGTTAATGCAATGGATTTAAAACCTTATGAAGACAAGGCTGTTGCTTCATCTTTAATGACTAAAATGCCATCAAAAGGCAGTATCGCAGACTATAAAACAGATGAAACACTAGGCACAACCACGTTATTATTAAGCAATGGAGCTACAGTAACTTACAAAAAGACTGATTTTAAGAATGATGAAATTTTATTTGACGCGTTTAGCTATGGAGGAACTTCGTTATATACTGATGAAGACTACAAAGCAACTTCTAATGCTAATGGAGGTTTAACAGAAGCTGGAGTTAATGGTTTTGATAAGATTGAATTAGGAAAAATGATGTCTGGTAAAATTGCAAATGTAAGATTGTCAATTGGCACTTATAGCGAAGGGTTATCAGGCAATACAACACCTAAAGATTTAGAAACACTATTTCAATTAACGCATCTACACTTTACGGCTTTAAATAAAGATGAAAACGCCTTTAAAAGTTTTGCTGATAAACAAAAGGCGTTTTTAGGCAATCTTCTATCTAGTCCACAATTTTATTTTCAAGATCAATTGTCAGAGTTTATTTATGGAAAAAACCCAAGATATACCGGATTCCCAACTGCTGAAGACATGGATAACGCAGATTATAATTTAGCATACGAAAAATACAAAGAACGTTTTGCCGATGCAGGTGATTTCCATTTCTATTTTGTAGGTAATATTGACGAAACTAAGTTTGTTGAATTATGCGAAACTTATTTAGCTAGTTTACCTTCAACTAAAAGCAACGAATCTTATAACGTAAGCGATTTTAGACCCTTAACAGGTTCTCATAAAAAGATTATTGAGAAAGGCGAAGATCCAAAAAGCTCAGTAAGAATAACTTATCACGGTCCAACCGATTACAGTGAAAAAGAAGCTCATGCCTTAAAAAGTTTAGCTGAAGTTTTATCAATTAAATTAATTGAAAAGTTACGTGAAGAAGAAGGAGGCGTATACGGAGCTGGTGCCAATGCGAGTATTAGTAATATGCCTTATGATTGGTTTAGGTTTAACATTAGCTTTCCTTGCGGTCCGGAAAATGTTGATAAACTTATAACAGCAACGATGAAAGAAGTCGATCTTTTAGTAAAAGAAGGCCCAACAGAAAAAGATTTAGAAAAAGTAAAAAAAGCTCAAATCTTAGATTATAAAGAAGATTTAAAAACCAATAGATTTTGGTTAGGGCAGCTTAAAAATGCAGACTACCTCAAAAAAGATGCACATAACATTTTAAAATTTGAAGATGCTGTAAATAGCTTAACCGTAGCCGACCTGCACGATGCGGCAAAAAAATATTTAACTCAAGGTTATATCACTGGTATTCATAATCCAGAAAAATAAAATTATCCTCTTAATATTAAGCAGCCTTTTATATTTCTATAGAAGGCTGCTTTTTTTTATAGAACTGTTAACAACTTCAATTTCTTAAAGTCGTAAATAATCGTAATTTTAAGCCCTTATATTTAACCAAATCATTTAATGGGTAAAATCATTGCGATAGCAAATCAGAAAGGAGGAGTTGGTAAGACAACAACCTCAGTAAATTTAGCCGCTTCACTAGGTGCCCTAGAGAAGAAAGTGCTGCTTATAGATGCCGATCCTCAAGCCAACGCAAGTTCGGGTTTAGGTATTGATGTAGACGCTGTTGAGATAGGCTCCTACCAGGTTTTAGAACACACTGCTTTAGCAAAAGACGCCATTGTAGCTTCTAATGCACCCAATGTAGATATTTTACCTGCTCATATCGATCTTGTAGCTATAGAAATTGAGTTAGTAGATAAAGAAGAGCGTGAATACATGCTTAAAAAGGCTATTACCGATTTAAAAACGGAATATGATTACATTTTAATTGATTGTGCGCCGTCCCTAGGATTACTTACGTTAAATGCCTTAACAGCCGCAGATTCAGTAATTATACCTATTCAATGTGAATATTTTGCATTAGAAGGTTTAGGTAAACTGTTAAATACTATTAAAAGTGTACAGAAAATCCATAATGAAGCGTTAGACATAGAAGGTTTATTATTAACAATGTTCGATTCTCGTTTACGCTTATCTAACCAGGTCGTAGAAGAAGTTCAGAAACACTTTAGTGATATGGTGTTTGATACGATTATTCAAAGAAACGTACGCTTAGGTGAAGCACCAAGTTATGGAGAGAGCATTATTAATTATGATGTAAGCAGCAAAGGAGCAGTAAATTATTTGAGCCTAGCAAAGGAGCTGATAAAGAAAAATGAATTATAATGGCGAAAGCGACAAAAAAACAAGCATTAGGACGTGGTCTTTCTGCCTTACTAAAAGATCCTGATAACGATATAAATTCTGCCGAAGATATCAATGCAGATAAAGTGGTTGGTAATATTGTAGAACTCGATATTGAAAGTATTGAGGTCAATCCATTTCAACCAAGAACTAATTTTAATGAAGAAACATTAAAAGAACTTGCGTCTTCCATTCGCGAGCTTGGAGTTATTCAACCTATAACGGTTAGAAAATTAGCATTTAACAAATACCAATTAGTATCTGGTGAGCGTCGTTTTAGAGCTTCAAAACTAATTGGATTAGAAGTCATTCCGGCATATATAAGAATTGCTAATGACCAAGAGTCATTAGAAATGGCTTTGGTAGAGAATATTCAACGTCAAGATTTAGACCCAATAGAAATTGCTTTATCGTATCAACGTTTAATTGATGAAATTCAACTAACACAAGAGCAAATGAGCGAACGTGTTGGAAAAAAACGTTCTACAATTGCAAATTATTTACGTTTATTAAAGCTAGATCCAATCATACAAACAGGTATGAGAGATGGTTTTATTAGCATGGGTCATGGGAGAGCTATGGTCAATATTGAAGACCAAGTAGATCAACTAGAAGTTTACGAAAAAATCATTACCAATAAATTATCCGTTAGAGCTACGGAACAATTAGTAAAGAACTTAAATTCTGATGCACCAGCTAAAACAGAAGAACCTACTTTCGAAATTCCCAAGCATATTAAAAAAGGGGTAAGAGACTTTTCAGAATACTTCGGTCATAAGATAGACGTTAAGGTTACTAAGACAGGAAGCGGAAAAATAACAATACCGTTCCATTCTGAAGAAGATTTTAACCGAATTAAAAAATTAGTTCAACGTGACAAATAGAGGGTTTTACAGTCTTTTAGCCTGCTTGTTTTCTGTACTTTTTTCATTTTCACAAATAGAAAAAGACAGCATTAGTATTGCCATAGAAGAAAGTCCAATTATTGCGAACGAAACCTTAATTAAAAAAGAAATAGATCCTTTAAGACCTTCTAAGGCTGCTTTTTACTCTGCAGTACTTCCTGGTTTAGGTCAGGCTTACAATAAAAAATATTGGAAAATTCCGATTGTTTGGGGAGCCATAGGTACAGGAGTATATTTCTTTATTAATAATGATAAGCAGTTTGACCGTTATAGAGATGCTTATAAAAGTCGTTTAGCAGGTTATACAACAGACGAATTTTATGGTTCAATTTCTGATGAGGGACTTATTAGAGCACAAGAACAGTTTAGGCGAAATAAAGAAATGTCTGTTTTAATAACTTTAGGCTTATATGCTCTAAATATTATTGATGCTAATATAGACGCACATTTACTTCAATTTAATGTCGACGAAAACCTAAGTCTTAGTCCACATTATCAGTATAACCAAATGGAAAACACTTCGGATTTGGGACTAACGTTTAATTTTAAATTTTAACATGAAAATAGCTTTACTCGGTTATGGAAGAATGGGCAAAAGTATTGAGGCTATCGCAGTAAATCGCAGTCACAGTATTGTATTGAAAGTATCAGATGCAGATTCTAATTATGATTTTGCCGATGCTGATGTTGCCATAGACTTTAGTATTCCATCAGTTGCCGTCGCTAACATAAAAAAAGCTTTGGATGCTGGCGTTCCTGTAATATCAGGAACAACAGGTTGGTTAGATCATTACGATGAGATTATTGACTACTGCAACTCTAAAGAAGGTACTTTTCTTTATGCTTCAAATTTTAGTTTAGGTGTTAACCTTTTCTTTGAACTCAACAAAAAATTGATTGAATTAATGTCTGGCTTTTCTGAATACACAACAGAAATAGAAGAAATTCATCATACACAAAAATTAGACGCACCAAGTGGAACTGCAATCACGTTGGCAGAGCAGATTATAGAGCATACCAATTATAACAATTGGACTTTAGACGAACCAAAGCCTACCGAAATTCAGATTGATGCTAAACGCATTGAAGGAGTGCCTGGCACACATGAGATTACCTATAATTCTGAAGTAGATGCTATAAGCATTAAACATACAGCGCACAGTAGACAAGGTTTTGCTATGGGAGCTGTAATCGCTGCAGAATGGATTAAAAACAAAAAAGGCATCTTTAGTATGAAAGATGTGTTAAACATTGGTTAATTTGCCAATGTATTGCAACGAATTAAAATAATTTTCAACCTACACTAGACAAAATATAAGGTTATGACCTGGACACAATGGTTTATTTTTATACTCATTTTACAAATTATACATGGACTAGCGACATGGAAATTATATATTAAAGCCGGCAGAAAAGCTTGGGAAGCATTTGTGCCAATTTATAATGCAGTGGTATTAATGAAAATTATCTCACGCCCTTGGTGGTGGGTAATTTTAATGTTTTTACCAATTGTAAACCTTATTATGATTCCTGCAGTTTGGGTAGAAACCGCTCGTTCTTTTGGAAAAGACAGTAAAATCGATGCCCTTTTATGCATTGTTACTTTAGGTTTTTACCTGTTCTATCTCAATTATGTTGCCGATGTTAATTATATTGAAGACAGACAACTTAAGCCAAAAACATCATCAGGAGAATGGATTAGCTCTATTCTTTTCGCTGTAGTAGCCGCAACGATTGTACATACGTATTTCTTTCAACCTTTTGTGATTCCTTCATCGTCTTTAGAAAAGTCTTTATTGGTTGGTGACTTTCTAATTGTGAGTAAGTTTCATTATGGTGCACGTACTCCAATGACCACAGTTGGCGCACCAATGGTACATGATACGATTCCTGTTTTAGGAAAGAAATCATACCTATATAACGATAATTTCGAAGAACGCAACACCTCTTGGATTAATAAACTCCAACTGCCTTTTTTAAGATTACCAGGATTTGAAAATGTAGAACGTAATGATATCGTCGTTTTTAATCAGCCAGCAGATACCTTGCTGAACATGAATGATTTTAATCCAGACCGAAATTATTACAAGCCTATCGATAAAAAAACCAACTTAGTAAAACGCTGTGTTGGTGTCGCTGGTGATACTTTAGAAATTAGAAATGGGTATGTCTTTATTAACGGGAAACAAAATAAGTTACCACCAAGATCTCATCTTCAATTTTCTTACGACATTACGTTTAAGAGGCAATTACAACCCATGCGAATTATTGATATTTTAAAGAAATATGATATTACAGATGGTTTAGGTTATGGAACTACTGAAGGCTCTTATTCTATACCTGCTGCAACGGATGATGCCATTGCTAAATTAAGATTACATCCTGAAGTCGCATCTATTGTACCTACAAAACAAGAAAAAGGCGTTGATGGCAATATTTTCCCTAAAGACAAGAATTACCCTTGGAATTCAGATTTCTTTGGACCAATGTGGATTCCTAAAGCTGGTGGTACTGTAAATTTAACTACTGAAAATATTTCTATATATAAACGTGTGATTGGAGAATACGAAGGTCACAACGTTGTGACTAGAGGTGATCAAATTTTTATTGACGACCAACCGGCTACTTCATATACTTTTAAGCAAGATTACTATTGGATGATGGGTGACAACAGACACAATTCTATTGATAGCCGTTATTGGGGATTTGTGCCTAACGATCATATTTTTGGTAAACCTGTATTCATTTGGATGAGTATTGATGGTATTAACGATGGTATTAAAAACTGGAGTTTCCGTTGGGACCGAATATTCACAACTGTCAGTGGTGGTAATGAACGTACGTCTTATTTAATTCCGTTTATTGTCCTTGTTTTAGGAATCACATTCTTTAACAAATGGAGAAAGAAGAAAAAGGCAACATCATAAAAACAGACTAAATTAGTCGCTATGACAGGTCTTATACATCCGACATATTTCCCAAATATTGCACACTTTTGGGCTGTTGTGAATGCGGATTCGATACATCTTGAGGTCTTTGATAATTATCAAAAACAATCCTACAGAAACCGGACCGAAATTTATGGTGCTAATGGTAAGTTGGCTTTAACAGTTCCTGTGAGTTACACACAGAAGAACAGACAGCTTTATAAAAATGTGAAGATTGCCAATGAAGAACAATGGCAACTCCTCCATTTAAAGTCGCTACAATCGGCTTACAGTATGTCACCGTTTTTTGAGTTCTATATCGATGACTTCATGCCGCTTTTTGAAAATAAATTCGATTACATATTAGACTTTAATTTGAAATGTTTAGATATTATAATAAGCAGTCTTCAATTAAACATCAGACCTATTCAATCGACTGTATTTGAAAAAGAACCTATTAATAAAACAGATTATAGAAATTTAGTAAAGCGAAATTCTGAAGTCAAAACCTTTGAGTCATACACCCAAGTTTTTACTGAAAAGCATGGGTTTATTCCTAATCTTAGTATTTTAGATCTGTTATTTAATGAAGGACCAAACACAGAATTGTATTTAAAAAAGCAGGAATTACTAATCATTTAACTGAATTATTTTTTTTGCAATTTTCAATAGTGAAAGAACGTTGTCTAAGTCTTAACTAAAACAGTACTCAATAAAATAAATAATGCTTCAATCCTCTATTCATTACGGCATACACTTTGGCTTACCTTTGGTAGTCGCTATCGTGTTTTATAAGACGTATTGGTTAAAGGCTTATGGCATTATGATTTTAGGCATGTTAATAGATTTAGATCACTTATTAGCAAATCCTATTTTTGACCCTAACCGTTGCAGTATTAACTTTCACACACTCCACTCCTACTATGCTATTGTGGTTTATATAGCGCTACTAATTCCTAAAAAGGTACGATTGGTTGGTCTTGGATTGGTAATTCATATTATTGCAGACACCGCAGATTGCTGGCTAATGTAGTTTACTCTAAACTAAGCGTGGTTTTTATAGGGTAATGATCAGATAATTTTACATCAAAAGTTTTAAAACCATTAACTGTAAAATCTTCATCCGCTAAAATAAAATCGATTCGCATTGGAAAAAATTTAAAATCGTAAGTTCTACCAAAACCATTACCAGCAGCTTCAAACGTATCTTTTAAGTCATCACCTTTTATCATTCTGTAGATATAAGAATAAGGCGTGTTGTTAAAATCACCAGTTACTATCGTTTTATATTTTGTTTTTGACTTGTGCTCTAAAAACAATTCCACTTGATCTTGTTGTGCTTTAAACGTCGCACCAACTTGCTTAAACAAATGACTAGATGTTTCCTTTTTAGTTTTTCTACATCAGTTTCAATACCTGACGATTGCAAGTGAAATGTATAAACTCTAATGGTATCTTTTTGTTTTACAATATCGACAAAAATAGCATTGTTATAGGTATTAGGAAATTCTAACGAACCCGAATTAACAATTGGAAATTTGGAGTAAATAGCTTGACCACCTTTAACACCTTTATTGTAAGTAGCATTAAAGTCATTGTATCCTTCAAGTTTTACTTGTTCGCTTCTTGGGTATTCTTGAAGACACAAAACATCTGGCTGCTCTCTCTTTATAAAATCGAGAATAGTCTCCTTTACTGTTTTATCCTTCAACCAATCATATTTATTAAAAAGTCTGACGTTAAACGACATCACGGAAAAACTAGCTTCATCTTTAGTATCTTCTGATGCTGAAAACTTATACATTGAATTTATATAATTCCAGCCCAACAACAACACAATTAACGATAACAGCATTTGTTTCTTTACACGAAGTAACCAGTAAATAAAGAAAACAATATTGAATAAGATCAATAAAGGAACACCTAAACTCAGAACAGATAGTGACGCAAAACTTCTCGGTGAAACATAAGGTAAGATATAAGATATGAGCAATAAAAATGCCACCAACGAATTGATGATAAACACAATTTTACTACCAAATTTTAAACCTTTCACGCGTTTTAGTCTTTACCTACTTTAAATAAAAATGCTTTTTCGTCGGCTGTTAAACTCTCATAACCACTTTTACTAATCTTATCGAGAATAGTATCAATCTTCTTCTGTTTATCTAACGTATCAGAAGGATTTTTAGTCTTCTTAGTCGTTGTACTTTTAGATTTATTTTTATGAACCGTTTTTAAGTTAGACTTAGGTTTAAATAAATTCATGAAACCATCCATAGTCCGCTCAAACCCTTTTCCTATATCTGTCCCTTTAAGCAGTTTAGTCGCATAAACATAACCTAATAAATACCCTCCTAAATGCGCAACATAACCACCTTGATTAAGTCCTAAAGACATTCTAAACACATCTAAACCAACGATAACCATAGCGATATGTTTCCATTTCACATTAAAGGAATTAAACAATCTAATTTCGCTATTAGGCATATAAGCAGCCACAAAAAGTAATAACGCACTGACTCCTGCAGATGCACCTACGAGTACTCCTGAAGCATTAAAGAAACTCAGTGGCACCAAATTAGCAACCGCTAAATAGGCTAAACCACCAAAAATAATTCCTAAGAAATAAATATTAAGAACCATTTTTTGGCGAAATAGATTTGTTGTCACTCTAGATAGATAGTAAAGAAACAACATATTAAACGCCAAGTGCAACAATCCATTATGTAGGAAGCCATATGTAATTAAGGACCATGGTTGCATTATAAAATCTAGGATATCTGATGGCAATTCAAAATAGCTAAACAGATTAAATCGCAACAATGATTTAAAAATAAGACCAATAAAAAACACAACAACGTTAATGGCAATGATCTTACCAAAAACATCGAGGTTCTTAAACTTGTATTTTAAATCTTGAATCGTGCTCATAATTAGTTCCAACGGTATTTATCCATTTCATTTTTCTTCCAGAAATACATCAATAAAAATCCTGTAAGTGCGCCACCAACGTGAGCCATATACGCTGTATTACTTGGGCTAAAAATGGATTGCCCTGTTAAACCAGAAAACAAATCTAACGCAATAATCGCAGGAATAAAATACTTCGCTTTAATTGGTATAGGTAAGAAAATAAGCATTAATTTATTTTCAGGAAATAGCATTCCAAAAGCTACTAAAACTCCCATAATAGCACCAGATGCGCCCACCATAGTACCGTTAAATGCACCAATAAAGCTATCAAAATGATCACCTAAAAGTGGAACCCAAGCCGTACTATACTTACCTTCACTTAAAATGCTTACCACTTCTGTTTGAGAGATCCCAGAGTCTATTAACGTTGTTAAACCTGTATTGTACTGAAAATACAAAAATGCAAGTTGTATTAAAGCAGCACCAAAACCTGAAAGCAAATAGAATACTATAAATTTTTTCCATCCAAAAACCTGTTCTACAGCTGTACCAAACATCCATAATGCAAACATATTAAATGCGATATGCATAAAATTACCGTGCATAAATATATGAGTCAAAATCTGCCAAGGTTGGAAATTTGGATTCTGAGGAAAATAAAGCGCAAACCATTGATAAAAGGCTTCTCCATTACCAATTACCAAAGTACCTATAAACATGACTACATTTATAATCAATAAATGCTTTACGGCATCCGTTATTCCTTGTCTCATAAACTACATGAATTTTTTTTCAATATCATCAACTGCCATCGTAATAAACGTTGGTCTATTGGTTGGTGATACATTTGGTTCCTTACAGGCAAACAAACTATTTACCATATGTTCTTGTTCTGTGCTGTTTAATGATTGACCATTTTTAATCGCTAAACTCTTTGCCATAGATTTAGCTAACAAATCTGCAGCACTAAAGTTAGTGTCTGGCACATCATTTTCTACATCACTAATTAACTGTTCTAAAATAATAGAGACCTCACTTTCTGGCACTCCAACTGGCACACCTTTAATAGTAATCTCTTTTGTACTTAATTCAGAAAACACAAAACCTGTATGTTCTAAATCAGCTTTTAAGTCTTCTATAATTTTTATTTCGTTAGGTGTAAAATGCAATTGTAAAGGAAACAATAACTGCTGACTTGTCGCTTCCTTTATCGTAATATGCCTTAAAAAGTTCTCATATAGGATTCGCTGATGCGCCCTATTCTGGTCAATAACTAACATACCTGATTTTAAGGTACTCACAATATATTTTTGTTGCAATTGAAACGTCGTTTTTCTAGTTTCAATAGACGAATCACTAAAAATAGACTCGTTTTTAGATTCACTTTCAAAAGTCACCTGACTAAAATCGGATTGCGAATTATTACCTTTCGATTCCAAACCTACATACAAGCTTTCCCAAGATGCTGTTGGCGCAGACTTAAATCCAGTATTATGACTTGTGGTCTTTTGTTTTATACCTGAATCTTCTGCAAACGGATTAAAACTGCGATCCACTTCTATTGCAGGGGTGGATGCTTTTTTATCCTTATAATCATACGGAGTATTTAAACTACTCTGATGTTCAAAATCTAAAACTGGTGCAATATTAAATTGTCCTAAACTATGTTTAACAGCTGAACGCAGAATCGCATAAAGCGTGTGCTCATCATCAAACTTAATTTCAGTTTTTGTGGGGTGAATATTAATATCTATCGATTTCGGATCGACAGTAAGATTTAAAAAATAACTGGCGTGATAGCCATCTTTTAATAAACCTTCGAATGCCGATTTAATCGCGTGATTCAAATAAGGACTCTTAATAAAACGTTGATTTACAAAAAAGAATTGTTCCGATTTCGTTTTCTTAGAAAAGTTAGGTTTACCAACAAATCCTGAAATTTTTAACACTTCCGTTTCCTCTTCAACTGGTACTAATTTTTCATTGGTTTTAGTTCCAAAGATATGCACCACACGTTGTCTGTAGTTTTCTTGTGGTACATTAAACAAATCACTACCGTTATGGTAAAAAGCAAAAGCGATATTAGGATGCGCTAAAGCCACACGATGAAACTCGTCTGTAATATGGCGAAGTTCAACAGTATCGGACTTTAAAAAATTTCGTCTTGCAGGAATATTAAAAAATAAGTGTTTTACGGAAACCGAAGTTCCTGTTGGAATTACGGAAACCTCTTGTGATTTCACCTCACTACCTTCAATAACAATGACAGTTCCTAAATCGTCTTCGTCTTGTTTCGTTTTAAGCTCAACATGCGCAATCGCCGCAATACTCGCTAATGCCTCTCCTCTAAAACCTTTGGTGTTGAGTTGAAATAAATCTTCAGCGGCTCTAATTTTTGATGTGGCATGACGCTCAAAACTGAGACGAGCATCAGTAACACTCATACCCTTACCATTATCAATAACTTGTACTAAGGTTTTACCAGCATCTTTAATAATGAGTTTAATTTCTGTAGCATTAGCATCTATGGCATTTTCCATGAGTTCTTTAACTACAGAAGCTGGACGCTGAACGACCTCACCTGCTGCAATTTGGTTAGCAACATGGTCTGGTAAAAGTTGAATAATATCTGACATTAGCTTTGTGGAAGAAAAATAGATAAATCGAAACCAATAATAAACAAAAACAGCAAGATTAAAACTGCAACAATAATAATTACACGTTTATTAACATTATCATCTGGATTGTGCTTGTAATCATCAATAGCAGCACTAAATTTTCCTTTAATACCTTTTGCAGGAGATATTGAAGTTCTATGCTCATCAAACTTATGCTTAAGTTCAAACGGATTACCATCCCCTTTGTAATAACGTGGTTGATAATTAAACTTTTTATTTTTTTCAATTTCATGAATCCCATAACATTCTTATCTAATATATTCTTCAAGAATATAAATTAAAACAAAAATCAAAACTAATAATATGATTAAAGCTGGTAAAGTAGAGCGCAATTTACCTCTACTTTTGTCTCCACCTTTGGTATCATTCCATTTTGCTTCGAAGTCGGCTCTCGACTTTTTTTCTTCGGAATCCTGAAAACGAGGTTTATAGTTAAAACGTTTATTTTTTCTTTGTTTAAACAAGTGGCTCTTAAATTAAACTTGATTAATCTCAAAAGTACAGAAAATACAAGGAATTATACCTTAAGGATTCCTTAAAATTATTAACAAAAAGGATGCCAGAGTGGGTTGGCAGTGTGCAGTGTGCAGTGTGCAGTGTGCAGTGTGCAGTGTGCAGTGTGCAGTGTGCAGTGTGCAGTGTGCAGTGTGCAGTGTGCAGTGTGCAAAATTAAATTTTAGCCTATCACAAAATATAAGTATGTATTATTTTAAGGCGATGTGACTGCCAACTGAGGACTGAGGACTGAATACTTATAACGTCTCCTTACGTAAAGCCGCCATTTTTATTGCCGCAATTGCCGCTTCGGTACCTTTATTACCGTGTATACCTCCAGAACGGTCAATAGATTGTTGTTGTGTATTATCTGTAAGCACGCAGAAAATAACAGGAATATCTCCTTTTACATTAAGATCTTTAATGCCTTGAGTCACTCCTTCGCATACAAAATCGAAATGTTTTGTCTCACCTTGAATCACACAGCCAATGACTATAATAGCATCTAACATTCCGGAGTCTGCATAAATACTTTTACTCATCCTGGCTGCACCGTAAGTTAACTCAAAAGCACCAGGAACATTCCAACGGACAATATTTTGCTTAATTGCTCCGCAATCTAAGAGGGCATCAAAAGCTCCTTGCCACAACCCTTCGGTAATGGTGTCATTCCATTCTGAAACAACAATCCCAAACCGAAAATCTTTCGCGTTTGGGATTGTTGCTTTATCGTAAGCCGATAAATTATGATTTACTGTAGCCATAGACTATAAGCTTGCTTCTACTTTTCCGATTAAAACATCTGCATTCTTAGCTTCAGTTGAAGTAGAAAATTCAGATTTAATACGCTTTAAATATTCTAAAGCTTTAGCGTTTTCTCCTAAATCAATAGCAACACGTGCTGCTTTCATTAAATATAAAGGAGTTGTAAATTCATTAACGTTAGCTTTAAAAGCTTTTTCGTAATAGCCTAAAGCATCCGATTTTTGATCGAGTTGCGCAAATGCGTCACCAATACCACCTTTAGCAATAGGGTTTAACATTTTATCGTCACTAGAAAAATTCCCTAAATGCTCTACAGCATTCTGGTAATCTTTTAAATTTAAATATGCCATACCAGCATAATAGTTTGCTAAATTGGCAGCAGGACTTCCTCCATACTCATTAATAATATCTAGCATACCGTATTTACCTTCACCTCCATCTAAGGACATTCTGTAAAGTGAATCTGAAGACATACCACTAACAGCATCATCAAAATACTTTTTAGCCGTATACATTTCGTTCATAGCATCCTTTTGTTGTGGCTCTGCTACTAACTTATTATAACCTAAATATCCAAGAACCACTAAAGCTATAGCTCCAACAACACCTAAAATATATTTTTGATTTTTAACAGCCCATTCCTCTGTTCTCGAAGCTCCTTCGTCTAAAGTATTAAATACCTCAGCAGTTGTTGAGTTTTCATCAACTACTTCTTCCTGCTCCTTTTTCGTTTTTGGTTTGTAGCCTCTTTTCTTATACGTTGCCATAACTTGTCATTTTGTGCGTCCGCAAAAATAAAATTTTTATTGGGATTTAAAAGCCTATTTATTTGTTATTTTTGAATTATTAATTACACGTTGAAAATACCTTGCTACATCAGTAAAATTAGGCATAATGTTATCTTTTCATGAATCTAAACACGCTATCTTTAGTTAATTATAAAAATTTTGAAAGTCAGGTTTTCGATTTCGACGTCAAAATCAATTGTTTTGTTGGAGCCAATGGTATTGGAAAAACGAATGCCTTAGATGCTATTTATCATCTGGCTTTCGGAAAAAGTTACTTTAATCCTATTGCGGTTCAAAATATCAACCACAATGCAGAGTTTTTTGTGGTGGATGGTAATTTCTCTAAATATGAACGCACCGAAAAAATCATTGTATCCTTAAAACGTGGTCAGAAAAAAGTCATTAAAAAGAATGGCAAGGCGTACGAAAAGTTTAGTGAGCATATTGGTTTTATTCCGCTCGTTATTATTTCTCCTGCAGATCGCGATCTCATTATTGAAGGTAGCGATACCAGACGTAAATTTATAGATAGTGTTATTTCGCAGAGTGATAAAAGCTATTTAACGGAACTCATTAATTATAATAAGGTACTCTCACAGCGTAATGCATTATTAAAATATTTCGCAGTCAACAATACCTTTAATAATGATACGCTGTCTATATATAATGAACAACTTCATAACTACGGTACCGAAATATTTAAAAAACGAGACGCTTTCTTAAAAACGTTTATTCCTATTTTTAAAGCACGTTACGAAGCCATTAGCCAAAGTAAAGAAACCATCGATCTACAATATAAAAGTGATTTATTTGATGATGAATTAATAGATTTACTTAAAAAGTCGATTAATAAGGATAGAGCGATTCAATATACCACTGTAGGCACACACAAAGACGATTTAGTCTTTTTGATTGACGACTTTCCTATTAAAAAGTTTGGAAGTCAAGGACAGCAGAAATCCTTTTTAATTGCGTTGAAGTTGGCGCAATTCGATTTTATAAAACTACAAAGCGGGGTCTCTCCTATTCTCTTATTAGATGATATTTTTGATAAGTTAGATGAAAACCGCGTGGCGCAAATCATCAATCTCGTAGATGACGAGCATTTTGGACAAATATTTATAAGCGATACACATGCCGAACGTACTGAAGATGTGATAAAGCAAACCCACCAATCCTATAAAATTTTCAAATTATGAAAAACTGTTTTTGGCTACTCTGTCTTTTTATATTTAGCTGTTCTCCAAACCCAGAAATCTACATTGAGCACGTAGAAGGATATTGGGAAATTGAAGAAGTTACCATGGCAGATGGTAGTAAGAAAGAATACAAGTTCAACGAAACTATAGATTATATCAGCGTAAATGATAGCTTAAAGGGTTTCAGAAAAAACTAAAGCCAGGCATAAATGACACCTATTTTACATCTGATGATGCGGAGACTATTCAACTAAAAATTGAAGGTAACAAACTAAACATTTACTATACGACCCCTTATGCGAATTGGAATGAGACAATTTTAGAAGCCACTCCAACCCAACTTAAAATCGTTAATGAGGATGAAAATGTGTATCTTTACAAACGTTACACTTCTATAAAATTAGATTTAGAATAATTTCAATTACCTGAGCAAAACAGAGCGATTAAAATACGTAAAGACAATTAGAAATGGCAAAACGAAATAACGATAACCAACCCATACAAGACATTCTAAAAGAGTTTGTACAAACCAACAATTTACAGTCCGGTTTAGATAAAGTAGATGTGCGTGAAGCTTGGGCAAATCTTATGGGAAACGGAGTTAATAATTACACAACCGCAATTGAACTAAAACACGATACACTTTATGTGCAACTCAGCTCTAGTGTGCTACGTGAAGAATTGAGTTACGGTACAGATAAAATTATAAAGATGCTTAATGAATCCTTGAGAAAGGAAGTTGTTAAGAAGTTGGTGCTTCGATAGTTTTCTGCCTTTAGTCTTTAGTCTTTAGTCTTTAGTCTTTAGTCTTTAGCCTTTAGCCTTTAGCCTTTAGTCTTTAGTCTTTAGCCTTTAGCCTTTAGCCTTTAGCCTTTAGCCTTTAGCCTTTAGCCTTTAGCAAATTAATTTTTCATTTTAAATTTAGGTATTAAAATTCAAATTTTCTTCTTTTTCTCTGTGCAATATCCGTGTAAACTCTATGTAAAACCTTCGTGTACTTCAAGGAAAAACCTCAGATACCACTATAATCTATCGCGTATAACCGTTAAGTCGCAAAGCTTCTACCCCTTCGTATTTCGTGCTAATTTCAATGTAACTAATTCTTATTCAACACAACTAATAATTAGTGCAGTCCGTGTCTCACATTAATAATAATTTTCCTATTTTTAAATTCTCTATAATTTAACTTCATGAAGTATTTTAAACTAATTCTATCCTTCGTTCTAACGATAGGCATTTTCTTTGCGCTAAACACTAAGTTCGGATCCATTCCGCCTATTGGTAAATTCTTAAATCCTTACACAGGAGTCTGGCAAAATGAAACCGACGAATCCATTACTGGAGAGATTTCGATTCCTGATTTAAAAGATAAAGTCACCGTGCATTATGATGCGGAATTAATTCCACATGTATTTGCTCAAAACGATCTCGATTTATACAGAGCACAAGGCTACATAACCGCAAAGCACAGGTTATGGCAAATGGAATTTCAGACGTTTGCAGCTTCTGGTCGTTTATCTGAAATTATAGGAGACGCCGCACTTAATTACGACCGACAAGAACGTAGACGAGGCATGGGTTATGGAGCAGAACAAACCCTAAACAAAATGGCGGACGATGACACCACCTCAGCCATGGTACAAGCCTATGCAGATGGTGTAAATAGCTATATCAATCAATTAGAGCCAAAAGATTTACCGGTTGAATATAAATTATTGGATTATAAACCCGAAGCATGGACACCTAAAAAAACGGCTTTACTATTAATGTATATGACTAAAATGTTGGCTGGTGGAGATGACGACATGGAAAACACGAATGCCTTACGATTGTTTGGTAAGGAACGATTCGATTTATTGTTTCCAGATTTCTTCGACATTACAGATCCTATAATATCAAAAGACACTGATTGGAGTTTTATTGACGTGCCACAAACTCCAACCCCAAATAGCACGCCTGTTTTAGATTCTATTTCCGAAACTATCGATAAACCGAATCCAGATAACGGTAGTAATAATTGGGCTGTTTCTGGTAAAAAATCAACTACCGGAAATGCTATTTTAGCTAACGATCCACATTTAGGTTTAAACCTACCTTCCATTTGGTTTGTTATGCAATTGAGCACTCCAGACCACAACGCCTTTGGTGCCACATTACCTGGTGCATTAGCTGTTATTTCTGGTTTTAATCAACATATTGCTTGGGGCGAAACCAACGCCACAAGAGATGTTATTGATTGGTATAAAATTGAATTCAATGCCAATAGAACACAATATAAATTCGACAATCAATGGAAAGATGTGTCTGTACGCGTTGAAGAGATTAAAATAAAAGGTAAAGAAACCTACAAGGATTCCGTACTCTACACACATCATGGTCCTGTGGTCTATGATAAAAACTTTAAGTCTGACCAAGAATTAGCGGGTTATGCGATGCAGTGGACAGGTCATATTCCTGGGAATGGTCAAAAGACCTTTACCGAATTAAACAAAGCCAAAAACTATGATGACTATACGGAAGCTTTAAAAAACTGGATTGCCCCTGCTCAGAATTTTGTGTTTGCATCTACTGAAGGAGATATTGCGTTATGGATACAAGGTTTACTGCCAAATAAATGGGAAGGTCAAGGTAAGTTTATTATGGACGGTAGCAAATCTGAAAACGACTGGCAAGGATTTATTCCACAAGAGTTTAATGCACACACTAAAAATCCGGAACGTGGTTTTGTAAGTTCTGCAAATCAGCACCCTGTTGATGAAACCTATCCGTATTATGTCTTTAATGATGGTTATGAAACCTATAGAAATCGTGTAATTAATGATTTCTTCAATTCTAAGGATAAGTTTAGTGTTCAAGATTTCAAGGATTTACACAACAATAACTACAACCTTAAAGCTGCTGAAATTGTACCATACATGTTAGAGCACATGGATAATTCTAGTTTAACTGAAGAAGAAAAAGCCATCTATGATGAAATAAAGACTTGGCAATTTAATAACGATATTAACGAAGTTGGACCTAGTATTTTTAGACAATGGTATGGAAAACTTTACGATATGGTTTGGGATGAGTTTGATGTAGAAGATACAGCCTTAGAACAACCATTCGCCTACCAAACCATTTATTTATTAAAAAACAAAGGCGATGATGCCTTTATGGATATTGTAGACACACCTGAAACAGAAACCGCAAAAGACTTATTTTTATTAGCCTTTAAAGCAGCTGCCGCACGTCTTATAGAAATTAAAGCCGAAAAAGGCGACTACACTTGGCTAACTTATAAAGCCACTCATGCAAGTCATTTACTACAAGGTTTACCTGCCTTTTCTGTTTTTGATATTCCGATTGGTGGAGATCGCAGTATTGTTAATGCGACTTCCGAAGACCATGGCCCATCTTGGAGAATGATTGTAGAAATGACCTCACCTCCTACTGCTTTTGGTATTTATCCAGGTGGACAATCTGGAAACCCAGGAAGTAAATATTACGATAATTTTATAGACGATTGGGCTGCCGGAAAATACCATAGTCTTAATTTTCTACAAAGCAATACGGCAACCGACGCTATTATTGGCACACAAACACTAACACCATCGAACTAATGAGCAAAAATATCATCAATTTTATAGTCACTATAGTCTTAGCATATGTATTATCCTTATTTCTACCATGGTGGTCTGTAATGACAGCCGCATTAGCAACAGCTTTATTTATACCCTTAAGAAAAGCAGCCGTGTTTTTTATTCCGTTTTTGGCCATTCTTATATTTTGGTTTGTAATGAGTTATTTTATAAGTAGCGGAAACGATTTTACGTTAGCGAAGCGTATCGCTGTGCTCTTACCATTAGGTGGTAATCCTTATGTTTTAATGTTAGTTACAGGTGTTGTTGGTGGCTTGGCTGGCGGAATTACTGCGATTTTCGGAAAGCAGTTAAGTTTAGTTTTGGCTGGAAGGAAATGAGGTTGAAAGTTTTGCTTATTCAAAAATAAGGATGAGATGAAGTTTATCTTAATATTGTTGTAACTAGTTGAGGTGCATAAAAATTCACTCTGCTGAAAACTCAATCTGAATTGAATATATTCAAATATTTTTCTTAACTTTGTATCCAAGTAGATACAGTGCTTATGTTCTTTATTGAAAAAACAGATGAATTTGACAAATGGCTGAGAAAGTTAAAAGACTTTAAGGCAAAAGCAAAAATTTTGTTTAGGATTCAGAAATTAGAAACTGACGAACATTTTGGCGATTGTAAAACAGTTGGCGATGGAATTCGTGAAATGCGAATAAATTTTGCGAAAGGTTACAGAGTTTACTTTAAAGAAAAAGACGGAAAAATAATTGTTTTACTAATTGGAGGAGATAAATCTACGCAACAAAAGGATATTGCAAAAGCGAAAGAAATTTGGAAAAAATTGAATAAATAGAAAATGGGAACTTCAAGATTTGAAATAGCGGATTATTTAGAAAGCAAAGAAATGATTGCGGAATACCTCAATACCGTTTTGCAAGAAGGAAATAATGCGGATATAATTAATGCAATTGGACATATTGCAAAAGCCATCGGAATGACAAAAATTGCGGAAGAAACAGGATTAAGCAGACCGAGTTTATACAAAGCTTTATCTGATGGTGCGAAACCACAATTTTCGACAATTATGAAAGTATTGAAAGCAATCGGGGGACAAATACAAGTGAATCCAATGTCTGCGTCAAAAAATTACGCACCGCAACAAAGTACTGTAGTAAAAACTCATTAACTTTTAACTAAAGCACTTTTACAGTTTCCATCAAACATTAATGCTATTTTATTACATCCTATTTCCTATTTAAAAATACTAGCGCACAATCACACAGCAATGTGGTGACCGTTAAAAAACACCGTTTCATTACTTACGTCAACTTAAACGACCGTATCTTTCATAGTATCATGAATGAAACCTCCTTACGAAATAACAACTTCTATTTTTAAATAAGTACATCTATTTCGGAGAAAAAGTAAGACTAGTTATCGCTCAAAATAACTGAGGGCAAGAGAAATACTCACTACCTTTTCACTAAAGCACTTTTCTAATCTCCATTAACTATTTTCTCCAATGTACCTATAGCAAAATAAAACCACAACTCATCATACCGAAGCCCCTTACCAATTTAAATACCTTTATTTCCTTCTTAAATTAAACCTTTAAGAAAACGAAGTGTCAAAGAAAGAAATATATAAAATGAAAAACCACTGGGTTTTAATACTGCTTTTTTTAGGAACACAACTATTCGCTCAAGAAAACAATTCGCAATTAACCGCAACCATAATTGGTTCAGGATCTCCCAAATATAATACTGAACGTTCAGGGCCTTCGGTATTAATTTCTTATAAAAATACCCGGATTTTAGTAGACATGGGCAATGGTACTCAAGCCAATTTAGATAAGATTGACACAAAAATTAAAGACATAGACGGTTTGCTTTTTACACACCATCATTTAGACCATAATGAGGAGTTGGCTCCTATTTTTATTCAATCACTTCTTGGTGGTAACAGGACAATTATAGCAGGACCAGAACAAACCACTTCCATTATAGATCACATCCTTAGCATTTATAAAGAAGACATTGATTATAGATTATCAAAATCAGGAAGAACTCTAACCGATGTAACATCTAAGTATGAAGCTAAAAACTTAACAGGAAATAATACCTTTCAAATTGGAGATATTACCGTGTCGTATACTCCCGTAAACCATACTATTGCAACGCTCGCCTATCGTTTTGACGCAGGTGATACGTCCATTGTGATTTCGGGTGATTTAACCTACTCTGAATCCTTACCTATTTTGGCTAAAAATGCGGATTATTTAATAATGGATTCTGGTGGTGCCATTGCGCTTGGTTCAAAACGAAAAGAAACTAAAACTAATGGGAAAAATAACGGAGCAAAAGAAAAAGCACACGTTAATTTAGCGGAAAGCTCTCAAATGGCTAAAGAGTCCAATGTTAAGACTTTAGTTTTAACACATTTCAACGTTACAGATATAGATGAAGACGCCACAACTGCAGAGCTTCGAAAAAACTACTTAGGCAATATTATATATGGAGAAGACTTAATGACTTTACAAAGCTCTCACAATAGTACGTCTAGCGAGAACTCAAATAGCGGCGTTAGAAATACAAACAACTTAGAAAATACTGAGACTACACAACAATCAGTACCTAATACCAAACCTGTAAAACAAAACCAACAAGAATCTAATAGTCAAAAGACAAAAAATACAGCTCCTTCTTTCCGTAAAATGCTAGAGAATATGGATACCAACAATGATGGCAAAATCTCAAAATCTGAAGCCAAAGGGAAATTAAAAGAGAACTTTAATATGCGTGATAAAAATAAGGACGGTTATATTACCGAAGATGAATTAACAAAAAGAAATCGATAAATCGGCGACACACGTTTTAACATAGCTTACTAAATGTTAGTCTAATTATGTTTTACCCTGTTGATCTGAAATATTACCGTTGTTATCAATAAGCTAAACCAAGTATACTTTAAACCACAAAAAAAAGCTCTACCAACTACGGTAGAGCTTTTTTAAAATTTTATAAGTCTTAAATTATTTAATCACTAACTTTTTAGTTGCTTTTGCATTTAATCCGTTAAATTCTAATAGATATAAACCTGTATTTAAATCTAGATATAAGTCATTAGAACCTAATTGAAGCGTTTTTTGCATGATAAGTTTTCCATCAATACTATAAACGTTCATCTGATCAAACAACGTATTGTTTGTTAAACCAAATTGACCAGAAGTAGGATTAGGATAAATAGCCATCTCATTATAAGCAAGTTCATCTAAACTTAAAAAACCACAATTCACCGGATCAAACGTTACCAATCCTAAAGTTGCAATATCATTTTGATGTACAATTACAGCTTCAGCATCAGCTAATGTATTTGGAACATTAGTTTCATCCCAACAGTTATGCATCGCTGTCAATGGGTTATCTGTATTATTGTAAACTGCATATATCGCTCCACCATTACCATTTTCAGAAAATACATTTTGTCCAATGTTATCAACATCGTCACCTAAGTTAATCATAGACTCGCCCTGAAGTGTAATTCCCCATAAATTTCTACGAATCTCATTACCACTAGCCACAATAACATTGCCTTCTAACGCAGCAACCAATGAAATACCACTTCCACCAAGATTAGGATTATTTTGAGTATTATTGTCTTCAATCACATTATTTCTAATAAATGCAGACACATTGTTACTTTGTATTACCATACCATAACGGTTGTCAGTTATAATATTATCATCGATTACAGCATTCACGACACCTGCACTTATTAAGTCAGAAACAGAAATCCCTCCTACTTGTGATAAACTGCGATCACCTTTAATAGTATTCTGAATAATTTGTGTAGGATCTTCTAATGTCGGTCCTAAATTAATCTGAGGACGGTTAGAATTGTCTTGGTTATTCCCTTCAATATAATTATTAAATATATAAGGAGAAACTTGGTTTGTAGCGCCAGACCCAATAGCAGTCGTTTGATTAAATATTATAGTATTATTAGTAATTTGAGGTTTACCTCTTGAAACTCCAATAACACCACCTGTAGAAACTCCCGAAACATTATTGGTTATTAAACAATTATCAATAGTAAATGTTTCTGTAAGCACACGTAGACCACCTCCGTATTGTATCGTGGCATTTTGAATCGTAATATCTGAAAATTCTTGAAAACGAAAACCATCATAAGGAGCTGTAATATCAATAGCAGTAAAAACAGCATTATCCGCATTTACATTAAAAACTCCATAAATAGTTATTAGTATATCTGCACCAATCTCTAAAGTGACATCCTCACTGATATTAAAAGTGTCACTTGCAGAGATTGTAAGATCTTCCACTAAGGTATACGTCGTTCCGCTCACCGAAATGGTAGACGGACTCGCTGATACAAGGTCATCTAAAGTAAAAGTACTATTTGTATCTGGTGTTGTGTAACCTTGAGCAGTTACCATACCAATCATACCGATTGTTGCAAAAAAATTGAGTAATAGTTGTTTCATAAATTATATGTTTTGATTTTCTCTAAAATTAAATAATAATGTAAGAAATTACTGTTAAAAAAGAAGATTTATCGTAAAAAATGCGTAACCCTTCCAAAATAACTAGAGATAAACCAATTACAATCTTATAGCTAGTTCAGATGTTCAATTACAATTAATACTATTAAAGCTTTAGATTTCATCTTGGTTTAATTAATTATAAATAAGAGCAAAAAAAAAGCCTCACTATTAAGTGAGACTTTTTTAATTTTATTAAGTATGTATCTAATACAATGTGATTATTTCACACCCATTAATTCTACATCAAATACTAAAGTTGCATTAGGTGGAATAACTCCTCCAGCACCAGCAGCACCATAACCTAAATCACTAGGAATTACCAAACGTGCTTTATCTCCGACATTTAAAAGACAAATACCTTCATCCCATCCTGCAATTACCTGACCTACTCCAACTTGAAAATCTAGTGGAGAATTTCTTTTGTAAGACGAATCGAAAACCGTTCCGTCAGCTAACTGACCTTTATAATGTACAGAAACTGTATTTCCTTTTTCTGCTTTTTTACCATCTCCTTTTTGGATGATTTGGTAACGTAAACCAGATTTCGTTTCATCAAAACCTACAGCTAATTTATCTAATTCTGCTCTTAAAGCTTCGCGTTCTTCAGCGATACGCTTTTCACGAGACCCTTCAAAGGTTCTAAACGCCTCAATAGCATTAAACTTTTCAGCAGCATCACCTTGTCTTATGATTTCAATAGTCTCAATTTTATCACCTTGTGCAATAGCGTCAACAATATCTTGTCCTTCTACTACATTTCCAAAAACAGTGTGCTTATTATCTAACCAATCTGTTGCAATATGCGTAATGTAAAACTGACTTCCGTTAGTACCAGGACCAGAGTTTGCCATAGCTAAAACACCAGGACCACTATGTCTTAAATCTGGATGAAATTCATCATCAAATTTATAACCTGGATTCCCAGTTCCTGTTCCTTGTGGACAACCACCTTGTATCATAAAATCTGGAATAACTCTATGAAATTTTAATCCATCGTAGTAAGGATTTCCTTGTGGCTTAACTGAATTTTCTAAATTTCCTTCTGCTAAAGCAACAAAGTTACCAACTGTTCCTGGAGCTTTCTCGAACTCTAAATTTACTAAAATTGCACCTTTTGTAGTGTTGAATTTTGCGTATATACCGTCTTGCATTATCTTTTAATTTGTTTAAGGGTGCAAAGATAAGAAAGTTAACTTGAAATCGAATCTGAAATTGAAATCGAAATAAAACAACTTCAAATTCGATTTCGGGTTCTGATTCTTTTTTTAGTTTTGAAAAAACAAATCACATGGCATTTTCGTTATCTAAACTCTTTGGTTCTAAAAATTCTGAAACAACATCTCAGTCTGGTGATACTATTGAAGCTATCATTAATGATGTTGAAAACAGACCTTTTGGTGTCTCTGAAAATAATGTCCTGTTCGCAGGCTTAAATGAATTGGGAGGCTATTTCTTTTTTCAAACCGTTATTGTTGGTGCGCTCAATGTGAAATCTAAAAATGGAGCACAATTATACTTTGTTGGAGATGACTTCAAATTAAAATTAGAAGCTGATATGCCAGAATTTGAATCAGAGAACTCAGATACTAAAGGTAGAAATGTTACTAAAATTGATTTTCAGATTGAAGAAAGTGATGTTAAAAATTTAGAAAGTGCCACACTTAGAAGCATTCAAATAAAAGTAA
The DNA here is from genome assembly GCF_000427335.1 of Winogradskyella psychrotolerans RS-3. Lineage (GTDB taxonomy): Bacteria > Bacteroidota > Bacteroidia > Flavobacteriales > Flavobacteriaceae > Winogradskyella > Winogradskyella psychrotolerans. The sequence continues at coordinate 7,549 of NZ_ATMR01000037.1, read as the reverse complement.
AGAAGCATGATATTCTATTTAGTAAATATGTGGTTATTGAGGCGACTGATGAAGAAGAATAAAAATTGTGTTTGTCAGTTCGAGTGGAATTAAAATTGAAACGTAGTGAAAAATTTAATTTTGTATCGAGAACTTTAAAAAGATTTTCTCGATACAAAATATATAATTAACAGTCACTAAATTCGCTCAAACTGAGAAAACTCATAAACGGAGAGTTCTTACTTCATACTGAACACTGCTTACTGAAGACTGCCCACTGAACACTTAATTCGCCACTTCACTCATAAACTTTATTCGATACAAGCGTAATTCTTCATCGTCGTAATCACCATCAAACTCTTCAATAGCATCATCTATTTTATCGCTTTCAGTTTCCATAAAATACTCATGGATTTCTTCCTGTTGATCTTCATCTAAAATGTCATCAATCCAATAATTGATATTCAACTTTGTTCCAGAAAACACAATAGATTCCATTTCCTTTATAAAAGCAGACATTCCCATACCTTTAGAAGAGGCAATATCACTTAAAGGTAATTTTCGATCTACATTTTGAATGATATATAATTTTATAGCAGAATTAGTTCCTGTAGACTTCACTACCATATCCTCTGGTCGTAAAATATCATTGTCTTCTACGTAATCTGCAATTAAACCGACAAAGTCCTTTCCGTATTTTTTTGCTTTACTCTCACCTACTCCATGGACATTAGATAATTCCTCTATATTAATAGGGTACTTTAAAGACATATCTTCTAATGATGGATCTTGAAAAATCACAAATGGAGGCACTCCTAACTTTTTAGCATTACGCTTACGTAAGTCTTTAAGCATACTCATTAACTTTTCGTCTGCAACGGCTCCTCCTCCTTTAGAGTTAGTAACGATACCGTCGTTTGATTCTTCATCAAACACGTGGTCCTCAGCCATCATAAAAGATGTTGGATTATTTATAAAATCTTTTCCTTCGTTACTTAACCTTAAAACACCATAGGTTTCAATATCCTTCTTTAAAAAACGCGCCACTAAAACCTGACGGATTAATGCCATCCAATATCTAGGATCTTTAGCTTTACCAACTCCAAAGTGCTTTTGTAAATCCGTTTTATGCGAAGAAATAAGTGCATTTGAATTGCCAACAAGTACTTGTACTAAATCTTTAGCTTTATATTTTTCATTCGTTTTAGCAACAGTATCTAAAAGAATTTTAACATCATCTTGAGCTTCAACTTGCTTTTTCGGATGACGAACATTATCATCCATATCACCACCATCACCAGTTTCATTATCAAATTCTTCACCAAAATAATGAAGAATAAATTTACGTCGAGATACCGAAGTTTCCGCGAAAGCGACCACTTCTTGTAGTAAGGCGTGGCCAATTTCTTGTTCTGCAACAGGTTTACCTGCCATAAACTTTTCAAGTTTCTCTATATCTTTATAAGCGTAATACGCCAAACAATGACCTTCTCCTCCATCACGACCAGCACGACCCGTTTCTTGATAATAACTTTCTATACTTTTAGGAATATCATGATGAATTACAAAGCGGACATCTGGTTTATCAATACCCATCCCAAAGGCTATAGTTGCTACAACAACATCAGTATCTTCCATTAAGAACATATCTTGATGTTTCACTCGTGTTTTAGCATCTAAACCAGCATGATACGGCACTGCTTTTACTCCATTGACTTGAAGAACTTGTGCTAAGCCTTCAACACGTTTCCGACTTAAACAATATATAATACCAGATTTACCATCGTTCTGTTTTACAAAACGAATAATATCGGCATCTACTGTTTTAGTTTTTGGTCGTACTTCATAATACAAGTTAGGTCTATTAAAGGACGCTTTAAAAGTTACGGCATTTGGCATCCCTAAACTCTTCAAAATATCCTCTTGAACCTTCGGAGTTGCTGTTGCTGTAAGTCCAACAATTGGAATATTATCGCCAATACGCTTAATAATCGTCTTAAGATTTCTATATTCTGGTCTAAAATCGTGTCCCCATTCACTAATACAATGGGCTTCATCGACAGCCATAAAAGAAATTTTTACGGTTCTTAAAAAGTCAACATATTCTTCTTTTGTCAACGACTCTGGTGCTACATATAGCAACTTTGTAATGCCATTTGTAATGTCGTCTTTAACACGTTTTACTTCAGTTTTGTTCAAAGAAGAGTTTAAGACATGTGCCACACCTTCGTGCTCAGACACAGCCCTTATAGCATCTACTTGATTCTTCATCAGAGCAATAAGAGGAGATACTACAATAGCAGTACCTTCAGCAATTAAAGCTGGTAGTTGATAACATAAAGATTTTCCACCACCTGTTGGCATAATAACAAAAGTGTTATTACCGGCTACGACGTTCTTTATTACTTCTTCTTGAAGGCCTTTGAATTCTGAAAATCCAAAGTACTTTTTTAATGCGGAGTGTAAGTCAATTTCTGCAATACTCATTAATCCCTATTGGTATTTTATATACATTTGCAACAAGTTTAAAGATAACAAATTCTTTAAACCTAGAAAACTCAATAAATAATAAGTTTTGAACACTAAGCAAACTATCTTAAAAACTGCAGCGTCTACCATAAAATTAGAAAGCAAAGCTATAGACCATTTGGCTGAATTATTAACAGAAGATTTTGCTGATGCAGTAGAATTAATCTACAATTCTAAGGGTCGTGTTATTATCACCGGAATCGGCAAAAGTGCCATTATTGCTAACAAAATCGTTGCTACATTAAATTCAACTGGAACTCCAGCGGTTTTTATGCACGCTGCTGATGCCATCCATGGAGACCTCGGATTAATTCTCCAAGACGACGTTGTAATTTGCATTTCAAAAAGTGGAAATACTCCTGAAATTAAAGTTTTAGTACCACTTATTAAGAATGCAAATAATAAAATGATTGCGATTACAGGCAACATCGACTCCTTTTTAGGGCAACAAGCCGATTTTATTTTGAATGCTTTTGTCGCACAAGAAGCTTGTCCTAATAATTTAGCACCTACAACAAGTACTACTGCACAGCTCGTAATTGGAGATGCTTTAGCGGTTTGCTTATTGGAATTAAGAGGGTTTTCGAGTAAAGATTTTGCAAAATACCATCCTGGTGGTGCACTTGGTAAACGTTTATATTTAAGAGTAAATGATTTATCCTCTCAAAATCAAAAACCACAAGTTGGTCTTGAAGCGTCATTAAAAGAAGTGATTGTTGAAATCACTGAAAAAATGTTAGGAGTGACAGCTGTAGTTGAAAATGATAAAATCGTAGGAATTATTACAGATGGAGATTTAAGACGAATGCTGAGCAAAAGTGATGATCTTACAGCTTTAAAAGCTAAAGATATAATGAGTAACAACCCAAGACGGATTTTAGAAGACGCCATGGCAGTTGACGCTAAGGAAGTTATGGAAGAATTTGGTATTTCTCAATTATTGGTAGAGCACGATGGTAAGTATTGTGGTGTAGTTCATCTTCACGATTTAATAAAAGAAGGCATTATATAATGGCAAAAAAGAATGTAGATGAGATGTCTTTTTTAGACCATCTCGAAGAATTGCGATGGCATTTAGTTAGAGCTGTAGCTAGTATTATGGTTGCAGCCATCTTAGCTTTTATTTTTAAAGATTTTATTGTTGGAATTATAATGGCTCCAAAGCACATGGATTTTCCAACATACGTTGCACTGTGTGAAATGTCTAAATTCTTTGGAATGGACATGTCGTTTTGCGCCAGTGAGTTACCCTTTGTTATTGAAGTAAGATCTGTTGGTGGGCAGTTTTCTGCACATATCTGGACATCAATTTATGCAGGTTTAGTCATTGCTTTCCCTTATGTATTATATCAATTATGGAGTTTTATTAGTCCTGGGTTGCAAACAAATGAACGTAGAAATTCTAGAGGATTTATAATAATTGCATCATTACTTTTCTTTTTAGGTGTTGCATTTGGATATTATGTCATTACTCCTTTATCATTAAACTTTTTAACGAACTATACTTTTGCCGAGGAGGTTTCAAACGCTTTTGATTTAAGTTCCTATAATTCTATAGTGAGATCATCATCTTTAGCCGCTGGTTTTGTTTTTGAATTACCTATACTTATTTATTTCTTAACCAAAATCGGATTGGTAACACCTCAATTCTTAAGACAATATAGAAAATACGCCTTAGTTATTGTACTGATTTTATCTGCTGTGATTACACCTCCAGATATTGCGAGTCAGGTTATTGTGGCGATTCCTATATTATTATTGTACCAAATAAGCATTTATATTTCGGCTTTAGTTATTAGAAAACAAAAGCGAAGAGCTGCAAGAGAAAATAAAAAATCAAAAGTTAAGTCCTAAATTATGTCTGATATTGTAAAGGAATTCAATGATTATCGTGCTAAAATGAACGATAAAATATTAGCTGATAATAATAAAATTGTAAAACGAATTTTTAATCTAGATACCAATGCCTTTCAAGCAGGAGCGCTAGATAAAAAAACCAAAGAGCTTTTAGGTTTGGTAGCCTCAACCGTACTACGATGTGATGATTGTGTAAAATACCATTTAGAAGCCTCTTATAATGAAGGTATAACCAAAGAAGAAATTAGTGAAGCACTAGGTATTGCAACTTTGGTTGGCGGTACTATTGTGATTCCTCATTTAAGACGCGCTCATGAATATTGGGACGCCATAGAACACCACAATTCACAAGGTTAAACTTTTAATAAATGATAGCCAAAGCGAATAGAATCTATATGATTTTGTTATTTTTAGCGTTCTTACACCATATATGAAGTTACGAGCAGAACATTTAATGAAGTCCTACAGCGGACGAAAAGTAGTAAAGGATGTCTCTTTAGAGGTGAATCAAGGAGAGATTGTTGGTTTATTAGGCCCTAATGGAGCTGGTAAAACCACGTCTTTTTATATGATTGTTGGGATTATTAAACCCAATGGTGGTAATATTTTTTTAGATGATACCAATATCACAAAATACCCAATGTACAAGCGTGCTCAAAACGGAATTGGCTACTTAGCTCAAGAAGCGTCTGTATTTAGAAAACTGAGTATTGAAGACAATATTTTAAGCGTATTACAACTTACTAAACTGAGTAAGAAAGAACAGCACTTTAAAATGGAATCGCTTATTGAAGAATTTGGTTTAAGTCATATTAGAACTAGCAGAGGTGATTTACTTTCGGGAGGAGAACGTCGTAGAACTGAAATTGCACGTGCGCTAGCAACCGATCCTAATTTTATATTATTGGATGAACCTTTTGCAGGAGTCGATCCGGTAGCGGTAGAAGATATTCAGCGTATTATTGCAAAATTGACGAAAAAGAATATCGGTATTCTTATTACCGACCATAACGTACAAGAAACTCTTGCGATTACAGATAGAACATATTTAATGTTTGAAGGTACCATTCTTAAAGCTGGTAAACCTGAAGAATTAGCGAGTGATGAAATGGTACGTAAAGTTTACTTGGGTCAAAATTTTGAGTTGCGTAAGAAGAAGTTAGAATTCTAATTACTTATCGTAAGGAGAACCATCAAGGCTCCTGAAACTCTCATCTATTATAAATGAACTCCAAATATTTTATTTTAAGCTTATGTTTGCTTCTCAAGCTTAGTCCTATTATTGGGCAAAATGAAACTATTATTACTGTTAGTGATGAATTAACAGCGCTACCTATTGCTTATGTAAACATCTCCTTTGGAGATAAAGACGGCATTTATACAGATAAAAATGGGCAATTTAACTTAAGTCTCATCGCGTCTGATAGTATGCAACTCTCTGCATTAGGCTATGAAACAAAAATCGTTTTTGTTAACTCCATAAAAGAGCAACTTATAGTTTTAAATCCTGTTGCGACACAATTAGAGGAAGTTGTTTTATCTGATAAAAAGCGAAAGTTTAAAACAGAAAAAACGAAACCCATTAACGATAAGGATTTCTTAAACTCTTACCGAAATCCTATAGGAAGTGAAATTGCTTGCCTAATTGAAAATAATTTTGGTGATAAAGAGGTTCAGGTAAAATCTATCACCATTCCAAGCTATAATAAAACTATGGATTTTTCGGGGAAGAAAAAGCAAGTTTTAAAGCGACATCCATTTACTACGTTGTATAGCCTGAGTTTTTATACTAATGAGAATGGTTTACCTGGGAAAGAGATCACAACGGAATCAATTGTTATCCTCTTCAATGAAAAAACGGATAAGTTAAACGTCAATTTAGAACAGCATCAAATTTACTTACCAAAAAATGGGTTTTACCTATCGTTATTAAACTTAGGTCCTGCAGATGTTGAAGGCAACCTCATTCCAACGTCACCATTTCATGAAAAGGAAACTACAGAAGGTCTATATAAATTCCCAAAGCATATTAAACCCTATTTTCCTGTAAATTATAGTGAAAGCAAAAATAACACCTATAGTCGGTCTCGCTTTGAAAATGACAAAACATGGACTTTATTTTATCTTAATGAATCAAAAAAAGACAGAATTAACAACATCACTTTAGGAACTGAATTAAAAGTATTTGAAGACTAAATATCGTTATTTTTGATCCCTACTTATTTCTTGACGTATACAGGAATCCACACCATAAAAAAATAGCCATAAGCTCCCTAATACCACTTCTAATCATCAAAAACCTTCCAATCTTTAGATAAGTCAACCCAATTGAAATTCTTTTTTTCAATACGGTCTATTTTCCATTGCCTTTTCCATTTTTTCACATTCTTTTCACGGGTAATAGCATCATTAACATACTGAAAGCTTTCAAAATAAACTAGCTTATATAAGCCATACTTTTTACTAAAAACCCTCAACTAATTTATTCTTGTGTTCAAACATACGACGCTCTAGGTCATTAGTGACTCCAATATAAAGCGTACCATAAGTTTTATTAGTAATAATATAAAGGTAATATTGATGAATGGTTTTAAACATGAATGGACATTTGATTTTAGCTAAATGAAACACGAGTGGATTCCTGCCTTCGCAGGAATGACAAAACAGGAATCTTTAATAAATATAATAATTATCAAAACTAAAAACCAACCATTTACATTTCAACAATGCTATTACAGAAAACTGAAATAAAACATACTGTCTTCTTAAAAACGTATAATTCAGAAGAGCGCTGTCATGCCTGCAAAAGCAAAAATCCACAGACCATAAACAAAACTCTAGCGCCGCTGTCATTCCTGTGAAGGCAGGAATCCACACCATAAAAAAATAGCCACAAGCTCTCTAATAACAGTTCTAATCATCAAAAACTCTCCAATCTTTAGATAAATCAACCCAATTGAAATTCTCTTTTTCAATACGATCTATTTTCCATTGCCTTTTCCATTTTTTCATATTCTTTTCACGGGTAATAGCATCATTAACATACTGAAAGCTTTCAAAATAAACTAGCTTATATAAGCCATACTTTTTACTAAAACCCTCAACTAATTTATTCTTGTGTTCAAACATACGACGCTCTAGGTCATTAGTGACTCCAATATAAAGCGTACCATAAGTTTTATTA
>NZ_ATMR01000036.1 GCF_000427335.1 Winogradskyella psychrotolerans RS-3 | reverse complement strand
GGGTTAAACGATGATGAAATTGGAGTAATAGGGCGAGATTTTCACCTTAATGCAGACATTCTGGCGGGAGAATTAATTGAGCAGGTACAAGTACAAATTATCCCAATAGAGGGAGAAAGCTATGAAGCTTACTGGGACTTAGAATTAGCATGGGATGAATACAAAGGAACCAAAAACGCCAATGTTCACAAACACTTTGACATTCCTGAAGACGCTGTAGAAGGCAGCTATGATTTCCTCCTCATCATTAAAGATCAGAATGGCACAAGCACTGAAGAGAAGCGAAATATCACCATTTACAAAGCAGAAAATTTGCCGTAGACCCTCAGTAAAAATATCAAGGTAAATGGTCAAGGAAATTGTTGCAATGCATGCTTTTGCGCCTAAGCTTTTTTAATGGTCAGCTCTTTGACTTAAATTTCTGGGGGAAGCCAAGTTTCTTTTAGCTAGATAGATAAAATAAAAATGTTTAACTTTTCAATACATTTTAATTCTAGTAGAAATGTATCGAGGGGTTTTAAATAGAATTACGTCTAACTCTACAAAAAAACTATAATGGTAAATTATAAACTTTTTGCTTTGCTCTTTGCCGCTTTTGCAATGGCTTCATCTTGCAGAAATAAGCCCCAGGAAATTCTAATCACAGATGATTTAGTGTTCGATGTAGACGCTTCCCATTTCATAGAGGGCACCAGTGTTTCCATTGTTCCATGCACACTTTCAAATGGCACTGAAACCGATTGTTATGAAATCGTAACCACTAGCACAGCTACAGATCATCAAATGGGTCCTTGGTGTCCAGGCAATATTTCAGACGGTGAAGAAGCGGGTGGGATTTGGCTGGACAATGGAAAGGTTTATGATGTTG
>NZ_ATMR01000035.1 GCF_000427335.1 Winogradskyella psychrotolerans RS-3 | reverse complement strand
GATGATCCCAAGTCTGAGAGGTTTTCAGAATCATTTGTGAGTCAGTGGTTGGGAATCAATAAATTAAAGGATGCCAACGCACCCTTGGCAGATCTGGTTCGATTTCCAGAATTCACACCTTCTATAAGAGAGGCCATGTTCAAAGAAACAACTTCTTTCTTCCATTATGTGATGACTGAAAGCAAAAATTTTCTTGACCTAATCAATAGTGATTATTCCTTTCTCAATGAAGAACTAGCCACCTATTATGGAATCGATGGTGTTGAAGGAAACGATTTCAAAAAAGTGATGCTAACCAATAATTCCAGAGGAGGCTTTTTAGGATTAGGCAGTGTACAGGCTGTCACATCGTTGCCTACCCGAACAAGCCCGGTACTTAGGGGGAAATGGGTTTTAGAGGAGATATTAGGGACATCACCACCGCCACCGCCGCCAGATGTCGCTGAATTGTCCGAAGATGAATCATTGCATGAAGAGTTAGGCTTGAAAGCACTTTTGGAAAGGCATCGAGATGACCCAGCTTGTCAATCCTGTCATGAAAAAATGGATCCTCTTGGATTAGGCTTGGAAAATTTTGGGGCCGATGGAAAATGGAGAGATAGCTATGGAAGTACCCCGATAGATCCTACAGGTGTACTGATTTCAGGAGAAACCTTTGCTGGACCTGCAGAATTGAAAAACTTACTCATGAAAGAGAAAGATAAATTTGCGCGAAACCTATCCAAAAATCATTGT
>NZ_ATMR01000034.1 GCF_000427335.1 Winogradskyella psychrotolerans RS-3 | reverse complement strand
AGCTGATGCCGCAGACAATTGGAATGATGTGACTACTGAACATATTTGAGAAACATCTGCTAAACGAACCCATAGAGTTTGCGGGTTAGACACGTTAGTGTAAAGGTCTGGTAACGGATTTAAATTATCAATTGCATCGTCTTCAGTGAAATGATAGGTAACGGAATACTCTGCAGAACTTTGATCACCTAATACATTATCATTATTTTCAGACAAATTAAATTCTTCTTCCCCAGTACTACTACATATTACCAAATCTGGAGTAAGATTTATTACTGGATTTCCTATAAACTCAACTAAAATAGAATCTGAAAATTGACATACGGCCTCAAACGCTACGTCTACCGAGTACATACCCGTTTCTGTAACCGTAAGTATAGAACTTGTTTCCCCTTCAATCTCTATTCTATTATTTGGCACTGAAGGATCTGCAGCGTAATACCAAACATGATCAGCGAAAGGTGCGGCTGTATCTAATACAATCTCTACACCACCACATTGTGCGTTACCAGCCTCAATAGTAATATCATCACCTAAATCACCTCCTAAGTCAAAGCTTCCTGCTTTAAGAAACACTCCCGAATCATAATTATTATCTCTATCATCAGCAATTACTAGTTTTATAGTATAATTTTCACCAGGTATAACATCAGATTGTGCTGTAAATACTGCTGTTCTACCATCAAATGCTATTGGAGGTTGATTATATGGTATATATTCCCCAAAATATTCCTCATTAGCCCCACCACAACTTTCACCATTATCGGGGTGAATATTAGTAACCAACACAGGTAAGTTTGTATTTGGAATCACTGCTAAATTTGAAACATTGCCCGCTGAATCTGTTAATAAAAAAGCGAAAGCATCTGAGTAAACACATTCAAAACTCCCCATATTATACTCCTCAGAAGCCATTAAAAACTCAAAACTTATACTATCTGCTAAAGGAATAAAATTGAATTGAATAAATGTAGCGTTATGAGAATTTACACCTAAAGCTGCATTTAAATCATCGTCCCCCCCCCAAACATTAGAGCCATTACCTAAACTAAGATTATTAGGCCCTCTTGCATCACTAGCCTCTCCTGAACTTAACAGAATCCCATCACTAAAAGGAAAATTTAATCCATCGCCAAAAAAGTAGCCAATACCGTTAGGCTGCGAGCTAGTAATACTTGATCCTGTAGACCAAGTTACGTCAGACACAGACGCACAAGGACTATTAATCAGCACTTTAGTAATTAATTCTTCAGGCGTAAATATATTTTGATCTATTATTACATTAGGCCCCATTACAAAAACAGGTATTGTAGTAACTTCAGAACACCCTAAAGGATTATTATCCGTAACTGTTAGTGTCACTATAAAAGTACCATCAGTTGAAAATGTATTTGAAACCTCTGTTCCTGTACCTGTATTTCCATCTCCAAAATCCCAATCATAAGTGGCTCCTGAGCCATCTAAAGAAAACATTGCGCTTCCTGAAAAATTAACCGTTTCCCCTGGTAATATACCAATTACACCAGATTCATTTGGTGCAGGTGTTATATTATTAATTGACGGTGTAATATCCTGACAAGGTGTAATACATAATATTTCAGCCTTCCAACCATTTATATTTCCAGTTTCATTACTTGAAAATGCAAAAGTTAAACAACCCGAAGTATTACTTTGTGATGCCGAGACAAAACCTGGCGAAGAAACCCCCGTATATACACCAATAATATCAGCTGACACATCATCACCATCATAAATGGTTAAAAAATCTACATTAAGTTGTGTTAAAAATTCGACGAAATTAACGTTAAGACGATCACCACTATTTTCAGGACATATGGTAGTGACATAACTTTCATTATCTGAATAAGACTCTAATTCTCCTCCTGAATCATAAAAGAAATCTGGAGCACAGCGATTAAAGGTGCCATCTTGCATTAAAAGATCTTGCGAGAATCCTACTTTAATAACTAAAAATATGACTATGTATATAATTTTTTTCACTCTAAATTGATTTTAAAAGAAATAGTAAAGTCTCTTATTAATATAATTGGAATAAATGCACTCCCTCTATTTGTTACATTAGTTATTGTTATAGTATTACATACATAATGTGACAGATTGTAAGCTAATCATTTAAAGGTGCTCAAGCTTAGAAAGCTTGAGCACCCTAGAATTAAAATAAGTTAAAAGCTTAATGCCTTTCGACCTATTTAGATTTTTTTATAGTTCTGCGCTTGTTTTTTAATAAAGCATTAGACCTCTCATTTTTTTCTCTTTTATAGAAAAAAGCTTCAATACGTTCCTTCAATTGAATTTTATTTCCCTGTGTACATAATTCATTTTTCTTACAGAATTCAATTAATTCGAATTTTAACCAATGATGATGTTCTAATTTTTCTTTCAAAACTTATCGCTTTAATTATTGCTGTAAACTATCTACAATAATAAATTCAGAACGTCTATTTTCAGCGTGCTGTGCTTTAGTACAACGCGCAGAACAATCTACTTTAGGCTCAGTTTCACCTTTACCTTCTCCAGAAATACGAGCTTCACTAATACCTTTAGAGATTACATACTGCACTGTAGTTTTAGCTCTACGGTTAGAAAGTCCTGTATTATATGATTCCGGACCTCTAGAATCGGTATGCGATATTGCATTAATTTTCATTTCAGGATATTTGTTCATTATCTGAACTAGTTTATCTAATTCAAATGCCGCTTGTGTTGTAATATTAGACTTATCAAAATCGAAATAAATTGGTGCCAAATCTATAGTTTCGGCTAAAATTAATTTTTCGATAGGATCTAAATTAATTTGAACATTGTTTTCTTCTTCATTAGAACCTTTTACTTGTACTTTCTTGCTATCAAAGCCATCCATTACAACTTCTAATTCAGTGTCATGTTCGCACTCAATCATAAATTCAGCTAAACCTTCTGCATTCGTTATTTTAGAAAGAACCTTGTTTCCCTCGGTATCAAATAATGCTACGGTTGCACCTGCAATAGGCTCACGCGTTTTATCATCTAAAACAGTTGCAATAACTAATACATCACAAAGGGGTTCTAGTTTTTTAAACTCATATATATCATCACTTCCTTTTCCTCCTGCTCTATTAGAAGACACTAATCCTTGATTAGTTTCTTCGTCAATTATAAAAGCAAAATCATCTGCATTACTATTTATCGGAATTCCTGCATTACGAACTGTAGATATTTTTCCATCAATTTCTTTGGTATAAAAGACATCCAAACCTCCTAAGCCTAAGTGACCAGTAGATGAAAAGTACAACGTATTATTACTACTAATGTATGGGAACATTTCTTGTGCTTCTGTATTTATTTTTTGTCCCATGTTAACAGATTCACCTAAAGTACCGTCTGTATTAATTGACGCTTTGTAAATATCAAAATTTCCATAACCACCTGGCATATTAGACGCAAAGTAAATCGTTTTACCGTCTGCACTAACTGAAGGGTTTTTAACAGAATAATTTTCGCTGTTAATAGCTAAACTTTCTACAGTATCCCAATCATCACCTAATTTAGTAGCTTTAAACAAATAAAGCTGACTAAATCTTGCACTGCTCAGAGAATCTTTTTGGTAATCTTTTTTCAAAATAACTTTCTCGAGAGAAATACATTGTTTTACCATCAGGAGAAAAAGAAACTAATCCTTCGTGGTATTTTGTATTAATTTTATTGTTCGCTAGTACTGCTTCTTGAGAAGATCCATCTGAATTTTTAGCAACGGTGTAGATATCTAAAAATGGTTGATCGTTCCATCCGTAGTTTTTTCTACTGTCATTACGACCAGATGTAATATATAAATTACCATTATTCATGATACCTCCAAAGTCAGACTGTTCAGAGTTGTAATCTGCATTTTGAAGGTTGAATTTTTTACCTTGATCTAAAATTTTAGGTAAGTAATCCGGATTGGCTCTATATGCTGTTGCTCTATTGTCAGCAGGACGCATGGTTGTAAACTTATCCATCTGGTTATTCGACGCTTCATACTTACCATTTGCCTTAAGCATTTGCGAGTATTTAAAAACCATTTCTGGATCGTTTGAAGTCTCTAAAGCTTTGGCATACCAACGTTCTGCTTCAACGGTATTGAAAATATTATAGTAGCTTTCTGCTAATTGTCCGTAAACATAGCTGTCTGCTTTACCTTTTTCAACAAGTTTATTATAATCATCTACAGCCTTTACAAACTCGTATCTGTCAAAATGTTTATCTGCTTTTTTTGTATCGCTGTTTTGAGCAGTTAAGCAAAAGCTACTCATTAACGTAATAAGTAATAGTGTATTAAAATTTTTCATAATTGTTTTAGCTTAACTGATTAAAAGTATCTTGGTGAACGAGAAACACGTTTCGGAAAATTAAGATCAAATAATAACATGACCTCATGCGATGCAGGTGCATATTTTTTAATGTCAGAAGTTATAGCATCGTAAGCATAACCTACCCTAATAGAAGGTGTAACAGCAATGTTTATTAAACCAGAAAACGAATCGTCTAATCTATAAGAGGCTCCAATTTCAAACTTCTTAAAGAATCTAGCATTAAGGTTTACATCAAAAGATGTTGGTGCATCAAATGCAGATTTCACCATTACAGAAGGTTTAAGTTCTGTATTAGGTGAAAGATCAAAGACATAACCACCAGTTAAAAAATAGTGCTGTGTTTCTGAACCAATTTTAGTCCCATTATTATCTAAATGAACCGATGATAATAAGTTTGGTGCAGATAATGATACATAATATTTATCAGTGTAGTAAAAGAATCCTGCCCCAAAATTAGGCGTCGTTGAATTAATACCTTGAGAGAAAAAATCATCAGTAGGATCGATAACGTCTATATCTGTTAATCCAATATCATGAAACGTTGCACCAGCTTTAATACCAAATGCGAGTTTGTGTTCTCCTCCTAAATTTAAAGTATAAGAAAGATCCACATAAGCATTTGTTTCCTTTACGGGTCCGATATTATCTGCAATAACAGAAACACCTAAACCTAAATTATTACCAATTGGGGAGTGCCCAAAAAACGTTCCTGTTTCTGGGCCTCCATCAATTTTTGTCCATTGAGTTCTGTACAATAGTCCAAAAGAAAGATTTTCTTTTGATCCTGCATAAGCAGGATTGACTATGTTCATATTATACATGTACTGTGTGTACTGAGGGTCTTGTTGTCCGTACATTTTAAATGCTAAAAGCAAGACCGCTATAATAGTGAGTTTTTTCATTATAATTAGTAGTTGATTCTGTTATTTAATTATCTATTAATATATACCCAAGAACTTTTTGACTTTGTTCCGCCTTCATAAATAACGGTGTAGAAATAAGTTCCAATTGGCAACTCATCACCATCATCTGTTTGACCTTTCCACTCGTTGGTATAGTTGTTTTTAGAGTATACTTTAGTTCCGTACCTGTTAAAAATTTCTAACTTAGTAACATTGAAAGCACTAAGATCAAAGGCATCATTCTTACCATCGTTATTTGGTGAAATACCTTCTGGGAATACACAAGTCTCTAACTCTATTATTATAAATTCATCAATACCTATGCATCCTGTATCATTAAACATGACTTCAATCTCATATAATCCGGATTCTAAAACAGGTAGAGTCAAACTATTTTCATCATCAATTAACCCACCATCTCGATACCAGCTTATAGAAACTTCAGATAATGAATAATTTTCAGGAATTGCTTCAATATATATTGGAGATGAAGCATTAGAACAGACTTCATAATCTACATCAGAAGAAAAATTGGTTATAGGTTGATTGCCAATTATTAAATCAAAGCTATTGGTTACATAACAATCTGAGAAATCGACAGACTCTACTCTAACAAATAGAGTTTCGCCAGCACTGTCATAAGAACCTGCTAGTGCATTGGTAGCGGATATAGCCTCTGCTTCTGATGTGTAATAAGACACATTAAATTGAGAAGTTTCCTGACCATTAAGAATTTCTAAATCATGATCCTCTAAATTAAAACTTGCCAAACCATCATTATCAAAATCGCATTCTATAAAATCTACGCTCAACGCCGTATGCGAAGGAGCTGTAGTTGTTAGAGAAAATGAGGTTGTAGAATAGCATCCTGAATTATTATCTTCTATTCTCGCATAAACTACTTGAGGATTTGAAACATTACTATAAACAGAAGGTAATGGACTTAGATTATCTATAGCATCTTGTTCTGAAATATGATATGTAATAGTGTAATCTGAAACATTCTGAGATCCTAAAATATAACTATCATTATCTATGAGATTAAATAGCGCTTGATTGGTTGCAGAACATTCTAATAAATCAATGGCTGGATTAGCGACTGGGACTGATAAAAACTCAACGATAATTTCATCACTAAGAATACAATCGCTAGAAAATATAACTTGTGCCGTATATACACCTGGCTCAGATGCCGTTATAACAGATCCTGAAGCATCAGAAACAAGTAACCCATCTTTAAACCAATAATGCTCAAGATCAGGTAAGTTGGTATCTAAAGTAATTGGTTCATTTAAGCATGAAGCCGTACCTGCACTTATAGTAATATCATCACCTAAGTCTAACTCTCCAATATCAAAACTACCAGACTTAAGAAAGATACCAGTATCGTATTGTGGATCTGAATCATCTGCAACGACCAATTTAATATGATAGGTTTCTCCAATAGTTACAGCAGATTGAGCTGTAAAAACCACTGTTCTACCATTGAAATTCATTGGTGGTAAGTTTTCAGTGATGTATTCTCCAAAATACTCCTCATTAATCGCTGGACAAGCCTCATTTTCTGGATGAATATTTGTTGTTAAAATTGGTGTTGTAGTCCCTGGAATAACGGCTAAATTAGTTACGTTATCCTCAGAATCAGTTAAGAGAAAAGCAAAAGCATCTGAATACGTACACTCATCTGTTCCACCTATTGCTCCTGTGTATTCTTCTGAAGCCATCATAAAGTCGAAACTGATAGTGTTTGATAATGGCACAAAATCAAATTCAATTATAGTTGCATTTAGAGATGACACCCCTAAATAATTATCTAAATCAGAATCTCCAGGCCACGATGTTCCACCCGAATTTATTAATTCATTATTTGGTCCTCCTGCTTCCACAACATGACCTGTACTTAGCAATATTCCTTGTTCGAAAGGAAACCCTTCACCATCCATAGAGAAATAGCCTATACCATTAGGCTGACTATCATTAAAGTTAACACCTGTAGAATAAGTAATATTAGATACCTGAGCACATGGACTATTAAATAAGATATCGCGTACCAATTCGTCTACGGTATACACATTATCGCTTACTTCTATACTATTAAAACCTTTTCTAATACATAAATCAAAAGTTACGTTTTCATCTTCAGAACCTTCTGAGAATACTCTAATATAGTATGTGTCACCAATGGTTAATTGCGGTGTTACACTAGAGTTTGAATCTGAACAATACAATTCGTTTAGACTTCCACAAGCACCTTCGTAAACGGCATGATTAAGACCTGAAGATATTTCGTTTTCAACAATATTTATAAACTCTATTATTTGAATATCATTTATAGCGGTAAACTGAAACCACACATCGTCATCAGGATCTCCTTCACAGGATGTTCCAGGTTCATTTGATGGCGTTGCAGATAATATAGTCCCATAATTTAATAGCGTACAATCATCACCTGTATTTACTACTGCAATTTCTGCATTTACACACTCATCATTTTCAGGAAGACAAGCTCTTACCACTATTGGTAAACTATTATACACACAATTAGGATCCTGGTCATTATTTAAAGTATAGATTACATTTGTAAAAAAAGGGAATGGACCAATTTGATGAGTTCCAATAGCATCTATAGTTATCGTACTTAAATCTATGTTATTAGATAAGGTTAAAGATGTAGCAGTACCTAAAGACGTAACATTAACATCCAATAAAAACTGATCTCCATTGTCACAATCATCTACAATTGTAAAGGTTGACTCTGAATTTGTACAGGTAGCACAATTAACGGTATAAGTAATACCTCCTCTCATAGGATCATCACCATTAGCACAACTTGATGGTACAAAATCATCTGAAGCTACATAAAATGAGATTCTATTTCCAGTAGACGTATAGGTTACACCTGTTAAATCCCCTTCGTCACCGAAAAAATAATCCTCAAAAGCAACTATAGAAGAGCCATTTGTATCAATAACCACCAATGGATCCCATCCCTGTTGAATATAACCAGACTGAAAAGTTAAAGTTAAAGGGGTACCATCTGTACTAGTAAAAGTAAATACTTCGGGATTAGCCACTCCATCATCACCATAACATAGAGACTCAACTAAGGGGCCGGCATTACAATCTACTATAAAATCTGTCTGTATGGGCGTCGTAAACGTTAAGGGACCTGCCCAAATACTATTACCATTTGTACAATTTGCTCTTACATATACTTCATATTCCGTTCCAAATAATAAATCATTTGTAATAATATTTGTAACTGACGACACTATACCCGAGGTTGGAATACCAGACCCTGAAGGTTGTACAACATACTCCCAAGACGTTTCACTATCATTAGCTACCCAATTAAAACTAGCAGAAGCATTTGAAGCATTAGAATTCACATAGTTAAGAGAAAGTGTTGGTGAAATACAAAATGTTCCACAAGTTTCTACACGTACTAAATCTATTGACATATCTGCTCTACCACTAAAAGTAGCTCGAGTATTCTTAAATTCTAAATATATAGACTGCCCAAGATAAGCATCCAAATTAACACCTACAGGAACCCAAGCTTCAGAATTAGACGTCTGTAATTGACCAGTCCATGTAAATACATTTGTAAAGGGTCCCGAAATTGAAGTAGAAACCCCAACTTCAAATTCTCCCATATTATCACCGTAAGCATGCATATAAAAAGACAATTCAGCCCCATCTGTAGCTGTAGTAAGATCAATAACAGGACTAATTATTGATGATGATTGCTGGTTAACATTACCTGAAGCTTCATAATTCATATAATTAGAACCACTAAATGCTGAACTTGGCCCGGTTCCGCTACTATCTGAATTACCCGGAACTTCCCAATTACCCCCAATGTTATTGGTTGTTATATCTCCTACCCATCCATCAGAATCATCAAATTCTTCTGTAAATACGTAAGTGGAGTTATTAGAAGGACAAAACACCCCAACTGGTGAGGGTATTGTTTGACATAAAGCTATTGAACTCCCAAGCAAACAGAAAGCTAAAAAGGTCAGTTTGAAGATATTCTTATTCATTTTCAATTTTTATTTAATTCGGTAAAAAAATTAGTAAATTTCTAAACAGACACCTGTTAAACCCTAAATCAATAAAAACAACAAAAGCCACATAGTAAAATTAAGTGGCTTCTGTGTTCTATAATAAATTTAGTTTTTAATTACTCGTATCGTTTGCGCTACACTTTCAATAGTAACCTTAACAAAATAAGTACCAGTACTTAAGCTAGACATATCTAACTCATTCGTAATATTATTAGGAGCTGTTCTTAACACCTTTTGACCCAACATATTATACACCGTTATATTGTCAATACTTTTTTGAGCATTTAATGTTAATGTGTTTGTAACAGGATTAGGGTAATACGTAAATGCAGCTTCGTTAATCACATCTTCAACACCTAAAACACCACATGAAACTGTTGCTTCCCAACCTGTTAAACTCGTAAAAGGGTCAGATCTAAACTCAATAGTTAATGCTCCTGATACATCTGTAGATGTAAAAGAATCACCGACATGAAGTTCACTATCGGCTACGATGGTATTATCTCCATTACTACTATCTTGTCCACACAATGTTTGTGCTAAAACAGGATATGTATTATCTGGCCCATTATAAATAGTTAAGTAGTCATAACAACCATCTTGTTCGCCAGAACCAAAAGTATCAACCTCTATATCAACATATGTAAAGGTAATAGTTACGGCGTCTCCAGCTGAATTTGGAAGAATAGTCGAAGACGAAAACTCAGATTCTGAATAATTGCCATGACTACCTCCTCCATCAACAAAAATACCTTCGCAAGCTGGAGGAACAATTGCTGTAGCAAATGCGTATGGACCTGTCCATGTAGAAACACCGTCAACACCACAATCGGCTTGCACATAAACTTCATAATGGTTATCATCTTCTAAACCTGTAAGTGTGTATGGGTTTGTAACCCCAAATACCGTTGCTAACCCTGTGGCTGTTTCGCCTGCAGTTATATTAACAACTTCAATATTCCAATTAGTACCAATACCATTAGCTGTCCAAGTTACGTCTGCTGTAGTCAATGTAGTATTTGATACGAATAGGACTGTAGGAGCCATACAATCTGGTGCTTCACCAAAAGTAACATCATCAATAGCAATATCATCGTCAACATCACCAGGAGCAATAACTTCAGAATATGTAAAACGCGCTTGTGCTGGTCCGGTAAACGTTAAACCACTAATGTCTAAAGTTTTCAATTCCCAACCTACTGTATTTGTATTATAAGTTGCCATAAGATTCCAAGCAGCACCATCCCAAACTTCTACATCTAGTTGTGCATTTTCTGAATCTTCAGAATTGCTTATTTCATAAAAACTTAATGCAGGTGTTGTTAATGTACTTACATCTACAAAAGGACTCAACAAATATCTAGGGCCGTGATCTTGAGAAGCATCTGCTGCGGCATAGAAACCTCCTGTTGTTGTACTTCCGGATAGTACACCACGATCACCAACGTGACTTAATCCTGAATCTTGAAAAATCCAATCTTCCTCTCCTGAATCACTATACATTCTCCAACAATCTGGTATTGCACCAGCATTATCAAAACCTTCTGTATATGGTGCCGTAAGCGCATTACAATCTGTTTGAAATGATACAGGTCCTATCCAAAATGAATTTCCGTCGGCTACACCACAATTTGACTGTACATAAAATTCATAATTGGTGTTTGGTAATAAACCAGTTACTGTATATGGATTAGTAACTTCAGATAGTGTTGCTACGCTTGTTGCAGTTTCACCTGCAGTTATATTTACAATTTCAATATTCCAAGCTGTAGCAGTACCTGTTTCTGTCCATGATAAATCAGCTGTTGTAGCAGTAACATTTGCAACTAATAAATCTGCAGGAAAGATACAAGCTATAGGGTTATCAAAAACGACGTCATCAATAGCGATATCATCATCACCACCCCCGTTAGGTTCAGAAAAGGTAAAACGAGCTTGTGCAGGTCCTGTAAATGTTAAAGTACTTATATCTACTATTTTTAACTCCCAACCATCTGTATTTGTATTATATGTGCCCATAGGATTCCATGCAGATCCATCCCAAATTTCTACATCTAATTGTGCATTATCGGAATCTTCAGCATTACTTATTTCATAAAAACGAAGTTCAGGTGTCGCTAATACACTAACATCTACAAAAGGACTCATTAAATATCTAGGGCCATGACTACTCGACGCATCACAAACAGCATAATAACCATTTGATAATGTACTCCCTGAAAGGTCTCCACCATCTCCAACATGATTTGGACCAGATTCGTTAAAAAACCAATCTTCTTCTCCTGAATCGCTAAACGTTGTCCAACAATCAGGAATATTACCTGCATTCTCAAAACTTTGTATATATGGTGCCGTAAAAGCGTCACAAAACGTCGTAAATGCTAATGGACCTACCCAGATAGATGGACCTTCTACACCACAATCTGCTTGTACATATAACTCGTATTCGTTGTTAGAAGCTAAACTAGACAGTGTATAAGGATTAGTAACTCCACTAACCGTTGCTGCACCAGTTGCAACTTCACCTGCTGTTACATCTACAATCTCTATATTCCAAGCTGTAGCCGTACCATTTTCTGTCCAAGCGAAATCTGCAGAGGCATTAGATATATTTTCTAATGTTAAATCTGTAGGCTCCATACATGCAGGAAATGTGTCGTTTATAAAATTATCAACAAATAATTCCCAATTACCGTAAGATGTTGTTCTAATTGCAACGTAAATTGATTGCCCATTATAAGAAGACAGGTCCAAAGTCACTTTAGTCCATTCTTCAGGAGCTTCGCTTTCTGACTGTAGAATTACAGTAAAGTCTGCAGCAGTAGCTGTGGCTGTAGATAACAATACCTCGTAAGGCTCTGAAAACAAACCACTTCTTGATTTGGTGTAAAATGTTAATCTATCGTTTAAACCAGAGGCTACTGTAATTTGAGGTGTAATTAAATAGTCATCGTTAGGAGCATCAAACCCAGACTCAATCCTTGCAACTGCAGAACCATCTTGTGCACCATCACCTTCTGGTGTATCATCCCAGACCCATCCATTTGCACTAGCGAGGTCTAAAATAGTCCATGTTGCAGGAATTTCCGTTTCAAAGCTCTCAGTAAACTGTGCATTAGATCGCCAACAAAAAGCAATCAGCACCAAAAATAGTAAAGTAATTTTTCTCATAAAGTTAGTTATTAAAAGTTAGTGTTTTTTAAGAATAAAAAAATCGTTCTTTTTTAAAGAGTCAAGTGTTTTAAAACTTATGAAGCTAAAATTGAACATTATCTTCCTTATTCTTGAATTTCAAGGGTTATCAAAAGGTAATCATGTTAAAATTAAAAAACACTAAACAAATCAAAACCCTAAAAACAGACTGTTAACAAAAAGAATAGATTACAACAAAAAAACCGAAATATTACAAAATAAATGAGAATTAACTAAAACTATCAAACTTTAGCTAAATTTATTTTAATGAAAATAGAGATAGCAAAAATAAAGGTCACTTAAGAATACTATTTACAAGCAAAAAAATTAACATTTAAAATACTCTAACAATAAAAATATGAGAATTCAATATGACGTCTAATGACGTATTGTTATTAACAAAAAAACACTTCAAAATCATGATTATCATAAAAAATTACGAATAAATTTAAAAGCCTTAATTATATTATAAACTTTCATTAATATTAAAGGCTTTAAAGAATCTCTTATATTATAAAAGAAAAATTACAACCCACTTTTGAGAAGAATTAGCATCTCAAATTAACAAAATTATAAAGCAATTATGTTTTTAAATGCCTTAAAAAAATTGAGTATATTCTTTTTTACCCTCTTTCTTGGTAATATATGCTATGCTCAAAATAATGAACCCTTAATTAAAATTAGTGATTTAGATAGTTTACACAATCAATTTTACGGACAAGCCTCTGAAGAAGCTTATTTGGTTCACAATAAACTTCTACGACAATCAAAAAAACTCTCTTACGACCAAGGCATACTTTCCGCTTATAAATCATTAATCTGGTATTATGGTGTAAGTGCAAAAGCAAATATTGATAGTGTTTTACATTATGCCGATCTTTTTGAAACAAAAGTTATAACAAAAAGTATTAAAGCTGATACCTTACTAATTAAAGCATTAAAACTTCCTCAGTATTACTTAAATAAAGGGCAGATATTAGCTAATGGATTTGGATTGCCCGAGCAAGGCTTAGAAAGCTATTTTAAGGTTTACCCATTAATCTCAGAAGGTGACACTAAATTGTTTATAGCTTACAACGTTTCAATTGCTGAAATTTACTACCATAAATTCCAATACGACAAAGCACTTGAAGTACTCACACCACTATTAAAAGACACTGTTGGTGTAGGGTCTTTTACAAAAAAATATTATTAAAAAATATTTCAGGAAATTATGTCCAGAAGGAAATGCCTGAAAAAAGTTATCCTTTGCATAAAGAATTATTAAACATAGCTATAAAAACTAATGATGTTCCAGAAATTTGGTGGTCTAAAAACAAGTTAGCAAATGATTATTTTAGGTTAGGTGATTACGAAAAGGCCATTGACTCTGCCTTAGCTGTGCGAAAATATTGCTTAGAAAATAAGGACCATCAGCTTATTTTTAATAACACAGCTTATTTAAGCACATTCTATCATGCTGCAGGAAATCTTGATAAAGCAATTGCTTATAGAAAAGAAGCCATTAAACTGGCACATGGATCTGAATATAAAAAAGACACCTACGATAGACTGGCTGAATATTACACAGAAAATAAGCAGTATTTAAATGCTATAGAAACATATCAAAAGAAAGATGCACTGGTAGATAGTTTAAGATCTAATGAAAAAAAAGCGCTTTCAAATTATATTGACTCTAACATAAAACTTCTTAAGGAAAAGCAAAAAAGCCAACAAATAAGTTTTGACATTGAGTTATTAGAAATAAAAACAAAAAGCAAAAACTCTATTATTTAAGTATTAGTACTATACTCGTAAGTATCATTTTAATATTAGGTAGTATTCTTTTATTTAGAAAATATAAAAAAGGAGAAAAAATTATAGAAGTTTTAAAGAGTAATGAGAAAAAATTACTCGAAGAAAAAATTATACTTCGTGAAAATGAACTTGAAGCTTCTGCTATAGCATTTTCGCAACGAATAGAAACATTAACATTAATTAAGAACGAACTAAACGAGATAAAAAAACCCGTAATACCAAAGTTAGAAGCTGCCAAACAAAAAGTAAATGATCTTATCAAATCTGCTTCAGACGTATCGATTATTACAAAAAGAATAGAATCAGAATACCCAACCATGTCGGCTAAACTATTAAACAAATATCCCAATCTATCGGATACACAAATTCGCTATTGCTTATTAACTAAAATGAATTTGTCTATAAAGGAAACTGCCACAATCTTAAATGTAACACCAGATACGGTAAAAGTAGCCCGAAGCCGATTAAAAAAGAAACTAAACATCCCCTCAGATGTGTCCATCAAAATATTCTTAGATCAACTATCTAAAGAATAGCTCAACCATTTTTAAGAATAACCTAATGATATGATATATAATTACCGTAATAAACTTAAAGGGTCTTCGTGATTAGTTGATTATAAATAACAAATTATTAAAAAAGTAATTTCTTTAGTTATATTCAGATTAGTACTTGATGGAAACTAAGAGCACTTTAGTAAGACCTAATTAGTTTTTTTGCTTGTTTATTTTCCCCAAAGTGCTTTTTTATACACAGCATTAATGCAAAATTCTATGTTTTTGAGACTTCTTAATTGTGCCTTTCCATTAAAAAATTTAGCCAAAGTCAGATTTTTTTTGAGAATGTTCAGAAATCAAAGCAATTTTAAAAATTATTTATATATTTGCGCTCGCTTATCAAAATTGCGAGAGTAGCTCAGTTGGTAGAGCGTCAGCCTTCCAAGCTGAATGTCGCCGGTTCGAACCCGGTCTCTCGCTCTAAAGATATCCTGAATTGTGGAGTCTTTTTAGTTTGAAATATTGAATTAAAGTTTTGGGGAGATACTCAAGCGGCCAACGAGGGCAGACTGTAAATCTGCTGACTACGTCTTCGCAGGTTCGAATCCTGCTCTCCCCACAAATGATTTTTAATACAACGTTTGTTTTAAACGAAATTTAAAAATTTATCAGATTGCGTGTCTTCAATCTAAATTAAACATGACGATTTTAAATATTGAAACACCATTAATTAAAGTAATTTAATTATAAAATGCGAGAGTAGCTCAGTTGGTAGAGCGTCAGCCTTCCAAGCTGAATGTCGCCGGTTCGAACCCGGTCTCTCGCTCAAAGAGCTTCATAGAAATATGAAGCTCTTTTTTTTGCGATAAAGTGTATGCCTTTACATTCTAAAAGGTACTTCACTATCTATATCATCAAAATTCCGTTGAGACACTAATTTATTCTCCAATGGCTCATAAAGTTCAGATTTCATATTACTGCCATTAAATTTAGAGGTCCAGTATATCAATTTTTGTAGGTTAAGGTTTCTAAAGTCTTCAGATACTTTTTCTAAAAATTCACAACCACTAATACTTAATACTTCAAGCTGTTTTAATGAAGCTAATTCTACAGGTAAAACAACTTGTTTAAAATTGTATATTCCTAAAACACGTAGATTTTTTAGATTAGCAATCCAAGTCGGAATTTTTTCTTCTTTGTTATGTGCACTGATAAAAAGCGTTTCTAAATTTAACTCAGAAATCGATTCAGGATACGTGCTGCCATTTTCATCTAAGCCTTCTAACCAAAGATGTTTTAAAGCATTCCAACGCGATATCACTTCAATACTTTCATCGCTAATATGATCACAATGTATTAGTTTTACCGCTTCAATACTTTCAACGTTTAGGTTGTCTATGGTTTTAAGCGCGACACTCTGCATTCTTAATTTTTTAAGCTGAGGCAAGGTTACAGCAGGGAAATCATCAAAGCCTTTGGCTTCAAATATCCCTAAAAATTCAAGATTTGGTGTCTGGGCTAATAAACGTTCTAAAGCTTCGGTAGTTCCGTTATAATCATCAATTCTTAATACTTTTAGATTCGGGTGTTTAAAGGCCGTTAATGCATTGTTATGTTCCGGATTGGCTTTTTTAAACGTAATGGTAAGCTCTTTTAAATTTACGAAATTTTTAAGTAAACGCTCTAACTGACTCACATCACTGGTAAAATCAAACGATTCAATTTTTTCTGGATGTCTAAAGGTTTCAAAATTTAAAACATTATTTACATCGTCATTTCTATGTCCAAGATTAAATTTAGTCGCACTAATTACCGCATGAAATTGCTGTAAATTAAGTATTGGTGTGGCTTTAACTTCAACATTAAACACATCAAACGGTGCTGTCCCTGCTTCTATTCCTTTAATTTCAGAAATAGTTAAATTAGTAATATGCTTTGGCAAGCAATCTGTATTTACAACTAAAGCACTCGCATTTTTAATTGTCAGGTTTTCTAACTGTGCTATTTTTGAAAACACATTTGGAAAAATTCTAACCGCTAATTTTATATCTTTAGTATGCCACTCTTGAAATCTGTATAATTCAATATTTTTAAGACTTGTACATTGCTCAATCCCTTCAAAAAGCCAATCTAATTTATGTTCTAGTTTATAGTTAAGCGTTGTTAAGTTTTTAAATACTGCTAATGATGTATTATGTGGGGTTTCAAGTGCTTCACAATCCACTGTTATAGTCTTTAAATTAGGAAAAAACGACGCGTTATCTAATACAAAATTAAGTAGTTTTGGCGAATCTATTTCTATAGATTCTCGCAGACTTACTTCTGTCATTGGTGAAATATTAGTTTCGCTGTATGTAATTTTTGTTACTAATTTAGGTCTAGGCACATCTCCAAAACATCTAGACGCATCTCCAAAAAATAAGGTAGATGATATGGAATCTATCTTAGGCGCATTAAGTTCAAAAAGTTCTAATTTTGGTAAATCCTCAAAACCACTTGGTAAGCTATTTATGCTTTTAGATAAAATCTGAAACTTTTTTAGTTGCTTTAAATGACTCACATCTTTAGGCAATGCTATTAATTCTCCTAAGCAAAAGAATTCTATTTGTTTTAAGGTTGCCGGAAACACGACTTGAGACAGATCTTGAACGCCGACAAAACGCAGTTTCAACACTTTTAATTTCGTAAGTTTTGTAAGCCAATTAAAATCGGTTAGATTCATATTGTCCGTAGAGCTAAGACTCAAATAATCACCTTCAATACGTAATTTTTTTAAGGATGTTAACTGAGACATTGTACTTGGAAACATTTTTAGATAAGGGACAACAAGCTTTAGTTTTTTTAGATTTGATAAACTACCAATATCGTCTGGTAATTGCTCAAAATCACCTTCGATGCTTATTTCTTTTAAAGACGTTAATTTTGGAATTTCTTTAAGAATACTATCATATTTATTACCATGATCTCGTAAACGTATACTTAAGCTTTTAACACCGTTAAATCGGCTTAATATATGAGGATGTTCTAACAAGCGATCTAAGAAGTCTATCGAAAACCAAAAAAATCCCAATTCTGATTTCCTTTTAACTGTTCGTGGCCAACTTGTTATTAGATCATGTAGCTTAAAAAGGTCTAAGTCTTCAGATAACAATCCATATTCTAAAAGAGAAATCATTCTAGCGACGTGCTTTGCTTTCTTTGATATTTTTTTTCGGCTCTTAAAGGCTAACTGCAAAGCTTCTGGGGCTTGTTTTTTTATAATGTTAGCACATTCTGTTCTATTTTTTTTATCTGAGGTTGTTTTTGCGATCACAAAAATTTCATAATAGAAATCTTCTGGAAAGTTTTTAAAGGCCTTAATAACGTCATAAGTTTTGTCAATTTCAGAAAAATCAAAAACAGGATTTTCTATTAGTTTTGTCATAGTAATCGTTAATTTTTAGGGTATAAATTTCTTTTAGAAACAGTTTTTTAGATACAGTATGTTGTGCTTTAATTTCTTTAACAGCACAGATTATATTTTTCATCTCTGTTATCAAAATCCTCTTTTAAGATTTTATTTTTAGCTAATGCGTAAAATTTAGACGATTTCATATTGTTTCCATTAAATTTTGAATACCTGTAAATTAAATCCTCTAAATTCAGATTCTTAAATTTATCAGATACTTGTTCTGTAAAATCACACCCTCTGATACTCATTATTTTTAATTGGGTTAATTCGGCTAATTCTTCCGGTAATGGGGAATACTTAAAGTTTTCTATACCTAAAACTCGTAAGGATTTCATTCTGCCTATCCATTTTGGGATTTGTCTTTTAGTTAAAAATCCATCAATAAAAAAGGTGTTTAAATTTAAGTCTGCAATGGTCTCTGGGTAGGTTTCAAGATCTTGACTAATGCTTTGTAGCCAAAGAAACTTAAGCGTTTTCCAATGTGATGCCGTAACCATAGCATTGTAACCAAAATTGTCACACGATAAAACTTTAAAAAGTTCTATGTTGGGCACTGTTAAGTTTTCTATAGACTGTATATCATCGCTATAAAATAATTTTAGCGTTTTTAGTTTATTTAAAGTAACCTTAGGAAGATCTACAAGGCCTACACAATCGTAAATTTCTAAAAACTCTAGATGAGGCGTATGCTCTAATAATAATTTAATAACACTAGTGTCACCATTAAAATTTTTAATAGTCAAGTTCTTTAAATTATGATGCGTATAAGCGGTTAAACCATTGTTTTGTTCGGCATTATCTACATTAAAATCAATGGTTAGTGTTTGTAAGTTACAAAGTGCTTTTAATGCCTTATCTAAGCCTTTTACATTACTATTAAATATAAAATCTTTAATGCTTTCAGGGTCTTTAAAATTATCAAAATCTAAAGTCTCATTTTTAACACTATTTTCATCGCCTAATTTCATTTTTTTGGCACGTATTACCGAATAAAACTTTTGCAATGCGGTAATAGGTGTATCTATTACTTTTAGATTAGTTACCTCAAAATCTTCAACACCTGGCTCAATTACTTTTATATCTGTAATGGTAAGACTGTCTGTCTTTATAGGTAAATAATCTGTATTTAAAACTAGTGCTTTTGCACGGTGTACTTTTAAGGTTTGCAAATGCTCTATTCTAGAAAATGCCTGAGGAAAATTAGTAAAATCAGCGTTTGTTATTTCAGCATCAGTCCTATTATATATTCCATAAATAAGAACGTCTTCTAGCTTTTTACATTCGTGAATATCCTCTAAAATCCATTCTAAATGATGCGCTAATCTATACTTAAGGTTTTTAAGTTTTTTAAATGCAGAAAGCGTATGTGCACTTCTTCTTTTTGGTGCATCACAATTAATTTCTATCTCTTTTAAATTAGTAAAAGACAAGGCATTATCTAATACAAAACTAAGAAGCTCTGGATGGGTGAAATCAATTCTTTTTAGATTAGTTACAGGTGTTTCACCATAAGGCATAAACTCTGTATACAAACCTAGTAAACGTTTAATATTGGGTCCAAAAATAAAAGCAGCAGGAACTTTTTTTAATTTAGATAAATGAATAGCTTCTAAAACCTCTAAGGTTTTAAATTCACTAACAGATGCAGGAAATTGTTCTAGTTCCCTCATACCACTTAGCCTCAATTTTTTTAGTTTTGGTAAGTGACCAAGTGTTTCTGGTAAAGCGGTTAAATTCTCAAACCTAAAAAGCTCTAAATTTTTTAAACTTGCCGGAAGCTCAACATCAGAAAGGTCTTGTACCGCAAAAGAACCTATTTTTAAATGCTTTAAACTTGTCAATTCTTTAAGCCAAGTAAAGTTAACTATGTTAGGGTTAGGTTCGTCATTACCAAAAGGAAAACTTCCTCTAAACTCCAACTTTTTAAGTGTTTTTAGTTTTGTTATTCCTACGGGAACCCATACCAAATTAGGTGCTGCTAGTATAAACTCTTTTAAGTTAACTAATCGTTCTAGTTCTTCTGGTATGTATTTATAATCAATGTCAAGTTCAAGTTTCTCTAATGAAGAAAGTTGCGTTATGTTGTTTACAACGTTACTAAAACCTTCTTTCTGCCTAGAGGTGCTAATTGTTAATTCTTTAACACCGTTAAACTGACTTAAAAGATGTGGTGTTTCTATGAAAAGTTCAATAACCTCTTTACTTCTATATTCAAGCGAAAGCGTTAAACGCTTACAAACTAGTGTATAAAGTTTAAAAAGGTCTAAGTCCTCTGATAGAACTCCGTACTCTAATATAGCAATCAGTTTCTTGTTAAAAGATTGAGAATCCTGTATTGTAGTTATTTTTTTTCGACTTTTAAAAGCGAGTTGTAAAGCTTCTGGCGCCTGCTTTTTTATGATATTGGCACACTCGGTTCTAATCTGTTTGTTTTTAGTAGATTTTGCGAGTACAAAAATCTCGTAATAAAAATCTTCTGGGTAATTTTCACATCCTTTAATTTTTTCAAAAGATGTTTCGTCTTCATAAAAGTTGAAACCAAATTCGTGTTTACTTAATATCATAAGGCTGTTTAATTTTATGTTACAAACCTATTTTAAAACGCGGTGTCATTTGTCACTGTATTCTGTGATATTTAAAATTCCATCTAAATATTTAACTAAAAACATCCCTAAATACCGTGAGTAAAAAAACTTGAATTACTTTTATCTTGCCAACCATTAAGAGTAATCTTTTTTATAAAGAAATAAATTGAAACAATAATCACAACTCGTCTTAGTAGAGTAAGAGTTTAATAAGAAAAAGTAATGATTCCAATAGAAGAAGCAACTAAATATATTGAGAAAAATAAAAAGCCAGCAATAGATCGGTTTGAGTTTCGTGCATTTTCTGAACCTTATCGCGTTTTAGCTAAAATTTTAGGACGTATTGATAAAGGCGAAAGAAGAACCTATTATAGTGCCACCGATTACATTGCGGTTTCTGAAGATGCTATTCATAATAATCCTTGGCGAACTCAAGAAGGAATGCGTTTAGGAATGCAGTTATTTGGTATTATTCAAGCGCCATATTTAGCCGATATGTGGGACTTTATAGATACGACACCTTATCAGAAAGGTTATGATAGAAAAGCATTTAGATCTGTAAAAACTGAAGATACATTACGTAATAAATTACAAGTTTTCACGCATTTTTTAAGTTTAAGCAGAAAGGGATTTGGCGGATTAACATTACATGAACATTTTCAATACAGCACCTATTTCCCTCACGGAAACAGCTACTTTTTAGCAACTTTACTTCATAATGGAAATGGAATGTTTGATGAATTGTTAGATGATATTCTTCAAGCTGAAGATGAGATTGGTGGTGTAAGCGCAGATATTATTAAAGCTTTATTACTTTCTGAAGATGAAAAACATTGGGAAATGGTGGGTAAATTATTACTCGCAGCCCAACGTCAAGAAGGTTTAAGACAAACTATTTTAGAAGCTTTAGATGAATCTGGTCTGGGAGCATTAAAATACATGATTACTATTGTTTTAGAAAATGACTTAGCGCGTTTTACAAGTGTTAACAGAGCTGTTTGTACTTGGTTCGGTTTAAATTGGGAAACCCCTAAAAAATCAGTAATTAATCGGGTGTTAGCACTCGCACAATCTTTAATTTTAAATTTAAAAGAAGTAGACACACTTCTTAAAAGTAAAGATAATCTGGAAGTTTTAGTGGCTTTGTGGTCTATCGCTATTTTGGATGTCGATAAAGCCAATGC
This sequence comes from Winogradskyella psychrotolerans RS-3, assembly GCF_000427335.1. GTDB lineage: Bacteria > Bacteroidota > Bacteroidia > Flavobacteriales > Flavobacteriaceae > Winogradskyella > Winogradskyella psychrotolerans. Next base: position 116,270 of record NZ_ATMR01000034.1, on the reverse strand, counting down.
AAAAGCTTTGGACATTGTTTATAATTCTGAAGATCGAAACAAAAAGATTCTAGCCTTATATTTTATTCATACAACAGACAGAACAAACGATTCTTTAGTCGAATATTTCAAAAATAACTTAGGAAAAGATTATGCTTTAGATCATTGGATGGCGGTAAATCTACCATCAAATATGTTATTAGATAATGAAACGTTTAAAAAATTATTTGAAGTCGCAAAAACAGCAGAAGACAAAGGCAAAACTTATGAGAGTAAAATATTTTCGTGGTGGAGTTTTACGCCTTCATCGTATTATTTCTATCAGTTTTTAATCAATGGCGCCAATGAAGAACAATTAGAATTAATCGCGAATGATTTAGAAATACTTCCAACAGAATTTAGAGAAAGTTACATTCGTAAAGTATTTCCAAAAGATTACAGCTACTCCTTTTATAATTACGAACAGGATGCAAAGAAAAAAGAACGTTTAAATTACGATGAAAACTCTTGGAAAAGAGCTTTAGCAAGAAAAGCCATTTATAACAGAAACGAGTTATTAATGTCTACCGGACTTAGTTTGTTTAGTAGGATGCATCTTTATGATAAAGATTTAGAGATTGCCGAAGATTTATTAAGACGAAAACATAAAAACCTACGTACCTCATTAATTAAATTGTTAGTAGAGTTACCTGCCGACCGTTTAAGAAACAGTACTACAAATTTAGTAACAGCAAAAAGTATAGATCAGCGTATCGCAGGTTTAGAGATGTTAACCCTTTTACACGACGAAAACAGACAGTCTAACTTTGTAGAAGACCAGATTCGTTTGTATAACGAACGTCCCAAAATCACCAAAAACGAACAAGTCTATTTAGATAAGTTTTCGGATAATGCTGAAGAATTCGATTTCAGTAATGGTTTCGGAGCTATTGATTATGATAACTTAACACCACTATATATTCCACAATCGCGCTTTGAGAAAAAAACGAATTTCTTCGATAAATTAGGAATTACCACTTCAGAATCTTCAGGGTTTAAATTCAAAGATTTTATAGATGCGACTAAAATTGTTAAGGAAGTTAATACCTTAATTGATATTGTTACTAAAAACAAAATTACGAATATCAAACAGAAATATATCAAGGGGAAATAGCAACTACTTATATAGACAAAGGGATTCGTGATATAAAAAAATTAGAAGATGATGCTACTGCCGAAGAACGTTTACACAATATTCCTTTAGCAAATGTATGGATCGCTTGGTACGAGCAAAGTAAGCTTAATGATTTTGAAATGTACGCTGCAATTCGTTACATTAATCATCATAATAATCCGTTTGGAGACTATAAAGAATTAGCACCTTTTGCCAGACAATATTATCCAGATTTGAGTGGTTTAAAATTAGATAAAGAAGACCGCTATAATTCAAAATCTGATGCCTATAACAAAATTCTAAAATGTTTAGCAAATGTCTATATAGAAGAAAGAATTATTGCGTCTTTTAAACTCGATGTCTTGGAGGATATGATTGCTAATTTTCCTAAAAAATTAAAATCCGTACACTACCAAACCTCTAATTACCGCTACAATAATAAAACTTACAATTGGGCTAATATTGTATTACCGCTCGGACCAGGAATAAGTAATAATAATTTACATCAACTCACAGAAGCACAGCTTCAAAGATATTGGGGACTTTATATGTATTTAATTGCTCAAGATATTGTCTACCCTGATACGACTAACGATGTAAAAGCGATTACAAAACAATTTAGTAGACCTGGTACTGTACCGTTTCCAAGGGTAGAAGTCACTTTAAAACTTTATAAAGAAGGCTTATTAAATGATGACGACTTACGTTTTCAGGCTTTAAATTCTCATGAATTAATGGTGATTATGGATGGTGGTTTTAATTATAGAATGAATTATAAATGGGTAGAAAGAGACTGCGTACCTAAGCACGTACTAGCACCTTTAAAAACCAATTTATTAGAAACAGAATTAGAACGTGGCGATTTAGAAACATCAGCAACAGGATACATAAACGGTATTCACCGTGTAGAAGGTGTAGATTATGTATTTAGAATTTTAGAACGCTTAGGAAAAGATAATTTTGAGCGTGGTTATAGCTATTATGGAGATAGTAAAAAAACAATTTTTAGTGGTCTTCTTAAAAAATCTCTTTTTAAAGATACCGAAAGTTATCCCGATTTTGCAGCTCGTGCAGATGCTTCTAAAGTCACTAAAAAACGATTAATAGAACTCGCGTGTTATGCCACACAATGGACGGGAGTTGTTGGCGAATATTTAGGTTTAGAAAAATTAGAAGATGCCGTTTGGTGGTTTCAGGCACACGCTTCAGATTATATGAATAGTGAAAAAGAAACCATTATTTCGCGTTATTCTAACATTCCAAAAAGCGATTTTGCGCTTGGTGCGATAGATGTCGATTGGTTTAATAGAGTCTATAAAACCATCGGAAAAACCAATTGGAAACTACTACACGATGCAGCCAAATATATTACCGATGGAAACGGACACCGACAAGTAAAACTCTATTCTAGCGTGATGCTTGGTGAAGTAAAAATCACAGAAACGTTGAAAAAAATTAAAGACAAGCGCGATAAAGATTACGTACGTGCTTTAGGTTTAATTCCATTAAGCAAAACCGTACCAGAAAAAGATTTATTAAAGCGTTACAACCTGTTGCAAGATTTCTTAAAAGAAAGCAAGCAATTTGGTGCGCAACGCCAAGAAAGTGAAGCCACAGCAGTAGAAATTGGTTTAGATAATTTATCAAGAACCGCAGGTTACCAAGATCGTGTACGTTTTAGTTGGGCTATGGAAGCGAAGGCAACTCAAAAAATTATGGAAAATGCCATAATTACCATAGAAGAAACGGTGATAGAATTAGTGATTAACGACCTCGGTAAAACAGACTTTAAAGTCACTAAAGCAGGTAAATTATTAAAAAATATTCCTGCCAAATTACGTAAAGACAAGCAAGTAATTGCTTTAAAAGAAAACAAAACATACCTATCTAGACAATACAGTAGAACACGTTTATCATTAGAGAATGCCATGGTAAACGAAGATGAATTTTCGGCACAAGAAATTCATAATATGATGCAACATCCTATTGTAAAAGTAATGTTGAGCAAATTGGTAATGTACGTTCCAGAAAAAGAAATTTCAGGATTTTATAACCAAGGCATTTTAACAGATGCAACAGGAAAAACACATCCATTAGCAGAAGACGATGTATTACTTATCGCGCACGCGTCGCACTTATACAAAGCTGTAGAATGGGATATTTACCAGAAACACTTATTCACAGAACGTTTAGTACAGCCATTTAAGCAAGTTTTTAGAGAGTTGTACTTAATTACCGATGATGAGCGCGAACATAGCACACGTTCCGAGCGTTACCAAGGACACCAAATTCAGCCTAAAAAAACCGTAGCACTTTTAAGAACTCGTGGTTGGACGGTAAGTATGGAAGAAGGCTTGCAAAAAGTATATCATAAACGTGGTTTTATAGCAACAATGTACGCCATGGCAGATTGGTATTCGCCGTCTGAAGCCGAAGCACCAACACTAGAAGATGTCTGTTTCCATTCCATAGATACTTACAAAAAAATTCCGCTTACAGAGATCCCATCCGTAGTTTTTAGCGAAATTATGCGAGACGTAGATCTTGTAGTAAGTGTTGCTCATGTTGGTGGTGTCGATCCGGAAGCAAGTCATAGTACCATGCAAATGCGTGCTGCTTTGGCAGACGAATCTGCAAGATTATTCAAACTTAAAAACATCACGGTTAAGGAGCGTCATATCTTTATAAAAGGAACTTTAGGCGATTATAGTATCCATTTAGGAAGTGGTCAGGTGAGCAAAAACGGACTGTCGTTATCTATCATTCCGGTGCACAGTCAGCATCGCGGACGTATGTTCTTGCCTTTCGTAGACGAGGACCCAAAATCGGCAGAAATTATTTCTAAAATGAAATTACTTTCAGAAGACAATAAAATCCAAGATCCAACCATTTTGGCACAAATTAATAGTTAATAACAATAATATTAGCGCGTTACCTCGCTTAGGCGAGGTCGGGCTTTCTGTTGCAAGTCCTCGTGCTAGCGCACTGTGGGCTTTCCACGGCAATCCCTAACGCAAAATCCGTAAACCATGGAACTCACGTTACAACTAAAAAAACTCGGGAAGAAAAAAGTAAAAGAAGTCCCTTTTACACTAGAGGAAAACCCTAAAAATCTAGAAGATTTATTAATTGGTTGTGTTAAAAATCAAGTGGACGCGTATAATAAAAAACGAACCGAAGTAAATGTTATCGGGTTTTTAAGTCCCGCAGAAATAGAAGAAAAAGCCCAAAGTGGTAAAGTCAATTTCGGAGACATCACCAACACCGAGTTAGCAAAGCATCAGCAAGCCATAGACAATGTGTTGCTAGCCTTTAAAGACGGTCTTTTCGTGGTTTTTGTAGACGATGAAGAAATAACCGATTTAAAAGCCCCTTTACAACTCACCTCAGAAAGTGTGATTGCCTTTATCAGGCTTACCTTTTTAGTCGGCACCTATTGGTAAATTGTATCTATGGAATCCCTTCAACACGACTTAGCAAAACAAATCACGAATTACCATTCGGTTTGGTCTAAATTATTAGCCAATACCAATTTTGGAAATTATGCTTCAAGTTTATGGAACGTCACACTAAAGCCAGAAGATGTGTCGGTAAACCGCGATGACGAAACATTCAAATTTCAACACGCTAATTTTCAATTTGATGTAGAAGTAGGATTGTCTTTTGGTGATGATCATTCCCTATTTACAAAACAGGTTTCCGGACAAGGAACGTTTCAATTTATTGACGCTAACATCATTAAATTAAAAACATTAATTCTTAACTAAAATTTAGACTTTCAGCATCTATAAAAATTATAATTTCGCAAAAAAAGGACATTTAGAATAGAAGGTAAAAACGAATTAAAATGATTGAAATTATAAAAGCAGATGCAGAGCATTCCCAATTAATTGCAGAACTAGCACAACAGACCTTTTTCGAATCTCATGGCCATAGTGCTTCTAAAGACGATATAAACAACTTCATTTTAAAGACCTACAATGCTGAAGCCATACGCAAAGAATTTGAAAATAAACAAGTCGCATACCACCTTATCTATGATAACGAAATCCTTGCCGGATTTTCAAAAATAGAATTGCAATGTCCTAATATAAATATAAGCGAGAAAAACATTACGAAATTAGACCGCATTTATCTTTTAGAAGCTTTTCAAGGCAAACAATTGGGTGTAAAATTACTCGATTTCAACATCGCTTTATCTAAAAAACAGCATCAAAATGGAATTTGGTTAGTCGTTTGGACGGAAAACAACAAGGCTGTAAATTTTTATAAAAAAATGGGCTTTAAAATTGCAGGAGCTTATGATTTTCAAATTTCTGAGACGCATACCAATCCCAATCATGTGATGTATTTAGAGTACAACTAACATTCATTAAAATATATAATGATAAGGTGTTTACAATATTGTAACACCTTTTTTTATGCCTTAAAAGTATATAGCTAAACCTTGAAATGGCTGAATACCGTGATAAAAAAAACCTAGTGTTGCTCTAATTTTGTAAGAACAAAAAATCAATAATTATGAGCAATACCATTTACGGGCCAGAAAAAACACCTGAAGAAATAGCAAAAATAGTAGAACAAACAGAAAATAGTGATCAAAAAATCTATCCTATTTTAAAACCTGGCGACTGGGTTGGACTAAAAGCTGGGGCTTTAAGTTCAACATTAATTCCTTCCGAAGACGGCGCTGAAGTCGTGATTGGTTACGGTATGGATACACCTGATAACTTTGTGTTTTTAACCAAACAGCATCTCGAAACTATGGATGCCAAGCAAATTACCCAAGAAGCTTTCACCAATTTAGAAAACTATAACACCGATTTCGAATTTGTTGAAGCGTTAAACAATAAAGCCTTAGCCTCTAGCGGACACGATTTTTCTAGTGAACGAATTCTTTCTAGAACCCATATGCTTAAAGCACACGCCATGCTAGAAGCCGAGGAGTTATTAGTGTCTATCCCTAGAAGAACCTGCATGATGGTCATTTCAAAAAAATCAGATAAAGACACTGTTAATAAGTTTACTTACTTACACAACCATACTTGGAATGATGATAGCTTCGGTAATGCACCTATTACAAACGGTCTTTTTATTGTGAAAGGTGGTGATATTGTAGGGCATATCCCGTTATAATACAATCAACAAAACCCCATAACTAACCGTGTTTTTAAAGTAGTTAAAACCAGTAAAGGCATTCTAACTTTAAAGGATGTCTTTATTTTTTATGCCTTAAGCTATTTAAATAAGCATTACAGATAATTCATAAAATTTACAAATAGCTGAATACCGTGATAAAATTCTTTATGGGCTTCGATAAATTTGCATTAAATAATAAAACAAATAACATGAAAGTTAACACCCTTAATAGAAAAGAAAATTTAGCAGAAATTAAAGCCATCGTAGAAAAAGCAAGCCAAGGAGACTACAAAGTGTATCCTATTGTAAAAGCAGGAACTTGGGAAGGTTTAGACGGTGAGATTCTACAAACTACCGCCATAAAAGGTGATAATGATGGGGATCCTTCTAAAATAGTCGCTGTGTATGGGATAGATACACCAGATGGTTTTGTGTACTTAACTATGTCCGATTTAGAAATTTACGACGGAACAAAACTATTAGATGATGCGTATCAAAACTTAGACGATTTAGAATCTACTTTAGAATATGCCGAAGCACTAGACAATAAGGCACTTATTTCTATTGATACGTATTTTGCTAGTGAACGCGTCTTTAGCAAAGTAGAAATGACAAAAGCTCACGCTATGCTAGATTCAGAAGATTTATTTGTGTCCACATCCAAATATGGTGAACTAATGATTATTTCACAACACGCAGATAAAGAGACTAAAGATAAGTTTGCTTACCTACATAAGTACAATTGGAATGATGATGACAACCCTAACGAGCGTATCGCTGACTTGGTGTATTCAGTAACAAACTGTGACATTGTAGGACATATTCCTTTATAATTTTCAGAATAAAATAAAGACATAGTTACCGGTGTGCACGCATCGGTAATTATTTTAAAACTTAAATACACAACAATTGAAAAATCTAGACTTTAGTATAAACGGAAGAGTTCAAAACTTAATGGTAGATGTTTTTGATGCTATAAGTGCCTCAAAAGAAGCAGAAGTTAAAATAAATGAACTTTTAGATACTAGAAGCATTTTTGAATTCGTTTTTGAAATTGTAAAAACCTCTGGTTTTTATAGTGAAGATGAAAACTTCAAATTGATTAAAGCCTTAAATATTGATACTGATGAAGCTTCCAATGAAGATGCTTTATTCAATACTTGGACGACTATGGGCGCCAACCTAAACACGTCTAAAACCCAAGAGGAATTTAATGCCAAATTCGCTTTGTTTGTGCCTATTATTTTAAAACATATGGAAGCTATTAACCGTATGTCGGCTTAACATCTCATTACATTTTTAGATCTACTAAATACCGATAGCCCAAAACAAAAACTTATGAAAATAGAAAAATTAACTAATAATCGTGAGCCTTACCACGAAATGTTATTTGACAGTTACTTAATCGAAAATATAAAGTCGTACGAGGAACTTATGGACGTTTATCAAACCTATAAACAAAATCATCCTGACAAGACTATAATCTTAACCTTAGATGATTTAGGTCAAGCTGAATATACTAGTGGACATGCTTGTGACTACAATTCTCTGCTAGATACAGAAGGCTATGATTTATCTGGACTTAACGAAGCGTGCTATGATGAAGATAACGCACATTTGGGTCATTTTTCTACACCATCTGAATATTTCATAATCCGAGAAAACTTTTTGAAACGCACAAAGGGGATTGATTTTAAAACGGTTTGTGGAAAAGATATAAGCAATTCTGAAGACGATGTTTTAGATTTAGAAAACATTAATGAATTCCCGTTAGCCTTTTTAGACCAACAGGTTATCCTGAAGATTCTTCCAGTAGAACAATCATACGAAGGACTAACAGGGTTTCCGAATGGATATTTTGATGCTGACTTAAGTCCTTTTGAGAATTACGCTTTATCGAAGCACCTATTTGAAACCTATAATTTTGAACTTTTTGGAATAGGGGCTTCCTTTTTAGGATTTATTAAAAATGAACCTTTAAAAGACAGTGAACTAAAAGCATTGGTAACCGACTTGGCATAGTTGTATAACACCACCGAATCAGAATTTGAAAAATTAGCAGACATCATTAAAAATAAAAAGCATTTGTTTTTAAGATACACCGAATAATTTGAGGATTAAAAATAGTAGATAACAAGTATCTTCTTTGTTTATAAATCGAAAATTTTGGATAAATGGAATCGAATAAAGGAGATGTGCGTTCAGGTGCTTTAGTAGGAATTGAAACATTCATGAATTTTCAATCTAAATCTTACCTAAAACATAAATGCCAGGGCTCTTGTTATATAAAGAAACCTGGCATTTATGCTTAAGTAGAAAAGCTATTAATCTTTAAGACTTATCACTTTGACGCTTTACTATAATGGCTTGTAGTCTTTGTTGAAGACTTTGATCCGCCTGAATTTTTGCACCTATTTTCTCATAATCTTGTAAAGTGATCCCTGCAGATTCTATACTGGCTATTGCCTTTTTTTCAATTTCTGGCTGCAATTCCTCAAACTTTACAATCACATTTTCATGCTTTTCCTTTTCAGCTTCTGTAGCATCCGATTCTTGATTTGGATCCATTTCTGCCTGTTGTATTTCATTGAAACGCTCTACCTCTAACCCTTCATCCTTTATGATAGCTATCATTTTTTCTTGAGACTTCTGATTTTGTACTTGCACTTCTGTATAAGCATCAGCAAATTGACCTAATTCTTTATCTGATATGTCTTGTTCTTGGGCCATAAGACTCATGGACCCGCAAACAAACACAGCTAGAAATAAACTTTTAATTTTAGATGATTTGAACATAATTATTGATTTTAAGATTTACTCAAACTTATAGGTTAAATTATTTGCCACCAATTAAAACTGCACTCTTAACGTTACTTTATAATTTTTTAGACTGATTTTATAATTTTTTTAGGAAACTTCAGTCATCAAAACAAGGGATGAATTGTTCAAGACTATATATCAAATAAAAAAGTAAATTATTCGGAATAGGCTTTAATAAGTTTGTATAACGTCATTTTGGTTTTAAATAAACCTCCGTCATCGTGACGAAAAATATAAAGTGTTTTACCATCGTGTCTGTCAACAAACAACAAATCCCCTTCTGAATTTTTACCAATAGTGATGCTCGCAGATAACATTGCCATATTCCATTTTTTTCCTTTTTGATCATAACTTGTAGGTCCCATAACATCATTTAATGTAGTGGCATAAGCTCTTAAGGCACGAGCTTCGCTCACTTCCATACCATCAATGTTTGTTAAGGAAATCATCTTCTCAAAACTAAATAGTTTAAAATCTTCATCTTCTACAGTAACCGTTATCTGTTTTTCTGTAATAAAATCTCTGTAATTTTTTCTAAACAGGTTCTTAGCAAGATCAATGCTTTCTATAATAAAATCTGTACTCATAATTATATTTTTTTTAATATTAGTTCTTAGTATTTTCTTTGGTCTTTGTATCTACAATCTGTAGTAATGTTGGCATTCGGTATTTACCGTGCATACGTTCTATAGCGTTACAAATCTCATTTCTATCCGAACCAATAGCGGTGACATACAATGGCTTTTTACTTTCGCCACGAAACACTTCTTTAAATACAGAAGTTTTAGATACAAACTCAGATTTTGCAATACCTACAACCGGAATTTTATGCTCTAAAGCTTGGTACAAATAGCCTCCTAAACCCAAATGTTTTTCTTCTAGAATCACATAACCATCTACAATAATTAATTCTACCTCATCTAAATTCACTTGCTTTAGTAAGCTTAGAATACACGGCAATTCGCGTTTATAAAAGGAACCTGGTTCGTACGGTTCTACACCTTCTATAATATCTGTATAAATTTGTATTGGCTCTTCATCTTCCCAATCGTTAAAGCTTACCGCAATGGTTTTGGCTTTTCCGTCGTAATAATAAGTGTCAAAAGCGAGTATCATTGGCAATTAGTTTAAGGATGGTATTAATAAATTAGGACTAACGTAACATCGGGATAATATGCGACCAATTTAAAGCGATCGCAAAATCTAAAGCTGTCTTACCAGTATTGGTTTTGGCATTTTTATCGGTACCTAATTCTAATAAAATCTCTACAGCTGTTTTGTTTCCAGCAATAGTTTCGGTATGTAATCTGGTTACTCCGTTTTCATCTGCAGCCTTTACTACATCTAGATTAGCTTCAAAAAATTCTCTAGCAGGTTGCTCCATTACTTTGCTCATTGGGTGTTCAATAAGGTTCTCTTCATTGTCTTCTTGCTGATAAGCCACTAGAATATGGTTAGGATCACCAAAATCTAATCCCCAAGCCTCATCGTGTTGTTGTCTTGCTTCCTCCGTCATATCAGAACGTAAGACTTGAATGGTATATCCTCCATAAGTTTTACGGTCTATGGCTAGCATCCAATCTGATATTTCAGAGACTTTTCTAGTTACCGTGTCGCCTTCCGCAACATTGGTTAATAGGTTAGGTGAATTCATTAAAACACCCGTAATATTTTCCCCATCAAAAGCTATTTCGCTAATCCACATATGTTCTACAGTAGGTTCGTCATCAACTTTATCCATTTGTTGAAAAGGAATTTTTACTAAGGCTAAATCGTGTGCAGGAACAACTCTTTTGCTTTCCCAATACATTTCACGCCAGAAATAGTTAAACGTTTCTTGTGCTTTTAGGTAAGCCGTTTTCATTTTTTGATTTTGTTTAGCAAAAATGATATTGTTGTCTTGACTCATCGTTTATGAATATGATATGTTAGTTATATTTTAGCATTGGATTTTCATCCGAGATACATTGTCCTTTATTAATAAAAATCGTAATACAAACTCCATTGTTTGGTCTTGCTATTTTTGGCGAACATTAAGCTCCCACCATCTATCACGTTGAAATTTGCCTTATAATCTGATACAATTTGAAACACAAACTGAAACCCCTCTCCAAATCCCTCTGCATCTCCTATTCCTGATTGACAAAAAGAAGGATAACCACCTATTTTGTGGTCGTAGATATGATCGGTAATATCAAAATAATCATCAATAATCCCTTTGTTTTCTAATTTTAAAACTTCGGCTTCATCTTCCATAGACAGACCTCCACCATCCCACAATGGGAAATCATTGTTGTCTAATTCTGGTTGTAGCGGAAAGGGTTTTACAACCGAATTAGGGGTTTCTAAATTTTTAATTTTGATACTGTCTAGACTTTCATACTCTCTTATCAACCAATGGTCTCCCATAGGCTCAAAACATTCTGGCCATTCTGTGGAAACAAAAACAGTGATGAGTTTGGTATTTTTGATATTTGGATGAACGTAAGGCAAATTAGGAAGGTAAAATTGAGCCAATGGTAACATTGGGTTACCGTTTTTATCTAACGGAATGTCTTCATCTTCGTTATAAGCAAAGACTTTACCTATCCAACTTTCTTCAATAGTATTTTTTGGTCTAAAGCCGCCAGTATTAAATTTAGTAACCGGTTTAGATATTTTATTTTTTAGGTCTTCTACTGTCATCATTTTAATTTTTATCCAAACATCGTGGTGTCTTCAAAAGTTTTACCGTTATAAGATTGTGCAATTAAATAATGATGGTTTACATAGGTTTTTAACGGCGTTCCTTCTTCAAAATAATAGACTTTTACATAATCTTTTGCTCCATAAAACACATTTTTATCATCATCATTAGCAATAAAAAAGATTAACATTCCTGTTTTTGGTAGTGGCGTTTCAAATTTAATTTCACTTAAATTAATTTGTAATGCAAAATGATAATCACCAAACTCGTGTGTAGGCCACTCAAAATCTTCAGGTACTTCTGGATAGCCACCTTGTTTACTTAAACCTACATTTTCTTTACTGCGGTTTTCTCCTTTTATTTTAATAGAGGGTAACATTACGGATCTTAAATAGGCTTCTTTTTTATATAAATCGTATTTTTCAATTTTAACTATCTCTTCAAATTTAGCTTTATCCATAAGGTTATATTTTACGCTTGGTGCATTATAAATATGAAGCTTTGCTTCGTTTTTTAAGTAACGGTTTTCAGTGATATTATAATTTCAGATGCTTTATAAGGTTGATTTGTGCGCTTTAAGACTTTCGATAAGCGAGTCGATACTTTTCAATTTTTCTTCATATTTATTTTTAATCGCTATTTGCGACACTTCACTGATTTTATCAGAATCAAAATCTAAAAGCTCTACACTTTCTAAAAAGTCAGGAATAGTATCCGTTATATTTATAAATGCCTTTGGCTTAAATAAAAGTACAGATTCTAGACTTGCTGCTTCAAAATCCTTAACAGAGATGGTTTTAAATGTTTCTAATTGCGTTAATGCTAGGGTATCAGTTAATAGAGTGCTGTCATTTAATGCTACTTCTATGTTTAGTGGTGACGTATTTCGGTAAATAATGCCTTCTACAGGTTCTTCGCTTACCAATTCGCCTAATAAAACCGCTTTAGGTTGAGTCACTTTTACTGTTATAATATCATTTAAATCACCTTTATCTACAAAAATATGCTCTGGAAAAATAGAATGGTATACATTATCTCCTTCAATACTTGACCAATTTCCGTCCTTATAGTAGAGTTGTAACGGATCGATAACAACTGTATATTTTACTTTATACTGTTTAATATAAGGTTGAAAATCTTCATTCAGGATTTTAAATTGACTTTTATAAAATGACATTGTATTTAAAGAACGTTCTGCTTCTTTTTTAGATACGATTTCAGGTATACTGTTCTTCAATTCTATTACTGCATCATACATTTTCGTTTCCATGTGAGACGTTGTAAATGAAGAATAATCATGCGTTTTACTATCCTTATTGTTAACAGACGTACTTGTTGTTTTTTCTAAAGCCGAGTTTTCTGAATCTAACTCCATACTTACAAAACGTGCATCCGACAGTTGTTTTCCTGTAATTACAAACATTTTAGATGTATCAGGCACTGAAAGCTTTGTTATTACAATTGGATCTTCAATCGTGATTTTAGTAGGCTGCATCTTTAAAACTCTGTCGATGTCTCCTTTTTGATATCTTGGTTCATTTAGTGTATATATGATTTCAAATTTCAATAGGTCTTTAGGTAGATAATACCTCGTGTCATTTTGTTCTAAAACGAGATTATCATGATACAATGCTGAATACGTTTTTTGTTACAAGAAGAACATAGGACTAGGATTAGCACTAAAAAAAGTAAAGTATTTTTCATATTGAATGTGTTTATTTTACAATTCAAAATTAGAACTTACACCTCTTTATTTTATCCCTGAAACTAGTGAGATTGATACATACTGAATTCAGGTTGTTTTGTTTTCACTGCAGAAAATAACAAAAAAAACACGGTTTTAAAGGCGTGCTTTTATTATTAAATACCGATGCAGAGTGACGTCATTTTTAATTAGATCATTTCAACTCTACTTTAAATAAATTAAAGTGGTTAAGAATTGCTGTTTTACCATTTCATTATAGGTTCGTCTTTCCAGAAAATCAGACGAAAATCTTCATAATGATCACCGGTTCCTATAGTATGGGTATCTCTACAACCTTTATCTAATTGTAGTTTATGAAGCATCCCTGAAGCAGAACCCACCCACAAAGTATTTTCGTCTTCAGAGATAGTCATACCTGTAATTGTAGATCCTAAAAAGTATTTCCAAATGCAATGGCCTTGCTTATCAATCGCTTTTATATACCCAAAGGCATCTCCTAAAATATAATATTTTGAAGTTGCTACACCACAATACACACGCATACCATCATCTATGGTTGTATAATCGTCACTTTCTTCATAAGCTACTATATTAATGTCTTTTACATTTGAAGTATCTACTCCAATGGTTACTCCATTATAAAAATGACACGAATTGGTAATTAACTGTGTATCGTCTTTAGAAAACAAACAGAAATCTGGATAAGAAGATTGTGGACCAACTTCACCAATTTCATTACCGTTACTATCTAAAATTCTATGATCGCAACACTGATCGCCAACAACGATATACTTATTATCGTTAGACAGGGTGGCATTTTCCATATCCATGTAAGATTCCCATTCGTCACCTTCTAGATCTGGCAAAGGGTGAATCATATTTTCAGCATCGCTAGAGATAATAAAAATACCATCCGAGGACACTAATAGAACTTTTAAGCCATCGTTAAAAGGAATGATCTCTGTAATCCCTAGATTCTTTGTCTTATCCAAATTAAAAGTTGCAATAATATCTCCCTCCCAACCTTGTGTCGTTACAATAGTGTTTTTTGACGCTATAGCAAAAACATTATGCTGTTTAGACTTACCTATACCGGTAATAGATTCATCTAACTGAAGCGTTATATCCTCTATTAATACGTAGGCTTGTCGTTTTTGATAAGCAGTACCCACAACAAATACTATTTTCTGTGCATCAATAAAGTGTAATTGTTCAATACTTTGACCGTGATCTTGCATAAACTTGATAAATGGCGTGTGTGCAGGCGGAAAATCGTTTCTAAATTGGTCAACGGTATGGTGTGTATTGGCTGCTTTTAAAAGTTGATATACAGCATCGGCCAAATGATTTCTCTCATCTTTCGGCTCCTCCCCTTTCCAGTTTTCCCAGCCGTAAGCATCTCCAAATTTCACCATAGTATTAACATCAGTAGCATAGGTACTTCCCAATGCATTCCATTCTTGTTTGATACTTTCTATATTCTTATCGGTTAATTTCATAAGTGTTATTTAAAGGTTTGTATTGTGAAGAATTTGAAACTAAAAAAGGACTCAGTTTTAATTAAAAAGAATAGCGGTATGGTTATTAATACTAAATTTTGCAGCATCTATAAGCGTAACACACACTAATATTTCTATCCAAAAATCACTTTCATTTTTAATAATTGTGTTCAATTCATCGACATTAGTAATGCTGTTATTTTCGTCTAATCCGATACCTAAATGTGGTGTCAAACTTTTTAACTCTTTTAAAAGACTATAAGACGATCCAATCATGGCACCAGGAACAGGATTCTCATCGGTATCAAAAAGCACCTCTGGTAATTCTACAGGAATATAAAAGCCTTCGGCATCTGAATGCGTTAACAGGTGACTAGACATATAAGAGTAATGATCTTCTAAAATAGCATCACCTTCTGGCTCGTCTTCAGGAGAAAAAGGTGTTGGCACCCAATTTTCATTATCTTCATTCTCCCAAGTGTGTGCTAAAAAACGTCTTAAATGATGTAGAAAACGATAAGGAAAACCACCAAATTGCAAAGGCTCTGTTTCCATTACATCTGGTTCTTCGTAAGGTTCTACATTATTTGCTGCCAATATTATATTTATATTATCAAAAATCACTTTATAAGCTTCGAAACCTTCTGGCTCGTTGTCTTTAAAATCTGCTAAAATGCCTGTTGAAATAGTTAATCCCATGATATCGTTGTTTTATTTTTACACGACAAAATTAGAATCTAGCTTTCATAATTTTATCCCCGAAACTAGTGAAAATTTAGAACCCTATCTTTTTTGTTTTTATAGAACACTTCAATTTAACTCATAAAAAAACACGCTCATCTAGCGTGTTTTATCATGTTTTTGCCTTTTATTTCAAAGCCATTCCGTTTCAATTCCCGTGCGCTCAAACTCATTATAAGCCTCATCGGTGGCATAACATAAAGTTACTTTTTTAAATTCGGAAATTGTTTGGCATCAATAGCGGTTTCAATATCCCAATATTCTACAGCACCACCTGAGAATGGAGATAAATTCATATAAATATCGTTTCCGCCATCTTGATAAAAGTCAGTAATCCCTGAAGCTAGGCGCTTCGGTATAGGTAAATCTTTAAAATATTGTTCTACCTCGGCTATAGGTTCGTAACCTTCATCATCAATATCAATCTCGCGCTCTTGATACCAATCTGCAAATTCATACAAATCAAATACGGGTTCCATTAGGCCTTTCGTATACATCAACTCTTCAATCACCGATAATTTAAATCCGAAATCTATAAATTCAATCACCTCCTCGTCCAACGATGTAATGCTGTATTTATCTTTAGGAATCCCTGATCCACGTACATAAGGTGTGTATTCACTAATTTCAATAGCGTTAATATTTTCTCTTCTTACAGAAAACCAAGCACTTATGTCATTGACCAACAAGGCACCACTTTTATCTCCTTTAAATAATTTAACGTGTTGCTGTTTATGCGACTTATAATAACGTACAATATCCTGATTGTTAAAATAAAATATACCGTCAAAAGTTTGCTTCGGACTAAATTCATAAGCTTCCAATTCTAAAGCGACCGTTATCGACTCTACCACCTCTCCATTTTTAGAGTAGGCTAATATTCCTAAATCGTCCCAAGTAAAAACCGTCGTGTTTTTTCCTTCTATAGTTCTGTAATTTTCATTCAGACATGCTTTTAACTGTGTTAAAGATGCTGGAAACGTGATGGTTTCTGAATTAATTTGAAATCCTTTAGACGATAAATGTAATACAATCATAAACGTGGTTTTAAGCGTTTTCAAAAGTAAGTCGCTTACAGAAATAAGTAATGCCTGTATTCCGTGATTTTTTCTTCAGAAGTATTCCTCACAAATTAATATCACTGTTATCAGGGATAAAAACCAAGACCTCGCCCACTAACTTTGTAAAAAACCTTTTTTATGGAAGATAACACCAAAACTGCTGCGTTTTTAGAATCTTTAAAACGCAACAACGATAAAATAAGAGACGACCGCGCTAACGCTATTGCAGAAGATGCACAATTGATGTACAAACGTGAAACGGAAGATTTAGCCTTGGCGTTAAAACGTTTAAAACGCGAACAAGACAATATGTTAGATATGAGTCCTACTGACGCGAATAGTTTGGTATTGGCATCTGATTTTGACGCCAAAGAGTATGTGGCTAAAGATTTAGATATGTCTGTAAAGATTAGAAACTTAGAAATTAAATTAGAATTAGCCAAAAAGCGTTACACACACTTATTTGGTGGTACAATAAACGAACTGTAATTATGGGAGGAGGAAGATTTAGTCATGATGCGTATGCAAAATTACGTCGATCAAAAGGCTACAGTAATAAGTCTAGAGAAGAAATATTTACATCTAGAGCAATAGATTCTGAAATGGATCCGTCTGAGGTGATTGAAAGAGAATCTAGAGATTCTGAAGAACATCCAGAAACCGTATCTATAATTGTGGCTTTAGATGTAACCGGTAGTATGGGTTTTGTACCCGAACATATCGTTAAAGAAGCGTTACCTGATTTAATTGGCTCTTTAATGGAAGCCGGAATTGAAGATCCGCAAGTGTTGTTTTTAGGGATTGGCGATTTTATATACGACAGAGCGCCTTTACAAGTAGGACAATTTGAATCGTCTGCTGAACTGCTAGACCGTTGGTTAACCTGTGTCTATCTTGAAGGTGGCGGTGGCGGCAACAATCAAGAAGGATATAACTTGGCACATTTATTTGCTGCGAGACATACAGCAATTGATTGTTGGGAAAAAAGACAACAAAAAGGCTTTTTATTCACTATTGGTGATGAACCTGTGTTTCCTACCATTCCTGCTGAAATTATAAAACGTTATACCAGTGCAGATGAAGCTGCAACTATTACTACGGAAGCTATTATTGAAGAAGCGCAAGAAAAATACAACGTATTTCATATGCATTTAGAGCATAATGAATGGTCTAAACAAGAAAGTCGTAAAGGAAATTGGAAGTCCCTATTAGGAGATAATTTCCTTGAAATTGCAGATTATAAAACAGTTGCTAAAAGTATTGCAGACGTGGTGATTCAAAACCATAAACCTAGCACTTCAAGCAATACATCTACAGGAAGTACTTCTATAGATGTAGAAAATATGCTTTAAATGACAAAATGTAGTTTAGTTATAGATTTAGGATTTGGTGATGCCGGAAAAGGGTTAATCACCGATTTTCTGGCATCGCAACATCCTGAGCAAAGTTTGGTAGTACGGTTTTCTGGAGGCCATCAAATAGGGCATACGGTTAGTACGGAAGCATTAACCCATACCTTTAGTAATTTTGGTTCAGGAACGTTTTTGGGCGTGCCTACTTATTATTCCGAGCACACGACTTTATTTCCGCCGGCCATTTTAAGTGAGGGTGAGTTTTTAAAAAAATATAAGCCTAAATTATATTGTCATCCTTTAGCGATGATAACTACCATTTACGACATTGCTTATAATCGGGCTTTAGAAAAGCAACAGCATCACGGTTCTTGTGGATTAGGTTTCGGAACTACCATTGCGAGAAATAACGCTGAAATTTTCTTTTACGCCAACGATTTACAGTTTGAGTGGGTGGTGAAACAACGTTTAAAAAGTATTAAAAACTACTACGAAACCTGTTTAGAAAGTCAGCCAAAAGAAGTACAAACCTATTATAAAAACGAACTCAAAGACTATAACGAAGATTATTTTATAGACAGTTGTTCGGCCATACAAAAGTTTTATAGCATCGCCCTATTGTCTGATTTAGAAGACAAATTTGAACATTTTATTTTTGAAGGCAGTCAGGGGATTTTATTGGACACCCAACACGGTTTTCATCCGCATACCACCTGGAGTTATACCTCTTCAAAAAATGCGATTCAGCTAATAAAAACACATTTAAAAACGATTTCAGATATTGATATTTTTTATGTCACCCGTTGTTATCAAACCCGTCATGGAAATGGCCCGATGAATGAAACCGCACCTGTAATCCTTCAGAATAGTGAAAATGAAGCGAATATAACTAACGAGTTTCAAGGTGTATTTAGAACACAAGCTTTAGATGCCGAATTGCTAAATTACGCTTTAAGTTGCGATGCCATTCATCACCAAGATTTACACAGCCACAAACATCTTGTATTAACGTGTTTAGACCAATTGGCTCATTTTTCTTATGATAAATTACTTCAAAAATTAGACAGTAAATTGAATACGTTATATGGAAGTTACGGCCCTAGACGCGAATGTATACAGAAGCTTTCAGACTAAGGTTTTAAGGGCTTTAACTATAATTTAAATTATAGAAGAATAAAATTACTAAAGTTTATTATGACTAAAACAGACAACAACTTTGGGATCGAATTAAGTTCTAAAGTAAAATATAAACCTTTAGTTTTTGCACTATTTATGATAGGGCTTTGCCTAATTTCCCTACAAGATATATCTATAGCTTCAATGATTCCTTTGGGGTGTGCTATCGTATTTTTTGGGCTCTATGCCTTTAATAAAAAGCTTAAAGTTTTCAAATTTTTTGAGACCCATTTTGTGTTTCAACCAGGAGTTATAGGTAAAACATCTGTGCCTTATAGTGCGCTTAAATCTTTTGCAGTTGAAAAAAAAGTCATCGTGATCACGTATGAGAATTCAAACGGAAAAGAAAAGAAAATCAGATGCCTTGTTAGTCAGATTGAACCTAAGCAATTTCCCTTATTAGAAAGCACGTTGAAAAGCAAGATTAACGATTAAGTCATTCGCGCTTTTCACAAAATCACTAGTTTCAGTGATAAAAACTACGATGTTCCAAAGTACCTTAGCATTCTAAATTTACACGCGTAAAATGACCAATTATACCGCATATTCAGACGAGTTTAAAGATTTACAATGGAGCGATTTTAATTTTGAAAACATTCAAATCGATACCTTTCCTGTCCTTGAAGACCCGTATCATTATAGTAACAGTTTTACGTTTAGAGATACACTTTTAGAAGCTGTAGAAAAAGCGTCTGGAAAGAAATTATTAAGCCTCATTTTTATTACACCAGATCATGAAACCATTCATAATTTCTATGCCGTTGGGTATTTAGAAGATAAAACTGTTTTTACTGTTGAAATAGAAAATACTACAGCATTTGAAGCGTGGTTTACCGTTATTCATGATGAACAGCACAAAAGCGCTACAGTCTATAATTTTAGTGATAATGGCTATAATTCGCAACCCACTTCAAACTTAAAAGATATTACGTTTTTAGAACATACAGGTGCTTTTATAAATTACTTTATTCCGAATGCATTTATAGCCGAACAATTAACAAAAGAGAAATCAGATTTTCTAGCACCGCATATTCAACTTGATGCGGAAATAGAAATGAAAGCCTTGGTCGCCTCTTTTATCGGTTTAATTTCAGAAAAAAGATTAACGCTTCATCCGCCAACAAATAACGAGGCTATTTATGAAACATTTGAAAAAGAAGCAGGCTATCCGTTTCCACAAATCATTAAAGACTATTTGAGCCTTCATAACGGTTTAGACCGTTGTGCTATTATGGGTGCAGAAGCGATTTATAACGAATGGAAACAGTGGAAAGATATTTATGATGATTGGACGCAAGAAGACTTGTTAGATACCTACTCTACCAACCAAGGGAAAGCCTTATTAATGTACACCACACCGTATTGGATACCGTTTTTCAATTTAGAAAACGGGAATTTTCTAGCCTTTGATTTTGCGCCGAATACCAAAGGAAACCCCGGACAAATTATTCGTTTTGGTGCCGACCAAGAAATAGGCTATATCGAAGCCGACGACCTCGTTTCCTTTTTTGAAAGCTTAAGAGGACCTGAAAGCGAAATTGAAGACAACGAATGGTTTTATAGCGCTCAATAACACTCGTGTAAAAAAATATAAATTTTGAACAATCTCTAGCAAATGTCTACTATTTTTAAAACGCATATCATTCCTAAATTAAAGCTCGATGCTCTAGAAGCTTCAGAAACAAAAGCCCTACAGCAGGTTTTAGAAGTTTTGGAAGCTACAGGTACGGATGTTTATAAAAACATACAAAACAACAGTGATTTCAGTGGAATTACTGCCAATTTCACAACCCAAGTCGCGCTACAAATTTACTTTCATCCTCAACGCTATGCCAACACCACAGAAGGTATTGCTTTTGTAATCGCTTGGTTGCCTTTATTGAAAGAAGGGATTTATCCAGATGAAAAAAGCACAAGAAAACTAGTCGAATTTTTGACTTTTAATCTGGCTTATTTTCAGTCGGAAGTCTTTTCTAAAACAACAGAACAGCAACTCTTTCAAGTCCTAAAGATTTTGGTTGAAAGTCCATCGGAAGCGGCACTTCCTATCACTCAGTTTTTAATTCAACGTATTTTTGACATTCGTGATGTGTTGAGTTCTGAGTATGTAATTCAGAATTGCTTAAAACACGATTTGCTATCTGGAACTTATGCCGTAAAACAAGACGACGAGACTATAGATACGTTTTCTTTCACTAAAGATTCCAACTTTGTTAATTGCTTTTTTGAAGATAATTGGGAACTGTTTATTCATAAATTCCATCAATTATTACCGGTTGGTCGTGTATATGAGAAAACGGCTTACGATATTATGACACCTTGGTTCAGTAGCGATTTGGCCGCTTTTTACGAAGCCAACCCAAACATTGCTTTGACTGCAATTGAAGCTTTAAAGGAGCGTTTAATTTGGGCAGATGCTCAAAGTGACGCACTGTTACACTTAACAACTGCCGAAGGCAACTACCCATTAATGCAAGCTTTAGCGAACAAAAAATGGGATGCAGGTGATGTGTTATTATTCAATACTAGAGATACAAGCCTTCCGAAGCAACAACAAGATGCGGGATATATTAATTTTTTAGATTGGTTAACTGCCGATAGTGGCGCCAATTTAAATTCGGAAGCCTTTAAAGATTACGGTATTAAAATTTTGAGCGAAAATACCGCCAACAATTTACCTTTAGAATGCATTCCGTTTTGGTTTCAAGTAGCGCATCCTGAAACAGGTTTTAAAAATCATACGGAAACTTTCAACACTCTTTTTTCTAAATTGTTTTTAGAAGATGACAGTTTCGGTTTATTGCCAACAATGCGATTGAAAGGAGAAGATTTTCAAGTTACAGGACCGTTTGTAATTCGTACCATAGCACAATCGCATTCAAACGTATTACTTTGGTTTGAACGTTTACAAAATGATGGTCTAAAAAACCCTTTAAATCAGTTTTTAATTAGAGCCTTTTCTGATGCTGGCGAAGCTTTATTAGAATTATTTACTGCGGAAGAGCAAGAAAATTTACAACGCTTATTATTAAACTTAGCTTACGCTACACGTGATTCAAGTGCTATTGTTAAAGCAAAAAATATTCCGCTTATTGCAGAAACCCTAGGATTCTTATGTGTAGAATCAGGAAACTTTACACGTGTTAATGAAATTTGGGCGCTTAAAGATTTAGATACCAACGCGACTGATGTTTGTAACCAATTTGCGCGCAAACACTATATCAACGAAAACAGTCCGCTAACCCTAAATAGTATTCAAGCTTGGTTTAATTATTTAGGCGATTATTATTACAGTTTGACCAAAGAAGCCGTTTGGGTTCCCGAAGCTTTAACCACACAAGGTGAGCGTGTGGCGCAGTACTTTAACCTTCAGAATGAAGATGTTGGTTTCTTTATACACCGCTTGGTAAACCGTGTACTTAGTTTTCATAAACGCTGTAAAAGCAAGGAAGCCACCAATCCTATTTTTAAAACTATTTCCGCAGATATCGAAGTCTTTTTAACCGATTTTTTAGGCAAATTAAAAACGAAAAGCTTCACCTGAACACCATCACACATCTATACGAATACAGCAATAGTGATAATTCTCGTTTCAGTAGTAATGATGCTTTATATGACCAAATTGAAAGTTATAGTCAGTTTATTTTAGCAACCGAATCTGAAGAAGCCACAGAACAAGACGCTGAGGAAGCTCAAGAATCAGAATCCGCAGAAGATGCAGTAGACCCTATTCCGACTTCAAAAATTGATATAAATGCTATTGAAGTGAATCAGCATTATGTTGAAACGCTGCTTACCAATTTAGAAACTTATAAAACTACAGGTTGCGAAACAGAACTTTTAGAATTTTTCAACACGCATATCGAAGATTTAAAAACTTGGTTAAGTAATGATGAATCTGGTTTAGAAATGCGATTCGGTCAAACGTTATATATGACTTTATTAGATACCGATTTAGCACCAGGAACCCCATTAGAAACTTACGGTAACCTTAGCAAAAACATTTTTGTACACTTGGTAAAAGGTAGCAATTTAGCCACCTCTTACGCTATGGGATTAAAAGCGATTTCAAAATCTGGAGCCTATTCAGACGTACTAGCCAATGCATTACTGCAAGTTGTAGACCAATTAAATGCTTAAAATAATGACACAAGATATCACACCCGAAATCCAAGACCAATTAAATTTATCGGCCTTGATTTTAAAGAAAAACCATAAGCAAGCCAACTTAAGCAGTTGGTCTGGCTTTAACTTAGACGATAAAATGCACGTGAAGCAAGCCGAAAGATTATTAACCATTTTAGGTATAAAATCAGGCTTACATTTGCGCAATAGTTTACAGCGCTACGAAAGCGGATCAATGGTCTCTCAAGCTTTTGAAAAATTAGCAGCTGAGTTTAGAACCGACACCACAAAAACTTTTGAAGCCAAATACCAAGCTTTAAATAATCCTCAAACCCAAAACACTTATAAAATGGTGTGGAAATACCGTTTTAGTTTAAAAAACCAAAAACTAATAGGGTATGAAATAGCAATGTATATTTTTCAAATGCGATTAGGCCTAGTTTTAGGTTTTATCACTACCGAAGAAATGATTTTACGTTTAGAAGAAGTCAATGCCACCGTAAAATCTACATTTTCAAGTTGGGGAGAATTTCATAGAAATGTGTGTATTGGAGATGAATACTTTTTAGGAGCTACAGAACAAGATGTTAGTACATTTCCTAATATGACCACCTTATGGGACCACTATCAACGCTTACATATAGAACACGCCGATTGGTTTAAAAACTGGAACAAATGATTATATCATCAAACGACATCATTACCTACATAGAGCGTGCAGAAGCGCATTATAAAAATAATCAGTACCAGGCCTTACAGTCGGTAATTGGTGATATTCAAGAGTATGTAACGTTACTAAGTGAACCTGAAGATTTTGCAAGATATTACCGCATTTATATGTTGTATCTCGGCGTTTATGAAGAAATGAATATGCCAGTCTTAAAGTCGTATTTACAAGCTTTAATAGATTGCGGACAAGTACAAGCATCAGATTTTGAATACGTCTGTAGCTTTTACAAAGAATGTGAGCAAAGTGTCTACGAGGATGCTTTGGTGCGCTATCCGTATAACGATACCATACAATTACATTATGCTTTTAAATTGCAAAATGAAAACCGCTACCAAGACGCCATTTTGGTTTTAAAGTATCTTTTAGAGTGCTATCCAGCCTTAACAGAAGCCCGTTTTTTACTTTGGGACATTCAAGCTGCGCAATTAGAACAGTTATGTGATTCTAACGAAGAAGCAGATTGTAATGAATTGTTAGATTTAGCTTCGGCAACGCATAACAAATCGGTATTAAAAGGTTTACAATTAGATGAACGCTTAGACCTGCCCAGCCAAACCTTAGCCCATATGCACGTGGCTATGTGGGAAAATAAATCTATTGACAATAAAGGCTTGTGGAATTCAGAATGGAAATATTTAGAGATTACAGATAGAGCCCGAATGTTATTGGTAGATTACTTTCAGTCTTTTATGCGGAACGATATGGTGTCTCAAATTATAAAAGATCCTGGAGAGCCACAATTACCAGAAGAAGATTTTAGTAATTTTGAGGGGTTTAAAATCTATATGCAAGATTTTGCAAAGTCTGGATGGCAATTGGCGCAGCACTATTACCTACGCTATGGGGATTCAGCTTATTATCACTCTAAAAACAGAGATGTACTAAACCAATGTGTACAACGTGGTTTAGCCTTGAATCCTAAAAACCCGAACCTACACGTTTTAAAAGCACGATCTTTTTTCTTTATTCAAAATTACAACGAAACCGGAGCTGCGTATCACGAAGCCTTTAGAAACGGGCTTCGAATGAGTGAGTATCTATTTTATTTACTAGAAGTGAATGGAAGAATAGAAAGCTGGCAAGGGATATTAGATATTGTAGAACAGTTTCATAGAAGACTACCACCAACACTTAAAACTTTATTTTTTAAAGCCCGTGCTTTGGTAAAATTAGCCCGTTTTTATGAAGCGTTAGTTGTTATAAATGAAGCCCTTGAAGATTTTCCTTTACCTCCACATTCTTATGCTCCTTGGTTGTATAATTTAAGGATGATTATTCATATGAATAATCAAAACTATACCGTGTTTTTTGAAGACATGCAATCTGAAATAAATTATTACAAGATTGGTGATTCAGATTACTGCAGCACTATGAACTTATGTGTGGAAGCTCTTTTAGAAATGGACGATTATAAAGAATGCCATAAATATGCCATTTATAATCATGAACAAGGACAATTAGCTCCAGAATTGTATCCTGTCTTTAAATGGATTTGTTATTATGATTATTTACCAAAACCAGAAGATTTAGCACCAGCCTCTGAAGCGGATTTGGTTAAAATGCCAACAACTTTTATAGACTTTAGAAACAATGGTTTAATCCACTGGATTTTGAAGAATTTTGATGCCGCAATAGGCAATCTTAGTCAAGCCGCACATATGGCAAATAATAAAGCATTTTATCTTAAAATGGTAGCGAGTTGTGCAGAAGATAGTTTTAATAGTGCAGAAGCGCTATCGGCTTACAAAACAGTAAAAGAGCAAGTCCCTGAAGCGGGCGAATACAAAACCTTTTTTAAACTTTATAATTTTTATAAGGAAGAAAATGAGCCGAAAAAAGCCTTAGAAACACTTCAGCATTCCATACAAAGTTATCCCGATTACACCTTTTTTGATTTCCCAAAGGATGAATATAATATGATGTTGAGAAGCCATAAAATACTATCGCAAAAACTAGAGGATGTAGAAGGCTACACAAAATACAGCGCTATGTTTTTAAGTAAAGACCAACCATCAGTTCAGGCCTTATATGATCAACTAACACATGTAAAAACCCATTTTGAATCTGATGCTTTTTTACTTCATAATATATTAGAAGAACTTTCTCAACGCGATGACGATTTTAAGGAAGAGGAATTTGAATTGTTAAAAAATGTCAAATCTAGCATTAAAGCGACTTATTTCACCTAAAGGTATTAATTTTACATTATTTAATGAAGTTATTTACTACACATGTTATTGTCACCTTTAGTCTTGTTTTAGGGGTAACTTGGTCATCCTTGGCTCAAAACCTAGATAGCACTAGATTAGATTCTTTGTCTAATGTTTATGCTGAGTATTTACATACAAAACCACAAATAGCAGAGGAAGCTGCAGTGCAATGGCTTAAAGAAAGTAGACGTTTAAATTTAAATCTTCAAGAAGCTAGAGCGCTCTATGCCTTAGGGAATTTAGGTAATATAACGGGCGATTATAAAAGCACTATAAATTACACTTATAAAGCCATTGCGCTACTTAAAAAATCAAACACTGAAAAAGGCTTAGCCGCTTGTTATAATATATTGGCATCTGCCTATAAAAGTTTAGGCGAATATCCGAAAGCCATCGATAATTTTATGGAGTGCTTACGGTATGCGCGATTAACAAATAGCCAAACACAAGAGGCTAACGCTTATCAAAACATTGCCACATTATATCTACTTCAAAAGGACTATAAAAAATCTGCAGAAAACTTAGATCGTGCTGCAGATTTATACCGATCTATTGGTGATGATGATGGTGTACTCACTACCCTATTTAACTTTGCAAATATCCTCAAAGAAGAAGGTAAGTTTGACCAGGCTCGAGAACATTACCAAACTGTTTTAGAGTACAGAATAAAAGAAGGAAATAAAGCTGTTGTTGCCTATATAAATATAAATCTATCACAAATGTTAGTGGTAGAAGGTAAATGCAGAGAAGCCATAATTGCTTTAGAGAAAACATTGGTGTTATTAGAAGAACTCAAATTTCACTCTGACATTGCTATTGTATTAAACGATTTGGGCCTATGCGAAAGCAAATTAGGGAATACTAAATCGGCTATAAATTATTTTCAACGTGCCTTAGCCATTGGAGAGAAACAATCCTTATTTCAATATAAATCTGACATTTATAAAAACCTAGCGCAACTCTATCAAAAAGAAAATAATTACAAAAAAGCATTAGAATTTCATCAAAAGGGGGTTGCAAGTGTAGCTGATCAGAACTCCTTAGATAAAGAGAAATATGTGGTAAAAATTCAAGAGCGCTATGAAACAGAGTTAAAAGAAGCCAAAATTCAACTGTTAGAAAAAGAGCAAAAATTAAGTGAAGCCGAGTTGCAAAAAGTAGAACTTACTGTAAAACGTCAAAAACTCATTAGAAACGTGCTCATTGCCGGATTTACATTAGTATTATTTACCTTAATAGTATTAAGGCTTTTCTACATTCAGCGTCTACGAGTGCAAAAAGAATTGAGTTTACAACAGGAAGAAAATGCCAAACAACAGATTAACAAAATGATAAATGATCATAAATTATCTGTTATAGAACGGTACCAAGAAGGACAAGAAGAAGAACGATCGCGCTTAGCTCGCGAAATTCATGATGGGATTGGAAGTGATTTGGCAAGTATAAAAATTGCCTTTGAGCATTATGCAGAATACCATGAAGAAGACGTAAAATCGAAACGTATTGCAACGGCTATAAGTAATGCCTGTATTGATTTACGTAGCCTATCGCATCAATTACATCCTCTATCCTTTTCGAAAATAGGATTTACGAGTTTCTTAAGTGATTTTATTGATCAGATTATTAAAAAATCTAATATTAAAATACAAACTTTTTTCTTTCCGCGAGAAGACATTGATTTGTTACCAGACGAACTTTTGGCAGATGTTTATCGCATTGTACAAGAATTAATTAATAATATTTTAAAACATGCAGAAGCCTCGCATGTAGATGTGCAACTCACCAAGCATAAAGATCATTTAAATATTGTGGTTAATGATGATGGTATAGGGTTTCAAAAAATAAAAAGCAAGGCATAGGACTCCGAAATATTAAGGAACGATTACAAAAGGTAAAAGGTACTTTAGATATTGATAGTAATTCAGGACATGGCACTTCTATAACTATAGACATTCCTATAAATTAATACATTTTGAAGAAAGCAAATATAATAATAGCAGACGATCACTTAATGTTTCTTGAAGGTATAAACACCATTTTAAGCGATATGCAAGAAATAGGTGACGTCCATTTAGCAACTGAAGGTAAGCAAGTACTTAGATTGTTGAATCAATTTGAAATTGATTTAATTATTAGCGATATCAGTATGCCAAAAATGGACGGTATCGAGCTACTTACAGAACTTAAGAAAAAACATAGTAGTGTAAAAATTATTATGCTGAGTATGCTAGACAATCATAGAACGGTACATAAAGTGATACAAAAAGGAGCTGATGGTTTTGTTCCTAAATTTACCAGTAAAGAAGAATTACAGAAAGCAGTTAGGACAGTATTAAATGATGAACAGTATTTTTCGGAAATTATAAAACAACGCTATTTGGAAAGTGTTTTTGAGCGTAAAAAGTATAAAAACATAGAACTATCCCCACGTGAAAAAGAAGTTTTAAATCTTTTGGGAGATGAATTGACGTCAAAGGAAATTTCAGAGAAATTATTTATTTCTGTCAATACGGTAGAAACCCATCGGAAAAATATTCTCTTAAAAACGGGTTCTAAAACTACTACAGGTGCGGTAAAATATGCTATAGAATCTGGCCTGTTTGATTTATAGAAACATCTGCTTTTATATTAAACTTAAGCTGAAGTCTCCTACACTTAAAAACGTGTTATAGAGCGTCTTTATTTCGTTCTAATCCCCTCCGCTTCAACGGTGTCCATGATTTGTCTTAATTCTTCACGGTAAGACATGGTATCATTCTCATCGGTTAATAACTCGCCACGATAGATAAATTTAGTATCTAAATCAAAATACACAACATAAAGTCCTGTTTGTGGATTTATCCATTTACCTTTTCCATTATTTACAATCCGTTTATCTTCTAAATACTGTACCCAAGCCCCTCTAGACAAAGTCGTTTTATCTATATATATTTTACTGTGTTCAGTTGTTTTATAATAAGGATATGGTGTTTCTAATTTAGCTTGTATATTTTTTAAAATCATTGTTTTTAAACTTTCAAAACCAACCGCTTTTTCAGACAATAACATTGGGTTAGCATGCCATTTACTGTCTTCAACTTCTAACGGAATAATCATAAAACCCTCTGGATGACTAGTTGTTCTAATTCGTAAACTAAATTGATAGGCCGATTCTAACTCTTCAATAGATTGACTTAACCTATCTATAAAACGTGCCACGATAGCTTCGAGCTCATTTGGTTCTATATCTCGTTTAAAATTTAAATCAATAATTTCTGTAGAAAACATTATTTCAGGGATTTCTTCTTTAAAATCGGCAATCACCGCTTGTCTGGTTTCATAACGTGTTAGGGCACGTTTATATAAATCATCCACAGTCATTGCGTCTGCAATAGGATACATGGGTAAAGTGTCGTTTTCTAATATATTTTTAAGATTAAGATGCGTATAAAATTCTATTTCCGGAATATCCTTATCATAAATTAGCATCCCGTACATATTAGGATCCATAGTTGCGGCATTAAAAAATAGACTTAAATCACTATAAGCCAGTTTTCCTTTGTATTTGTTTTGTAAATATTCTTCTAAATTACGTGCTGCTTTCTTTTTAGGAATTCCAATATATTTGGAGCATCCCGCTAAAATGAGTACTAATACTAGAAGACATATAATAGATATAATTGTAATTTTCATTGTTTTTAAGTTTGAAACTTAAATGTAGAGCAATCTATTAGCAAAGCACTCACGGAATTCAGTGAGTTTTTTTATTCCCTTATTCAGGGTGTTTTTCAACCTATGACTTCCAATACCTTTGAAGTATTAATTAAATTAAAATAACGATTATGGGATTACAAGAAAAAAGAGCAGCAAAATCTATAGAAGATCAATATTTAGCTGATTACCAACAAGAAATTAATGAAATCGTGGGTAAAGAACTACCAATACATATTAATTGGGACACCTTTGAATTAGATTTTATAAAATTTGTGCCAAGTGTATGTTTACAACGTCTTACTGATGGTATAAAATTGGTTTGTAAAGATGATATGGGCAAAGAAGCCATGGCAGAAAGTGTGACTTCTATTGAAGTATACTGCATCCCAAATGAAGGTGCTGAAGCTAAAAAAGAATTAAAATTAGAGGATGGTGTGTTTTCTTTAACAGCATGTTGGGGTGGTCACCACAGTGGTTATTTTATAGACTTAACAATCCGTGAATATTTAGAAAACAACTTATAGTTTTAAAGCTATGATCAGAAAACAAGGAGAAGATAAGATTGGTTTTCTCCTTTTTTTATGAGATAATAAATGACTCTTAGTAGAATACAGAAAAAGCCTTTAAGTTAATTTCTTAAAGGCTTTTCTGTATTTATTTATGAGGGAAACTTTTTACTAGTTTAATTTCACAGTATTAAACGTTACACCTTTCATAATCATGCTAAAGTACGCATCGCTATGCGCATTATATTCAGAAAAAGACTGACTAAAACTGACTACAGTCGCCTTATCAAACTCTATAGCTACAGAAGCTGTTTCTTGATCTCTATGATAAACCTTAGCGCTACCAGACCATTCGCCAGGTTGGTTAGAAATCCATGCCATAAATAAAGGATCATTAACCATTTTTGTTGTTCCTGAAAAACTGACGTCTATCGGTTTTTTCTCTTCAGTATAATAATCATTATTAAAACTATAGTCACAATGACTTAATACAAAAGCTTTTTCTGTATTGTTATCTTTTCTTATTAATAATTCTATTCGGCTAACCACGTTAGAGTCTTGCATATTGATTTGTTTTAGTGTTATAAAAATTTTTCGATTTGATCTTGCAGCTGTTTCGCTTTAATAAAACTCCTTAAACCTTTAGAGGTATCTATTGTGACCGTAACAACTTCTTTATCTCTTATTAAGTTATTCTCGCTCCCCAAACAGAAATTAATAGTGGAAATGGCCTCTGTAAACGCAGCTTTTGCTAAGTGATCTGTTGCTATTTTAGAAAGTGTTTCTTTTAGTAACGGTACAACTTTTGAAGCATAAAACTTATCTAAATCTTCGGGAGTTCCGTCGTGCACATAAACTATAGAAATTTCTTTATCTAAAGCGTCTTTAATTTCTAATTCTAAATTTTTAATATCTTTTTTAAGCTGAAGTACCGTTGGTATATCATCAGCATCTGGCGTAAAAGGAATGTTTCCATTCGATAAAAGGTAGGCATGCTTATTTATGTTGCTCAAAGAAATCGATGAAATAGAATGGACTTCTATATATTGAAATTGCGCATCGCGATCATAAATATCACATAATAAAACTACTTTTTTTTCTGCATTATAGTTGACAAAAAATCCAGAAGCAGTATCAGAATGTGTAGAGATTGCAACCTTAGGCATGCGCGGTCTTTCTTCTTTTCTTTCAATATCTGCTATTTCTTGTACTATTGCCAAAACCTCATTAGTATCTAACACAGGTAACTGTAACATTGTTTTAAAATCCATAATTGTAAGTTTTTATTCCTTACAAAATTGAACATTTATAAACCTATTTTTCTAACCGTATTCAGGGATATTGTAACATTATCTATTTTTTTTCACAAACCATATCACACTAAGTAACACCTACAAAATTGAGTTTAGATGCTTTAAAGAACCATAAGCCTAATCAACATACAGATACTTAATTTCAATGCTGTTCGGTTAACAATAGACTCGCTTTTTTTTGCCTTCTAAGCAGGCGGACCTAAGTTCTAACCCTAGTGCGATCTCAAAAAGCCTTAATAGCAATGTTGAGGCTTTTTTGTTTTTAACAAATAGTTCCATATACCTTAATAATAAAGAGGTACGCTTTTTTAATACACATTAAAAACAGATCTCTCCCACCCACAAACTATAATCAAATATCAGTTAATAATTAAAATTAATTCATGCAGGTTTTCAGAATCACACACACTATACACACACAAATTGTTTTTTTATAAAATTTGATGCTCGTTATTAATGATCCATACTACTTGTTGTTTTTAAGCAAAAATTGTATTTGATAATAATCTCGTTTTCCCTACATAAGCAGTGGGCGAGAGTAAATAGATTTATTGTATAATTAATATTATCATTACATTTATCTTTTACTAATGTTGGTCTATCCTAAATCCTATGCGTTTTTTTAGCAACTATTTTATATTTTTTTTCTGCCCTTTACTATTCGCCCAAAATACTGTACAATTAGACAGTTTATTAAGGAAAGGGATTGAGGCTCGGATTGAAATGCAATATCCGCTATCGCTAGAGATACTAACTAATGTACGAACTGTTGCCGAGGAAAATCAATGGTATAAACAGCAATTTTTGGCCTTAAATAATATTGGTACCAACTACTATGCTATGTTAGATTACGGCGAAGCGCTAGACAACTATCTTGAAGCATATACCATTGCGTTGAAACATTTGGATAATAATGAAGAGATGATAGTTTTAAACAATATTGCTATCCTTTACAGTAAAGAAGGTGATTTGCCTAAGGCTCAAGAATATTTTTTAAAAGCATATGTACAAGCAAAAGAACATAATGAAAGTATTAAAATTGGTATTTATGCCATTAACTTAGGTATTGTTGCCAATCAACTTAACAGATTGGATGAGGCAACGAATTATTTGACGGAAGCAAATGAAATGCTTCAACATAAGCCATCAATCGCTATTATTGGTGACATTGCACTGGCTGAAAACAAATATAAAAGAGGAGAGTTTCTAGTGGCACAATCCTTGGCACAACAAATATTACCAAAACTAGAACCAATTGCCAATATTGAAGAACGCGTGTTGCTTCTTATTCTACTATCCAACATTACAAAAGATATTGATGAAGGCGAAAATTCAATTTTATATGCCCAACAAGCGCTGCATGCAGCAGAAAATTATGAAAATAAAATAATGGCATACGAGCAACTTGCCACTGTGTATGAAAAAAGCAAGTTGTACAGTAAAGCACTGAGAGCCAAAGACTCTCTAATTTCGTTGAGCGCCTCGGTTAATAATATGAAGAACGGCAAACTATTTGAAACCAATAGGGTTAAATTTGAAATTGCAGATTACCAACGAGAATTAAAACTTAATAAGGAGCTAAACCAAAGGGAAACAACGACGCTTTACGGTCTGTTGGGTGCTGCTATATTGATCATTTTTCTAATTGCTTGGGCATTAAGGAATATGTATTTAAAAAACAAGCAACGCAAAATACTTAATAAACGTAGCAA
Organism: Winogradskyella psychrotolerans RS-3; assembly: GCF_000427335.1. Classification (GTDB taxonomy): domain Bacteria; phylum Bacteroidota; class Bacteroidia; order Flavobacteriales; family Flavobacteriaceae; genus Winogradskyella; species Winogradskyella psychrotolerans. Next base: position 82,670 of record NZ_ATMR01000034.1, on the reverse strand, counting down.
AGAAATAATAAATTTGGAACTTCAAAAAAAGGAGAGTGACAATTTACTTTTGGAAAAACAGTTAGTTGCAAAAGAAACTATGGCACTACTAGAGCAAGAACGGTTACGAAATGAAATTGAAAATCGGAACCGGAAACTTGCAACAAAAGCATTACAAATTTCAAACAGAAATGAGTTATTAAAAGAAGTAATTAATAGTCTTTCAGGGCAAACAGAAGTAACCAAAAATGCATTGCTATCAAAAAAAGTAAAAGAGTTGAAAATGCTTTTGAAAGGTGATGCAGAATGGGAGAGTTTTCTAACACATTTTGAAGAGGTGAATCATGGTTTTCTTTCAACCCTTAAAAAAAATCATCCTGAACTCACTGTTAACGATATCCGTTATTTAAGTAACCTTTACATGGACCTCTCTAGTAAAGAAATTGCGTCACTTTTTAATATTACCGTAGAAGCTTCTCGTAAACGTAAAGAAAGAATAAGTAGTAAAATTGGCCTAAAGGACAGCCAGCAACTATACAGCTACATATCAAGTATTTAGCATTAGATGTCACACTTTTTATTTGAGCTGTCACAGTAATTATGTGGTAATTTCTAAGATTATGAATTTTTGTGCATAGTATTGAATTCTAATCAAAATTAAAACCATGAAAAATTAATTACTACTTACCTTTTCTTTTTAAGCTTTTGTGTTCAACCTATTTTTGCTCAATTCGAAGTGTTAGGTTCTGAAGATTATGGGAGAATTTTCTCTCTCACTTATGACGCCAATGTACCTAATAAGGTTTACGCTCATACTTTAAAAAATCATATATTAGTATCTACAGATAATGGAGCAAGCTGGGATATTCTTTACTCTTTGCCTATTGGTGAATCTGCCTCAATTGAAGAGATGAAACTAACTGCAGATGGTACAGGCTTAAGTTTTATAGCTATAACACCAAACCGTCCATATGGTGCTATAATGATTTATAATATTACATCGAATGAAGTTTCAAAAACTTTTAATTTGCCTAACCAAAATTTAAACGGCAATGCAGTATCATATTCTTTTTATGAAGGAGATTCCGATATATTATTAGTAGACACTAATTTAGGTCAAACGTTTTACACAGCAGATAGCGGATTAAGCTGGGTAACAGTTTACGATACTCAAGACTATGATGCCGTGTCTATATTTAATGTTGCTATAAGCCCTAATAATCCTGAAAAATTATTTCTTGCTAGAGGTATGGAAGCTGGCTTACTTATTTCAGAAGATGCAGGACAAACATGGGAGGTAAAGCTTGACGGTGTTAGTTTAGAAGCTATAGCTTTTGACCCTTCTAATACAGAAACCCTTTTAATTGGAACAGCTGGAACTTTTGATTCTACAATTGAAAATCTATATAAATCTACAGATGGAGGGGAGACTTTCAATATAGTACCCATCACCTGGACTACGGGAGTTTTAGATGGTATAAATACAATACATTACAATCCTCTTAATCCTTCACAGATCATTATTTTGGAAGAAAACGAAATTGCAATTTCTAGAGATTCTGGTGCCACTTGGCAAAATATAGTGTATTTGGAGGATAATCCTTTAAGTTATAGTTTCGGGAAACATGCTAGTTTCAACCCACAGAACTCTGAAGAAGTAATTATAACGAGTAATTATGTCCCTTTATTTTCAACAGATGGAGGTGAGACCGTTACATGGTTAAAAAGTCCTTATTATGCAAGTGAAGGCAATTTGGAATTGTACTTGGACGATGAAAATGCAAATTTATATTATGGTGTGCGATTTGGTTTTGTGCATCGCGATTTGAATACAGAGTTAGAATTAGAATACAATGTTTTGCCGTTTAATTTTTCATCATCTAACCCAGGCCCAACTGTTTTAGCAGATAAAATAACAGCGAATAGAATATTTACTTTAAGCCCAAGTTTCATGGGCTCTAATTTTGAAGTGAGCCATGACAATGGTGTTACAAAACATTTTTTGACCTCCTTGTATCTGAATGGGTTTACGGCGTTAGGCACCTACCCTCAAGCTAATGAAACGGTACTGGTTGCTTTTTCAGGCTTTTCGCCAAGTGATACTGTATTGAAAAAGTTTGATTTCACAGATATTAATAGTGTAGTGCAAACAGATATTACACTACCCTTTTTAGATATAATAAACGGTATCTTAATAGACAATTCTGGTAAAATTACTTTATCTGTAGGGGTGGAAATATACTCTTCTACCGACGATGGTAACACATGGAGTAACGATAGTAACGGACTAGAAGTTATGACGCCAGATGATCTTATTTTCGATTTGCAAAAGGATCCTTTTAATGCTAATACATTAGCTATAGCAACTTCAAAGGGAATATTTATTTCTACAGATAGTGGAGAAAACTGGGTACAGAAATCTACCGATTTGGTTTTTAAACTCGGCTTTTCAACAGAAACAGAAGGAGCTATTGTTGCTACAACCTATTCATCGGAAGTATCTGAGTTTTCTTTATCTTTTTCTACAGATAGTGGTGATAGCTGGGACACTTTTAATAATGGACAATTGTTGAGTATCTCTAGCCGCTCTGCTGCCTATCAATTTTATGAAAATTCAGTTAAAGTTTATATAGGAAGTTTTGATCTAGGACTGCTTACGTACACTATAGATTTTACGTCGTTGAGTCATTCAGATTACGACAAAACAAACCAAGTTATGGTTTACCCTAACCCAGTTAATGATGTTTTAAACATAAAACTACAGGATAATGCAAGTTTTAAAGTAGCCCTTTATAATATGACCGGGCAGCAAATGCTAAATGCAGATGGTATTGAAGAATTAGACATAAGTCATCTTGCTCCTGGCATGTATTTGTTACGTGTAATTTCTAGTTCTAATAAGGTTTTCCTTAAAAAAATAATTATTGATTAATTATTATTCTCTTATACTTTTAAAAAGTCCTGGAATTCATTTTCAAGGGCTTTTTTGGGTTAGAACCAATATATAATTATAGTATGAATTTATATCATTTTTAGAATTTCCTTTTGGATATATAATCTATCTCAAAAATCGGTTAAAAAGACGATCTTATTCTAAAGAAATTCAAAACATTATTAGGATTGTACTTTTCAAAAGCTACTCTTTCACCTTAGTAGTATTTAGCTTTTACTACTTCGTTACACCTTAACATACAGCTAATTAAGACGCCCCATTCCGCAAGAGTAATTTCAATAAATATCAAACCATTACAGTATAATCCATTTAGAAATAGAATAAACTTTTTTACTCTTTAAATTACATTTAAATCAGACAAAGAATAGATTTTATTTGTATTTACTCAGGATACTCAATCCTCAAATGATAAATATTAGCCAACTTAAACTTAAGTACCTTCTTTAGAGATTGGATTTCTTTAAAGGTGATATCAGCATTCAAAAACTGACCACCTTCCATCTGTTTATTGATTATGTTTTCAACAAAATCATTAATCTTAGTGCTTGTAGGTTCTTTTAAACTTTTAGAAGCTGCCTCTACGCTATCACACATCATTAGTATTGCTGTTTCTTTACTAAATGGAGTTGGTCCAGGATAAGTAAAATCTCTGATGTCAACGTTTTCATTTGTTGCCTTTTCCTTCATATAGAAATAATAGACCAAACTTGTGCCATGATGCGTTCTTATAAAATCTATAACACGATCTGGAAGATTATATTTTTTAGCGGTTTCAATGCCGTTTAAAACATGATCTATAATAATTTTCGCGCTTTCTTTATTCGATAATTCATCATGAGGATTAATACCTGTACTCTGGTTTTCCGTAAAATACGTTGGGTTATTCATCTTACCAATATCATGATATAAGGCTCCTACTCTAACTAACATGGCATTTGCACCAATCTCGTTTGCTGATGCTTCTCCTAAGTTGGCAACGTTTAAAGAATGATGAAATGTTCCGGGTGCTCTGTTAGATAGTTCTTTTAGGAGTTTAGTATTTGTATCGGAAAGCTCTAATAAAGACACATCAGAGACTAATCCGAATATTTTTTCATATATATATATCAAAGGTTGAACAAATAGTGTCGCTAAACCAGAAAGGATAAACATCCCAAAAATCTCAAACTTTAAACCTGTTAACTGTCCTTCATGAATTACAAAAAAGGCGAAGTATGCTATGATATATATAAACGTTATTTGTCCTACAGATATAAAAAGATTAGCGCGTTTGTACAATTCCGAAACAGTTAATATGGTAACCATACCAGCAATAATTTGAAGAAACATATATTCATAACTATTGGGCACTACAAAACCTAAAAGTAACACCGTAAGTACATGCGTAAACAAACCTAATCGCGCATCGAAAAAAGCCTTTAATACTAGAGGTAAAATACATAGTGGCACTACATATATATATTGAGAATTAAAGTTGATGACTAACGTACTTAAAAATATCATTAACGCGATATTGAAAAATATGAATGTAACTTTAGTGTTGTTTAAAAAAACCTCTTTTCTGTACTTACTAAGAAATAATAGTAGCATCAGAAGTGCTAAAGCCACTAACAAAGTATAGGCTATAAGAACCCAATTGTAATTGGTTGAATTCCATACTTGAGACTCATATTCAGATTTAAGTGAACTTAAAATGTCATATTGAGCTTCTTCAATAACCTGTCCTTTTGAAATTATAAGCTGATCTTTCTCTACTCGACCTCTTGTTAATGATATTCTAGACAACTCTTCTTCTAATGCCTTTTCGGTTAAGTTTTTGTTTAATTTAGTATTAGGTTTTATAACATCGAAAAAAACAGATATCATACGTTTTTTAACATCAACAGGTATTGAATTACCCATATCAGACTCAACATGAGTTCTTAAATTACTCAATTCAAATAAACTGCCATATTGAATTTCTTTTTCAACTTTATTAGCTGTCGCTAATTTTACCGGTCTATCATCCGCATAATTGTAATCTAAATCTAAAACTCCAACATTGTAAAGGTTATTTACTATTGTTTTTCCTTTTTTATATAAGTCTGAATTTTCACTAATAAAATTACTAGAGTCTTTAAACACCTGATTAAATCGTGCTAGATAATCAGAAAACACCTCATCTTTAACGTCTCTATTTATTTCAAAATAAACAAGACTTCGGTCTTTAATTTCATTTTTTTCGGCATCAATTTCAGCTTGAGATTTTTTGATAGCAAAATTAAACGGAGCATATAAATTTTCAGATTGCCAAGGCTTCCCTTTTTCAAATGAATACCTAAACTTTCCTGTTTTAGGAAACAGATATACAATAAACAATGTTGTTACAATGAACAACAAAATTTTATAGACTAAAGCGTGATTCTTATACCACTTATTGAAGAATACATTCATATACAATCAAATGTAATAAATATTAAAATTTTAGAAGGCTAATATCATTAATACATTCTCAAATCTCTCAAAAAATGTTTAATTTCGCATCAAACAACATCAAATATAATTACAATGAATAAGGACGTCGTTATCGTTTCAGCAGTAAGAACACCTATTGGAAGTTTTCTAGGAGGCCTATCTACAGTACCAGCACCAAGATTAGGAGCTGCTGCTATTAAAGGAGCTTTAGATAAAATAAACTTGAAACCTGAATTGGTTGATGAAGTCATTATGGGTAATGTTGTTCAAGCTGGTACAGGGCAAGCACCTGCCAGACAAGCCGCTATTTATGCTGGTTTGCCAAATACAGTTCCTTGTACCACTATAAATAAAGTTTGTGCTTCTGGGATGAAAGCTGTAATGCAAGCTGCACAAGCTATACAGTTAGGAGATGCAAATATTGTTGTAGCAGGTGGAATGGAAAACATGAGTTTAATTCCTCACTACTTCCACGCTAGAACCGGCACCAAATTTGGACCTGCAACATTAGAAGATGGTATGCAAAAAGATGGTTTGGTAGATGCGTATGATAATAACGCTATGGGCGTTTGTGCAGATGCCTGCGCAACGGAATATGATTTCTCTAGGGAAGATCAAGATGCTTATGCTGTTCAATCTTATAACCGCTCAAAAGCGGCTTGGGATAATGGGAAATTTAATGATGAAGTGATTCCTGTTGAAGTTCCACAGCGAAGAGGAGAACCTGTTATTGTAGACAGAGATGAAGAATACTCAAATGTAAAGATGGATAAAATTCCTGCATTACGACCTGCATTTACAAAAGACGGAACAGTAACTGCCGCAAATGCGTCTACAATTAACGATGGTGCTGCTGCCTTAGTTTTAATGAGCAGAGAAAAAGCAGAAGAATTAGGTTTAAAACCTATTGCTATTATAAAAGGATATGCTGATGTTGCACAAGAACCTGAATGGTTTACAACGTCACCATCAAAAGCATTGCCAAAGGCACTTGCAAAAGCAAACCTTGAATTGGATGCTATTGATTTCTTTGAATTTAATGAAGCGTTTTCTATTGTTGGTTTAGCAAATATGAAAATCCTAGGATTAAATGATAAAAACGTGAATGTAAATGGTGGAGCTGTTTCTTTAGGCCATCCATTAGGTTGCTCTGGTGCTAGAATCCTAGTCACGTTAATCAACGTATTACATCAAAACAATGCTAAATTAGGTGCAGCTACTATTTGTAATGGTGGTGGTGGTGCATCTGCAATGGTATTAGAACGCGCTTAACTAAATCCTATGCAATACGGCATTTGCAATCTTGGAATTGTACCAATACGATTAGAACCTACCGATACCAGTGAAATGGTAACGCAGGCATTATATGGTGATTATTTTAAGGTCTTAGAACAACGTAAACAATGGAGTCGTATTCGCTTTGCTTTTGATAAGTATGAAGGTTGGATAGATAATAAACAATATCTCGAAATTGAAGAATCTAACTACAATAATTTGGATAAGTCTGATATTAATTTATCTAAAGACTTAATTGAATTTGTTTCAGATACTTCTAATAATTTATATCCTATTCCTGTTGGATCAGATTTAAATAGTTTAGCTTTATTTAATCATAACTTTGATGGCACTGCGTTAACTTCAAAAAGCACTAAAGAGAATATTATAAAATCCTCTTTTCTGTTTTTGAATGCTCCCTATTTATGGGGAGGAAAAACGCCTTTTGGAATTGATTGTTCTGGCTTTACTCAAATGGTCTATAAGCTTAACGGTTACAAACTTTCTAGAGATGCATCTGAACAGGCAACACAAGGTGAAGCCTTAAGTTTTATTGAAGAAAGTGAACCAGGTGATTTAGCCTTTTTTGATAATGCAGAAGGCAATATTACGCATGTTGGTATTATAATGGAAGATAATTATATTATTCATGCCCACGGTAAAGTAAGAATTGATCGCTTAGACCATAGTGGTATCTATAATATTGATAAAAACATACATACCCATAAGTTAAGGGTTATTAAAAAAATTGTATAAAAAAAAGCGACTGAAAAGTCGCTTTTTTTCTTTTATGTTTTACCGTAATTTTTAATTACCGTTTGCTGAAGCTTCAATTTCCTCAACCTTAGTTCGCATAGCTTTGAATTTATCAGTTTCACCAAGTGCACTGTAAATATTCATTAATGTTCTTGCAGCATCAACATTAGTACTTTTCAATTCTAACGCCTTTTCTAAATAAGGGATAGCTTGTTGATATACTTGAGTACGCTTTTCCTTTAATTCATCATACTTCTTATTATCAGCGCTACTTGTTCCTAAATTATTCATTTTTTCAACAATATCAGCTTCTCCATTTAAAATTACTACTGCTAAATTATTATAAGCATCAACATAGTTTGGGTTAATGGCAAGAGCTTTTTCATAATATTTTATAGCTGCCTCTGAGTTACCACCTTCTGCTGCTAATACTCCTAAATTATATTGTAATTCAGCATTATTAGGATCCTTTTCAGTCGCTTCCTCCATTAAAGATCTAAACTTCTCTTTATTTCCCATTTTAAGGTAAACATTCGCTTCTGATAATAATAAACCAATATCATCTGGATTTTCACCTCTTGCATCTGCCATAGCTCCTAATGCTTTTTCATTATCCCCTTGAGAAACATATATTAAAGCAATATTCTTTACAATTTCAGCCGTTTTTGATTGACTTTTTTCATCTCTTGGATCCTTATGTAACTTCGCTTTTACAGAAAAATCTCTTGATGATTTATTAGCAAAGTTTTCCTCCTCACCTGTTTCAACATTAGTAGCATAATAATTCATTTGCACACCACTATACCCCATGTTTTTAAGTTGTACGTAATAATCTAACGCAGTATTGTAATCTGGTTCTGATACTGCTGCAGAAGCTGCATAATATAAATATAATGTATCCTTAGGAGACATTCTATATACTTTTTCAAAACCTTTTGCCGCTACTTTATAATTTTTATTAGTAAATGCGTCATTAGCTTTAGTTAAAAAAGAATTAACCATCCCTGTAGTCATTTCATTAGCTTCTTGGGTATATTTTAATTTCCCCATCTTAGATTCTAAGTCTTTCAAATTATCTAAACTTGTTATAGCTTCATCAATATTAGCATCTGTACCCGCACCATTTGCATACAATGCCTGTGCTTTTAATAAATAAAATTTAGCCTTAGACTTATCGTCCATACTTCCAATTAAAGCTTCTGCCTCAGCTGTTGCTGATTTAGCATCAGCAAAATTTGAATTTTTAAGTGCTTTCTCTATTGCCTTTATCTCATTTTTTTGCGCAAAAGACAATGACGTAATTGCTAAAACTAGCACTAGTGTCAGTAATTTTTTCATCTTGTATTAAATCGTTTTATTGTTAATTATTCGCTTTCTGTGTCATTATTATCAATAGCTGTGCCATTTTCAATAGAGTCTTCATTGTCCAATACCTCAGCATCTATATCTATTATAGCTTCCTCTTCATCATCTTTCATTACTTTAGCTACGGCAGCAATAGAATCGTTTCCTTTTAAGTTAATAAGTTTTACACCTTGTGTTGCTCTACCCATTACACGTAAATTAGCTACAGCCATTCTAATTGCAATACCAGACTTATTAATAATCATTAAATCATCTTCATCGGTTACATTCTTAATAGATACTAAGTTACCTGTTTTTTCTGTAATAGAAATAGTTTTTACACCTTTTCCACCTCTATTGGTAATTCTGTAATCTTCTAAACTAGAACGTTTTCCATAACCATTCTCAGAAACTACAAGAATATTGCTTTCCATATCATCTACGGCAATCATACCTATTACCTCATCTGTTTTCTCATCTTGAAGACGGATACCTCGAACACCAGAAGCATTTCTACCCATTGGTCTTGTTTTCGCTTCTTCAAAACGAATTGCCTTACCAGATTTTAAGGCTAACATCACTTGGCTCTCACCTGTTGTCAACTTCGCTTCTAATAAAACATCATCCTCCTTAATAGTAATGGCATTAATACCATTAGATCTCGGTCTAGAATATTGCTCTAAAGATGTTTTCTTAACCTGACCTTGTTTCGTTGCCATAATGACATAATGACTATTAATGTAGGCTTCATCTTTTAAATCTTGAGTACAAATAAAAGCCATCACTTTATCATCTTGCTCAATATTTATTAAATTCTGAATCGCTCTACCCTTAGATGTTTTTGATCCTTCTGGAATTTCATAAACACGCATCCAGAAACATTTTCCTTTCTGAGTAAAGAACAACATGTATTGGTGGTTTGTTCCCACAAATAAATGTTCTAAGAAATCTTCGTTACGAGTCGTTGATGCTTTTTGTCCAACTCCTCCTCTATTCTGAGTTTTATATTCTGTCAGTAATGTGCGCTTAATGTAACCTGCATGAGAAATTGTGATTACAACTTGCGCATCAGGTATCATATCTTCAATACTTAAATCTCCACCTGCATATTCAATTATAGAACGGCGCTCATCACCATATTTATCTCTAACAACCACTAACTCCTCTTTAATAATAGACATACGACGATCTTTTCTTTCTAAGATATCTTTAAGGTCTATAATTGTTTTCATGATGTCATCATATTCAGAACGTAATTTATCTTGTTCTAAACCTGTTAACTGACGCAAACGCATCTCTACAATGGCTTTTGCTTGAATCTCAGATAATTTAAAACGTTCAATTAAACTATTACGAGCCTCTTCTGCATTAGATGAAGCACGAATAATTTTAATAACTTCATCAATATTATCAGAAGCTATAATTAAACCTTCTAAGATATGTGCACGTTCTTCTGCTTTACGCAATTCATAAGTTGTACGTCTCACAACAACTTCATGTCTATGCTCTACGAAATAATGAATTAATTCTTTTAAATTCAATAATTGCGGACGACCTTTAACTAGTGCAATATTATTTACACTAAAAGACGTTTGTAAAGCCGTATATTTATATAACTTATTAAGAACGATATTTGGAATTGCATCACGTTTTAAAACGTAAACAATTCGCATACCATTTCTATCCGACTCATCACGTATAGAAGCAATACCATCCATTTTCTTTTCGTTAACTAAATCAGCAGTCTTTTTAATCATGTCTGCTTTGTTAACTTGGTAAGGAATCTCAGATACAATGATACATTCTCTGCCTTGTACTTCTTCGATAATTGCTTTTGCACGCATTACAATCCGTCCACGACCTGTATGGAAAGCTTCTTTAACACCGTCGTAACCATATATTGTTCCACCTGTTGGAAAATCTGGTGCTTTAATGTGTTGCATTAACTCATCGATTTCTATATCATTGTTTTCGATATAAGCTATAGTACCATCTACAACTTCGGTTAAGTTATGCGGAGGCATATTGGTAGCCATACCAACGGCAATACCAGATGCACCATTTACTAAAAGCCCTGGGATACGCGTTGGAAGAACAGTCGGTTCTTCTAATGTATCATCAAAGTTTAATTTATGATCTACAGTTTCTTTATCAATATCTGCCAACATGTCTTCAGATATTTTACGCATTCTAGCCTCTGTATAACGCATTGCTGCAGGACTATCACCATCAACAGATCCAAAGTTACCTTGCCCATCAACTAACATATAACGTAAACTCCATTCTTGAGCCATACGTACCATTGCATCATAAACTGAGGTATCTCCATGTGGGTGATACTTACCTAAAACTTCCCCAACTATTCTTGCTGATTTTTTATGTGCACTATTAGCTCTAATACCTAGCTCGTGCATACCGTAAAGCACACGTCTATGAACTGGTTTTAAACCATCTCTTACATCTGGTAACGCACGTGACACAATGACCGACATTGAATAATCAATGTAGGCCGATTTCATTTCATCTTCAATGTTAATTGGAATGAGCTTTTCTCCTTCTGCCATATATAAAATTAATTAGTTTTTGTGAATTTCAATAACGTGCTAATATAACCAAAATACTACTGTTTATATACAAAATCAATCAGGTTTTTGGGAATTTTTATTAACAATATTTAATATCTTTTTCGTTAATAAGTATCTCTTTTTTTCCTTTGATTTAAAATGCTTTTTTACTCTCTTCGTTTCAAACATTTGATAAACATCAAATAAGTCTTAAAACGACACCTGTAATTCGTTTCTATTGCACTCATAGTTCACTAATAAACAAAACCTTAGCAAAAAAACCCTGAGATTTTAATTATTTATTCAAGTACAATTTAATTCAAGTTATTTAGGACTCATTTTAAAATTCATTTGGTTTAGGTATAGTTTTTGACCTATACTCAATATGTTTTTATTATTTTTAAAGCAGAAAGGAATTTAATATGGATGATAATTTTTCCCCAAGAGTTAAAGATGTTATTGCTTATAGCAAAGAAGAAGCGTTGCGTTTAGGTCATGACTTTATTGGAACTGAACATTTAATGCTAGGTCTATTAAGGGATGGCAATGGTAAAGCGATAGATATTTTAAGTGCCTTAGATGTGGACTTAAACCATCTAAGACGCAAAGTAGAGATATTGAGTCCGGCTAACCCTAATATCGTAACAACATCTAACGAAAAAAAGAACTTACACCTAACTAGGCAAGCTGAGCGTGCTTTAAAAACAACATTTTTAGAAGCCAAATTATTTCAAAGCACCTCAATAAATACGGCACATCTATTATTGTGTATTTTAAGAAATGAAAATGACCCTACAACCAAGCTTTTAAATAAGCTAAAAGTAGATTATGATAACGTTAAAGAAGAATTTAAATCTATGATAACTAGCGAAGATGATTATTTAGACACTCCCAAAGCAGAATCGTTTTCTGATGATGACATGAATGAAGAGGAAGAAACAAAGCAGAATCCATTTAGTGGACAATCTAATAAAACGAATAAAAAATCAAAAACACCTGTTTTAGATAACTTTGGAAGAGACTTAACTGTACTTGCAGAAGAGGATAAATTAGATCCTGTTGTTGGTAGAGAAAAAGAAATACAACGTGTATCTCAAATTTTAAGTCGAAGAAAGAAAAACAACCCTTTATTAATAGGAGAACCTGGAGTTGGTAAATCTGCCATAGCTGAAGGTCTTGCCTTGCGAATTGTAAAACGTAAAGTCTCACGTACTTTATTTAATAAGCGCGTAGTAACTTTAGATTTAGCAAGTTTAGTCGCTGGCACAAAGTATAGAGGACAGTTTGAAGAACGTATGAAAGCCGTTATGAACGAGCTTGAAAAGAATGATGATATTATTCTGTTTATAGATGAAATTCATACTATTGTTGGTGCTGGTGGAGCAACCGGAAGTTTAGATGCTTCTAATATGTTTAAACCTGCTTTAGCAAGAGGAGAGATACAATGTATTGGTGCAACTACTTTGGATGAATACAGACAATACATTGAAAAAGATGGGGCTTTAGAGCGTCGTTTTCAGAAAGTCATTGTTGAACCAACTTCGGTTGAGGAAACTATTGAAATTCTAAACAATATTAAAGGTAAGTACGAAGAGCACCACAATGTTAATTATACTGATGAAGCTATTGAAGCTTGTGTAAAATTAACGAGCCGTTATATGACGGAACGCTTTTTACCAGACAAAGCTATCGATGCTTTAGATGAAGCAGGTTCTCGTGTACACATTACAAATATTGATGTACCTAAACAAATACTTGAATTGGAGAAAAAGCTTGAAGAAGTTAAAGAAACCAAGAATAGTGTCGTTAAAAAACAGAAATATGAAGAAGCCGCAAAGCTTAGAGATGATGAAAAACGACTAGAAAAAGAATTGGCTACTGCCCAAGAAAAATGGGAAGAGGAAACCAAACAACATCGTGAAATTGTTACAGAAGATAACGTTGCTGATGTCGTTTCTATGATGACAGGTATTCCAGTAAATAAAATTGCGCAAACTGAAATTAATAAACTCTCTAAATTACCTGAACTAATAAAAGGAAAAGTTATTGGTCAAGACCAAGCAGTTTCTAAGGTCGTTAAAGCCATTCAGAGAAATAGAGCTGGACTAAAAGACCCTAATAAACCAATTGGTTCATTTATCTTTTTAGGACAAACTGGTGTTGGTAAAACACAACTAGCAAAAGTATTAGCGCGCGAATTATTTGATAGCGACGATGCTCTTGTTAGAATTGACATGAGTGAGTATATGGAGAAATTTGCTATTTCTCGTTTAGTTGGTGCACCTCCAGGATACGTAGGTTACGAAGAAGGTGGTCAATTAACTGAAAAAATAAGACGTAAGCCTTATGCTGTTGTACTTTTAGATGAAATTGAAAAAGCACATCCAGATGTCTTTAATATGTTACTGCAAGTTCTAGACGATGGGTATTTAACAGATAGTTTAGGTCGTAAAATTGATTTTAGAAATACAATCATTATAATGACTTCGAATATTGGAGCTAGAAAATTAAAAGATTTTGGAAGTGGAGTTGGTTTTGGTACTGCAGCAGCAGTTGCTCAGGAATCAGACCATGCCAAAGGTGTGATAGAAAATGCGTTGAAAAAAGCCTTTGCACCAGAGTTCTTAAACAGAATTGACGATGTTATTGTATTTAATGCCTTAGAGAAAGAAGATATTGGTAAAATTATTGATATTGAAATGGCTAAGCTTATAGAAAGAATAAAAGACTTGGGTTATGAACTGAAACTTTCAGATAAGGCCAAAGGTTATATTGCAGAAAAAGGCTTTGACAAACAATATGGTGCAAGACCTCTTAATAGAGCGATTCAGAAATATGTTGAAGATGCACTAGCAGAAGAAATTATCAATTCTAAAATTCATGAAGGTGATATCATAACAATGGATTTGGATAGTAAAACAGAAGAATTAAGTATTAGTATAAAATCATCTAGTAAGACGACTGAATCTTAATTCTAATCAAAAATAATATTTTAAACTCCTTCATAATGAAGGAGTTTTTTTTTATCTTATTAGAAGAAATACCTTTAAAAAATGATACAAAAATTGTCTTTCGACTTTGGGGAATTAACTATTCACGAAAATTATGTGTTAGCTGTGATGAAAGAGGGTGTTACTATTTCTCCAAGTTACAATGATGTTTTAATGGATATAAGTAAAACCTATTATAATAACAAACAATTTATTTATATTACGCATAGAGTCAATTCGTATTCTGTAAATCCACAAATCTATTATCAAACTGAGAAAATTGAAAATTTAATAGGTTTTGCTGTGGTTTCTCATAATTATCAGGCAAAATTGAATGCGCAAATAGAAAAAATGTTTTTCAAAAAGCCTTTCAAGATTTTTACTGAATTAGAAGATGCTATGACATGGGCAACAGAAATAACTCAAACCAATTAATAAAACTTATTAGTTGTATTAGTTATTAAAATTCAAATTTATTTTAAATCGTAATGATTCAAAAACAATTCATCAATATCAATATCTACATCTTTTAAAAATTGAATTGAAGCCTCTATAGAATCATGTAACACTTCATCTACTTTTATAAATGGCACCACTTTTCTATATTGCTCTAAAAACGATTCTAATAAAGGAGATGTTTTTAAAGGTCTTCTAAATTCTAAGGCTTGTGAAGCATTCATCAACTCAATAGCAATTACGCGTTCTACATTTGTAACTAAAGTATACGCTTGTGTAGCAGCATTGGCTCCCATACTTACATGATCTTCTTGTCCGTTACTAGATACAATACTATCTATACTTGCCGGAGTTGCCATTTGTTTATTAGCACTAACAATACTTGCTGCGGTATATTGTGGAATCATAAAACCAGAATTAAGACCTGGATTATCAACTAAAAATGCAGGTAAACCTCTTAAACCTGATACGAGTTGAAACACGCGTCGTTCTGAAATATTACCAATCTCAGCCATGGCAATCTTTAAGTAATCTAAAGCCAAGGCTAAAGGTTGACCGTGAAAATTTCCTCCTGAAATAATTAAATCCTCTTCGTGAAAAATATTAGGATTATCCGTTACCGAATTAATTTCAGTTAAAATCACCTTCTCAACAAAGTCTAAGGTATCCTTTGTTGCTCCATGTACCTGAGGAATACAACGAAATGAATAGGGATCTTGTACATGTTCTTTTTCTCGCGTAATAAGCTCACTTCCTTTAAGAAATTCATTAAAACGCCTTGCCACTTTACGTTGTCCAGGATGTGGTCTTACCGCATGTACTAAATCATGAAAAGGATCCAAGCGACCATCAAAAGCATCTAAGGAAATACTGGCAATAATATCTGCTAAATAAGATGTTTTATGAGACATCAACAGTAAATAAACACCGTAAGCACTCATAAACTGCGTTCCATTTAATAAGGCTAAACCTTCTTTAGCTTCAAGAGTAATGGGTTTCCAATTAAACTCTTCTAAAATAGTTGCGGCATCGTACTCCTTAGAGTTATGTACCACTTTTCCTTTACCTAATAAAGGCAAAGCTAAATGTGCAAGTGGAGCTAAATCACCCGATGCCCCTAAAGAACCTTGGGTAAAAACAAATGGAAATATATCATTATTAAAAAACTCTATAAGTCTATTTACCGTAGCTAACTGCACTCCACTATGACCATAACTAAGTGATTGTATTTTTAAAAGCAACATCACTTTAACTATAGATTCAGGAACCCGATCACCTGTTCCACAAGCATGAGACATCACTAAATTTTCTTGCAATTGACTTAAATCAGCATCTGAAATCTTTACATTGTATAAAGATCCAAAGCCTGTGTTAATGCCATACATTGGTTTTTTTTCACTAGCTAACTTTTCGTCTAGATACGTTTTACATTTCTGTATATTATTTGCTGATGCTTCTGAAAGTTTTAGCTTTTTATTTTTATAAAAAATATTGTAAATTGTTACAATATCTAAAGCGTCAGAAGAAATGATATGATAGTTATCCATGAGGAGTGATTTTAAGTTCTCAAAATTTGGGAATATAATTGGATTCTACAAGATTTTGTTAATAATTCATTACACCTATAAATTAATCTTTTAATGTTTATTTTTGTGTTCGAACAAAAAAACTAGTTATGAAACGATTATTATTACTTGGTATTGCTGCAACTTTATTTGCATGCAAAGGAGAACCTAAAGATTATGTTACACTTTCTGGGAAGATTGTAAACCCTGATGAAAGTAAAACACTTAAAGTTTTTCAAGGACGCAATTTTGAAAAAATTATTACCATTAATGAAGATGGCACATTTAAGGATACTTTAAAAGTTGTTGCTGGAGATTTCAACTTCCAACATGGAAAAGAATACGGTCAGATTTACCTAGAAAATGACAATACAACGTCTTTTGAAACGGATTATGAATCATTTATAGATTCTATGGTGTTTAAAGGAGATGCGTCAGATCTAAATAACTTTTCTGTTCAATCTTTTTTAATTTCTAAAACTTATTTCACTGAAGATTTAGTAGGTACTAGTGATATGGGAAAAGTTGAAGAAGCTATTAAAGATTATAAATCTGCATACGAAGATTTAAAAATCAAATATACTGATGTAGATTCTACTCATGTTGCTATTATGGATAAAAACATAAATATGACAGTTCAGCAACTTTCTAAATTTATGGAGAATAAACAAGCGACAATTAACGCTTTCCCTAAAGGATCAGCTTCTCCTGCTTTTGATAATTACGAAAATTATGCAGGTGGTAAAACTTCTCTTTCAGATTTAAAAGGCAAATATGTTTACATCGATTTATGGGCAACTTGGTGTGGTCCTTGTATAAAAGAAATACCTGCTCTTAAAGAAGTTGAAAAACAATACGAAGGAAAGAATATAGAATTTGTAAGCATTTCTGTTGATGAAGGTCGTGGTTATAAAGGTGATGCTTCTGAAGCTTATAAAGGCTGGAAAAAAATGGTTAGCGAAAAAGAATTAGGTGGCATGCAATTAATTGCAGATGATGGTTTTAGATCACAGTTTATACAAGACTATAAAGTTAATGGTATTCCAAGATTTTTATTAATAGATCCTAATGGAAATATTGTGAGTGCAGATGCACCGAGACCTTCTAGTTCTGCATTAATAGATTTATTTAATGAGTTGAGTATATAATTTCTACCTCATTTAAGAAAAGCCTGTATAAATTTAATTAAGCAGGCTTTTTTTTATGCCTTTATTTCTCTTGTTGTCCCTCTTCTTCTTGCGGCTGCTCTGGTTGTTTAAACAAATCGATATAAGCTTCACCAATAGTTTCTATAATATGACTCGCTATTAAACTTTGGTAACCATAATCTTCTATGGAAATATCAGCAGATTTCCCATGTAAATACACTCCAAAAATGGTTGCTGCCAAAGGCGTGTAACTTTGAGCTATTAATCCCGAAATAATTCCGGTTAAAACATCTCCACTTCCCGCTGTGGCCATACCTGGATTTCCGGTAGTATTAACGTACAGTTTCTTTTTATTTACCGTTATAGAATGTGCTCCTTTAATTAAGACAATAACATTATGCTTTTCTGAAAATGATTGAACCTTTTTAAGCATCTCAAAATCATCTGACCACTTCCCTACCAAACGTTCTAACTCTTTTAAATGAGGCGTTAGAACAGTTTGTTCTGGTAAAAATTTTAAAAGTGTTTTCTTTTGTGATAATAAATTCAAACCATCTGCATCAATAACTAATGGTGTTTTATTTTTCTTTAAAAAGGCTTCAAATGTTTTTGCTGTTTCTTCAGACGTATCTAATCCTACTCCAACACCTATAACGGTTGGTTTTATTTCGAAATTAATATTTGAAATATGAGTTTCATTGTCATCTGTAATAACCATAACTTCTGGTATAGCCGTTTGCAAACTATGATACCCACATTTTGGAATATACGCTGTTACCAATCCTGCTCCAGAACTTAAAGCTGCTCTACTCGCTAAGTTAACGGATCCTATTTTACCGTAGCTTCCTCCTAAAATCATAACATGCCCAAAATCACCTTTATGAGCAAATTTCTTTCTAGGTTTATATAAAGGTAAAACTTCATGCTTTGAAATTAACTCTACCTCTGTTTCGGTTTGCATTAAATAATCGCGATCTATCCCTATATCTAACGCCTCCCATTGTACAGTATATTTTTCGGTTTCGGGTAAAAAGAAAGCCAATTTAGGCGATTGAAAACTTAAAGTATAATTAGCATAAACCACCGCATTTTCATCTTCTACAGCTTTATCTGCATATAACCCTGAGGGCATATCAATAGATAAAGTAAATGCCTTAGAGGTTTTAAACTTTTGAAATAATGAGCTGACCCAATCATTTGGTGGTCGGTTTAAACCAATACCAAAAATAGCATCAACAATAATGTCATCCACACCGATTTCAATTTCAGTTAAGTCTTCTTTACAGCTCAACATCGTTGGCCATTTTTTAGTCACCGTTTTAATACGATCGTAATTGATTAAAAAGTCTTTAGAACGTTTATCACTACAATTAACAATATAAGTCGTCACATTATAACCGTGCGTAATTAAGTGTCTTGCTAATACCAATCCATCACCACCATTATTTCCAATGCCGCAAAACACATGTATAGATACTTGTGCGCCTTGCATACGCGTATGTATCCAATTAAATATTTGTGTTCCAGCGCGCTCCATTAAATCTGTAGAAGAAATATTTTGGCGTTCTGTAGTTAATTTATCTCCTTCGTAAATTTGTTCTTTCGAAAATAATTTCATGTTATTATAAGTATTGTTTTATAGATGTTTAATGTCATATTCGTAAATTGATTTTCCTTAAGCTTGAAAATTCTATTCATAAATAGCACTCGTATGATTTTAAAAGCGTTTGCAAATAGCAAGTTTTGTTTCATTTTTAATAATAAGAAGCGCTATTTTTAACAAATCCTTAAAAAGAAACGAATTGTTTTTTATTGTTATAAAAATAATACATTTGAGATGTAATGAAGAAAAAAAATAACATATCAATAATTTCCAATTCACATTCTATGTGTGTATTTATGTTTATTATTTCAACACGTATTACCCTTTGGGGTAATTTATAATATGCTCTCCGTCCCTTATTGTCTATACAGACATTTTTATTCTCTTAAAATATATTTAGTATGAAAGTTCTCAAGTTTGGTGGAACATCAGTTGGTTCAGCCGAAAACATAAATAAAGTTATTTCAATTTTAGACCAACAATCTAAAAACACTAATATCGCTGTCGTTGTATCTGCAGTTGGTGGCATTACAGATAAATTATTAGAAGCTGGTAATTTAGCCTGCGATAAAAATTTAGACTACAAACAGAAGTATGATGTCATATGGTCTATTCATAATTCTGTAATTGAAGGTTTATTTTTTAATCCTAAAAAGGATAAAGCAATCCAAAAACAACAAGACGATTTACATGATTTAATTACAGAAAAATTAACTGACCTAAAAAGTCTCTTAGATGGTATTTATCTCATTAATGAATTGTCTCCAAAAACTAAAGATAAATTATTAAGTTTTGGTGAAAAACTATCATCTACTATAATTTATCATACCTTAAAATCGAGAGCCGTTGACGCGACTTTGAAAAATTCGCAAGAGCTAATCGTTACAGATTCTAATTTTAATAATGCTACGGTATATTTCGATATTACAGACGCTAATATCCAGACCTTTTTTAATTCAAACTCTAGTCCTATTGTTTTACTTCCTGGTTTTGTTTCAAACTCTATTAACGGTGAAATAACAACTTTAGGTCGTGGTGGTTCAGATTACACGGCTGCTATTATTGCTGCAGCAATGGATGCTGATGAATTACAAATCTGGACAGACGTTAGCGGCATGTATACGACTAATCCTAAATTAGTAAAACAAGCCGCACCAATTGTCGAATTATCGTATCAAGAAGCTGTAGAGTTGTCTCATTTTGGAGCAAAAGTTTTATACCCTCCAACAGTTATGCCCGTACTTAAAAAGAAAATTCCGATTGTTATTAAAAACACACTCGATCCAGAAGCTATCGGTACTACAATTACTCAAAACGTAACGCCAAATGGAAATTCGCCTGTAAAAGGAATTAGCAACATTGATAACGTAGCCTTACTCACCTTACAAGGAAATGGTATGGTTGGTGTGCCTGGATTTAGTAAACGCTTATTTGAGACACTAGCACAAGAGAAAATTAATATCATTTTAATTACGCAATCATCTTCAGAACATACCATTTGTTTCGGAATATCAGATCTCGATGCACAACGTGCTAAGATAGCTATAGACACGGTTTTTGAATATGAAATTGCGCTTCAAAAAATTGATCCTATTGTTCTGGAAACCAATTTATCTATCATCGCCGTAATTGGTGATAAAATGAAAAATCATCAAGGAATAAGTGGAAAAATGTTTAGTACACTTGGTAAAAATAATGTCAATATTAGAGCTATTGCTCAAGGTGCTTCTGAACGTAATATTTCTGCTGTGATTCATAAAAACGATGTAAAAAAAGCATTAAATAGTTTACACGAGCAGTTTTTTGAAATCAAAACCAAACAAATCAACCTCTTCATTACTGGTGTTGGCAACGTTGGAGAACGACTTATAGAACAGATAAAACAACAAAAAGGATATTTAAAAGAGAACTTTAAAATCAACTTAAGAATTGCTGGTTTATCAAATTCTAGAACCATGGTCGTTAACGACGAAGGTATTAATTTAAAGAACTGGAAACAGGAACTCGAAAACGGTGAAAAAGCTAGTTTAGATGGCTTTTTTGAGCATGCAAAACACTTAAACTTAAGGAACTCTGTTTTTGTGGATATCACTGCAAATGAAGCCGTATCTAATAGTTATGGTAAGTACCTTAAACAAAGCATTTCTGTAGTCGCTTGTAATAAAATAGCATGTTCTGGGAATATTGAATACTACAATGAATTAAAAACATTATCGCGACAATATAATGCATCATTTTTATTTGAAACTAATGTTGGTGCAGGTTTACCTGTATTAGACACCTTGAGTAATTTGATAACTTCAGGAGATAAAATAAATACGATCCAAGCCGTTTTATCTGGAAGTCTTAATTTTATCTTCAATAATTTTAATGCTGAAACCACTTTTTATGATGTTGTAAAACAAGCACAAGAAGAAGGCTATACAGAACCAGATCCTAGAATAGATTTAAGCGGCATTGATGTGGCTCGTAAAGTTTTAATTTTAGCGCGTGAAAGTGGGCATGCTATTGAATTATCACAACTTGAAAGTGATAATTTCTTAACCGAAAATGCTTCAAAATCTGATACTGTTGATGACTTTTTCAAAACATTGATTGAAGACGAAGCCTATTATCAAGGCTTATTTAAATCGGCACAAGACCATAACTGCCAACTAAAATTTGTTGCAGAATTTAATGATGGTAAAGCTAAAGTTGGACTTCAAGAAATACCAGAAGGACATCCGTTTTACAACTTAAAAGGAAAAGATAATATTGTCATGTTTTACACGCAACGCTATCCTGAGCAACCCTTAATCATTAAAGGTGCTGGTGCTGGTGCAGATGTTACAGCGTCTGGGTTATTTGCTGATATCATTAGAATCGCTAATAACTAACACTATGACTAAAGAAATTAAAATATTTTCTCCTGCAACCGTAGCTAATGTCGCTTGTGGATTTGATGTACTTGGCTTTTGTTTAGATACTATCGGTGACGAAATGGTGATTAGAAAGACAGAGCAAAAAGGCATTAAAATCACTAAAATTGAAGGGTATGATTTACCGTTTGAAGCAGAAAAAAATGTAGCAGGAGTTTCGGCTTTAGCGATGTATGACGCTTTACAACCCGATTGTGGATTTGAAATAGAAATTTACAAAAACATAAAACCAGGCAGTGGTATAGGAAGCAGTTCGGCTAGTGCAGCAGGAAGTGTTTTTGGAATGAACGAACTCCTCGGAAGACCATTAGATAAAACCAAGCTCACCTATTATGCTATGAAAGGCGAAGCTTTAGCTAGTCAATGCGAACATGCTGATAATTTAGCTCCAGCTATTTTTGGTGGATTTACCCTTGTAAAAAGTGCGTCCCCATTACAAATTTTGGAGTTACCTACGCCTCCCGATTTATTTGCGACGTTAATTCACCCACAAATTGAAATTAAAACTTCAGAGTCTCGCGCGATTTTACCTAAAGAGATTCCATTAAGCAATGCTATTGCACAATGGGCAAATGTGGGTAGTTTAGTACATGCTTTACATACTTCAGATTACGACCTAATTAAGGACGCATTGCACGATGTGGTGATTGAACCGTATCGTAAACAATTGATTCCACATTTTGATGAGGTTAAAACTGCAGCATTACAAGCAGGTGCTTTAGGTTGTGCAATTTCGGGCTCTGGACCTTCAATTTTTATGTTAAGTAAAAGTAAAGTTATCGCACAGAATGTTGAAAACGCCATTAGAGATGTGTATTCAAAAACAAATATAAAATTTGAAACCTACGTTTCTAAGATTAATACCGAAGGAGTTCGGGTTTTGTAGAAAAAATGACGGAAAACTATTGACGGAAGACAGAAATGGAAGAGAATTAAAATTGAGATTATGAATAAATTCAAATTTGAAAAACTGATTATTTGGCAAGATGCTATGGATTTCGGAGAAGTTATAAATGATGTTTCTCAACTTTTTCCAAATAAAGAAAAGTTTAATTTAACATCGCAAATTATGAGAGCTGTAGATTCTATTGCTCTTAATATTTCTGAAGGTTCAATTGGTCAATCAAATCCTGAACAACGTAAATTTATTGGATACTCAATTCGTTCTTTGGCTGAAGTAGTAACTTGTTTATTTAAAGCAAAACGACGAAATTATATCTCAGAAGAAATTTTTATCGAATTATACAATTCTGCTTTTCACTTAATGAACAAAATGGCAGCATTCAAAAGAAACATTAACTAAAAATGAATTCGGCAGTCTGTCCTCAGTCTCCCGTCTTCTGTCAAAACATTATGAATTACTATTCTTTAAATAAAAAAGCTCCAAATACAACCTTCGAAGATGCTGTTGTGAGAGGACTAGCACCAGATAAAGGTTTATATTTTCCTGAATCTATTACACCTTTAGATGCATCATTTTTTGAGACTATTGAAGACAAGTCCAATTCTGAAATTGCTTTTGAAGCGATTAAACAATTCATACTTCCTGAAATTCCAGAAGACGTTTTAAAAACTATTGTGGAAGAAACATTAAACTTCGATTTTCCTGTAGTTGAAATCAATGAAAACATTTCAACGCTTGAGTTGTTTCATGGTCCAACAATGGCTTTTAAGGACGTTGGTGCACGCTTTATGGCACGCTGTTTAGGGTACTTTAATAAAACCAATACTAAAGATGTTACCGTTTTAGTCGCGACTTCGGGTGATACAGGTGGTGCCGTTGCTAATGGCTTTTTAGGTGTTAAAGGTGTTAATGTGGTTATCCTCTACCCTAGCGGAAAAGTAAGTGATATTCAAGAAAAACAATTAACCACACTAGGTCAAAACATAACTGCCTTAGAAGTTGATGGTGTTTTTGATGATTGTCAAGACATGGTAAAGCAAGCCTTTATGGATACTGAATTAACGAGCAAAATGCAATTGACTTCAGCCAACTCCATTAACATTGCACGTTGGTTACCACAACTTTTCTATTTTATGTTTACTTACAAACAGCTTAAATCCAAAAACAAAGACTTGGTCTTTTCGGTTCCAAGTGGTAATTTTGGTAATATTTGTGCTGGTATGGTGGCTCAAAAATTAGGCTTACCGATTAAACATTTTATTGCGGCCAACAATGCAAATGCTACGGTTGTTAATTATATGATTTCTCAAACGTACAATCCTAAACCCTCTATTCAAACGATTAGTAATGCTATGGATGTTGGAAATCCGAGTAATTTTATCAGAATCCAAGAATTACATAATAATGACTTTGATACGTTAAAAGCTAATTTATCATCATACAGCTATACAGATGATGAGACTAGAGCTGCACTTTTAGAGTTGTATAATGATTTTAATTATGTAGCAGATCCTCATGGTGCCGTTGGTTATTTAGGCGCTAAAGACTATTTAAAAGAAAATGAGGCTCATGTTGTATTTTTAGAAACGGCTCATCCAACAAAATTCTTAGATGTTGTTGAGGACGTGATTAGAGAAAACATAGATTTACCTCCACAAATTGAAGCTGTAATGCACAAAGAAAAAGTAGCAATCGCTATTAATTCTTATGACGCATTGAAAGCCTTCTTACTACGATAATGACTGCATAATAACTAACTTAATTTTACCATAAATGAGACTTCACCTAACAACAAGTATTCTTTTAATTGGCCTTTTGGTATCTTGTAAAAACGAGAACCAAGTAAAACCTGAAAATAAAACTAGCACTGTAGAACAGGAACAGCCTCCAAAATTTCAAAACAAAGGGCATGAACTAGTTTTTAACATGGTTCAGAACGTAGGTAACTACGAAAAGTTAAGGCAACTCAAAGATGTTGTTTACACGTATACCTACCAAACACCAGATGGAAAAACGGATAGCTCTACTGAAAAATATATTTTTGACGGAGAATTATCATACGGCGCATACAACACCCATGAAAGAACATTATCCAATCTTGAAGGCTTAATAGAACAAGGTTATGACGGCAACGACTATTGGTTAAAACATAACGGTGATATTTTAACTAATGAAGACTACTTAAAAAGAGTCGCTTTCAATAGACCTACAAATTTTTACTGGTTTACGATGTTTCAAAAATTATTAGACCCAGGATTGAATTATGAATTTGTAGAAGAAACAACTATAGACAACAAAAACTATGATGTTGTAAAGGTGAGTTTCGATTCAAAAAATGATAAACCTACTGACATCTACCAATTGTATATTAATAAAGACACTAAAGAGGTTGATCAGTTTCTTTTTACTGTTGCTGACTATGGAAAAATGGAGATTCCTAATTTAATGGTTTTAGACTACGAAAAAGTTGACGGTTTATTAATCCCTACAAAACGAAAATATAAACGCTCTACTTGGACAGCAGACGTCGATGAAAATCCATGGATTATCGTAAATTGGACTAACATAAAATTCAATACTAATTTAACCAAGGACGATTTCAAAAAATAAAACCAAACATTAGTGTCTATCTATAAACAGTTGCAAACCCCTAGGTTACTCATTAAGCCCATTGACACGGATGATGCTGCGTTTATCTTAGAATTAATGAACACGCCAAAATGGATTAAAAATATCGGCGATAGAAACGTAAAAACTGTTAAAGACGCTAAAGATTATATCATCGAAAGAGCCTTTCCACAGTTAAAAAAATATGGCTACAGTAATTACGTCGTAATTAGAACATCAGATAATACAAGACTGGGTACTTGTGGTTTATACCATAGAGAAGACAGAAAAGATCCTGATATTGGTTTTGCTTTCCTACCTGCTTATATAGGCAAAGGTTATGCTTTTGAAGCCGCAAATCAATTACTAATTGCTGCTAAAGAAGACTACGGTTTAACCGAATTGAGTGGCTATACATTAGAAACTAATTTAGCTTCAAGAAAACTATTAGAGCGTTTAGGTTTTAGTTTAAAAGGTATTGGCAAACTACCAAATAATGATAAAGAGTTACTCCATTGTTATCGCGTACTAAGCGATGACAAATAGAGTCTATACATCTAAAAATGGCAAAAACGCTTTACACCATATATGTTATAGAATTATCTAAGCGTGTCTTTACCGACAATGCTAAGTTTAGAAATGCCAATCCACAATTTAATGGTGTATTAGAATGTTTGTATGTTGGCATGACCAGCAAAACGCCAAAAGAACGATTTCTTCAACACAAAACAGGACATCGTAATAAAAAAGGTTATAAAATATCTGCGAATATTGTCGAAAAATATGGCACCTATTTACGTCCGAGTCTTTTTAATCATATCGATCCATTTTTTACTAGAACTGAAGCATTAAAAGCAGAAGAACAAATTGCCTTAGAATTGCGACGCGAAGGTTATGCTGTTTGGTTTAACTAACACTATAAACACTTACAATCAATAAATTACAAACTTTTAAAATTAATTCAAACATAAATAAGCAAGTGCTTTTCTACTTGAATTTGTTAAAATTTTAAACTAACTTCGTTTCAATTAGATAGAAAAATTGAGACTGTTTTTTGTAATCATATGTACATTTATTTTTTCGGAAATTTCTTTTGCTCAGAAACAAAGAGATTCTTTAAAATCAGTATGGTCTAACACAAAGCTTCAAGATTCTTCACGGTTCAAAGCCATCTCACAATTAATTCCTGATTACTATCTATTTTCTAAAACTGATAGCGCACTTGTTTTAGGTTATGAAATGCTTCAATTAGCTCAAAATAAAAACAATTCAACTTTTCAAGCTAAAGCACATTCCTTAATTGGTAATATCTATTTTGAACTTGAAGATAATAACAAAGCAACTGAAAGCTATAAAAAAGGACTAGAACTAGCTCTAGCTATAAAAGACAGCATGCTATACGCAAAGGAATTATACCATCTTGGAGATGCCTATCTTGATTACTCTGATTATACTAATGCTTATAAAGTCTTAAAAAAATCAGCTCTAGTTTCAAAGAAAATTGGTGATAGCGTCACTGAAGGCTGGAGTCTTGATCACTTAGGCATGGTTCATAGAGCTTTGGGTAATTTTGACGAGGCTGAAAAATACCATCTAGAACATTTAAAGCTGAGTACAGACTATGGAATAAAGTACAGCATTTCTGGAGCACATGGTAATTTGGGTGGTTTTTATCGCTTAAAAGGAGATATTCCTAAATCTCTTTTTCATTGGAAAGAAGGCATTAGATTAGCGAATGAAATAGGAGATCCTATATATGGATCTAAAGGAATATATAATCTAATTTCTATTTACATTGATGAAGAAGACTATGATAATGCGAGTAAGTATTTGATTGAATATATTTCAATTATTGGACACATTGATCATCCAGATTATAAAAGCAATATTAGTTTATTTAAATGTCAAATAGACTATGGTTTAGGAAACTACACAAAAGCCAACCTTGAGTGCAACGATTGCTTAAGTATTTATAAAGCCAATAACTGGAAATTAGATAAAAGCATATTAAAAAGTCTGTATGAGGTTAATAAAAAATTAAATCGGCATCACATAGCGCTTAACTATTTTGAAAAGTATCAAGTTCTATTAAATGATGAAAAAGAAGATAAAGCTAGGACAGAAATTCAGAATATTATTTTCAACAATCAATTAGCTACAGATAGTATTGCGCAAGTACAAGAAAAAGAACTCCTAAATGCTAAGTTTCAAAAAGAGCTAAATAAAAAAACACCGCGAAGAATTTAATTTTAGGTATTGGGCTTCTTGTCCTTTTATCTGCTTTAGCCTATGTTTTTATATCTAGAAAATTAGCAGCTTCAGAACGCAAAAGACTTAAAGAAATTAACCAACTTAAAAATACCTTATTCACAAATATTACGCATGAGTTTAGAACACCACTAACTGTTATTAAAGGGATGGCAGACTCCATGAAATCGAATATAAAAAACAAGGACATTAAAAATTTAGAGACATCTCTAGAAATGATTGAACGCAATAGCGATAATCTATTGCATTTGGTAAATGAAATGCTCGATCTTTCGAAAATTGAAAGCGGAAATATGGACTTACAATTGGTGCAGTCTGATGTGATTCCGTTCTTAAAATATATAAGTGAGAGTTTTAATTCTTATGCCGAAGAAAATGGAATTAGTTTAACGGTCTACTCAGAAATTGATTCCCTAATTATGGGTTTTGACAGTAATAAGCTAACATCTATTGTGTCTAATATACTTTCTAATGCTGTGAAATTTACCCCAGAACACGGTAAAATTATTGTGCATATCAATGAAATAACTCGGAAGGATCAGCATGCTTTATTTATAAAAATTAAAGATAATGGTATTGGTATTTCTAAAAATGATCTTCCAAATGTATTTAATAGATTTTACCAAACAGATGCTTCCACCATTAGAAAACATGAAGGCACAGGCATTGGATTAGCCTTGACGAAAGAACTTGTTGAATTAATGAATGGAAACATAAATGTTAAAAGTACACTAGAAAAAGGAAGTGAATTTAGCGTTACAATACCTATTACTAGAAAGGCGTCACTGAGTCCAAAAGTTCAAATAGAAGATGTTTCAAACTTTCCAACGCTTAAGACTTCGGTAAACCAAACGATTCAACTTTTAGATACTAACTCTGAATTGCCATTAGTACTTATCATTGAAGATAATATCGATGTGGCACACTATTTAAAAACATGTCTCACTGATAAATACCAAACTATTCATGCTGTAAATGGTATTGAAGGTATTGAGATGGCTTTAGAAAATATACCAGATATTATTATTTGTGATGTTATGATGCCAGGTAAGGATGGTTTTGAAGTTTGTGCAACATTAAAAACAGATGAACGTTCAGACCATATTCCCATCATAATATTAACGGCTAAAGTTACAACCGAAGATCGTATAACAGGGTTGTCTCATGGTGCCGATGCCTATTTAGCAAAACCATTTAATAAAGAAGAATTATTTACACGCTTAGATCAATTAGTGGCTATAAGACAAAAATTAATACATAAAATTAAAAATGATGGATTTAAGACCATACTAAAAAATCAGACTCAAGATCCTAAATTACAATTCCTTCAAAAAGCAATAAATTTAATTCAAACAGAAATCAATAATTCAAATTTTAGATCAGCAGAACTAGCGAAAAAATTAGTTATTAGTGAATCTCAATTATATAGAAAGATAAAAGCAATTACAGAAAAATCTACAGCTGTTTTTATTCGTTCTATTCGTTTGCAATATGCTAAAGAATTATTAACAACTACAGACAAAACCGTTTCTGAAGTTGCTTATGAAGTTGGTTTTAATGATCCATCTTGGTTTAGTCGTGCTTTTAAAGATGAATTTGGATTTCCACCAAGCGACACCTCTAAGTAATTAATTTACAATAAATTACAATACTCTCATTAACTATTTAATCACAGCTTTGCATAAATAGTACAACTAAAATTCAGCTTTTCTTAAATACTTCAAGCTTTTGAAAGCATAGTAAATGCCTCAATATAGCTAAAACTCTAATTTCGTAATATACTTTTTAAACATATAATTAAAGGTAAAAATTAAATCATTAACCTCTTAAACTTATTATTATGAAAACGAAATCAGTATTACTTGCAATCTTAACATCCTTATTACTTCTTGTTGGGTGTTCAAATGATGATGACAATGTTCAAACCGAGCAAATTCCAGATTTAATTAACCCAACATTTCCTGAAGCCAAACAGCAAGTCATGGAAACCTTTGGCGCCATTGCACAAAGTATAACTGCTGGAGCAGGTAATGGAGCAAATGGTATGCATTTAGACCAACTTATTTCTTTTCATGCGTATGGCCCTAAATTTACCGAATTCAATGATGGCCATACTTTTGATAGTGCTGGTAATGAAGCGAATGAACGTATGTTATTTGGCGAAACAGTAGATCCTGGAGGAGTTGTAAAATTTGCGCCTGTAGATGGAACTTTGAAGGTTGCTGTATATGGAAATGTGGCTAATTTAACCTTTACATCAGATTTTCATTTAATGATTAACGGAGAGCTACATATAGTCAATAATCTAATTACTTTATTATTTGTTAATACACCGGATGGCTGGAAAATGGTACATGAACATCATTCTCCTCTATCAAATTAAATAAATGGACTTAAATAAAAACTTAATACACGATTTATGAAAACACAATTCACATTATTAATCCTGACTTTCGGTTTATTCTTAAATAGCTGTAAAGCACAAACAGACCTTATTAACGATGAGTTTCCTGAGGTAAAACAAGAAGTAATGGAAACTTTTGGAGCCATTGCACAAAGTATTATGGATGGAGATATGGATAAACTAATTTCATTTCATGCTTATGGTCCAAAGTTTACCGAATTTAAAAATGGAGAACCAAGAAATGACGGTGAAGCAAACGAAGCTCATGAGCGTAACGTATTCGGTTCTGTAACTAAGGTTATAAAGTTTGAAGCTCAAGACTTACAAGTTGCCGTTTATGGAGACGTAGCCAATCTTACATTCCACTCTGATTTTGTTTTGCAATTTGGAGAAGATATCGTTACCGTAAACGATCAAATAACATTGCTATTTGTAAAGACGAAAGATGGTTGGAAAATGGTACATGAACATCATTCTCCTTTAAAGAAATAATCCCTTTTAATTAATATCTCAAACGTGTTTTAGTAGACCTAACCTTAAACTAGAACTCTTCTAGCAAAAGCAGCATAATTCCCGTGCTGCTTTTGTTTTTTTTATAAAAATCAATTTATTTTTGGATTTAAATATAGCCATTAACTAGTCTAGCTTAATTAAAATAAAAAAAACTGTTTTCAATTAAACCTTTCCTGTTTTTTTGAGTCTAACGTAAATAATTAAAAACCCAATTTTGAATTTACTTAGAATAAAGCATCGCGTACAAAATAATGTATCCTTATTTTTTCTACTTCTTACCTTTAGTTTTTTAGTGAGTTGTAACAACACCAACTCAGATAAAAATAGAATAACTCAAGAAAAGGTTGACCTTAATCAAGACATTTCCGTTTACGATTTCAGTGAATTTGAACCACTAATTTACACGGATTCCGATAAAACTTATCTCGTTAATTTTTGGGCTATGTGGTGTGCTCCTTGTGTTAAAGAGCTACCATACATTGAAGAATTTGCCGCAAAATACCCAGATGTAGAAGTGATTTTGGTAAGCTTAGATTTCCCAAAAGATATTGAGACAAAACTTAAACCTTTCTTAAAGAAAAAAACATAACCCAGAAAGTTGTACTATTAGATGATGCGGATGCTAACGCTTGGATAGACAAAATAGATCCTAATTGGTCTGGAGCCATTCCATTTACCATTATGTTCAACAAAGATGAACGCTTATTTTTTGAACGTTCATTCGAGAATTTAGAAGACATAGAAAACCAAATACATAAACTTAATTAAAACAAACATGAAAAGAATTAGTGTCCTAATTGCCATTATTGGCTTATCAGCAAGTGTACTTGTATCTTGTAAAAACGAAGGAAATACAACAGGGGAACCTTCTGCTGAAAATCAACATAAAGATCATAAAGGAGAACACCCTCCTCATGACGGAGACCGAAAAGGACCACCACACGGAGGCGATAGAAAAGGACCACCAAAAGGAGGTGGTAGTCCAGAACAAACTAAAACTTTAGAAGAAATTGGAGGTTATAACATTGGTGATGTTGCTACGGATTTTAATCTAAAGAACGTTGATGGTTCAATGGTTTCTTTAGCTAGTATTGAAAATGCAAAAGGTTATATCGTGACATTTACCTGTAACGAATGTCCATTTTCAGTATTATATGAAGACCGTTTAATTGCATTGAACAATGAATATGCACCAAAAGGATATCCAGTAATTGCGATTAACCCAAACAGTCCTGAAAACGAAAAAGAAGGTTACGCAGCAATGCAAAAACGTTCGGAAGACAAAGGATTTACATTTCCATATTTAGTTGATGAAGGACAAAAAATATATCCACAATATGGAGCTGTAAGAACACCTCACGTTTTCTTATTAGATGCAGAACGTAAAGTACAATATATAGGTACTGTAGACGATAATGCAAAATCACCTGAAGATGTAAAAGTCAACTTTGTTAAAGACGCTATTGAAGCTTTGGAAAAGGGTGAAAAACCAAGTCCAAATTTCACAAAAGCTATAGGTTGTCCGGTAAAAGCTAGTAAAGCCTAAGGACACACTAAAATAATAGTTATAAAAAAACAGCATCTTAAAAGATGCTGTTTTTGTTTTTTATATAGATTCCTTCTTTCGCAGGAATTTGGTTATCTTGAATAATTTGGTGACTCATTTGTTATTGTCACATCATGAGGATGGCTTTCATTAATCCCAGAACTTGTAATTTTCACAAAACGTCCGGTTTCTTTTAAAGTGGCAATATCTTTTGCACCACAATAGCCCATTCCAGCTCTAAGTCCACCGATGAATTGATGAATACTTTCAACTAATTCACCTTTATATGGCACACGACCAACAATACCTTCTGGAACTAATTTTTAATATCATCTTCAACATCTTGAAAATAACGATCCTTACTGCCTTGTTTCATGGCTTCAACAGAACCCATGCCTCGGTACGATTTAAATTTTCGTCCTTCGTAGATTATCGTATCACCAGGACTTTCTTTAGTTCCTGCTAAAAGCGAACCTAGCATTACCGTATCTGCACCTGCAGCAATCGCTTTAGGAATATCTCCTGTATAACGAATTCCACCATCTGCAATAACTGGCACTCCAGAACCTTTAATAGCTGCAGCGACTTCTAAAACCGCAGAGAACTGAGGAAAACCAACTCCTGCCACTACTCTAGTTGTACAAATTGATCCAGGACCAATTCCTACTTTCACGGCATCAGCTCCAGCTTCCACTAAATATTTAGCAGCTTCACCAGTAGCAATGTTACCAACAATAACGTCTAATTTTGGAAACTTCTTTTTAATCTCTTTTAAAACCAAAACCACACCTTTGGTATGACCATGAGCTGTATCTATAATTACCGCATCAACACCTGCATTTACTAATGCAGAAGCACGTTCTACTGCATCTGCGGTAACACCAATAGCCGCTGCAACACGCAATCTTCCATAAGAATCTTTATTTGCATTAGGCTTTTGAGTCACCTTAGTGATATCTCTAAACGTAATTAGGCCTTTTAGTTTATAGTTATCATCAACAATTAATAATTTTTCAATTTTGTTTTGTTGAAGAATTTTTTCAGCATCTTTTAAAGAGGTTCCAACAGCTGCAGTGACTAAATTTTCTTTAGTCATAACATCAACGATGGCTTTCTTGCTTTCGTGCTCAAAACGTAAATCTCTGTTTGTAACAATGCCTTTTAAGATTCCGTTGTCATCAACGATTGGAATTCCACCAATACCATGCTCGGCCATATTAGACTTGGCATCAAAAACAGTAGCAGTTAATGGTAAGGTCACAGGATCGATAATCATACCGCTTTCAGCACGCTTTACTTTTCGTACTTTATCAGCTTGCTGCTCAATCGTCATGTTTTTGTGCAACACGCCAATTCCGCCTTCTTGCGCCATGGCAATCGCCATTTTACTTTCGGTAACCGTATCCATAGCCGCGGAAATCACAGGAATGTTAATGGTTATATTTCGTGTAAATTTAGTTTGAATATTGACTTCGCGAGGAAGAACTTCTGAAAATGCTGGAACTAAGAGTACGTCATCGTAAGTAAGACCTTCTCCAACAATTTTATTTTCGTGTGCTGTCATGGCAATTAAAATTTAATTGCACGCAAAAGTACAATTAATATTGACAAATTATAACATATTGAAAGGCTATTTGCAACACTTAACAATCTATTAATAATCAATAACAATCCATTTTAAGCTGATCATTGTTTTCAAAAGCACTTAACGGTTTGTCTAAGTGTGTTGTAGTGATGGTATGCAACACTTCTAAAACGCGATTTTGCATGGCTACAGAACCACAAATCATTATGACTCCATTAGTATTTAATACACCACTTAACAAGTCTTGATGCTCTAAAATTAAATCTTGAACGTAAATTTTATCTTTCTGCTCTTGCGAATACGCAATATGAAAACTAGATAAGGTCTTTTTACTAAATGCAGAATCTATAATGTTCTCATAAATACTAAGAGAATCTTGTGTACGTCCTCCCCAAAATAAGTGGGTTTTTATTTTACTTTGATTATCATTAATCATTCCCAAAAACGGTGCGATTCCTGTGCCGTTGGCTATCATCACTACGTCTTTTACATCCGTTGGAAAATGAAAATCTAAGTTTCGTTTAACTTGCGCCTTAACAATTTCGTTGACTTTTAAGTCATTAAAATAATTAGAGCAGACTCCAAATTCATGCTTTTTAATGCTCAATATGATATCCTCTTCAAACTTCCCAATGGAATATTGGCGTTCAATAAAATCGGCTTCCGGATATAAAGACAATAAATCACCAGACTCAAATTTTACTTTTTTTGAGGTCGTAATTGCACTAAAAATGAATCGTCATTATTAGGCTCTGATTTATTAATAACCTTAAACTCCTTTAATTTTTTAAATTGACTTGAGGTTTTTGAAACTTAATTTTTAAATCGTGATTAGTGTGCTCATTCCATTGCTTAATCCACGTTTTAAAAGCTTCAAACGATTGATTGTTAATTTTGAAAAGCGGAAGGTGTTCCTCAAAATTGTCTTGCTTTTGAAACATCTCATCGACTTCTATGGCATATTTACAATAGTCAGGATACATTAGCGATCCAAAACCAACAACAGCATACTTAATCGTTTGCTTCTGCTGTACTTTTTGAAATAACTTTTCGAAATTTGAAGCACTTGTTGGAACTTCACCTTCGCCATAAGTCGAGGCAAAAACGATGACATGTTTAACCTTTTTATATTCTGAATACGCGTTTAAAGCTGTAATAAAAACCGAATGACCTTCTGCGATTAAAGCGTTATAAAATAGCTTGGCAGAATTAAAGGTATTGCCGGTTTCAGAACCAACTAAAATGATATAGTCTGCCTCATCTTTTTTGAATTTATTCTTAATTTTCGCTGTTTCTTTTCGTCGTTTCAACGTCATGGCAAAGCCAGAATACATAAAGAATAAAACGGCCAAACTCGCTAAGAACAATACGACTGACCAAATAATCGTCCCTTGACCTGTATGCAGAATTAAGCTCCAATTAGACGCTAATGCTACAAGCGAGGTGGTTTGATTACTGACGATGGCTCCTGTATATTGATTGACTAAAATTTCTTTGTCAGATAACTTAACGGTGAAATAATCTTCAATATCATCTGAAAATGGAAATTCAACATAGTTTACATCTTCAAGTTTTATGTCTTTAAATGTTTGAAACTCTATGATGTCTAATTTGTGTTCAACGTCATCTTGCTCAGGATAATTATGTGAAATTTTAGAATTTGGAAGTAAATCAAATTTTTCAAGCGATAGAAACACACCTGTCAGTGTAATAATCACAATAGGAATCAAGGTATATCGACCAATAACGACATGGTAATACTGATCAAAGTTTTCTCTAACCACTTTAGAAAAGAAACGTTTGATACCACCTTGACGTTTTAATATGAGTTGAATTCCTGTTACTGAAATCAGAAATAACAAAAAGGATACGACCCCTATTAAAACACGACCTGTTGTTTTTAAAAATAGCGAACGGTGAAGGTTGGTTGCGAATTCATAAATTGGTGCTTTTTTTATAATATCACCTAATTTTTCGCCTGTAATGGGATTAATATAAAAGGTTTCATTGTCTCCTTCTTTGGTAATGACTGATGCACTTACAAAATCGTTATTATCAATTTCGAGTGTAAAAACTTCATCATATTCTTGTTGCAACACACTTAAGGTTTCAGCAAGAGAAATGTCGTTTGCCCCAGAAACAGCATACGGTTGCAACTGATTTGTAATGGGTTCAAACGCCAAAATAGCACCTGTTACCGATGCTATTAAAATGAACAAAGAAGACATAACAGCCAAAACTAAATGACTGTATCTCCAAATGGAAATGGTCATAGTGTCTGTTTTATTGAGGCATCATTCGGATGTAACGGATAAAACCTTGGCCTTCTACTTTAGACTTAATGGTTTCTGAGGTTAACTCAAATTCCACATCACTTTCGTAATAGTCTTGATCTTCAACAGCTGTTTCAAATCTTAATTTATAACCTTTATCTAGCTTGTCGTTATCAATTTCAATGACATTAATAGTACGCTCACCTCCGCTCACTGTAGCTCCTGTAATAGCATCAATATCGTTACGCTTTTTGCCGTAAAAATCCCACCAAGACTCTACGGTATTATACCATTCGTCGTCGTCGCCAATAACGTTTAAGGTTTCTACATACTCACCTTCAGGATTCAATAATGAAATGACAATATAGGCTCCTTCACCTGTATAGTTGGTCATTTGAATCATGCATTTGTACTTTGTAGATTCTACTGGATTAGTAAATGATACTAAACTAAATATTACGACACATAATAATGCGATTGTACGTATGTTCTTCATATTCAAAATTATATTATTTTAAAAATTCAATTGAGGTATTACTCTTTTTTAGCAACTCATTTTCTTTTGCTAAATCATAAGCAGATTCTTCAAAATCTGTAACGATGTTTTTCTTCGCTCCATTATCTATAAGAAACTTAAGAATAGAATCGTCACTAGCTTTTAATGCCGCTAAGTGCAAAGCGGTATTTCCTTCACTATTTTTTGCATTGATATCTTGAGTCATTTTTAATGCCAACTTTAATAAATCAAGGCTATTTTTTTCGACTGCTAAATGAAACCAAGTATTTCCATTTTTTTGCACTTGAGTTAAGTCGACCTTATTGGCTTTTAATAATGCCATTTTTTCAGAAAATACATCTTTGTTTTTTGGTGAGTATGATTCGATTAAATAATAGGTTAAATTATTTCCATCTGTATCAACAATAGCAGTTTTATAACCTTTTTTGATTAAAAACTCAACTATATCTGAAGTATTACCACCTACCGCTAAAGTTAAAGCCGATTGGCCTTTCTTATTAATGTCATCATGGCTTTTTATATTATCCGCTAAAAGTTTAATGACCTCTAAGTTATTGCTTGAAGCTGCATGCATTAAGGCATTATTTCCTTTCGAATCTTTAGTACTCACCTCTAAGCCTTTATCTAGTAAAAATTTAATTATATCTAAATCTTTGCTTCTAGTTGCCAAAATATGTAGTGCCGATTCACCTTCCTTATTAGTTACATTCGGATTTAAACCTACACTTTCTAAGTACTTATAAACCTCAATGCCATTTGTTGTGCCTCTTGCTCCATTTGCGGCAAATATGAAAGCTTCATCAGTTCCTTTGATTCCTTTTTTAATAAAGCATTTAATGATTCAATCTGACCTTTTTTAGTAACGTAATTAAAAATACCATTACCATCACTGTCCACACTATTAATATCTAATCCTTTAGACTGAAAATAAGATACCAATTTAAAATCTGGATCATTTGGTGCTGCTATTAATAAAGCGTTTGCTCCATCTGTATTTAAATCTTTCTGTAAGTTTGCTCCATATTTAATCACAAGATCATATACTTTGGTATTTTGTTGACCAGAACCAGCAGCAAAATTGATTATAGAATTCCCTTTATCGTCTGTTATATTAGTTTTAGCACCATTCTCTAAAAGGTATTGCACCAATTCTACATTGCCTTTATAAGCAGCCCAAAACGCATAGGTTCTACCATCGTGTGTTAATTTATTAACGTCATTTCCTTTTTGAGAAATCATGTAAGTAATAGTCTCCAAAGGTGCATCTTGCAACGTCGCATAAACGACTCCATCAAAATTACCACCATTCGCTTCAGCAGGATTATTACCTTCTTTTATTTTCTGCTTTACTGTTTCTACCGTTGGATGAGTTCCCCAAAATTCACGGTCTAAAAAGATATTTTCATTCTGTGCGAAAGTAGATAAAGACAAGGCCACAAAAAGGATGACTAGTATCGATTTAATTGTTTTCATATATATAATGGTTTATTTTTAATTTTCTATTTTACAAAAGATTCTATAATACTATTAATGTCTTTTTCGGCCGTGATGTCGTCGTCTAATAAGTATTTAAACAACACTTTATTATCCACTTTTTCTTTAAGAGTTAAATCTTTGTTTCTGCCATAAACATCAGCCCACTTCGCTCTCACTGAAGCCCACTTATCTTGTTGTACTTTCCACCAATCTATTGAGGCCTGACATCTACTATCATCTATTTTTTTATAAGTATTAAATCCTTTTTCTTTTGCAATAATAACATCTTCTTTTCCAGTTTCTCGTAACACTTTATCATTATCTTGGTCGTGTGCCCAACCATAGTTAGTAATCTCATGACGGTTACCCCTTAATGTAATATTGTAATCGCTACGTTTGGTGTATTCACGTCTTGGTAATGGTGCTGTTGTTGTATTTTCCCAATAATTCTTACCATCTACATGAACCCAAGTCCCAGAACCTTCATAACGTGGACTATCATCTACTTGAAACACTTTCTGTGTCCACTGCCCTTTTACATCATCCTTAGATTTTTTTTCAAAGGTCCAATTATTATCTCCATTATACATATAAAAGTCTTGATTTTGAAATAACCAATCTTGTCTCCAGTGTTTTACAATATGTGGACTATCAGGTCGTCCAACTTGTAATAAATGTTGAATTGAAATTTTATCATCTTCATCTTCTATAGCAAAAGCGTACTCTAAACCTTTATCAACTTTGGTTTCTGAAGGTCTATAAAGCGAATCATTACTATAGTTGAAGGTTTCAGTAAAATTGAACGTTACTTCAAAACAACCACACATATCTTTAATGGCTTCCTGATCTAGAGTCTTCTTTTTTTGTGCGTTACTGCTCAAAGTAAATGCTAATACAATGGCTAAAACTGGTACTACTTTTTTCATATTTAAAAGATAAATAATGTGTTTTAAAATTATTCAAAAAAAACTATTCTTATTTAGAATGAATTAAAATAAGATTCTATATTTGCGACAAATTTATCAAGAATGAGTCTAAATAAAAATAAAATCTCAATTTATTTTTCAATTATTTTCTTTTCGTGGTCTTTTGCTCAGAAAAGTAAAATACCAACGGACAGTGTTACAGTTAAACCTTTAGATGAAGTCGTTGTTACTGGTCAGTATAATCCAACCTCAATTAAAAAGTCCGTACATAATGTCATTGTTATTAATAGAACTCAGATTGAACAAGTTGCCGCTAACAATCTGGCCGATTTATTAAATTTCAACCTTAATCTTACTATAATTCCTAATGCTCAAACAGGACGATCTACGATTTCGTTCTTTGGATTGGACTCGCAATATTTCAATATTTTAGTGGATAACATCCCCATGGTTAGTGATAATGGTTTAGGGAATGACATTGATTTAACTCAAATTAATCTCGATGATATTGAACGTATTGAGATTGTTGAAGGCGCAATGGGAGTGGAATTTGGTGCGAATGCTGTTTCTGGAGTGATTAATATCATTACCAAAAAGTCTATTGCTAACACATGGAACATTCGAGCCTATTTACAAGAAGAAACCGTAAGTGATGAGTATGCTTTGTTTGATGAAGGTAGGCATATACAATCTCTTAGCGTGGCTCATAATATTAATGAGAAATGGATGGCTAAAATTGGAGCTAACCGAAATGATTTCGCAGGTTTTTTCAACCAGCGCCAAGGACAAGATTATTACCAAAATGATGGTCTTAGAGGCTACGAATGGTTACCAAAACAGCAATTAAACACCAATGCTTTAATTAATTATAAAGGCAATAATTTTAGAGTACTATACAAGTTTGAATACTTTAACGAGCAAATTAATTACTATGATGCCGCCGTAAGAGCGAATATTGATACTCAAAATCAAACGAGTAATCCATCTGCTACAGATCGCATATTTACCACCAACCGATTTGTCAACAATCTTAATATTGATGGTAACCTAAATTCTGGAGCTAACTATAACGTAGCACTCTCCTACCAACAACAAGAACGCGACTTAAACGAATTTAACTATTTCATTTTAAGTAAAGAACGCAGCAATGAAACGGATGAAACCTACCAATCTAGTAAAGTCTTCTTTTCTAAAGGAACTATAGACAACTTAGTGAAAAGTGATTTTTATAATTTCCAACTCGGTTATGAAGCGCGCTATATTGAAGGCTTTGACACACAAGCTTCAGGTGATCTTACCCAACAAGATAAAACCAATAAGCAGACTAATTCAGCCATTTTTGGGTCTTCCGAATTAAACTTATCCAATGCATTCTCTTTACGACCTGGTGTACGTTATGAATATAACTCACTTTTTAAATCGAAATTAATGGGCTCTTTAAGTGCGCGTTATTTAATGGATCATGGTTTTGAACTTAGAGCCAACGTTGGCACCTCTTATAGAACGCCTAATTTTGAAGAGTTATACTACTATTTTGTAGATTCTAATCATGATGTTCAGGGTAATGAAAA
This sequence comes from Winogradskyella psychrotolerans RS-3, assembly GCF_000427335.1. Lineage (GTDB taxonomy): Bacteria > Bacteroidota > Bacteroidia > Flavobacteriales > Flavobacteriaceae > Winogradskyella > Winogradskyella psychrotolerans. Next base: position 42,075 of record NZ_ATMR01000034.1, on the reverse strand, counting down.
CTTAAATCCAGAGAATGGATTTTCAGCCTTTGTGAATCTAAAAAAGAGAAGTTGGTTTAATGAGCTTTCTCTAGTCAACAACTTAAAATTAAGTTATGTAGATGTTTCAGATAGAATTGATCTGGCTGTTGTTAATACCAGTCCATTGCGATATCAATTTATAAACATTGATAAATTTAAACTGTGGAGTCTTTCATTAGAAAACTCGTTGAAGTTAGATAAGTTATCATTCAACTTAGGCGCAACGTTTCAAGGTATTTCTAGAATCAATAGTAATGAAGTTAATGGCACTGATGATTTTCTGTACAATTTTCAAGTGAATACAAGTACATCCTATTTTGTGGAGCCTTGGGATACGTCATTCACCTTATTATTAAAATACAACGGAGAGCAAGAACAATACCTAGCATCTGGATCTGATACGGATGGTAATTCAACATTCTCAAAAGCGACAACGGATGCTTACAGTTGGTTAGACGCCTCTATCAAAAAATCATTTTTAGACAATAAAATTAAAGTTACGCTTGGTGCACGAAACCTATTAGATGTCACCAATGTAAACGTTAACAATGCTGCCACTGGTGGCACACACTCTACTAACAGTAATGCTTTATTGTTAGGCTACGGAAGATCTTTTTATTTAAAACTATTATATAACCTAAATTTTTAAACACTAAATATTATGACAAATAAATTTTTAAAAACGGCTCTATGCCTATGTATTATTGCATTTTCTAGCTGTAGTAGCGACGACGACGTTTCTGGCCCGCTTACGATTGTGATTGAAGGTGCTTCTATCGCTCCAGAAGTTGGAGGCCCTAATCAACAAAACCAAGTCTATATTGATTTAAGTACAAACACAACGACATCAGCGCAACGTGATTCTTGGGACCTAGGATTTTACTCTGGTTCAGATTTCAGGGTTGCTATTAATGGTTCTATAGAAATGGCTGCAGCAGAATTATCATTTACAGATATTGATGCCGTAAATTCAACAATTCAAGAAGTAATAGATGTACAACCACTAGCTAAAGTTGGTATTTTTGATACTTCAAATTTAGCTTTTGTTGATGCTTTTGACGGAAACATATATGGTACTGCTATCAGTGACATATCTGCTACAGACTCTGAAAACAAAGTATATTTGATTAATCTAGGTAGTGAAGTAGGTACAGAAATACCTGCAACCGGTTCTGTTGATTTAAAAGATGAAGAAAGAGGTTGGAAAAAAATCCGAGTATTAAGAAATGGGAATGACTACACCATTCAATATGCCGACTTGGACGCCACTACACATGAGGAAATCACAATCTCTAAAGACAGCAACTTTAACTTTACATTCTTTAGCTTTAATACAGAAAGTATTGTTAACGTTGAACCAACATCTTCAAGTTGGGATTTAAACTTTACAACTTTCACCGATGAAGTTTTCGCCGGACCAGATAGTTACGGTGCTTATTTCTATGGAGACTTTGTAGCTTCAAATAACTTAGCTAACGTAGCTATTTATATGATAGATACTGAAGAAAATACGGAACTATCTTATGACAATTTCACAATAAATGATGTTGCTGCATCTAATTTTTCTAATGATCAAAGAAGTGTAGGAAGCAGCTGGAGAAATGGTGGCGGACCAGGTTCATTACCTTCTCTTAAAGATAACGTCTTTTATATAATTAATGATACAGATGGTAATCTTTACAAATTGAAATTCTTAGCCTTAACTAACGCTGAAGGAGAACGTGGTCATCCTGAGTTTGTATATAGTTTATTACAGTAAACTTTTAAAATAAATATTAAAAAAGCCTTCATTTTCAATGAGGCTTTTTTTTTTAATGATACACACTAAAAAATCTTAGTCGCTTCATTATAAGAACTCTCAAAACTCATCGCATTGAGCTCGTGTGCTTTTTTTTGAGTAAAATACGACAACATTTTCTCGGTTGGCATATTACCTGTAAGATCATCTTTTGCCATTGGGCAACCACCAAAACCTTGTATAGCTCCATCAAAACGTCGGCAACCCGCTTTGTAGGCGGCGTCAATTTTTTCGAACCAAGACGTTGGTGTGGTATGCAAATGGGCACCAAATTCTATGTTTGAATATTCGGGAATTAAATTTGAAAATAAATAGTTAATATTCTCTGGATCTGAACTTCCAATGGTATCGCTTAATGACAATATACTAACTCCCATTTTAGATAAGCGTTCCGTCCACTCCCCTACGATATCTACATTCCACGGATCACCATAAGGGTTTCCAAAACCCATTGAAATATAAACCACAACCTGTTTATTGCTTTTGTCTGCGACTTCTAAAATTTCAGACAAGGTCACAACAGATTGCGCTATTGTTTTATGTGTATTACGCATCTGAAAGTTCTCTGATATTGAAAATGGAAATCCTAAATAATCAATTTCAGAATGCACCGAAGCATCGTTTGCTCCTCGTGTATTTGCTATAATAGCAAGCAATTTACTTTCCGTTTTACTCAGATCTAATTGTGCTAAAACTTCAGCGGTATCAACCATTTGCGGAATCGCTTTTGGAGATACAAAACTTCCGAAATCAATGGTATCAAAACCGACACGAAGCAAAGATTGAATGTATTGTACTTTCTTTTCTGTAGGTATAAAAGCCTTAATGCCTTGCATGGCATCTCTTGGGCATTCTATTATTTTAACCGCTTTATTCATTAGTTCAAATATACATTAATTGAAATTGAAATTAAACTCGAAATAGAAATTGAAGGCGATAATAATTAGCATAAATGATTCTTCTAAATTAGTGATTCCGATAACTATCTCAATGTGTTAACATAAGTCATATAGAATATCTTTCTAAATGAGAATAAAAACCGCAATCCCTATAAAAACCACAATCTGAAGCCATTTTAAAACTAAGCCTGAGTTTTTATGTTTTAATGTGTAGGTTTTAATCTGACCTGCTAATAAAGCAATTGAAGAAAAAATAATGAAAGACACCAGCATGAAAAGTCCACCTAAAATATAAAATTGCCAAACGGTGCTCATGGTTTCACTAAATAGAAACCCAGGAAAAAAAGCTAAAAAGAAAATGGTCACTTTTGGGTTGAGGACATTCATAAAAAAACCTTGAACAAATAATTGTTTTAGACTTTTCTTAGGCACATGTTCAGAATTAAAATTAAGACTTGCATCAGACTTAAAGACTTTGTAGGCTAGATATAACAGATAAATCGCTCCCAAAAGTTTAATACCGAAAAACAGATTTTCGTTCGCTGCTATGATAGCAGAAACACCAAAGGCTAATAAGGTGGTATGAATTATACAACCAGTAATTAAACCGCAGACCGTTGCTAATCCATAAGATTTACCATGACTAATACTTTGTACTAAAACATAAATATTATCTGGCCCTGGCGAAATTGCCAATACTGATGTCGCTAATGCGAATGATATAAGTATGTCGTAATTCAATTATTAATGTTTGTTCGAAAATAATATAAAACCCGAAAAATTATGTAAATTTCCATGACTTAAATCGAATTAAGTTTCAGAACACATTAAAATTACTATGAAAAAGATTATACTTACACTTATTTCATTTTTTATACTAATTGTCTCAAATAATATTAGTGCACAGTCCTTTGCAAGTTACAATATTAATTTTACTAGTACATGGAATTCTAATGATCATGGTCCTTTACCAAGTAATGCACACTGGTCTGATTTAGTTGGTGCCACTCATAACAATGATATCACATTTATAGAATTAGGAGGTACAGCCTCGCCTGGTATTAAAAATGTTGCTGAGTTAGGAGATAATGTTATTTTTAATACAGAAGTACAAACGGCAATAAATGCTGGTGATGCAGAACAATGGCTTTCTACGACTTTTGACGATTATGCTGCAATATCGTCTGCAACGCTAGTTGATGTGATTCTTTCCGAAGATTTCCCTTTACTGACATTAACGTCTATGATTGCTCCAAGTCCAGACTGGATAATCGCTGTGAGTAACCTTGATTTATGGGATATAAATACAAACAACTGGAAAGAGACATTTACAATAGATTTGTATCCTTATGATGCTGGAACAAAGGACGGATTTAATTATTCTGGAGACAACATAGCTACAGATCCTAGTGGTGTTATTACTAATGTGGCAGGTGTAGAAGGCTATCCCTTTAATTCGGAAAAAATTGGAACTTTAACAATCACATTAATCGCTATTACTTTAAGTACTGAGGATTTTAATAAAAATGAGGATATTAAACTATTTCCTAATCCAAATGATACGGTTAGAGTAACTATTACGAATTCAAGGTTACTAAATAGCGTTATTTTTTACGATTTATTAGGTAAACAAGTGATGCACGTTGATAACTCAAATAATAAAGACAATCTTGCTATAGATATTTCAAATCTAAATAAAGGAGTTTACATTGTTCAATTAGAAAACACTTCAGGTAGTGTTAACAACAAAAGACTAATAGTTAATTAGAGCAATTTAACTTCAATAAGGCCTTATTAATTTGTTTTACTAGAGAAGGTCCTTCATAAATAAAACCGGTATACACCTGCACCAAATCTGCACCAGCTTCCAATTTCGCCAAAGCGTCAGTAGCAGAATGAATACCTCCGACTCCAATAATAGGAAAAGACTTGTTACTTTTCTCAGCTAAATACTGAATGACTTTAGTCGATTTGTCTTTAATTGGTTGTCCGCTTAAACCTCCATTTCCAATTTCATTAAGTCGTGCATCACTCGCTTTTAAATCTGTTCGGTCGATAGATGTATTACTTGCAATAACACCATCGAGATTGGTTTCTGCAATTAATTCTACAATCTCATCTAATTGAACGTCGTTTAAATCTGGTGCTATTTTAAGTAGAATTGGTTTCTGCTTACTAAATGTAGCATTGGCTTTTTGTACCGTAGAAATAAGTTCTAACAAATAATCTTTATCATTCAGTTTAGCATGGCTTCCTACATTTGGACAACTGACGTTAAGTACAAAATAATCGACATAAGGATGTAATGCATTAAAACACTCCAGATAATCTTTAGTATAATTTTCAGGAAGCGTTTGGGTATTTTTCCCAATATTCCCACCAATGATTAATTGTCCTTTATTTTTCTTTAATTGAGAAATAGCAGCTTGCAAACCGTCATTATTAAAACCCATGCGGTTAATAATGCCTTTATCGTCCTTTAATCTAAATAAACGTTGTTTAGGATTGCCTTCTTGTGCCTTTGGTGTAACCGTTCCTATTTCAATAAAACCGAATCCGAAGTTGGCCAATTCATTATATAAAACGGCATTTTTATCAAAACCTGCTGCTAGACCGACAGGGTTCTTAAATTTTAATCCGAATAATTCACGTTCCAATTGTTTATCTTCAACAACATACATGGCTTTAAATATACTTTTAACTCCTGGTATTTTAGATAAATTCCGAATTAGAGAAAAGGTAAAATAATGTACTTTTTCTGGGTCGAAAAGAAATAAAATAGGTCTTATTAAAGCTTTATACATGAGAATGATTTTGCCCTGCAAAAATAAGCATCTATTCCTTAAAAAGGAACTATTAATTTTTTCATAAACTGTCAATTATCATAATTTATACTTTCTAATTTATGTAACTTTGAAACACTAACCAAAATCAAATTATCATGAAAAAAATTATTGTTCCTGTCGATTTTTCAAAATATTCAGAATATGCCTTAGAAACTGGTGCTGCATTAGCAAAACAACATAATTCAGAATTAATTGTAATGCATATGTTAGAAATGTCTGAATCCATTTTCTCTGCTTCAAGCACTGAAAGAGGTGAAGAAAATGCATTTATGCTAATGGTAGCTAACAAAAAATTTGAAACATTTTTAGATCAACCCTATCTTGAAGGCCTTGAAGTTACACCAATGGTTAAGTATCATAAAGTCTTAAAGGAAGTTGCAGAGGTTGCAACTGATGTTAGAGCAGACTTAATCGTTATGGGTTCTAGAGGACATAGTGATCACGATGGCGTTTTTACCGGTTCTAACACCGAAAAAGTAGTACGTTACAGTAATACACCAGTATTAGTTGTAAAGTCTAAACCTAAATCTGTTAATTTTGAACATATTGTATTAGCTACAGATTTTTCTGAAGAAAGTATTCCTGCTGTTAAAAAGTCTCTTGAATTATTATTCAAATTAGGTCAGAAAACAACCTTATTACATATTAACTCACCAAACTTAGCATTTTTAAGCACTGATGAAATTGACGAAAAAATTTCAATCTTTTTAAAGCTTGCTAAATTAAACGAAAGTGATGTTACTATTGCTCGTATTTCAGATCACAATGTAGAAGATGGTGTTTCAAATTTTGCAAGAAAACAACAAGCAGACGCCGTTGCTATGATTACTCATGGAAGAAAAGGACTAAGTCATTTCTTTGGTGGTAGTATTTCTGAAGATGTTGTTAACCATTCAAAACTTCCTGTTATTACCTTTAAACTTTAATTTTTAAATACAAATAATTTTATGCAGCATATCATAAATCGCTTTATAAGTTACGTTACAATAGACACAGAATCCGATCCAAATTCTGAAACCACACCGAGTACAAAAAAACAATGGGATTTGGCTAACAAGTTGGTAGAAGAACTAAAAACGATTGGCTTAAGTGATGTTTCTATTGATGAGAATGCATATATCATGGCAACCTTACCAAGTAATGTTAATCACGATGTCCCTGTTATTGGATTTGTATCTCATTTTGATACCTCTCCAGATTTTACAGGTGCGAATGTGAAACCTCAAATTATTAGCAATTATGATGGGAAAGACATCATTCTAAATGCCGAAGAAGATATCATTCTCTCACCAGATTATTTTGACGACCTATTACTTTACAAAGGTCAGACCTTAATAACAACAGATGGTACAACACTTTTAGGTGCTGACGATAAAGCTGGTATTACTGAGATTATTACTGCCATGGAATACCTTATTAATCACCCTGAAATTAAACATGGTAAAATAAGAATTGGTTTTACACCTGATGAAGAAATTGGCAGAGGAGCACATAAATTTGATGTCGATAAATTTGGTGCAGATTGGGCTTATACCATGGATGGTAGCCAAGTTGGAGAATTAGAATATGAAAATTTTAATGCCGCAGGAGCTAAAATTAAAGTAAAAGGGAAAATTGTGCATCCTGGTTATGCCAAAGGAAAAATGATAAATTCTATGTATTATGCTTCAGAGTTTATTACTATTTTACCACGATTAGAAACTCCAGAATGTACCGAAGGTTACGAAGGTTTTTTCCATTTACATAATATAGAAGGAGATGTTGAAGAAACAACTCTTGAATATATTATTAGAGATCATGACAAAGATAAGTTTGAAGCTCGAAAAGCTTTATTGGAAAAAGTGGTTTTTGATTTAAATACAAAATACGAAAGTGAAGTTTTTAAAATTGAAATAAAAGATCAATACTTCAACATGAAAGAAAAAGTGGAACCTGTAATGCATATTGTAGATATTGCAGAAGAAGCGATGAAAGCTGTTGGTGTTACTCCATTAATTAAAGCGATACGTGGAGGAACTGATGGTTCTCAACTCTCTTATATGGGATTACCTTGTCCAAATATTTTTGCCGGTGGTCATAATTTTCATGGGCGCTATGAGTATGTTCCTGTCGAAAGCATGCAAAAAGCTGTAGAAGTTATTTGTAAAATTGCTGAATTAACGGCTATAGAAAAATAGTTTCAGTCCTTTATAAAGACTTATAATAATTTCAATAAGCAGTAAACTATATTATTTAGTTTACTGCTTATTTTTTTTATGCTTAAATTTAAGAACCAAAAATCTTTCGTTTTTCAATTACAATATATTCATTATGACTACAACATCAAAACACGACGAACGTATTGCTGTAATGACATTTGCATCTGTTTACCCTCATTATATCACAAAAGTTGAAAATAAAGGCAGAACAATAGCAGAATTACACCAAGTCTTAGAATGGTTAACCGGTTTTGATGATACTAAACTTCAAACACTCATTAATGACAAAGTCACGTTCAAAACCTTCTTTAAGAAAGCTAAGTTAAACCCAAATGCACATCTCATTAAAGGTGTTATTTGTGGTTACAGAATTGAAGCTATAGAAACTCAATTAACTAAAGAAGTACGCTATTTAGATAAATTGGTTGATGAATTAGCAAAAGGAAGGAAGATGGAAAAGATTTTACGTAACGCATAATTCACATTTCAAACTTTTAAATAATCAGCATAGTATATAACACGAAGCAACACCGAAACATAAATAATACAGCAATTATAAAAACTAAAATCATCAACCTTTACCGATGAAGATGGCGAAACTTATACTTTAGCTTTTAAAGAGGGATTAACAACAGAAGACATAGAAAAGTTAAAGCCTTTATTTCCCAATAACAAAATTGACAATGAACTCATCTAAATTTTAAAAGAGACGCGTGGTTGGGAAGACTATGGTTTAGATGACGTTGATTTTTCATCAATAGGACAATTTGGATTTACCGAATTGTGTCCGAATTCTGTGACTCTAGGACACGATGGATTTGGTAATCATTGGGTTTTAGATATATTAAATGATGGCTCATTAGGTCATGTATATTACGCCTGCCACGATCCTGCTATTTTTATACGCTACGCTGATAATTTAAATGGATTTTTAAGCAGTTTATTGGAATTTCACGATTCACCAACACACAATTACCTCAATGATATCCATGATAATGTCGTCTATGATATTTGGAAAAATAATGGTCAATTATTCGATAAAATCAATTTTGAAAAAGCTAACACATCCTATTTTCCATTTTTAAATCAATTGGAAGGTAATGATTGGGCTATAGCTGATCTAAGAAATGCTAAAAATAAAACAGGTTTTGCATGGGGGAAATTTGGACCTAATAGTGAAATAAAACGTCATCCAAAAGAATTAATTTGGGGTATTAAAAAGTAAAAAGGATTATTTAAACGCCTTTTCGGAAGCTAAACCAATTCCAATGAAAAAAGTAACCTTAGTAGAAGAATACATTGAAGTCAATCAGCACTTCTCAGATGCACTTAGCATTTTGCGACGTATTATGAATACCACTGAGTTAGAAGAAACCATAAAATGGAGCATGCCAACCTACTGCCTAAATGGTAAAAATGTTTTAGGTATTGGAGCATTCAAAAATCATTTTTGCATCTGGTTTCATCAAGGTATCTTTTTAAAGGATGGGAGCAATTGCTTTATAATGCGCAAGAAGAAAAACGAAAGCCATGCGGCAAATGCGTTTTGAAACTAAAGTCGATATTAATGAAGTTGCAGTTTTAATGTGCGTAAAGTAAGCTATAGAAAATCAACGCTTAGGTCGTGTTATTAAACCACAACGTAAGAATAAATCTATTGTTATTCCTAATGAATTAAAAGATTTTCTTAGAACCAACACAGAACTAAACACCAATTATAACTTACTGTAACTTTCTAAACAACGCGAATACTGCGACTATATTTCTGATGCAAAACGAGAGACGACAAAACAAACACGTCTAAATAAAATAAACCTCTGATATTAAAAGGCATTGGTTTACACGATAGGTATAAGCAGTGTTAGTTGTTGGTTGTTGGTTGTTGATTGTTGGCTGTTGGCTGTTGGCTGTTGGTAACAAAACGATTATGTTTTTAAGAACAAACTATTTATAACAAAAAAAAGACTGTTCAAATACATGAACAGTCTTTTAAATTTTATACGCTAATCAGCTTATTTTACAACAGCTGGTGCATTTAATTTATTACTCATTTCCATAGAAATTGCAGAGCGGTCAAATTTAATTTTCCCTGCTAATGTTTCAATAACACAACTGCTATCTTTATCATTTAATTCTACAATTTTTCCGTGCATCCCGCTTTTAGTAATTACACGAGTTCCTCGTGTTAACTCGCTTGCAAACTTTTTTTCTTGTTTAGAGCGTTTCATTTGTGGTGCAATCATAAAGAAATACATCACTGCAAAAATAGCGATAAACGGTAAAAATGATCCTATTGCGTCCATTCAGTAATTATAAGTAATTGTTTATTAATCGTGATTATGTCCTTCGTGACCTGGTTGCGTAGAATACTTTCGAGGCGCAGCGGCAGCAGCTCCATTATCTGTAGCTAAAGGATTAACTTTTGGTGCTAATGATTTAGTAGCAGCAGCAGGTGCATTTGGATCTTTTTCAATAAAAGCAGTAATCTTAACTGGTAATTGACCTTTTTCAGTATTAGTCACCATTGTTAAAGACTTAGTTGTTTTACCATTACCCTTACCGTTAAATTTTACAGTAAATTCACCTGTTTCACCTGGCTGAACTTCTTTAGTAAAGTTTGTTGGTACTGTACATCCACAAGTACTTTTTATATCACTTACCACTAACATAGAGTTTCCAGTGTTTGTGTATTTAAAAACTGTTTCTACAGGAGTTCCGTTAGCTATCGTACCAAAATCATGCTCTGTTTTATCTAAAGTTAAAACTGCAAAATCACCAGCATTAGCATCTCTTTCTGCAGCAACAGCAACATTTTCAGATTTAATTTTACTCGCTGCATCATCCTTACAAGATGTGAAAGCTACCATGCATAATGCACTAAGTCCTAAAATTACTTTTTTCATTATTCTATTTTTTTGTTAAAAATTGTTTCAGCTTACGAAGTTAATGATTATTTTAAGGAATTAAAATTTTTAAGTCCTTGTTAACATATTTTAGTAAGAAATCACTTTCTAAATTATTACTATTCAACTTCATTATATGACCTAAAACACGGTTTTACTGAAATTTAGTCCATTTTAAATTCAAAAAAATAACATTTAAAGTTGTCCTCCTTACAGAAAACAGCTTTTACTACATTAAACCTCTTCCTGCTTTAGGGTGCATATTTTCAGCTTGATATTCCTTTACGATCTTATCTAAGATTCCGTTAATAAACAAACTACTCTTTGGTGTTGAGTATTCCTTGGCAATTTCAAGATATTCGTTAATCGTAACTTTATGAGGAATAGAAGGAAATTTTTGAAACTCGCAAAGTGCCATTTTTAACAATACACCATCTAAACTTGCTAAACGTTCAGAATCCCAATTGGTTGTTTTCTTACTAATTTCTTCTGCAAACTTAGAACTATTCAAAAAAGTCTTTTTAAATAACTCAATTGCAAACTCCTTATCATCATCATCTTTATACAAACTTGGTAACAATGCTGTTTCTGGAGACGTTAGCTTCAGCTTACGCAATACTTTTAACATGGCAGTATTTACCACTGGCAAATCATCTACCCAAGTGATTTTCTTATCTTCAAAGAAATCGTAAAGTTTCTCGTTTGGAGCTATGATATCCGTAAAAACATCGATCACAAAATTTTTGTCTTTCTTAAAACTTGGTTCTGAGTCTTCTGTGTAGTTTTTATAAATGTCACTTTTTAAAATCGCTTTAAAAAGAATATCCACATATTCAAAATCTAAATCCCAAAAATTCAACTTCTTATTAGCAATGGCATCTTGCAACATTGTATTACTACCAATAAGATGTAACAGTTGATTCTCTTGAAACTTTAAATCCGGGTTCTTATCAGCTGCCGTTCCTAAAAGTTTACCTTGTAGTTTATCGTTATGATCCTTACTCTTCTTATGCAGTTCTGTCAGCAGCGCTAAAAGCGATAAGTATAAATCATACATACTATCTAAACTGTATAACAAAAACTTCTGTTCTTTAATTAAATCATCACTTTCTGTACCTTTAAAAGCATACATGGATTGCATAGCTTTAATTCTGATGTGTCTTCGGTTTAGCATGTGTAAGAACTCACTTTTATATTGGTTGTTAAAAAAGGTGAACCTATTAAAGATTCACCTTGCAAAAATACTATTATTTAATTTTTATATCCGAAAATAATTGAGACTATTTTAAGTTTTCTCTCTTACGAGTTTCAATACGTTCTCTAGCAATATTTAAGGCCGCGTTGTGCGTTGTAAGATTATTCACCTTAGCATTATCTAAAATTTCGAGCGTAGTATTATAAATATTCTCAGTTTTACGCATTATTTCTTGTCTGTCGTAATTCTCTAACTCTGCATATACATTGATAATTCCACCTGCATTAATTAAAAAATCTGGTGCATAAACGATACCGCGTTCTTGCAAAATTAAACCATGACTTTTCTCTTCTGCTAATTGATTATTTGCAGCTCCGGCAATCACTTTTGCTTTTAACTTATAAATAGTATCATCATTTATTGTCGCTCCTAAAGCACAAGGTGCATAGATATCCATATCTTCACTGTAAATATCATTACCACCATAAATTGTTACTCCGTACTTAGAGCGCACTTCTTCTAATCGTTCTTGGCTGATATCTGCGATAGTGACATTAGCACCTTCGTTAACCAAATGCTCAACAAGCGCTTCACCTACATTACCAATACCTTGCACGTAGATGTTTTTATCTTCTAATATATCTGAACCAAATTTAAATTTAGCAGCAGCTTTCATTCCCATAAAAACACCATAAGCAGTGATTGGAGACGGATTACCAGCACCACCTTTACTTTCTGAAATTCCGGTTACATAAGGAGTCACCTCTCTCACAGTATCCATATCTTCAGTAGTCATCCCAACATCTTCTGCAGTGATGTAACGTCCGCTTAGCGAATGTACAAACTCACCAAATCGTCTCATCAACTCTGGTGTTTTTTGTGTTTTAGCATCGCCAATAATAACGGCTTTACCTCCACCAAGATTTAAACCAGTAATCGCTGATTTAAACGTCATGCCTCGAGATAAGCGCAATACATCATTAAGTGCCTCCCACTCGTTAGCGTAATTCCACATCCTAGTACCACCTAATGCTGGGCCTAAAACTGTATTATGAATACCAATTATAGCTTTTAAACCAGTATCTTTGTCATTGCAAAAAACAATTTGCTCATGATCGTCAAAAGAATGTTGTCCAAAAACAGGATCCATTTTTTTTAAGTCTTTTGCAGTTATAATATCTGAAGTCATTTTTGTTAATTTAAGGGCGTTTAAGTATATTCTAAAAACAGCATGCAAAAGTAAATCATAATTAAAGGATTAGCAAAACATTAACTATTAAATGCGATTATCATAATACTTTTGAAGTATTAAAGTCATAGAATGAAGGCACTAAAACATCTTAATAAATATTTTTACAAGTACAGATATCGCATAATCATTGGCATCCTTATTACCATCGTAGCTAAGATCTTTGCCCTTTTTACACCGCGATTAGTCGGTGCATCCATTAACATAGTTTCTGATCGGTTAGATGGAAAAATTTCTGAAGAAATTTTCAGACATGAGTTAATGATTAACGTTCTCTACCTTGTTGGCGCAGCTATTATCGCCGGAATTTTCACCTTTTTAATGCGTCAAACCATCATTAATGTGTCTCGTTATATAGAATTTGATCTCAAAAATGAAATTTATCAGCATTACCAAGTTCTGTCTTTAAAGTTTTATAAATCCAACAGAACTGGTGATTTAATGAATCGTATCAGTGAAGACGTAGGAAAAGTAAGAATGTATGTTGGTCCGGCCATAATGTATACCATTAACACCATTACTTTATTTGCCGTTGCTATAATTTATATGGTTGATCGGTCACCTTCATTAACCTTATACACGTTACTACCCTTACCTTTTCTGTCCGCTGTTATATATAAATTAAGTCGTTTAATTAATAAGCGAAGTACCATTGTGCAACAGTCACTATCCACACTTTCTACATATTCACAAGAAACATTTAGTGGTATTTCTGTTATAAAATCTTATGGTATTGAACCTAGAACAAATCTAGAATTTGAAAACCTTTCAGCAGAAAACCGACAGAAACAGATTAATCTTACTAAGGTACAAGCCTTATTTTTTCCGATGATGATTTTATTAATTGGAATTAGTAATCTTATTGTAATTTATGTTGGCGGCATGCAATATATGAATGGCAAAATTGAACATATAGGTACTATTGCAGAGTTTATTATTTATGTCAATTTATTAACTTGGCCAGTAGCTACCGTAGGTTGGGTAACCTCTTTAATTCAACAAGCGGAAGCATCACAAGAGCGGATCAATGAGTTTTTAGATACAGAACCCGATATTAAAAACACAGCGAAAGAATTGACACCTATTAAAGGTGATATAGAGTTTAAGAATGTATCATTTGTCTATCCCGACACTAATATTGAAGCTTTAAAAAATGTAAGCTTCACTTTAAAATCAGGAGAAACCTTGGCTATTCTTGGAAATACAGGTTCAGGAAAATCGACTATTTTAGATTTAATTGGCCGCTTATATGATATTGATAAAGGTTCTATTTTAATTGATGATACGCGTATTTCTGATTTGAATCTTTTCAGCCTAAGAAGCAGCATTGGTTATGTACCACAAGATGCATTCTTGTTTTCTGATACTATAAAAAACAACATCAAATTTGGAAAAGAAGATGCTACGGATGACGATGTTATTGAAGCTGCACAAAACGCTAAAGTCCATAAAAACATCATCGGTTTTACTAAAGGTTACGATACTATTTTAGGGGAACGTGGTATTACACTATCTGGTGGTCAAAAACAACGTGTTTCTATCGCTAGAGCCATTATTAAAAAGCCAGATATTTTGTTATTTGATGATTGCTTATCTGCGGTAGACACCGAGACCGAAGAGAAAATCCTTAAAAACCTTGTGAAATTAACCAAGGATAAAACGACGATTATTGTAAGCCATCGTGTGTCTTCAGCTAAGAATGCAGATCGTATTATTGTTTTAGATGAAGGAAAAGTAATAGAGTCCGGAAATCATGAAAGCCTTATGAATACTAATGGCTACTACAAGGAACTATACAACAAACAACTCTCTGAAAAAGAAATGTAATTATTTGTTGTTTAGGTAAGTTTTTTTTAGATTTTTGGATTGAAATAAAAAATAGATTGAGTTATGAGTGATTATGAAATGATGGATAAGGAAGAAATATATTCTAAAGTATTACGTGCGGGAAGAAGAACCTATTTCTTTGATGTTAGAGCTACAAAAGCTGGTGATTATTATTTGACCGTTACTGAGAGTAAAAAATTCACGAATGACGATGGTTCTTTTCATTATAAAAAGCATAAAATCTACCTTTATAAAGAAGATTTTACTGAGTTTAAAGAAATCTTATCTGAAATGACCGATTATATCATTAACGAAAAAGGTCAAGAAGTCATTAGCGAACGTCACCAAAAAGACTTTAAACGCGAAGATGATTTTGTAACTCAAGAAGCAAAAACACCTGAAGACACAAAAAGCATAGACAGTTTTACAGATATCAGTTTCGACGATATTTAAAAACAGCTTCTGTTAAATAACACCAAACCTTGACAATTATGTCAGGGTTTTTTTATTTTTAGACTCTAACCAACCTTCCATACTATGCAACGCATCCTTCTAATCCTAATTCTAGCGACCACTACCCTTTTTTCGCAATCGCAAACAGAACTATCTTATTATTTACCACAGAATGCGGAGTTAAACCCAGCTATACCAACACCACAAAGTGTTATAGATCATAATGTTGGTGAATGGCATATCACTCACGATAAGCTTGCTGAGTACATGAAAGCCTTAGCAAATGCATCTGATAGAATTACAATTGAAGATAGAGGAAAAACGTTCGAAGGCAGACCACTACTTCTACTGACAATTACGGCCTCAGAAAATCATAAAAACTTAGACGCTATCCAATCCGAACATATTGAAGCAACAGAGTCTAATTCGGCAAATGCAAAAAATCGACCGATTGTAGTTTACCAAGGGTTTTCAATTCATGGTAACGAACCAAGTGGCTCAAATGCAGCACTATTAGTAGCGTATTATTTAGCTGCTGCAGAAGGTGCCGAAATTGATGACTTATTAAAAAATACAATAATTTTATTCGATCCATCTTTAAATCCAGATGGTTTACAACGCTTTGCGTATTGGGCAAATACCAATAAAAACATTAATCTAAATCCTGATCCAAACGATAGAGAATACAGCGAGGTTTGGCCTGGCTCCCGTACCAATCACTATTGGTTTGATATGAACAGAGATTGGTTGCCTGTGCAACTACCAGAATCTAGAGCACGTATAGAAACGTTTCATAACTGGATGCCTAATATCTTAACCGATCATCATGAAATGGGTACCAATGCTAGTTTCTTTTTTCAGCCCGGCATTCCATCACGTACACATCCATTAACTCCTCAATTAAACCAAGATCTTACTAAAGGTATTGCAACATATCACGCTAAAGCTTTAGATAAGATAGGCTCATTATATTATTCTGAAGAAAGTTTTGATGACTTCTATTACGGAAAAGGTTCAACCTTTCCGGATATTAATGGAGGTATAGGGATTTTATTTGAACAAGCGAGTTCTCGTGGTCATGTTCAAGAAAGTGAGAATGGTTTATTAACTTTTCCTTTTACTATAAAAAACCAATATACAGCTGCTTTTTCTACGCTTGCTGCTGCGAATGGTATGCGAAAAGACATTCTAGAATATCAGCATAATTTCTTTAAAAATGCAAGAGCCGAAGCGTCTAAAGAAGGTGAAAATGCAATTGTATTTGGCGATGAGAAAGATGCTGCAAAAACGTACCATTTAGCTGAAATATTAAAACGTCATCGTATTATATTTCACGATTTAAAATCTGATTTTTCAGAAGATGGCAAAAACTATAAGAAAGGTTACAGTTATGTGGTTCCAAAAAACCAAAAGAATACACGATTGATAAATGCTATGTTTGAAAAGCGAACCACGTTTCAAGATAGTTTGTTTTATGATATTTCTGCTTGGACATTTCCTTTAGCTTTCAATTTAGATTATACAGAAACAACGACTGCAAATGCAGGAGATGAAGTCACCAATTTAGAACACTTAAACGGAGGTGTTAATTCTAAAAGTGAATACGCTTATTTATTTGAATGGCACGAATACTACTCTCCTAAACTTTTAAATTCAATTTTAAAGAAAGGTTTAAGAGCTAAAGTGGCCTTAAAGCGTTTTAAAGCCAATGGTAAATCTTACGATTATGGAACCATTATGATTCCTGCAAAAAACCAAGATTTAACCACTACTGAGATCTATAACTTTTTAAATGAAGCAGCCCAAGAAAGCCATATTAAAATTGATGTTGTTTCTACAGGTTTAAATGAAGGTATTGATTTAGGTAGCCGAAATTTTAGCAATCTAGAATTACCAAAAATAGCACTTTTAGTTGGTGACGGAATAACCTCTTACGATGCTGGCGAAATATGGCATTTGTTTGATACACGGTATGATATTGTAGCTACAAAATTAGATACCAAAAGCATTAGTCGTGCAGATTTAAGCCGTTATAATACAATTATAATGGTAAATTCTAATTCTGGTTTAGACGAAAACAATACAAAAAAACTACAATCTTGGATTAAAGAAGGTGGGACTTTAGTGGCTTATAAAAATGCTTTGAAATGGTTGAACTCTAAAAAATTAATGACCATTGATTTTAAGAAAAGTAAACTCGTCGCAAAAAACATTAGCTATGAAGAGCGTAGAGATTTTAGAGGTGCACAAGTTATCGGAGGTGCAATTTTTGAAACGGAATTAGATCGCTCCCATCCTATCAATTTTGGCTATAAAAATGATAAATTGGCGGTATTTAGAAATTCAACATTATTTATAAATGAAGACAAAAACAGCTACAACAATCCTATTCAGTACAGTAAAAACCCATTGCTAAGTGGTTATATTTCAGAACAAAATTTAGATAGTATTAGTAAATCAGTTCCTTTTAAAATCGGAAAAATTGGCAGAGGAAATATCATTGGCTTTACAGACAACACTAATTTTAGAGCCTTTTGGTATGGGACTAATAAGTTATTGATGAACGCTATTTTCTTTAGAGAGGAGATGTAGTTGGTTGTTGGTTGTTGGTTGTTGGTTGTTGGTTGTTGGTTGTTGGTTGTTGGTTGTTGAAAATAATGTTTTTATAATGGATAACACGAGCTATTTCAAAAGCAAGAAATCCAACAATCCTTTTGTAAGTTTTGGTATCGGTATCATCATTTTCAAATATTGAAGCTTAGAAACTTTAAAACTTCGAACCCTTGAGACTCTAAAACTTTGGAACTTTGAGACTAAAAAAACTAAGACACTTGCATTCCGTTTTTAACTTTAGTTTCAGGATGTAATAACAACACGTCATCTGCTTTTACGGCACCAACCACTAAGCATTCGCTCATAAAATTAGCAATTTGCTTTTTAGGAAAATTAACCACTGCCACAATTTGTCGATTAATTAAATCGTCTTTTTGATACAGGGTCGTAATTTGTGCAGAAGTCTTTTTTACACCTAAATCACCGAAATCTATGGTTAATTGATAAGCAGGCCTATGCGCATTTGGGAAATCATTTACGGTTATTATTGTACCAATACGCAAATCAACTTTTGTAAAGTCTTCAAATGTTATTATCTTTTCCATTTAGTAAAATTAACGAATAAAATAAACATAATATAATGGCTAACACAAAATCTAATATGTTGCCTTTAGGCACAAAAGCACCAGATTTTAATCTCATAGACACCGTAGATAATACAAAAAAATCATTAAACGAACTTAAAGGCACTACCGGAACTTTAGTTATGTTTATATGTAACCACTGCCCTTTTGTTATACATGTCAGCTCAGAATTATCACAACTGGCTAAAGATTACATTTCAAAAGGCATTAATTGTATTGCTATTTCTAGCAATGATGCTGAGAATTTCCCACAAGATCGTCCAGAATTAATGACTAAAAATGCCATAGAAAACGATTATATCTTTCCGTATTTGTACGATCAAACTCAAGAGGTTGCCAAAGCATATGATGCTGCCTGCACTCCAGATTTTTTCTTATTTGATGGTGATTTAAAATTAGTTTACACAGGTCAATTAGATGATTCTAGACCCGGTAATGGCCAACCCGTAACAGGAAAAGATATCAGAACAGTCATGAATGCTTTGATAAATAAAGAAGCTGTAGATCCGAACCAAAAGCCAAGTATGGGTTGCAGTATTAAGTGGATGAGGACTAACTAGAATAAACTGAGCTACTTTAATTAGTTGTATTAAAAACGTTTGATATCCTGAATCTATTAAGGGATAACACGTATATTTATAGTTATATAACGAGTTGTAAATAATTTATGAAAACACTTCAAACGAAATTTACCGTACTTTTTTTATTATTTGTAAGTATATGCTACAGTCAAAACTATAAGTTTGATAAAATAGTAAAGAATAGTTTTTCCACACAATTATTTCCGAATCAAGAATGGACTAACCTATTCAATTCAGAAGACGACTCATATCATATGCAGATATATAACCGAAACGATTCTCTAGTATCTAGAATATTTGATACAAAAGAAAATCAAGTGCATTATTTTCATATTGACAAATCGGATTCTTTAAAATTATATTTTATGGAAACGAAAAATATGTCGAAAAATGTCAATGGAAACAAATTTGAATTCTCTGAAATAAAAGAAAAAAAGGGAATTAAAGAGATTACTTTTAAAATTCTTAATGATAGAGACAAGAAAATTGCGAAATATAAGTTCGTAATTAAAGAAACTGACAAAAATTATTTCTCAGTTTTTAAACTCTCTGCTCTTGAGACACAATTATTCAATAAAATAAAAACACCTATGAATTTTATAGTTTTAGAAGCAAAAGGAACGAATATCAGCGGACGATTTGTCAAATACAAACTAGAAACAATCGAGGATATTGACCTAAATATTACAATACCGAAATAAAAACTATTTACAACACCGTGTATAATTAATTGCTAGTTCTAGCCTGCTTACGAATATTCCTGCGGAATATTCTATCTGTGATTTATTTGCTAAATTAGTTGCTTAACCACGCAACTAACCATACACAAAACCGTTGTACACCATTTGAGAAAAGCAATCTACATAGCATTAATATATGGAATTTTGGCTTCTTGCAAACAGAAAACCAAAACAGAAAAGGCGGAAATTAAACCGACTGAAATTCCTGCGTGGAAAGTTGATTTGGACACGATTTTGGAAAAGAACAATCCGAAAAATCTTGACCTTTCCAAACATCAACTGTTTATCGACACAACTCGGAATTCAGAAGCGTTTAAAAGACTGATTAACTGGAAATCAAACCGAATGGATAATGACGCAATTTCATATCACGAAAAAGAAATTGCAAAAAAGCACAAACCAATAAAAATTGACCTCAAAGAATTTCCAAGACATTGGATAAGTTTAAAAAACTTAACAATGAATTTGTGATTTACGAACCTTGTGATGGAAATACAACCGCTTTTGAAATAAATGAAAGTTCAGTTCTATTCTTCTACCAACTGGAACCTGATGCTGACTTGATATCTGAATTAAAGAAAATTACGGAAAATGAAATCGAATTGGAATTAAGAACTGTTCCACAAAAACGGAAACTGAAAAAACTGAACTGACCATAAAACCGACCGAATTTGAAAATGTCTATTTGCTAACTTATAGTTTTGGCGAATGGTACGTGACACCAAAAGAAAAAGTGTCTGAATTTGATATTGTGGTTAATCATTGTCCGACAATGAAAAGAATGGAATTTAAAGGGTTTGACAAAAAATAACGTGAATAAAAAACGGTGTACAACAAAGTACTGTGCTAAAAAACAAGTAAAATCCCATTAATTTTTCACTAACGTACTTTTATATGTTGCATCAAATATTAACCCAGATTTTGCGATAGCAAAAGCTTGTTTTAGTAGCTTATTACACACTGCGATTAATGCTAATTTTTTACTCTTTCCTTTTGCCACTATTCGCTCATAAAGATCTCTACATGCTTTGTTGTATTTGCAAGCTGTAAAACTGCACATAAATAATAAATTCCGAAGTTTTTGATTGCCCATTTTACTAATTCTTGGTCTCCCCTTTACACTACTTCCACTTTGTCTAATCATTGGAGTTAGACCCGCATAACTACACAATTCACTTGCACTTGAAAAGCGTTCAAAACCTCCGGTTAAAACGATCAACATGATAGCCGTTTTTCTTCCAATTCCTGGTATCGTTGTTATACGGGTAAATAAATCTTTATGGGTATCCTTTACCAAAAATAATAGCCTCTCTTCTAAAGCTTGCATCGTCTTATCAAGCTGGTTTAAACTCTGTTTTAAGGACCTCACAACAATTTTACTTGGCTCTCCCAAAACAGATTCTCCATGTAACTTATTCTTTAGCATAGTTCTTTGTTTTGTATATACCCAAAGGGCTCTGGTGATTTGAAGACATTCTTGTACCTCTTTTGAGTTACCTTTCCAAAGCTTCAATTCTACATGCATCGCATATTCACAAATAAGTTTTGAATCACTCTTATCTGTCTTTAACTTAGAAAGGCGCATTTGGATATAACGTTTTACTGATAATGGATTTTCTACTGATACTTTGAATCCAGTTTCTAGCAAATAATAAGCTAACTGATAGTGATAATAACCTGTAGCTTCCATAACGCAATAGCTATTAAAATCTAAGAGTTTTGAGAACTTTTTAAAGCCAAGTTCATTGTTTTTAAACTGATAGTAATT
Organism: Winogradskyella psychrotolerans RS-3; assembly: GCF_000427335.1. Taxonomy (GTDB): domain Bacteria; phylum Bacteroidota; class Bacteroidia; order Flavobacteriales; family Flavobacteriaceae; genus Winogradskyella; species Winogradskyella psychrotolerans. Next base: position 20,400 of record NZ_ATMR01000034.1, on the reverse strand, counting down.
ACCATCAGAATCTGTAACATCAAAAACCTTTTGGCTGATGTCAATTTATTCATCTTTTATTATTTTATTAATAAGAATTCATGATGTGCTTCGCAGTTCAAAATATTTAATATCTTTATTCATAAGAAAATGTTTTTTTGAAAGGACATACTACGCGAGTTTCAACGACTTAAAATCGAGGTCTAAAAGCCTCACAGAACTGTACGAAATCTGTGTAGAAAAGAGAGGGGATTTTCAATGTTGACGAGATCTAAAGTCTCTGCGTGTATATTAACCTTATTCCTCTCTTTTGTCTTTTCTGATTTATGCTTAAATTTAATGAATTGTAAACTTAAGCCGTGTATATTTAATTGCTTTGGTAAGTATTTATTTGGAAAATTCCTTCGGAATTTTCTCGCGTCCGTTTTTGTTTACTAAATTAGTTGCTTAACCACGCAACTAATCATACACAATCACGTTGTAAGTAATTTCCAAACTGAACTCGAAAACAATAATAATTAATGGATTATGGAATAATTTACTTTATAATATTTGTTGTTATAATGATAGTAATCTACCAAAACAACAGAGTCAATAACAATCGAGCAAAGGAATTATTAACTGAATTGGAATCTGAATTTCCCAAAAAATTTAAAGTAAATGGAGAAGTGAAATTTTCGAAACTTCATAAATTGTTAGATGTGGATTTAAAAATTTTACACACTCAAAACGATATAATAATTAGTGGATTTGATTACTATCGAGATAGACAAACGACCTTTGTGTTTTACAACAATAAAGACTTGGACTCATTAAATAAACTTTCAATTCCAAAATACTTAATTTCTAGTATAGAGATTTTAGACAATGATAAAATAATTATAGAAAGTGGAGAAAAAATAAAAATTACGCTGAATTACAAAAAACACGGAAAAGAAAAGCTGGAATTAAAAGAAATTGAATTTGACAAACTGATTAGAAAACTGAGTAAAAACGACGTACAACACCATGTATAGTTAACTGCTTTGTTCTTCTCTACTTGCGAATATTCCTGCGGAATATTCACTGGTTCGTAAAAGTTCAATAATTTAGTAGTTAAACCACGCAATTAACTCATACCAAAAACCGATGTATGTAAGCTAGAAAAGTATCGTAATCGAATGATCTTGAATGGGGTTAATCAACAAACTGTTGACTTTCGGATAACGAATTATCAGTTTCCTGAAATAAAGGATTGCCACTATGATTCAAATTGGTTATTAGTCTATTTAAAAGTGAAAAGTAATTGTAAAAATTGGCAAACAGTAGGTTCTTCTCTTTTGGTTGGCGATTTAAATGAAATTATCAAATGGTTTGACAAACTTTCAAATAACATAGAAACTGATTCCGATTCACTTGGATTTTTGGAACTAAATTTAAAATTTAAACTATCAAAAAAAAGTACGGAGGAAAAGCATATCAGAATTATGTTTAACTTGGAATCACGACTAAAAATGAAGATGATGAAAAAGAATATTTTGTAGATTGTGTTTTCAATACTGATGACTTAAAGCTAATTGTAGAAGAATTAGAAAAAGAAGCTAAACAATACCTTAAAAGAGCAAGCTAATGACAAAAAAACAATCAGAATTAATAAAGAACATAGCACAAGAATTAGATAGCGGATTTAATTGCTACTACAATTCTCAAACTGACGAAATTATTGCAATTCCAAATTTTTCTCAATTTTCATTCGAGGAAGAATTTATGGAAGCATTTAATGAGAGTTTAGAAAAAGTAGAAAAACATAAAGCAGATTTTTTAAAATTTGAGCCTTTAGAAAGCTCTGAATCCTTTAAAATTATGGAGCTTTTTGTTAACCAGTTGCCTGACGAAAGTTTAAAGATGGAATTAGAAAACACTTTAGCAAATAAAAAACCATTTCAGAATTTTAAGCACAGAATAGACCACTCTGATTTTAGAACAAGCTGGTTTGAATTTAAGAAAAATGAGTTAGAAAAAATAGTACATAAACGATTAGCCAGTTCCCTCGGCTCAAGTCTAATATAATATTATTTAATGATGTCTTTACAACATACAACGCCCGAGCAGAGCAAACAAGCGAATCAAGATAGACACAACCATATCCCATACCATATTGATACGAACTAAAATATATACAACTAAAAAGTTAGAAAAGTTAATTAAAAAGCTTATCACAACGAACAAAGAAACCGACTCAGGAATTCTTGGAAAATGGAATGCTACCGTATTCTATATTGACAGAAAAAAATGTTGGTTAATAACAAATGGACTGACAAAATATACTGTTGTTTTAACGGACATAAAAGCATCGGAATTAGGCAAGATTGAACAAATTTTTAAAGATGCTCTTTTCGCACAACTGATTTACGACGGAATAATAACAGACGTTGATAATCTGAATTCAATTATCGGCGGAATAGGTTTTCTGCCAACCGATAATGACCGCAGCACCACAGGATTTCAAAATCAAAGAATAGAACAAATGGAATGGTGGAAACATGAATTTGGAAATCTAGAAAACATGCCAATACAGGACTTAGTAAACCGAATGAATACAATTCCAATCCATATCGGAAAAGGAAGAAAAACGTCTGATTTCACCAATTCTCTTATAGAAATGAAAAAACTATTAACAGAATAAGAAAATAACTAATTCTCTTCCAATCCAATTTGTACTATTTTTTTAATAGCGATCTTCCAATCAAAAAAGGACTTATTGATTTACACGCTACTTTTTATATATTAAACCGTAGCCAATTTGAAAGAGACATTTGAACTCAGAATTAAATAATATAGAAAAGCGGAACCATTAACAACTAAAGAATGGTTCACCTTCTTTATAATTCTTATTAACCCCAATTCACGTTTAAACTCGAAAAGTGCCAATAAAAGTGAATATTAACGCTATAAAAAATTCGGATTTAAAAAGAAAATGGAACGAGTAGATACTCCACAAATTGTTTGAGTTTTATTTACTTTTTTATAATCTTAATTGCAATTATAATTTATTACATAAAATTATAAATTGGTCAATAACGGAACACAGCAACTAAATCCATTTTTTACATCAACAATATCCTATTTTATTTCATAAAAACGCAAATATAAAATATAGGTTATAGCGTGGTTATAGCATGCTTATAACAGCTTTATAGTAACCTTATAGCATGCTAGACTAGGCTAAACCTAAGGGAAAACACCCCGAAAACATTCGTAAAGCATACTTCACAATTCAATTACAAAAAATTGAGTTCAAAAAAAGCCTTAATAAGCAATTTTTAATTATAGCAAAGATGTACCCATCTTACAACAAAAAATAATACATGCGTTGATAGGTATTGGTCAAACAGTTGACTAAGGAGTTGTGAGAATTAATTAATAGTCCAATGAAAAGAATAATTGCAGTCTTAGTCCTAATGATTTTTGGTGTTAGTACCGCAAGCGCTCAAGAATGGCAAACCGATTTTGCAGTTGCAAAAGAAATTGCAGCCAAAGAAAGTAAGCCTATCATATTAGTCTTTCAGGGTTCAGATTGGTGTGGACCATGTATTAAGCTAGACCGAGAGATTTGGAATACAGATACATTTAAAACGTATGCCAATGAAAATTATGTGATGCTAAAAGCAGATTTTCCGAAACGAAAGAAAAATGCCTTGTCTGAAGCACAAACAAAAGTAAACGCACTACTTGCTGAAACATATAATAAACAAGGGTTTTTCCCTTTTGTTGTAGTCCTAGATTCTAATGGTAAGGTCTTAGGTGAGAATAGTTACAAGAAAACGACACCCGAGAATTATATTAAAGAATTAAACGCTTTTATAAAGTAATTTGAAATATACATTCGCCATAGTATTGCTATTCTCAATGATGGTTTGTAGTGCTCAAGAGCCCTATAAGCGTACGCTAAAATTAATGGGTAGTCGGTTTGATATAACAGTTGTAGCAAATGATTCTATTCAGGCAAATAAAGATATAGATACAGCAGTCGCAGAAATTTCTAGAATTGAAAAGTTAATCTCCTCTTGGGATGAGGATTCTCAAACCTCAGAAATTAATCGTAACGCAGGAATTAAACCTGTTAAGGTTGATGCAGAACTCTTCAATTTAATTGAAAGAGCCATAAGTATTTCAAAATTGACAGATGGTGCTTTTGATATTAGCTATGCGTCAATGGATAACATTTGGAAGTTTGATGGTAGCATGACCACTATGCCTTCAGAAAAAGAAATTACAGCGTCTGTTGAAAAAGTAGGTTATCAAAACATCGTTCTAGATAAAAAAAGAGTACGATCTTCCTTAAACTAAAAGGAATGAAAATCGGTTTTGGTGCTATAGGAAAAGGGTATGCTGCCGATAAGGCTAAAACTTTACTCATGTCTAAAGGTGTCACTTCAGGAATCATAAACGCGTCTGGCGATATGAATACATGGGGACAACAAACCAATGGTGAAGATTGGAAAGTCGCCATTACCAACCCAATGGATAAAAATAAAGTGTTTGCATTGCTTCCTATTACAGATGGAGCTGTTGTGACCTCTGGAAATTATGAAAAGTATGTCAATTTTAATGGTAAACGCTACACGCATATTATCGATCCAAGAACAGGATATCCTTCTACCGGAATTATCAGTGTCACCGTATTTGCACCAAAAGCAGAATTAGCAGATGCCCTTGCAACTTCAGTTTTTGTAATGGGAAAAGAAGCGGGTTTAGATCGCATTAATCAATTGCCTAAAATAGAATGTATTATCATCGATGATAACGGAAATATTTCAAAATCAAAGAACATAGAAATCAATAAATTATGATTAAAAAATTTATATACGCTGCATTAATAACAACGTCTCTTAGTAGTTGTGTTGTGGTGAAGGAATATGAAAAAGTGAATATCAACGACCCTGATATGGCACTATCAGATAAGAATGCAGATCGTAATATCTCTACGATGCATTCTTACCGTGAGGCGGCCGTAGGAGCAAACGGAGGAAAAACGGGAGGTGGCTGTGGCTGCAATTAATAAATTGAGAAAATTGAAAAAGATAATTTTAATAGTATGTGTATTTGCCTTGGCTAAATCCTATGCGCAAGACTCCACCAAAGTGTATAAAAAACGTGTGTTAGAAACTACAGAAGTAGATTTTTTAACCAGTTACTATGCTCAAGATGGAGATAATGCTGCAGTTAGTGGAGGTATTGGAACAGAAGAATTAACAGATGTTACAGGAACCTTTGTGGTGTCCATCCCTTTAAATGATGATGACGTATTAACTATTGATGCAGGAGTTTCAGCGTATACGTCAGCGTCATCAAGTAATATTGATCCTTTTGATGATGGTACAGCAGATCCATTTCAAGCCTCATCTGGAGCCTCAAGTAGCGATCTTTGGGCAAATTTAACCGGTAGTTATACGCATAGCTCGGACGATAGAAATGATATTTGGTCTGCAAAAGCATCGGTATCCTCTGAATACGATTATTTTTCTGCTGGAGTTGGAGGAAGCTACACGAAACTATTCAACGAGAAGAATACTGAAGTAAGCGTAAACGCTAATGTTTATCTGGATACCTGGAATGCTATCTATCCTACTGAATTAAGACCTTTTGGAAACAATGGCAATGGGATAAATAATCGCTTGTTTACAGAAAACACAATTACAGGCAACCCAAATTATAATCCTATATTTAATGAGTTTCAAGATGAAGGACGTAATTCTTATGCCTTAGGATTTGGATTCTCTCAAATTCTTCATAAAAACGTACAAGGATCGTTAGCTTTAGACTTTGTACAGCAAGAAGGTTTATTATCTACACCATTTCAACGCGTGTATTTTGATGATGTAGCGGATTCGTTTATTGATGATTTTCAATTGGCTGATGCGAATGAAAGATTACCTGATTCAAGATTTAAAGTGGCTGTTGGTGGTCGCTTAAACTGGTATTTAAATGAAACGGTTACCGTCAGAACATTCTATCGCTATTATTTTGATGATTGGGGTATAAATTCACACACGGCTAGTATTGAAGTGCCCATAAAAATTACAGATAAATTTACGTTATATCCATCTTACAGATTCTATAATCAAACAGCAGCCGATTATTTTGAACCTTATGAAACGGCCTTATCTACCGATGAGTTTTATACGTCGGATTATGATCTTTCTGAATATTCTGCCAACCAATTTGGTTTCGGTGTCTCGTACACCGATATTTTTACAAAGGCGCATATCTGGAAATTTGGACTAAAAAGTATTGATTTAAAATTCTATCAATATGATAGAGACACCTCTTTTTCTTCAAGTATTATTACAGCAGGATTTAAGTTTGTAATGGATTAATTACCTATTGGAGATTTGGTTGTTTAGGACATCCAATAGCGTTATACAATAATAACAATTTCAGTAAGCATTAAAATTGAATTGTATCTAAAACAAAAAAACTGAGTTAAAAAAAAGCCTTGATAAGCTAATTTTGAACTCAGTTTTTAATTGTATTAAGAATATGTTACCCTAAGAGCGTAGCAATCTCATGATACTGTTTGTCCTTCGCATAATCTAAAGCTGTTTTACCGTCATTATCTTTAATGTTAGTATCTGCTTTATGTTCTAAAAGCAATTTTACAATATCAATTTTATTGTATTGCGTCGCAAATGTCAGAGCCGTGATGCCGTTGTTATTTACAGCATTAATATCGGATCCCTGTTCTAATAAAGTTGTCGCTAAGGCAACATTCCCTTTAAAACTAACACCGATTAAAGCGGTATTTCCTGATGCATCTTTAGCATTAAGATCAGCCTTATTCTCAATAAGAACATGTGTGGCTACGTCATTATCAAAATAAGTTGCTAGAATGAGCGGAGTAAATCCACGAGCATCTTTTTCGCTAATTAATTTAGGGTTTATATGTATTAAGGCTTCTAGTCTATCTTTATCTCCAGAACGAATAGCCTCGAAAAACACATCAATATCTCTCATGATTTTTCTTTTTTTAAATAAAAAGGAATGAGTTTTTTAAGCTCACTCCTCTTTACGCTTTTTTATTAATTCTTTTAATTATTTTAAATCAAAACGATCTAAGTGCATCACTTTAGTCCAAGCTGCAACGAAATCTTTAACAAAGCGCTCTTGGCCATCGTTGGCTCCGTACACTTCGGCAATAGCTCTTAATTCGGTATTAGATCCAAAAATTAAATCGGCACGTGTACCTCTAAATTTTACAGCACCTGTTTTACGGTTACGACCTTCAAAAAAGCGATCATCTTCTGACGTTGCTTTCCATGTGTAAGTAAAATCAAGAATAGTCTTAAAGAAATCATTGGTTAAATGACCAACCGTATCAGTAAACACGCCATTAGTTGAACCATCATAATTAGCACCTAATACACGTAAACCACCTACTAAAACAGTCATTTCAGGCACTGATAACGTCAATAAGTTAGCACGATCGATTAATAAATCTTCAGCGGCTATTTTTAAATCTGACTTAATGTAATTTCTAAAACCATCCGCTAAAGGTTCTAAATAATCGAAAGCCTCAATATCCGTTTGTTCTTGTGTAGCATCTCCTCTACCATCAGCAAAACTTAAAGAAACAGTAACACCTGCATTCTTCGCGGCTTGCTCTACTCCAACATTTCCTGCTAACACAATTAAATCAGCTATAGACACGTCTCCACTAAAATCAGCTTTAATACGCTCTAAAATGGCTAATACTTTATTTAATTCCGTAGGATTATTAACCTCCCAACTGCGTTGTGGTTCTAAACGTAAACGCGAACCATTAGCTCCACCTCTCTTATCAGAACCTCTGTAAGTTGATGCAGACGCCCAAGCTGTAGTCACCATTTGAGAAATCGTTAATCCAGAATCCGCTATCAAACATTTTAATGTAGACACATCAGCATCGCTTAACGAATAATCTACTGTTGGTACAGGATCTTGCCATAACAATTCTTCTTTAGGAATTTCAGGACCTAAATAACGAGAAATTGGTCCCATATCTCTGTGCGTTAATTTGTACCATGCACGAGCAAAGGCATCTTCAAAGGCTTTATGATCTGCATGAAAACGTTTAGAAATCTCTAAATAAATAGGATCTACTTTAAGTGCAATATCTGCCGTAGTCATCATTAATCCTTGTGTAGCATTAGCATCGCCTGCTTTTGGTGCTCTTTTAGCATTAGAAGCTGCTGTTGGCTTCCATTGGTGTGCTCCTGCCGGACTTTTAGTTAATTCCCAGTCATAATTTAATAAGACATCAAAATACTCATTATCCCAACGTGTCGGGTTTGGTGTCCATGCTCCTTCTATTCCACTAGTAATAGTATCATCTAAAACACCCGTCCCAAATGAATTCTTCCACCCTGTACTCATTTCTTCAATAGGGGCTCCATGTGGCTCTTTACCAACATAATCATTAGGATCTGCCGCACCATGTGCTTTACCAAAGGTATGTCCACCGGCGACAAGCGCTACAGTTTCTTCATCATTCATTGCCATTCTTGCAAATGTCTGTCTCACATCTTTTGCAGAACCCATCGGATCTGGATTTCCATTTGGACCTTCTGGGTTTACATAAATCCATCCCATCATTACCGCTGCTAACGGATCTTCTAGATCACCATCTTCATAACGTGCTTCATTTTCTCCCCAAACGGTTTCACTTCCCCAATACGTATCTTGTTCTGGTTCCCATACATCTTCTCGTCCTCCTGCATAACCAAACGTTGGAAAACCCATAGATTCTAAGGCACAGTTTCCTGCGAGAATCATTAAATCTGCCCAAGAAATTTTGTTACCATATTTCTGCTTAATAGGCCATAATAATAATCTGGCTTTATCTAAATTTCCATTATCTGGCCAACTATTAATAGGTGCAAAACGTTGGTTTCCGGCTCCTGCTCCACCTCTTCCATCTCCAACTCTGTAAGTTCCTGCACTATGCCACGCCATTCTAATCATTAAGCCTCCGTAATGCCCATAATCTGCAGGCCACCAATCTTGTGAGTCCGTCATTAAATCAGTAACATCTTTTTTAAGCGCTTCAAAATCTAAACTATTAAACGCTTCTGCATAATTAAAATCATCTCCCATAGGATTAGACTTCGTTGCATTTTGACGTAAAATATTAAGTTTTAATTCGTTTGGCCACCAATCTCTATTTTCAACACCACCTCCAGCAGTGTGTTTAGTAGTGCCACTTAAGTAAGGACATTTAGATGAGCTTTCGTTAATATCGAAATTTTTGCCTTGGGGAGCGTCGTTTGAGTGCGGATTTTTTTCCATGTATTACAAGTTTTATGTGTTTTAATTTTTATAAAATTATGCCTTTATGCACTTTTAGGCATAAGATACACATTTTTTTAATTTATTTTTTGATAGCTAAAAACTATACAAAAACAAAACACCATAGTTAATGCGAATAAAATTATGATTTATTTAGTAAATACTATCGAGAAAATTTCGTAACTTTTATTTATCAATTAAAACATATCATTATGAGCACTACAGAATATACCAAAGTTTACTACGGAAATTTTATTTTAGTTACACGAGTTAAAGATGAGTTAGAACATGTTGGCATTATCCCAATTATTAAAGACGAAGGAGAATCGCAACGTTTAGCAGGCTATGCTTCTATGAACCAGGGGTTTCAAGACCTTTATGTTCATAATGAGGAGTTAGATAAAGCCATGGTTATTGTGAATAGAGTGAAGGCTGAAATGGAAGCTGCTTCTTAATTATAAGAAGCAATCACTCAAAATTGTAATTCACTAGCTGAAACAATTAGTTTGGATTTTACAATTCTTATTTTATTAATAGACACTTCGTGTTAAAACAAAAAAATGCTGATATTTTTCAATATCAGCATTTTTATTTAAAATTAAAAAGATTGCTTAAGCGTTTACGCCATACATCTTTTCACGTTGTTCTTTTATCTTTTTATCACTCATGTACTCATCAAACGTCATGTAACGATCAATAACTCCATTTGGTGTTAATTCTATAATTCTATTACCAACAGTTTGCGCAAACTCATGATCATGTGTTGTTAACATGATTGTTCCTTTAAAGTTTGTTAGCGAATTATTAAATGCTGTAATACTTTCTAAATCTAAGTGGTTGGTCGGTTCGTCTAACATTAATACGTTAGCTCTCATCATCATCATACGACTTAGCATACAACGTACTTTTTCACCTCCAGATAAAACATCTGATGTTTTTAAAGCTTCCTCACCACTGAAAATCATTTTCCCAAGGAATCCACGAATGTGAACTTCTTCACGTTCTTCTTCAGTTGTTGCCCACTGGCGTAACCAATCTACTAATGATAGTTTATTATTAAAGAATTCGCTATTGTCTAATGGTAAATACGATTGCGTTGTAGTCACACCCCAATCAAACTTACCTGAATCTGCTTGTTCTTTACCATTTAGTATCTGATAAAAAGCTGTTGTTGCTCTAGAATCTTTAGAGTACACGACTACTTTATCACCTTTATTTAAGTTGATGTCAATATTGCTAAATAACACCTCATTTTCTAAACTTGCTGATAAACCTTGAACATTCAAGATCTGATCTCCTGCTTCGCGATCGCGTTCAAAAATAATTGCAGGATAACGACGACTAGAGCGTTTAATGTCTGAAATATTTAACTTTTCAATCATCTTCTTTCTACTCGTTGCTTGCTTAGATTTAGCAACGTTAGCAGAGAAACGACGAATAAAATCTTCTAATTCTTTTTTCTTTTCTTCAGCCTTTTTATTCTGTTGTGCATGTTGTCTTGCCGCTAATTGAGACGACTCATACCAGAAAGTATAGTTACCGGAGAAATGATTGATTTTCCCGAAATCGATATCCGAAATATGTGTACAAACTGAATCTAAAAAGTGTCTATCGTGAGATACTACAATGACGCAGCTTTCATAATTTGCTAAGAAATTTTCTAACCAAGAGATTGTTTCGTAATCTAAATCATTGGTAGGCTCATCCATGATTAACAAATCTGGATTTCCGAATAAAGCTTGTGCTAATAAGACACGTACTTTTTGCTTACCATCTAAATCCTTCATTAAGGTATAGTGGTAATCTTCCTTAATCCCTAAGTTTGATAACATCGCAGCAGCATCACTATCTGCATTCCAACCGTTCATTTCCTCAAACTGCACTTGAAGCTCTCCTATTTTCTCAGCATTTTCATCTGTGTAATCTGCATAAAGTGCATCCAACTGAGATTTTAATTTATATAAAGGTTTATTTCCTTTTAAGATCGTTTCTAAAACAGTGTCTTCATCATGTAAATTGTGATTCTGCTCTAAAACAGACATACGTTTACCTGGCTCTAAATGAACACTTCCTGATGTTGGATCCATTTTGTCTGCTATAATCTTTAAAAATGTAGATTTTCCGGCACCATTGGCACCAATAATACCATAGCAATTACCATTATTAAATGTGGTGCTTACTTCATCAAAAAGTATGCGTTTTCCAAATTGAACTGAAAGATTAGAAACTGATAACATGTCTTTAAATTTTAATCTATTAACCTTATTATAAATGAAGGCGAATTTTTGAGATTGCAAAAGTAGAAAATTAAACGCAAAATCTGCTATTTTACGGCATTATGAATCTTAAAAAAGTGGTAAAATTTAAATTGAAAGATGATTCTGAATCTCATTTCTGTACTTAGGTTCAAAAACAGAACTCAACTCAAGCTATTGAAGGCTCTAATAATAAAGCTAACGAGCTGCAACATATCTAAGATTTATGCATTTCATTGAAATTATAAGACTTACTCGTAAGATTTAACGAGGTATTAACAGCAGATGCGTAAAGCATCCTATATTTTTGTTTTCTAAACTATTATAAATTCTACATGCAAACCCTCCGTATAGTTCTTACTGTTGCCTTGTTATCAACTATTTTTGGATGTCAATTCAAAGGTGGAAACACTAGTGACTATGCCTATATTGGTGGTGAAATTATCAATCCTAAAAACAATAGTGTTATACTCTATAATACTAATGGGCAGGTTTTAGATTCTATTACTTTAGATACTAATAATCGATTTATTTTTAAAATAGATAATCTTCATCCGGGGTTATACTCTTTAACTCATGGTGGCGAATACCAAATGTTATTGTTAGAGCCTAATGATAGTATAATGTTTAGACTAAATACTTATGATTTTGATGAGTCTTTAGTATTTACAGGAAACGGTGCCAAAAAGAACAACTACCTTCTTAAGACCTATTTATCTAATGAAAAAGAAGCGAAACAATTAGTGAAATATTCTAAGATGGAACCTGAAGTTTTTAATGAATTTGTTGAAAACAGACGACAAATGCAATTAAATGAGTTTCACCAATTTTTAATTCGAAATGAAGAATCAGAATTCTTCAAATCTATTATAGAAGCCAATATTAACTACAATGCCTATGCTGACAAAGAAATTTATCCATTCGCTTATTTTGGCAACAATAAATTAATTCACATTAAAGATTTACCAGAAGGCTTTTTCGGACATAGAAAAAATATCGATTACAATGCCACACATTTAAGTCGGTTCTTTGCTTATAATCGATTCTTATTTTCTCATATAGATAATCTGGCTATTCACGATTATTATAAGAATAACGCTTATCATAGTAAGTTTAATAGACATGCGATGGATTACAATAAGTCTAAATTAGATTTAATTGATAGTATTATTTCAGATCCAATTATTAAAAATAATTTATTAAAATATAAAGCACGAGAATATATCAGCTATAATCACACTGAAGATGAAGCCAATGAAGTGCTTAATTATTACTTAGAAAAAAGCACTAACGAGGAGGATAAATTATACATGAATGATTTAGTATCTTCTTTAAAATTGCTACGTCAAGGTAATCCGTTGCCTAACATTTCTATTGTAAATTATAATGACACAGAACATTTTATAAATTCGATTATTACAAAACCTACGATTATATATTTCTGGTCTTCTAATTCTAAATCGCAATATAAAAATAGTCATTATATGGTAGACAAGTTGAAAGCGAATTTTCCTCAGACTGATTTTATCTCTATTAATGTGAATGACAATAATGATAAATTCTGGAAGAATATTATTGAGAACTATAACTTCCCTACGATTAATGAATTTAAATTTAAGAATTCAAAAGCAGCACGTAAAACTTTAGCCGTCAATTATTTAAACAAGTGTATTATTGTTGATGAAAATGGTATCATTTTACATCCTAATGCTAACATCTTCAACTCTGAGTTTAACGAAACCCTTGAGGAGTTATTACAACAAAAGCATCTTATTGTAAAACAAGATGCTCTTTAAAACTGTTGTAGAAATTTATTTAATTTCCTTTCTTATAATCTGCTAAGAACTTTTCTAAACCACTATCTGTTAATGGATGTCTAAGTAATCCGGTGATAGAACTTAAAGGTCCTGTCATAACGTCTGCACCCAATTTAGCGCAATCTATAACGTGCATTGTATGACGTACAGAAGCTGCTAATATTTGAGTTTCAAAAGAATAGTTATCATAGATATGACGAATCTCAGCGATAAGGTTTAAACCATCTGTAGAGATATCATCTAAACGACCAATAAAAGGAGATACATATGTTGCACCTGCTTTAGCCGCTAATAATGCCTGACCAGGAGAGAATACTAAGGTTACGTTTGTTTTAATTCCCCTATCCGAAAAATACTTACAAGCCTTAATGCCATCTTTAATCATTGGTAATTTTACCACAATCTGATCGTGCAATTCTGCTAAGGCCTCACCTTCCCTTACCATGCCTTCAAAATCTGTAGATATGACTTCTGCAGAAACATCACCTTCTACAATATTACAGATATCCACATAATGCTTCATAATATTATCTGTTCCTGTAATGCCTTCTTTAGCCATTAATGATGGGTTTGTTGTAACACCATCTAAAATACCCATATCTTGAGCGTCTTTAATCTGCTCTAGGTTTGCTGTATCGATAAAAAATTTCATGTAATATGATTTTGAATTATTGTGTTTTTAGTTGTGGCGAATTTACAACTTTAAGCTCACATTTAAAGAAATGATTTTTCAGAATATATTAACAAAAACCTCTAATTGACAATTATAGTAAACTCTTTTGAAGTAGAATAGGCACACAAAGAATCTTCGTATTGCTCAGAATCTTCATCATAATACTCAGGTGGATCAACATAGAGATAAACCTTAAATGTAAAAGTTCCTGAAGTCCGTGCTGTTCCTTCTATCGATAATGTTCTAAAATTAGTGAATGTCTCTAAACCATCTGGTAAGTCTCCATAGATTTCATAGGTATAGCCATAATCATCGTCGTTAGGCTCATTTTTAATTTCTGAAGTCAACTCTTCGTAATAGTAATTATTAACATAACCGACACCAAAAGATTTATTAGGTATTTCGGGTCTTTTGTTAATTATACACTCTATAATATCTTCGCATCCAAAGCATAAAAACAAACTACAATAGGAAGAATTTTAAAGCGTTTCATTCTGGTTGATTTGGTTTTACACCTCAAATAATGTACCACAATACCTACAACTTATAATGATTCATCAATAACTTCTCGTAAGTTGAATCTGGAAGTATGCGTTTTAAAACAATTGAAAACTTTTGCATAAAGGCTCCAACCTTATAATGGATTTTCGGATTTTTAGTCTGAATGATTTTATAAATCGCTTCTGCCATTTGTTTAGGATCACTACCACTATCCACATGCTCGTCCATCATACCCAAAGTTTTTCCGTAGGTTGCTTTGTAAGGAGAATCTTCTAAAGCAGGCGCATGATAACGTCCAGCAGCTATATTAGTAGCAAAATCACCAGGAGCAACATTGGTCATATTAATATGAAACCCTTTCAATTCCATTCTAAAGGCTTCGGTAATTAGCTCCAATGCTCCTTTACTAGCGCTATAAACTCCTCTATATGGTAATCCCATATAACCTGCAATTGAGGTCACATTAATAATTAAGCCAGAATTTTGCTGTCTCATCGTAGGCAAAACAGCCTTAATCATATTTATGGGGCCAAATAAATTAGTTTCAAAATTGCGTTTAATTTCTGCATCAGGAATCTCTTCTATAGGTCCAGTAATACCTGCACCTGCATTATTTAAGAGTACATCTATTCGAGATTCGTATGTTAATAATTCTGCAACACAATTAGAAATCGTTTCAGGCTTTGTAACATCTAACGCTACAATAGGAAATTTACTATTCGGATACCGATCAGGATTCCTGCTTGTGCCATAAACTTTAAATCCTTTGGTTTGAAGAAATTCACCAACAGATTTTCCTATTCCTGAAGAACCACCTGTTATTAATACAACTTTAGACATACTGTTTTATAAATTATAATGTCGAAAATACAAATTCTGAAATTAGTAGACCTTTTAAGACTAGGCTAACCGCGATTAGAACCTATATAAACTGAAAAAATCTCGATTCGCCGAGGCGTTCAAGATTTGACTTTAGGGCACAAAAAAAGGCAAGCTACCTACATCACACCGCTACGACCATTTACCTTTGCTGCGTTCCCGCCCTGGAGGGTTCAACAGGAGCTGGTTGTGTAGGACTTGCCAGGTGCAAAGATACAATCTTTTAATACTTACGCAATGATTTTTAAACTGAATTTTATTTAATAACTTGCTAAAAATTCAAACAGACATTATGCATATTTCTAAATATTTCATTCTCTTATCTTTAAGCTTAATTTTATCCAATTGCGGTGAAACAAATGCTTCAAAAATTTCAAGTTTATCGATAAATACATCGGTAAAATCTTTAATGCTTGGTGATACACTGAAGCTTTCAATAGATAATCCCAAGAATTTAGAGATCACTAACGTAAGTTATCAGCTAAATGGTAAACCGATTGAAAGTAATGATGTTTTAGATCAGATTACTTTAGGTAAAAAAGAAATCACTGCAATAGTTAATTTTGAAGATAAAACGGAAACAATTACTAAATCTATTCAGGTTTTTAATAACATAATTCCTTCTTATTACAAGTATGAAGTTATAAACACCTACCCTCACGATATTACATCTTATACGCAAGGTTTGGAATTTTACAATGGTGAATTATATGAAAGCACAGGTCAGCGAAAAGAATCGAAACTTAGAAAGCTAAATTTTGAAACTGGCGAAGTCTTAAAAAACATCAACTTAGAAGACCAATATTTTGGAGAAGGCTTAACCATTTTAAATGATAACATCTACCAATTAACATGGCAAGCAAAAATAGGCTTTGTGTACGATGTGAATACTTTTGAAAAGGTAAAAACATTTAATTATCAAACGAGTAAGGAAGGATGGGGCATTTGTAATGATGGTGAAACACTTTATAAATCTGATGGTACAGAGAAAATCTATTTTTTAAATCCTGATGATCTTAGCGAAAAAGGCCATATTGAAGTCTATACTGAAAAAGGTGTCATCGCGAACTTAAATGAAATGGAATGGATTGACGGAAAGATTTTCGCCAATATTTACCAACGTAATGGTGTCCTTATCATTAACCCAACAACAGGAGGAGTTGAAGGTGTTATAGACTTTAAACCTTTAAGAAAACTAGTCACACAACATCCTGAATTAGATGTTTTAAACGGTATTGCTTACCACCCAGAACGCAAAACTATTTTTGTAACAGGAAAAAACTGGGACAAGCTTTTTGAGGTTAAAATAATGAAACAATAATAGCACTGTGCACGTATTCGAAAAAACCATTACCGTTACTGAAGATGATATAGATGATCTTAACCATGTAAACAATGTACGCTATGTGCAATGGGTTCAAGATATTGCTAAGGACCATTGGCTCGCCTATGCTACAAAAGATATTTTAGAAACCTATTCTTGGTTTTTGGTGAATCATTATATAGAGTATAAAAGTCCGGCTTTGCTTGGAGACCAACTTTTATTAAAGACGTATGTTCCAAAAGTTGCAGGTGTTAGTACTATAAGACATGTCGAAATTACCAATGTCAAAACCCAACAATTGATTGTAAGCTCTAAAGCAAAATGGTGTCTGATGGATTCTAAAACACAGCGTCCTACGCGTATACCTCCAGAAATTGGTGAGCTTTTTAATTAACATTTTATTAGGTTAAAGTTTTTTTAAAACGCAGATTGCTTTCAACTTAATCACTTTACTTTAACGCATCAATCAAATCAAGTATGCGTAAAATTACTATTCTATTCTTTTTATTAGGTCTACCTCTCTTACACTTTTCTCAAACTTTAAATGGAAAAGTATATGATGCTAGCGGAACCGTTAAAAATGTAAAAGTTTTCAATAAAACACAAAACCGGGTTACGGTAACAAATAACAACGGTAATTTTAGCCTCGAAGCTAAAGTGACAGATACCATTTCTATTGAGTCCGTATTCTATCACCCAAAAACTATTGCCTTACAAGCGTATCATTTTGATGGCACAGCCGTTTTTGAACTTAAAGAAATACTCACAGAACTCGATGAAGTTGAAGTAAAAGCAGCACCAGAACAACCCGTTTTTGTAGAAGAAACATACAATACGGAACTTAAAAATATCATTCAGGAAGACATAAAAAATCATCCAGAAAAATACAAACCTGCAGCATCTGCTTACGGTCCAGATCTCTTTGCTATTATTGACTTAGTTGCTAATCTTCTAAAAAAGAAGGATAAGTACATCGCACCAACGTATCAACCGATTACCTATACGCAAATGGACTCCTTATTTACTACTAGTTCATTTTTTAATACACAATTAATAACTGATAATTTAAAAATTCCGGAAGACAGGAAATATCTATTTTTTGATTTTTGCGATGCCAAGCAAATGAGTTCTAAACTTCTTAAAGAAGAAAACAAAATGCAATTCTTAGAAGAGCTAGTGGTAAATAGTCAGCTATTCTTAATACTATTGGATGAATATGGCGAAAAGAGCGTTAAGAAAAATAAAGATTAACAGCTCACATTGATGACAAGGCAGGAATCTCATATATTAACGAGTGGATTCCTGCTTTCGCAGGAATGATAATCTTCATATATTTATAGGCAACTATAATAAATCCTAACTTCAAAAGTTATATTTTTAAGCCTTAATTATATTTATTACTTATGAAGCGATTGCTATCATTTTTTCTCTGTTTCGGAATTTTAATTTTTTGGAGTTCTTGTCGTAACGATTTTGAATTTACTCCAAGCAAAGGCCAACTAGAGTTTGCAAAAGACACCATTTATTTAGATACTGTTTTTACAAATATTGGTTCTAGCACATATAACCTTAAAGTTTATAATCGCAGTGATGACGATATTGTAATTCCGACCATACAATTCGAAAATGGTGTGAATTCACGTTACAGAATGAATATTGATGGCACTACAGGATTAGAAGGTGCTCAAGAAGGTAAATTCTTTGAAGATGTAGAATTATTAGCAAAAGACAGTTTGTTTATTTTTATTGAAACTACAATTGATATTTCAACTTTAGGAGGTTTAGAAAATCAGTTTTTATATACGGATAAAATTCTTTTCGATTCTGGAAATAATCAACAAGATATCGATGTTGTAACCTTAGTTAAAGATGCTGTTTTTATTTACCCAAGTAAAGATGCTGTGACTGGTATTGTTGAAACGCTAAGTTTTGATGTTGATGGAGATGGCACACCAGACGAAACCACATTACAAGGTCGTTTTCTTGCGGATGATGAACTAACCTTTACTAATGAAAAACCATATGTTATTTATGGTTACGCAGGCGTTGGTGCAGGTAAAACCTTAACTATGGAGGCCGGAGCACGTGTGCACTTTCATGCGGATTCTGGAATTATTGTAACTAACAATGGATCCTTAAATATAAATGGTGCATTAAGTACAGACCAAGAGACTTTAGAAAATGAAGTTATTTTAGAAGGCGATCGTTTAGAACCACTTTACGAAGATATTCCTGGTCAATGGGGCACCATTTGGTTGTTTAATGGAAGTGAAAACAACACCATTAATTACGCCACTATAAAAAATGCGACTATTGGTGTATTGTCTGAAGGTGATCAAAATGCTACAAACAATAAATTAACGATAAGGAATTCTCAAATCTATAATGTAAGTAGTTATGGAATATTAGGACGTGCGACTTCTATACGCGCAGAAAACCTGGTTATTAATAATGCTGGACAATCTTCTTTTGCAGGAACGTATGGTGGAAAATACAATTTTACACATTGTACCATTGCTAATTACTGGAATAATAGTTTTAGGCAATTCCCTGCCCTACTTTTAAATGATTTTATTGTTGATGAAAACAATGCTGTTTTCACCAATGATTTAATAGAAGCAAACTTTAATAACTGTATCATTTATGGTAATGATAACCCTGAGTTTTTACTAGAAAATGAAGGAGATATATTCAATTATAAATTTACAAATTGCTTACTACGATTCGATAACAACGATCTTCAAGGCAATGGTAATTACGATTTTGACGATGAATCATTTTATGTTGGCAATGTATTTAATGAACAACCAGATTTTGAGAATTCTTCTGAGAATATGATGCGTATTGGTGCCGATTCTGGAGCAAACGGCATTGGACTTTCTGCTTTTGCTTCTCAAGTTCCTAATGATATCTTAGAAAAAAGTAGATCTGCTTCTCCAGATGCTGGTGCATATCAAAGTGTAGTATTTGATGAAGATTAACTAGTTTGGAATAATTGTTGAATATGTTTTAGTAGTTTAACTTTAAAACACCACATTATGACTTCAAAAATTAATCTCAGCTTTTTTGTTCTATTAGGTTTTTTAGCATTCAATACTAAAGCTTTAGCTCAAGATGAAAATTTAGACCTATTCAACCAGCAATTATTTTTCTATTCCAATTTAGATCATGATTTTTATGATGGTGAAATTACCATGAAAAATAATGAAACTATAAATGGTTTTGTTAGTTTAAATCACATTGATAATCAACACTACGCAGTGATACTAAGTACTGATGACGGTTGTATCTATATTCCTAATGAAGATGTAAGTTCAGTGACGTTATTTAATGCACACAAAGGTGAAACTACAGCAACCAAATTTGTAGCTATTGAAGGTTATGATAAGTTGTTTCGTGAACTCTATATAAAAGATGAGGATTCTGCAATTTATGATTTAATAGAAGCACCTTACGATTCTAAAATTATAAATGATGTTTATATAAAAGAGAACAATACACTCGTTAGCATTGATGATTTTTGGACATCGGGACCTAAAAAAGATTTGATAAATTATATTAATAAAAGAGATAACACTGATTTTAAGCGAAAAGACTTTAAATCTTTAAATACCTTATTTGCTAAACTATAATTAGTCATTAGTAATAAAAAAAAAGCTCTACTAA
>NZ_ATMR01000033.1 GCF_000427335.1 Winogradskyella psychrotolerans RS-3 | reverse complement strand
AGAAGTTGGTCAATGTTTTTATCATCAAAGCCAAATCCAAGTAGCAAATCACATTTTGCTGCTATTTTTTTGATTTCTTCCTGAATTCCCTCTGTAATTTCCATGGAGGTGTCAGATTCGAGGTTTAGTATTATGTCGTTTTCTTTTAGCGTGGGCGCCAGGTCCAATAAGTCCTCTAAGTCTTCGGGTTTTTCTAAAGTGTATTTGAAGATTAAGGAGTAACTGGTATTTTTAAGCATTGGGAGATGAAGTCTTTCAGCAATTTGAATGTAAGAGAACCCTTCATACTGCGCCATCGTTTCTAAAATAGTATCGGGATGACTGTCCGAGAATTCCGCAACGTATTCCAATCCGGATAACCAATCTGTAATTTCTTTAAAAGCTGTTGGCGTTACGTAATACTCATTGTTCTTTTCAAGGGAAAAACCCATAAGGTTAACATACATTCCAGAACAGTAGCGTGCATCGCTTAAGTTGTTGACATTACTTATCTTTACAAAAGTTTTTAAAGCCATTTTATTTTAGTCGATTATTTCCGTAATTTTCAATTGAATTCAAAGATAGAAAATGAAAAT
>NZ_ATMR01000032.1 GCF_000427335.1 Winogradskyella psychrotolerans RS-3 | reverse complement strand
TTTTTTTATGAATCAATCAACGACCTTTTTACTTCAATTCAAATTCTGAAGTAGAAATTAAGGCTTTATCATTAAATACATTTATAGTATAACGTCCTTCTTCAAATTTAGAATCTTCCAATTCATTAATGTATTCACAGATATTCAAGTTTCTATTTTCGTAGTTAAATCTACTAATTAAACTGTAATTTAATGTCTGCCCTTCAAATTCTATCTGATCGTTAGAACCTAAGACATTATTTTTAGGATCAATAACTTGAACGTATAGTTCTTTATCTCCTCCTTCGGTAAGCATATTTTTAGCGACAGTAAAACAAACTTTAATTTTATCACTTCGTCTTGCACGTTCTGTTGGTATTTGTTTACCATTATTTCTCTCAATAACGCCCATACCAACTAAACCAACAGTTTGTAATGCAGCGGCATCTTTAACAACAGTTGTAAGTTCTGTGTTCTGAACTAATAATGAGTCTGTAAACATTGTACGTTCAGCCAACTGAACTTGTGTACTATCTAAAGATGAGGCTAAGTATTGATTTTCACCTTTTAAACGATCGTTTTCAGTTAATAGAATGTCCATTTCTTCTTGTAAAGCCATGTACTTCTTTTTGTAGTTCCATAGACTACCAACGCTATTTTGAGATACTTTTAAAGAATCCATTAAACCCTGGATACGTTCTCTTGCAGCAATTAAATCTTGATTTTTAACTTCACTTTCAGCAATAGCTTCATCATAATCTTTGGCCATGTTATTAAGATCATTCATCACTTGTTTCTTTTCATTGACTAGCATCTTTTCATTCTCTTGCTTTTCGCTGTAAAGTTTAGATGTGTAGAAAGCCGTGACTAAGAATAATACTAATAATATACCTAAGCCTACTTTTAATCCTGTACTTGATTTTTGTGAACCTTCCATAAATTGTTTGGTTTTTAATATTGTTAATTCTTGTTTTTTTTAAAATGTTAATTTGAAGTGAAAGTAATTAAATAAAAATGTACTTTTAATCTATTATTAAAATTATTTATCCAAATGGAGCATCTTATTTTATTTACAGAAAAAGACAAACAACAGCTTTTAACGAAACGCAAAGGTGAAACAAAATTTGGAGAACATATTCAGTTAATACCTAACCTCACTAAGATATACGATAGCATTGTTAATTTAGATGTTGACTATGTTATTTTTGGAATAACAGAAGATATTGGCATAATAGCAAACTACGGTAAACCAAGCCCTTACAAAGCTTGGGACACAACTCTAAAAGTTTTATTAAATATCCAAAGTAATGATTTTACGGATGCTAAACGCGTTTTAATACTTGGTCATTTAGATTATGCTGAGCAACATGAATCTTTATCTCATTTAGATTTATCTAAAAAAAAGCAAATATCCAAAGTTAGAAATCTTGTGGAAACCATAGATAGAGATGTTACACATGTCGTAGCTTCTATTATTAAAGCTGGTAAAACTCCAATTATTATCGGAGGAGGTCACAATAATGCTTATGGTAATATTAAAGGTTGTGCTTTAGCCAACAACGGAAAAATAAATGTGGTGAATTTTGATGCTCATTCTGATTTTAGAGCTGAAGAAGGCAGACATAGTGGTAACGGATTTAGTTATGCCTTTGCAGAAGGGTTTTTAAAAAACTATTTTATTTTTGGCTTGCATGAAAACTACACTTCTGACACGTTACTAAAAACGATGAAGAAAGTAAAATTTATAGAATACAATACGTATGAAGCTCTAGAGGTAAGAAATGAACTCGATTTTATTTCCGAAATGAAAACTGCTTTAGATCATGTTTCTAATACTACCTTCGGAATTGAAATTGATTGCGATGCTATTGAAAACATACCAAGTAGCGCTATGACGCCAAGTGGCTTTAATGTAAAACAAGCGAGACAATTTGTGAATTCTTTGGGTAAACATCAAAATGCTGCATATCTACATATTTGTGAAGCTGCACCAACTACTAATGAAGACACCAAAGTTGGAAAGTTGATTACGTATTTAATTTCTGATTTTATTCGTGCTAATCGGCATTAAGACAAACACTTTGTCTTTTAACAGTTTTAAAAGAATAGACTACTAAAAGCTAATTGATATTCTTATATCCAACTTCAATTAAAAAAAGTTATCACTACGGATTGCAGACGCAATAAACATCATGATTATTAATTATTTACATCCTTAATTTTGCTTTCGGGAATTTGTAAATCATTTATTCATTGAATAGAAAACCCTATTTAAATTAATAAATAGGGTTTTAACTATTTCAAGCACATGCAAGATCACACTTTATGTAAACATAAAACCTATAACCCTAACCTTATAATTAATCCTGCATTTGTACTTGATTCTCTACTATATCTTTAATAGGAACAATAAGTTTTCCTTCTGAATTTTTTAATATAACAGAGATACTTTTTACAGCCTCTATTTCATAAATTTTATCATTAAAAATAATTTTCTGCCCAATTTCAAAAGTCTTACGTGCATAAAATGTGTTCAATAATTTAGCGACAACTTCCCTTGCTCCCAAACCAAAAGCGATGGAAAAGGCTAACAAGAAGCCGGCTATTATCATATTAATATTATTGGTAATTATATCTGTATTGATACCAGCCTGATTTAAAGCTGTAATAGATATAAATGTCAGTAATAAGAAAAACACAACTTGGCTAATCATTTTACCACCTGATAAATCCATTGATTCGAATAATTTTTTCAAACTATTCTTAACGAAATTGGCAAAAATTAAACCAATAATAAATATAATTAACGCCGCAAACAATTGCGGTATATAAGATAATAACGCACTAATTTGATTAGAAATAATATCTAATCCCATAATGTCTGATGCTGTTATTAATAAGATAATATACATCATCCATTTTACAGAACCAGAAACAATTTTAACGGTATCAAAATTGAGTTTTTTACCTTCTATAATCTCAATCTCATTTAATTTATCATCTAATTTATTAGCCTTTGCTAATTTTAAAACTTTCTTAATAAGCTTAATAATAAGCTTGGTTACAATCCAACCTATAATTAATACAATTAATGCCCCAACTATATTAGGGAATATTTTAGTAATCTCTAACCACATTGTAGTTAACGATTGCATAGCAATATCCTTAAATTCTGTTACTTTTTCCATACCAATACTATTACACTAGGGTTTTTACTTATTTTCTTTTTTTCGTCTACTTGTTACGCTGTCTATAATATGACCAATATTATACGAAAACAATTCTGCCAATTCCAAAAAGAGTTTTGCTATAGCAATATCATGCATAACTTTCTCTTTCAGTTCCAGCGGGACTTCCTGTAAAGGCTTATCTAATTGCTTAAATGGATTCTCCATCTTTCGTATAATTTGTGTACTTATGTACAAGTTTATCTTTCGCTCTTTTTAATCGCATTTTCACCGCGCTTTCTCCTATATCTAAAACGTCGGCCAATTCTTTAATTGATAAATTATCCTGATACTTTAATAATAACATCATTTTATCATCTGGTGAGATGAGTTCCATAACGTGTTTCAATTGCTCTACTCTCATGTTTTTAAACTCAAGCGTAGAATCTATATCTTCTCCTATATTCTCAATGTCAAGATACTCAGTGCTAATAGATTTTTTCTCAAACTTTTTAGCTGTATTCCGAGTGACATAATTCACACAATGATTATACGTAAAAGCATACAACCATGTTGAAAATTTAGACTTCCCCTTAAAACTTCCTAATTTGACATAAACCCTTAAAAAACATCTTGAGTTAAATCCTTGGCTTCATCAACTCCATTTGCAAATCCATAACACTTGTTATAAACCATGGTCGCAAATCTATCGTACAGCACCTCGAACAACAAGGTGTCGTTAGTTTTTACGATAGCTTCTACGAGCGCTTCATCGGATAGACTATGAATAGCGTCTTTTGTCAAGGGATTTTTTAGTGAGTATTAAGTTGGTTATTAATCTTAAGACACTCTATATTTATAAAGGTCACAAAAAATTTAAAAAATTATTTTTTAAAATGATTTTCAATATCTCCTAAATGATGCTGCAAAGATTTTGCTGATATTTGAATTTCCCATATTAAAAACAATAAGGATAAAATAAGAAGTACTAATCCTAAACCAAATGCCCAAACGGCTACAATAGGATAATGTATATAAATTAAGAACATCGTTAAAACGCAAAACAATAAACTAGAGATACCTGCAATTTGCATATATCTCGTTAACTGTATTCTTAATCTTAAATTTTTAATTTGTCTGAGAACAGAAGCGTCTTGATGCTTTAAATACTTATCACTAAGATTTCTAATTATAGCAGCATAAGCCAAAAATCGGTTGGTATATGCTAACATTATTAGCGATATTGCCGAGAATAAAAGTGCTGGTGTTGTGAGCGTTAGTTCTTCCATAATCTGTTTTTACAAAATTACAGAAATAAAACACTCCAAAATAAAAAAGCGAACTTTATAAAGTTCGCTTGCCATATTTTACCTCATAGTATATGATTCTTTCTTTTCTTTTTTTAAGCGCAAGTATCACAACAGTCTACAGGTCTTACACTTTAACTATAGAACACCTACGGTCGTTTACAAATGATGATGTTACAGTTAATCGGAAAGCGCTTTCCATTAGTCGAAGTTATAAGAAAGAAGTTTTAAAACATCTAGAAAATTTTTAACTTTAAACCTGAGTTCGATATAAGATTTAATTTCCAGAACCCTAAAAAAAGTGCGATTTGAAGTATAAAAGTAATATCGTGATATTTCAATAATTTTATACGAAAAGATTGCATTTTTTTAGCTTTTCCGTAGGATTCGATGAATTTTTCCCAATTCTTGACATGATTTTTTTAAATTAACGCGTTAGTCCTTCAAAAATATATCTGCGAATTGAATAAAAATTCATTCAAACTGAAAACAAATATTATATCAAACTCAGGTTTTAAGAAATAAATACCCAAATCGCAACGTTACAAAGCAACTGCCTTTGTATTGAAACCTAATTAAATGAATGATTACCTACATAATACTATTCCTAACTTAAAACCATTTAATTATGAGGTTCATCACGATTCTCATTTTATAAATAAACAATGGGTTTTAATTAATGGCATTTCTAAAAAGAAATCGATTTATACATTTAAAGCCGATAATATTCTTGAAATTTCCAGAAAAAATCATGTGATAAAAACAACTTGGAACATTAATCTTCAGAATATCTTTTCTATTGAAACCGAAGATGGCAACATAACGGTAAAAGCGTATTTTAAGGATGATGATATTTTGGTGCTAAACAACCAGAGCAAAGAAGAATTTGCCATGTATATTAACGCGACCAACTATGATGACGATATAAATTCAGTCGAAGATATCCAAGCCTTCTTAAAAGATAAATACCAAAAGAAAGTTAGCACCATAATTTATGATCACGAATTCTACTACATCGAAAAATCAGAAGAATTTGGGCCTTTTAAAGTTGAAGTCTTAGCTGAAAAAGTAAAATCAGGAGATATTAGTGCCTATTGTTTTGTGCGCGATATTAATGAACATGATTATAGTAACCGCTTACGCATTTCTGATTTGATACAGGAACTTTGAAGATTAGTGATTAGTGATTAGTGATTAGTGATTAGTGAAGAAAAATAATCAGAACTACGTTCAACTATCTTTAAAAGATAAAAAGACTTATATTTTAATAATATTTCTCCGTGAATCTTCGTGCCTCCTTTGTGGAACTCTGTGTTATAATATTTCGCGCAAAGCCGCAAAGACGCAAAGTTGCAAAGAAATGAACCCTTAACAAACATGTATCAAACTTCAGTAAGTTATAGAAAAAGTGAAAGCTTAGTATGATTTCTCCGTGAATCTCCGTGCCTCCTTTGTGGAACTCTGTGATATTATATTTCGCGAAAAGCCACTAAAACGCAAAGAAATAACGCCTCAAAAACCTGTAAGAATTTTTAATGAAGTTATAGATTAGTGTTAAATAGCTACTGAAAAAGTTGAAGTTTAGTATAATTTCTCCGTGAATCTTCGTGCCTCCTTTGTGGAACTCTGTGATATTATATTTCGCAAAAAGCCGCAAAGACGCAAAGAAATAACACCTCAAAAATCTGTAAGAATCTTTAATGAAGTTATAGGTTAGTGTCAATTAGTAACAGAAAAGTTAAAGATTAAAAGAATTTCTCCGTGAATCTTCGTGCCTCCTTTGTGGAACTCTGTGTTATAATATTTCGCGAAAAGCCGCTAAAAACAATCTCCGAAAACTATATTAAAAAACTTAACAAATCTCTCCGTGAATCTCCGTGCCTTCTTTGTGCAACTTTGTGTAATATTACCTAAGTATTTATCATAAAAAAAAGCGAAAATCTAAAATAGAAATTCGCTTTTAAAATTAATTATTATGAACGTGTATTATTCCTGTAACCCAGGAATAGCAACCATTTCATTAACATCCTTATCATAATCAACACCATCAACATTAAAGCCAAAAAGGTTGAAGAAATCCGTTTTATAACCGTCTAAATCACCAATGTTTGGCAACGTTTCAGTAGTCGCTTCTTTCCAAAGCTCTAAGACTTTTGCTTGAATATCATCACGCATTTCCCAATCGTCAACACGAATTCGTCCTTGTTCATCCAATTGTAAATCTTCAGCATATAAACGCTCATTAAATAAACGTTCAATTTGCTCTATACAACCTTCGTGAATCCCTTCTTCTTTCATCACTTTATACAACAATGAAATGTATAACGGAATTACCGGAATTGCAGAACTCGCCTGTGTTACTAAAGCTTTGTTTACAGAAACATACCCTTTTCCGTTGATATCTTTTAGAGAATCTGTAATTTCAAAAGCAGTCGCTTCTAAATGATCTTTTGCACGACCAATGGTTCCTTTTCTATAAACCGCTTCTGTTAATGAAGGGCCAATATAAGAATACGCAACAGTTTTAAAATCCTCAGATAATACATCAGCAGATTTTAAGAGATCAATCCACATTTTCCAATCTTCACCTCCCATTACGGCAATCGTATTATCAATATCATCACCTGAACAAGGCTCTATTGAAATTTCTTTTACGACTCCTGTATGAAAATCTACGGTGTTATTTGTAAATGTTTCTCCAATCGGTTTCAAAACAGATTTAAAACGCTCTCCTGTATCTGGATGTGTTCTCACTGGTGACGCCAAACTGTAAATAACCATATCAATCTTCCCTAAGTCGTCTTGAATTAATTTTAAAGTTTGTGCTTTAATTTCATTTGAAAATGCATCTCCATTGATACTCTTAGCATACAAGCCATCTTTATGCGCTTGCGCTTCAAAAGCGGCACTATTGTACCATCCTGGTGACGCCGGACGCCCTTCTGTTGGGGGCTTTTCAAAAAACACACCAATAGTTGAGGCGTTAGAGCCGTAAGCACTAGTAATTCTAGATGCTAAGCCAAAGCCTGTTGATGCGCCAATAACCAAGACCTTTTTTGGGCCATTAGCTACGGGGTTTGATTTAATATAATCTATCTGATTCAATACGTTTTGCTCACAGCCAACGGGATGCGATGTTAAACATATAAACCCTCTAGTTCTTGGTTCTATTATCATATTTTATAGTCTAAACGTGTAATGCTCTATCTTCTGTTGCTGCTAAAGCGGCTTCTTTTACGGCTTCTGCAAATGTTGGGTGTGCATGAGACATGCGTGAAATATCTTCAGCAGACGCTCTAAATTCCATAGCTACAACGGCTTCTGCAATTAAATCGGCACAACGTGCACCAATCATATGAACTCCTAAGACTTCATCTGTCGTTTTATCTGCTAAGATCTTTACAAAGCCATCGATATCTCCACTTGCTCTAGCACGACCTAATGCTCTAAATGGAAACTGACCAACTTTATACTCCACGTTATCTGCTTTTAATTGGTCTTCTGTTTTACCAACAGCAGCCACTTCTGGCCATGTGTAAACAACTCCTGGAATTAAGTTATAATCGATATGTGGTTTTTGTCCTGCCATAGTTTCGGCTACAAAAACACCTTCTTCTTCCGCTTTATGCGCTAACATCGCGCCTTTTATAACATCTCCAATCGCATAGATATTAGATGCAGACGTTTGTAAATGTTCGTTGACTTCAACCTGTCCTTTATCATTTAATTTTACACCTGCAGCTTCAGCATTTAAGCCAGCTGTATATGGCTTACGACCTACCGAAACTAAACAATAATCTCCTTTAAATTCTACAACTTCGCCTTTCTTGTTTTCTGCTTTAACGATCACTTCATCTCCATGGCGCTCTACAGATTGTACTTTGTGAGACAGCATCATATTGCATTTTGCTTTCTTAAAGACTTTATTCAATTCTTTAGATAAACCGGCATCCATCGTTGGTAAGATTCTGTCCATATATTCGATGACAGTCACCTCAGCACCTAAACGACGATACACTTGTCCTAACTCTAAACCAATGACTCCACCACCAATGATAATCATGTGTTTTGGAATCTCTTTTAATTTTAAAGCTTCGGTAGATGTAATAACACGTTCTTTATCTAAAGTAATAAACGGTAATGTTGATGGCTTAGACCCTGTAGCTATAATAATTTTCTTCGCTTCAATCTCTTGGGCATCTTTACCTTCTATAGTAATATGAGTGGCATCTTTAAAAGATCCAAGACCTTCAAAAACATCGATGTTATTTTTCTTCATTAAGAAATCAATACCACCTGTAGTTTGGTCTACAACAGCTTGCTTACGACCAATCATTTTTTCTAAATTCACTTTGATGTCTCCAGGGATTTCAATACCGTGTTCTTCAAAATGTTTAGTCGCTTCTTCGTAATGATGCGAAGAACTTAATAAGGCTTTACTTGGAATACAACCTACGTTTAAGCACGTACCACCAAGCGTTGAATATTTTTCAATAATAGCTGTTTTCATGCCTAATTGTGCGCAACGGATTGCCGCTACATAACCTCCAGGTCCAGAACCAATTATTGCTACATCGTATGATTTCATATCTTTTATTAATTTAATTTAAATTGTAATGCTAATTGAAATGCTCTATTTTTAGTATTAAAGTCTTCATCAGAAATCACATTAGATAGTCCTATATAATACCTAAATGAAACTCCGACTATTTCTGATAAGTTTATTCCAAATCCCAAATTTAATCCAAAATCCTGACTATTAAAGGCAGTATCTAAATCTCCGTTTTGTACAAATAAGCCATCTGCTGATAATAATATTCCGGCTTGTGGTCCTACATCAAAACTAAAGTTTTCAGACAAGTGGATGCGCGCAATAATAGGTAAAACCACATAACTCAATCTTATTTTTGCACCATCTTCATAATCATCCTTAAATCCATAAACAGAAAACAATAATTCTGGTTGAATAGACAACCAAGAAGAAACCTGTACTTCTGTAAAAAATCCGATCTGAAAATTTGTTGCACTCGAAACATCGTCAGTACCATCTCCCGAAATCGTTGATGAAAGACCACCAATCTTTAATCCCATTGGGTTCTCCTGAGCATTGAGACCTAGACTAAACAAAAATATTAAACCGACTAATAATCGCATGCAATTAAACAAATAAGCTACAAAAATACAATTTTGATTACTTATTTACGAATTTTAAAACCCAATATTAACACGTCAATTTTTACTTGTTCTGCTCTACATCATCCAAAATCCATTCTAATTCCGGATCAACAGATTGTAAGCGATCCTTATAATGCGGTAATAACTCTACATCTGGTTTTACACCATAACCATCTGGTGCCGATTTATTAGGGGCATCAATATGCGCAAGTCCTATTCGTGCACGTACTTTGGTATTAGGCATTTCGTACACTTTATAGAATCCGGCTACGGTTCCATTATACGCACCACCGGTTTCTTCGCCTACAAAAGTAGCACGATTATCCCCTTGTAATTTTGTAGATAATATGGATGATGCCGAGAACGAGTTACCATTAATTAAGACATAAATTTTACCTTTAAAATTTAAAGGTTTTGGCTCTTGCTCTTTAGCGGATTTGAATTTATAATATAAGGTATCCCCTTTTTTCTGAGTTTTAAAAAGGTCTATGGTAACAAGAACGGGCGACATAAGACTTGCAAAAGCTTTAACGGCGTTTGGAGTGGTGTTACTCATTACACTCTTTAAAAGCGGAAAGCGAGTATTAACTTCACTTCGGTTAATCATGGTATAATTTTCATCCGTGAGATACGAATACAAATAGGTGATTTCATTTAAGCGTCCACCAAAGTTGTTTCGTAAATCAATAACTAGTACTTCCGTTTGAAGCGAATCTAAAGTTTTAAAACTCTCTTCGTAAAAGTCTTTATAGTTGCCATTAGAGAACCCTCTTATTTTTAATAACGCGACGGAACTGTCTTTACCTACAAAATTCAAATTTCGGGTATATTCATTTCGCGAAGCGATATAACCATGGCTACGATTATATTTTCTTTGGGCTTTGTACTTTAGTTTATTCGCCTTTCGCTCTGCTTTGGTGAGTTTTTCTTTTTTAACCTCAGCAACTTTAAGGGAATCTGATTTTATAGAATCATTTTTTATACTGGTGGTGTCAACTTTTAAAATGCGTTTATACTGTTTTACAAAAGTGGAATTTGAATGCTTTAAGGTTAAACTGATACTATCAAAACGACCTTTGTCATTAGCATAATAATTCATAAAACGTGTGCCAGCGACTCTATTATGAAACGTGGTATTATAACCATCTGATGCTATAATTTTATTATAGTTTTTGATTAAATCCTGAGGGGTTTCATCTTCAACTTTTAAAACTTCAGCATTTATTAAAACAGTATCTGCTCCTCTAGCGTTTACAATCAAAAGGGTATCATCTAAATATTCAAAATCTAAATTATTAAGGTCAAACTTGGTTTTATTTAAGGCTTTTCTTTCTTTTCGATCAAAGCGTTGACTAGGAGGAGATAACGACATGTGGCCTTGACCAATGTATTTGGTAACCGCAGCGAGTTGCTTATAAAACGTTCGACTATCCATAGGCTCGTCTATGGCATTCTTTAAACTATCGAACTTAAAATCGAGTACATCTTTTGACGTAAACTGATACAAATGCGGATGATGACGTTGTAATTGGTCATAAACTTTATCTATATCTTCATGTAAATCTTCAACAGGATGCAATTTTGTGACTTGTAGATTGTGTTTTTCAACACTGGCACAGGATGCTAATAGTAATGCAATACAAAGTGTGAATAGTAGTGTTTTCCTCATGTTAGGTGATGTGATTTAAAATTTGATTGATGACTAAATTACAGTCTATACCTATAAAGACGTAAAAATATTAAGAAAGGTTGCTTCTGATAGCGTTTAAAACTAGAAATACTCGAATTTCTTTACATTAGAGAAACAAAGGTTGAAGAAAAAAAATAGTCCAAACTTTCGATTAATGACAATAATCTTAAGAATGGACCTATTTTACCCTAGTTTTTAATAGTACTTCAAAGTTGCACTTTAATATAGGGATTCACAATACTCAATTTGAGTATTTATGCTTTTTATAACCAATGTTGATTCATTTTTAACATACCAATCAGTTCGCCAGTGGATGAAATATTCAGCTTTTTCAAAATATTTCTTCGGTGTGTATCTACCGTATGAGAACTAATATTTAACACCTTTGAAATCTCTTTACTAGATTTACTTAAAACCAACAACCTAATAACATCGCGCTCTCGGTTACTTATACCGTCTTTTAATAATTTTTGAGAGAAGTTATTAAAAAATAAGGTCTCATATTCGCTATTAGAATTCAATAATTTTGCAGATGCCGTAATGTCCATTTTCACATGAGCATCTAAAACCGTGTAATGTGCTAAACCAATAATCGGTTTTCCGTCAGAATCAAATACTAAAGGAGTGGTATTCTGAATAATATTAACATAAACATCATCACTATTTTTAAGTCTAAAATTCCAAGTGTAATTAGCGTCTTTTCGTTTGTGTTCCGGAATTTCATCAAGTGTAAACTCCATTAAACTGTTAAGAGCGCTTAACCAAGCATCAATATCCTCGGGATGAATTCGGCTCCAAAAATAGCGCATACCCAACACTTTTAGCTCGCCCGCATCGAGACCTAAGCAGGCTGTAAAGTTTTTACTTATATATTCAAAGGTTAAATCTTGGGTATTCGTAACACAAAAAAAAGTAGAACTATACGGTAAATAATCATCGAGCTCTATAATCTTTGCGATATGCTCTTTTAGAAATGGCTTATCGTAGGATTTAAATATAAACTTATACAAATCCTTAATTTCAGTATATCTCATACTGTAAAATTAGAAAATTTATCGAATCACAATAGCCTAGCCTTTAATAAAATAGACCTCAAACACTATAACTAACAGATTACGAGTACGTTTAGAATTGAAACTCAATTGACAAAACGAAATACAAAACACTAATAATCAATATATTATAATCACAATAAAGCACTATAATCTTAAAGCGTAATCGCTGTGGTATGCTTTACTTCGTTAATCATAAACATACTGTGTGTACTACCAATATGATCGATTTTAGTAAGTTTCTCGACCATAAACTCTCTAAATGCTTTCATATCTTTCACCAAAACTTTAAGTAAATAATCATAATCTCCGCTCAAATGGTAACACTCTAAAACTTCATTGAGTTTCTTTACTTCACGTTCAAACTTAACGACATAGTCTTGTGAGTGTTGCACTAATTTCACATGGCAAAAGGCTACAAAATCCTTTTCCACTTTACTTTTATCCACCAAAGCCACGTACTGTTTTATAATGCCGCTCTTTTCGAGTTTTCTTATACGCTCATACACCGCAGTCACCGATAAATTTAGTTGGTGCGACAATGCTTTATTGGTTTGTTTACTATCGGTTTGTAGTAAATGAAGTAATTTTCTGTCAGTGGCATCAAAAATCATACGTGTTATTTTTTCGGAAATAATTATGTAAAACTCAAATTTAATTATAATAAAACTACTAAAATTAATAATTACAGATTATTAATCTATATATCACTTCTACTATTGATTAATCATCTAATAATAGCGAAGTTTGACTGAACTAATTAAAAAATCACATTATTATGACACGAGCATATTCGAAATCTTATCGCCTTAAAAGAGATGGTAAATAGCGAATTGCATGTGACCATTAAAAAACAATAAAAATAAACACATGACTTTTAAACCTGCAAACAATATACAAGACTTACAATACTTTGGGGAATTCGGTGGTGTTAACCCATCCATTTCAGATTCATCAACGTATACCTTTTTATCAGCAAAAACCATGTTCGATACCTTTGAAGGTAATGCAGATGGTTGTTATTTATACTCACGCCATTCCTCTCCGTCCAACTTATACTTAGGAGAAGCCTTAGCGGCTATGGAAGGCACCGAAACCGCAACCGTTACAGCTTCAGGTATGGGAGCCATTACTCCGGTTTTACTGCAACTTTGCGATGCTGGGGACCATGTGGTAAGTAGCAGAACCATTTACGGAGGCACCTATGCCTTCTTAAAGAACTTTACACCGCGTTTAGGTATAACCACAACCTTTGTTGACATCACTAAATTAGAGATTGTTGAAGCAGCAATTACACCAAGAACTAAAGTGTTGTATTGCGAGTCCGTTAGTAACCCATTGTTAGAAGTTGCTGACATTAAAGGTTTGGCTGCCATAGCTAAAAAACACAATCTGAAACTGATTGTAGATAATACCTTTTCACCCTTATCTATCTCACCAATTAATTTAGGTGCCGATATTGTAGTGCATAGTTTAACCAAATTTATTAACGGCTCATCTGATACGGTTGGTGGAGTCGTTTGCGGTACACAAGAACTTATAGACGATTTACGAAACGTCAACAGTGGAGCGGCTATGTTATTAGGATCTACCATGGATAGTTTACGTTCGGCTTCTGTTTTAAAGAATTTAAGAACCTTGCATATTAGAATGATGCAACACAGCTATAATGCCACCTATTTAGCCGAACGCTTTGAAAAAGACGGTTTAAAAACGGTATATCCAGGTTTAGCCTCTCACCCATCGCACGAGTTATTCAAATCCATGATGAATGAAAAATACGGTTTTGGTGGTATGATGACCCTTGATGTAGGATCTTTAGATAAAGCCAATGCCTTAATGGAAATGATGCAAGAACGCAACCTTGGGTATTTGGCAGTGAGTTTAGGATTCTACAAAACTTTATTCAGCGCACCAGGTAGCTCTACCTCTTCTGAAATCCCAGAAGATGAACAAGCAGAAATGGGATTAAGCGATGGCCTAATTCGGTTTTCTATTGGATTAGATGCGGATATTGAACGTACTTATAACATGATGAAAGCCTGCATGGAAGAATTAAATATTCTTTAAATTAAAATCGCACCTATATAATTAAAGGTTAGAGGCTTATATATTAGTAAGCGTCTAACCTTTTTTTTGCATCCTATTCTATGATTAGTATTCCATTTGCAAATGGCTTAACAAAATCGTAACATTACGACACTAAACCGAATTAAAATGCAAGAAAACGACAACCTAAGTGAGATTAAAACAGAAGATCAAGTAATTATTGACAATAAAGAACTTAGTTTTTTTGAAGCACTTATACCTGTTGTAATTCTAATGGCCATGTTAGCCTATAACATCTTTTTCGTTGAAGACCAAGAATGGCTTGGAGCGTATACCAATCAAATTATTTTAGTGTTAGGTGGCGCAGTTGCTGCCGTTGTTGGCTTTTTAAATAAAGTTAGCCTCAGTGTTATGCTAAAAGAGGTTTGGGAAAATCTGAGAAGTGTGTTTGTGCCAATCATGATTTTATTCTTAGTCGGAGCCTTAGCGGGTACATGGCTCGTTAGTGGTGTCATCCCTGCTATGGTCTATTATGGCTTACAAGTATTAAGTCCCGAAATATTCTTACCAGCTTCTGTTATTATTGCCGCTGTCATCTCAATTGCAACAGGCAGTTCTTGGACCACCTCTGCAACGGTTGGTATTGCTTTGGTTGGTATCGGAACCGCATTAGGTATTAATCCAGGTATGATTGCCGGAGCCGTGATATCTGGTGCGTATTTTGGAGATAAAATGTCGCCCTTAAGTGATACCACTAATTTAGCACCTGCTATGGCTGGCACGGATTTGTTTACGCACATTAAATACATGGCCATTACAACCGTACCTACTATTATCATCACTCTTGTTGTTTTTGGAATTATTAGTTTCAATATAGATACAACCGGAAGTGCGGATATCAGTAACCTCCTTGCGTCTATAGATCAAACCTTTAATATCTCACCATGGTTATTTTTAGTGCCTGTTGGTGTAGTGAGCTTAATCTTACTAAAAACAAAGCCTTTATTAGCATTAGCTTCAGGGATTGTCCTAGCAATTATCTTTGCGTTCGTTTTTCAAGGTAATATTTTAGAAGGGCTTTCTGAATCTAAATTTACGGCTATTACAAATTCAATTTTCACCGATACGGCTATCGTTACAGATAATGAAAAATTGAATGATCTATTCTCAGCTGGAGGTATGGAAGGCATGCTTTGGACCATCTATTTAATTATATGTGCCATGATTTTTGGTGGCATCATGGATGGCATAGGAGCACTAGCCCGCATCACAAAAGCCTTATTAACAATCGCTACGTCGATATTCGGGTTGTTTGCTAGTACTGTTTTAAGTTGTTTAGGCTTAAATCTTATTGCTTCAGACCAGTATTTAGCGATTGTTATTCCAGGAAAAATGTTTAAACAAGCGTATATAGATAAAGGCTTAGCTCCCGAAAATTTAAGTAGAACATTAGAAGATGCTGGGACTGTTACCTCTGTTCTAATTCCCTGGAACACCTGTGGTGCTTACCAAAGTGGTGTTTTAGGTGTAGGTGTTGGTGAATACTTTATATATGCCATTTTCAACTGGCTAAGTCCATTTACAACCTTATTGTTTGCTGCTTTAAATCTTAAAATTAAAATGCTAAAAGCTAAATAGTTTTTATTTATTAAAAATAAATTTAGCATAGTCAAAATCTATCGCTTTATAAAAAATTAAAATTTGCTTAACGTATTAATTCCCTAATGAAAAGTATCTTTGTCCAGAATTGATTTAAGCTTTTTTCAATTGGCTGCAACATGTTCTTTTTCACTCACTCTTTGTCTTTTTATTACTCCGTAGCGATACTATGCAGTTCAAAAAAAACTTCAATTGAGTAAAAAATAATCCTGTTTCGCTTCAACAAAAAAACTTAAATGAATTCATAAAATTAATAATCAATTTAAAACTATAAAAACATGGCATTAGTAGGAAGAAAATTTCCAGATTTAGACGTAAACGCAATGAATGATATGGGCGACACTTTTAAAGTGAACGTTCTAGAAGAAGCACGTAATAACAATAAAAAAGTAGTATTATTCTGGTACCCAAAAGATTTTACTTTTGTTTGTCCAACAGAATTACACGCATTTCAAGCCGCTTTAGGTGAATTCGAAAAAAGAAACACCCTTGTAATTGGTGCATCTTGTGATACAGCCGAAGTACACTTTGCTTGGTTAAGCACATCTAAAGATAATGGTGGAATTGAAGGCGTAACATACCCAATTTTAGCAGATTCTAACCGTAACCTAGCCTCAGCTTTAGGGATCTTAGATATTTTCAACGAACAATTTGATGAAGAAACTGGTTTAGTAACGGTTGAAGGTGATAACGTAACATACAGAGCAACGTACATCATTGACGAAGAAGGAACCATCCAACACGAAAGCGTTAACAACATGCCTTTAGGTAGAAACGTTAACGAATACTTGAGAATTATCGATGCGTTAACGCACGTACAAGAAAAAGGTGAAGTTTGTCCGGCAAACTGGGAAGAAGGTAAAGAAGCGATGCAAGCCAATGCTAAAGGAACTGCTGCTTATTTAGCGTCTCACTAAAAACTTACTGTCATTGCGAGCAAAGCGTGGCAATCTCAATTAAACCTGACAGGTTTCTAAAACCGGTCAGGTTTATTTAAACAACAAACGATGATACAAGAATTAGAACAAGATAATCTACAAGAGATTATCAATAGTAACGATACAGTAATCGTACAATATTCAGCGACGTGGTGTGGAAATTGTAGAATAATGAAACCTAAGTTTAAGAAATTAGCAACAGAGCACGAAGGCGCAACTTTTGTGATTGCTGATGCTGAAAAATTTCCTGAAAGTAGAAAATTAGCAACGGTAGATAATTTACCAACCTTTGCAACATTCAAAAACGGTGAATTTAAAAGTCAAGTACAAACGAATAAGTTCGATGTTTTAAAAGAATTGGTTGACGACGCTGTGTAACATACCATTTTTAGGATGAGCACAGTCATGTATGTCAGGTTGAGCATTAGCGAGATCAAAATACATGTTGATCGAAGATAGCTTACAACGTAAGTCGAAACCTCTATATTAGGTTAAACACAATCGAACTAAAGTTGTCAGGTTGAGCATTAGCGAGATCAAAATACATTTTGATCGAAGATAGCTTACAAGGTAAGTCGAAACCTATTTGTCAGGTTGAGCGCAGTCGAAACCTCTATAACAGATTGAACACAGTCGAACCAAGGGATGTCCGGTTGAGCATTAGCGAGATCAAAATATATTTTGAGCGAAGATAGCTTACAACTTAAGTCGAAACCTCTTAATAACACACAGATGTCAGGTTGAGCGCAGTCGAAACCCTAGTTACTCAAAACAAACAAAACACCATCAGCAATGAAACTACCCGTAATAAAACACTTAACGCAATTCATTGAAGACAATGACGAAGATTACATCATTGAAACCATTGAAACCTTAGAAGCCTTAACAGAAGTCCCATCGCTTAAAGATGAAGAACTAGACGTGATTGGAGAATTAATCTCTAACATGTACGGCGCTATTGAAGTGAATAAAATGATTAAAGATGGAGCCACTAAAAAAGATGCGGTTAATAATTTTATGAAACGTGTCTTAGGATCTATTGATAAATAGTAAGCGCAAAGAACATCATAAAATCTCAAGTACAAGCTTGAGATTTTTTGTTTATAGAAACTGACGTTTTAATTGAAGCGCTATTTGATGCCCTCTATAAATAGCTCCTTCCATATAACCTCCATAACTTGGGGACGTTTCAGAACCCGCAACAATAAATTTACCATTCAAATACGCCTTTTGAAAAATAAGATGCCCATTATTAGCATGCGGAGTTAAATACGTATCAGTTGCTGTAGTCGTTAGCGGCGCTTGACTCCAAACCTTCTCTTCATAAGACAAATAGTTTTCACCATCGTCTCCAAAAAACTTTAACAGCTGGGTTTTAACCAGTAATTCCCGCTGAGCTTTAGTTTCAGTGGCTAAGTTGCCATTCAAAAAACCCATTAAGGCAAACCTTTTATCTGTAAAATCAGAATGATCGTAAATCTCTGTAAACGGACCAACATGACTAAAACCAGTGCCAGATAAGCCTTTCTTTTCCCAGAAAGGAGTGTTATAGACAACTGCAAATTTTATAGAATCTTTCATCCAAGTATGGCAATTGTTAGCCACGTGTACAAGCTCTGTATCTAATGCTACAGGAAAATCAATAGAATGCACTAATAGTTGAGGCGGTATTGTAGACACCACACTATCCGCTATAAATGTAGAATGTGCCGTAATAACTTCAATAGTGTTATCCTGCTCCTTAATGGTATTTACGGTGGCATTCAGTAGAAGTTCGTCTTCAGAAAAATGAGCCGTTAATTGCTCTAATAACGCTACGGTACCTCCTGCTATTCTATAACTTATCTCTTGATGCGCAGGAAGCTTAAAACGTTGCACGGTATGGGCTGCTGTGGCTTCAAACAAAGCCTCGCCATCCATATCTTGTTCAAATAGAGTCAGCTTTAACTCTTGGCACAAATCCATTAAGTCTTTATTATACTTCCAAAGCCAAGTAGCACCTAATTCTACAGAGGTGTCATGGGTCTTTTTTGTAAAAATACGGCCACCAATGCGATCATTAGCTTCTAATATTTTAATAGTAAAACCTGCTTTTTTAAGCAGATAACCTAAATATAATCCCGAAAGACCGGCTCCTATTATAACGATGCTTTTATTCATTATATCAAAGATAGATAAGTTAACGGCAATCCATCAATAATTTTTATGGATGAACGTCTAGTCGTATGCAACCTAAACCTTATATATCAAAAATGTCAGTTTGCTATTTGTCCGGTTGAGCACAGTCGAAACCGAGTTGTCTGGTTGAGCATTAACGAGATCAAAATATATATTGAGCTAATATAGCTTACACCGTAAGTCGAAACACATTTGTCTGGTTGAGCGTAGTCGAAACCTCTATAACAGGTTGAGCACAGTCGAAACCGAGTTGTCAGGTTGAGCATTAGCGAGATCAAAATATATGTTGAGCGAAGATAGCTTACAACGTAAGTCGAAA
>NZ_ATMR01000031.1 GCF_000427335.1 Winogradskyella psychrotolerans RS-3 | reverse complement strand
GGAGAAGGCGATTGCATTAAACAATGAAGGTGCAAAGCATTTTTTGAATCAAGAGTTTGATAAGGCAGCAGCTTGCTACGATAAAGCCTATGAGCTAGATCCAAAGAATACATCCATTTTAAAC
Source organism: Winogradskyella psychrotolerans RS-3 (assembly GCF_000427335.1). Classification (GTDB taxonomy): domain Bacteria; phylum Bacteroidota; class Bacteroidia; order Flavobacteriales; family Flavobacteriaceae; genus Winogradskyella; species Winogradskyella psychrotolerans. The sequence continues at coordinate 380 of NZ_ATMR01000031.1, read as the reverse complement.
AATATGGGCCTTTATTTTCACCAGCAAAAAGACTATGATAAAGCCGTTGCCTTTTTTGAAAAGGCGATAAAGATCACGCTGAAGCCTCATTTTCTGGTTAATTTAGGCAATGTGTTGTCCATGAAAGGGGGAATATGCACTTGCCTGGAACCAATTTTCCAAAGCCAGCGAGGTATTTCCTGAGCATCAAAATGCCAGAATAAGTTTGGCAAAGCTGGCTACCCACATTGAAGAGCTGGATAAAGCTGTTCAACTCTGGCAAGTTATCATAAATGAATACCCTACGGATGAAAATAAAATACAACTTGGTAGGGTTTTTATGAAGATGAAGCATTGGGAAAAAGCAATCCATATCTTGTCTTCCATGGATTCAAATAGTT
>NZ_ATMR01000030.1 GCF_000427335.1 Winogradskyella psychrotolerans RS-3 | reverse complement strand
AATTAGACTAAGTTTTTTGTTTTAAAATAAAGTTTAAAATTATTACTCTTTTACAACTCTAAAACTATGCTCACCTTCTTCTGCAGATAATTTTACGATATAAACACCAGAGGTAAGTCCCGAAATATCTAACTTCATTTGAGACGTTGCTGCAGTCCTATTTAATACTTCTTGTCCTAAAAGATTGTATATTTTCACACCTGTTAATTCTGACTTATAATCAATATTTAAAACATCTTGTGCAGGATTAGGATATACAGCTAATGCGTTAAGTTCAAATTCGTCTACACTTAATGTTGCCAAATTCAATGTAAAATCTAAGGCCTGTCCGAAGCTTTCCTGTCTTTCTACACCAAATGCATTAAATACAATTCCACAAGGATCTACAATAGCTGTTGAGGGTGGATTAATATCAGTTCCTTGATCAGTATATGTTTTTGTGATTCTTATACGTGTTTCACCTAAAACCGCATCGGTAGGTACGGTAATATCTAAAGTTACAGATACACCATCGGTACCATTAGTATCGGAAAGTAATCCAAGTTCGTATACTTCACCTGCGTCATCTAAAATGTCATTTTGGTTCCAATCTATAAAAGCTACAATATTGGAATCATAAGCTCCATAAGTATTTCCTGTTATAACAATTGAATACGTTTCATCTGGTGCCAAGTTTACAATTGTAGCTGTTCTATCAATTAAAATAGAGGAGGATTCTGTATTTGTAATACTAATACCTGCAAAGCTCACCGTTGAGATTTCTTCAACTCCAAAAGGATTCACTGGTTCTGCAATTTCGCAGTATGGACTCGGAAAAGTTTGAGCCTGCGCTCCTAATGCTAACATGGCAATTGCTAAAGTAATTTTTTTCATATATTATAATATTAAATGATTAAAAGGCAATTTAGAATAATAAAACAGAAAACATTTAGGTTACTATCATTTTAACAGTAGCATCACCTAAAATTTATTTAATGTAATCTCGTTTAAAAATTACCATAAAGCGGTTTTCATTTTAGCCTATCTTTTATTTTTCGTTTTGACTGCTCTTCTTTCAGTCGAACGTAAATTAACTTAGAACGTCCTCTCGAATCTTCACGTCGTTCAACTTCAAAATCAGAAATAGCGTTTATCAAAGGAGTTAATTTCTGAAAGCCATAATTTCTAGAATCAAAATTGGGCTGCTTCTTTTGCAGTAAGCTTCCAACATCTCCTAAAAATGCCCAACCATCATCATCTGCAACATCGTCTATAGTTGCTGCAATTTGTTTTATTTCCTTTGCCGTAATAGTGTCATAATTATTTTTTGAGGTTGTAGACTTCGTTTTATCTTCTAAAGGGCTCTCTTCTTTTATATTTTTAAGAATCTCTATATAAATAAATTTATCACAAGCGACGATAAATGGACTCGGCGTTTTCTTTTCACCAATGCCGTAAACGGCCATTCCTGCTTCGCGCAAGCGTGTTGCTAATCGTGTAAAATCACTATCACTAGAAACCAAACAAAAACCATCTACTTTCTCGGAATACAAAATATCCATGGCATCAATGATCATAGCAGAATCTGTGGCATTTTTCCCTGTGGTATAACCATATTGTTGTATGGGTGTTATAGCATTTTCTAAAAGCATATTTTTCCATTTGGATAAATGTGGCTTGGTCCAATCACCATAAATACGTTTTATAGTTGGATTGCCGTATTTGGCAATTTCTTCCATCATTTCTTTTACGTAGGCTGATGGTATATTGTCTCCATCTATAAGTACAGCAAGTTTAATATCCATAAATTTAATTGATTGATTTTGTATTCCTAAAGGTAAGGTTTTGAAGCAAAAAACCACCTTAAAATGAGGTGGTTTTTTCAACTTTACAAAAGCTATTATTTACGACTTGATTTTTTAGCAATCTTATCTGCTTTCTTTTCTTTAGGCGATTTAGCGGCCTCTTTTTTTACATTTTTCTTTGAATCTTGTGATTTTGCCATAAGTATGAGTTTTTAAGATTTCACTTTTAATTATACATAAATGTACTAAAAATGAAGATACAAACTTATGTTTAGCTCTTAACTTTATATAATTATTATGCCTGCTTAAAATCGGTGTAACCAAAGCTGTCGTCTTAATAAAATGTATTTACCTTTAGCCGTTGAAGCCTAAGTAATATTTGGAATTTTGAGTATATAGTTTAAAAAATAAGAAATCATAAACACCCTAAAATTCGATCTCATACATTTCATTTAGTTCTCTTAATTATGTATGCAGCTTAATGCTTCCTAAGTCTTCATCATTAACCTTCTTCCAAATGAGTTCACTATTTAAAAGAAAACTACCAATATGATCAAAATTACAATCTGAAGGAGCAATAATAGACAAGAATGATTCTTCCTTTTTATCGCGATACAAATGGTAAATTTCACCAACGATGGGCTCAAACGTATAACGCGAATTATAAACTAGTGTGTTATATTCTAATTCTGCCATCATTTTTTCGTACTCGGCTTTTAGCTCCAAATATTTGGCTTTAATTTGTTTATTAGCCTTATTGATGTTTCTGGTTTTCCAAGACGAATTATCCGTAATTTGAATGGCAGGCGCACCAACATTAGTGGCATACGGTTTTAGATATGCATCATAACGGTTGGTAACCTCATCATATACAACCTGATCTGGTTTCTTATCTTTCGACATATTCAACTAGCTTTTCATAAAAAACGCTTTAATGAGACATTAAAGAGAATTGAATGTGTTTTTTTTTATTAAATTTAGATCAATTAATTAATCCGTACTAAACTTTATGAAAAAAATAGGCTCATTAAACCTCTTTATGATAGCACTATGTGTTTTAATTATTATAGTAGCCATGTATTTATTCTTAAGAGGAGATCAGCGTCATGCCATTTTTATTGGACTCTGGGTACCAACAATTCTCGCATTCGCAATCTTTCTAAAACAAATATTCAATGGAGGCAAATGAAATAATCTTCTCTTTTTCGATATTTGTATCTGTATGCGTGGTCGTTTGGGCTGTTTTGGTCATCCGTGCTTACAACAAAATAGATCGAAATGACTAAGCAAATCATCAATCTTTAGGTTATAGAAAAGTAATTTGTTTAAGATTTAAACCATTTTAAAATCCAAAAGCAATTCCCCTTCAATTGAAGCCTGTAAATGATCACCTTTAACAACCAAGCCCGTGCCACTGGCAGGCGTACCTGTAAAAATAAGGTCACCTACTTCTAATGTCATGAATGACGATATATATGTAATGATTTCAGAAAAACTATAAATCATTAAACCCGTTATGCCCACTTGTTTTTGCTCTCCGTTAATTTTTAGATCGAAATTTATAGCATTTAAATCTGAAAATTCTGAAACCGGTTTAAATGCCGAAATCGGAGATGCACCATCAAACCCTTTTGCCAAAGCCCAAGGCCCTTTATTTTCTCTACTAGCAGCTAACACATCTTTGGCTGTATAATCAATACCAATTGCCAATTCTGAAATGTAAGACACAGCATCATTGAGCACAATATCCTTACCGCGTTTTCCTATTTTAACGACCAGCTCTACTTCGTAAGCTAATTGATTTGTAATCTTCGGAAATTCAATATCTTTATTATCGGTAACTAAACTAGAGTCTGGTTTCGTAAATATAGTTTGTGCACCAGTTTTTATAGCGCTAATTTCTGATATGTCGTTGACGTAATTTTTACCAATACCTATTATTTTCATGGCGATTATATATTTCAAATTAATTAAGAATAAAGATAGAAAAAGCCATTATAAAACCTATTAAAAAAGCAGGTTATCAATTAAAAAATAATGCAATTTCTAAAATACCTCAAACACATACCCAAGCAGCCAATAGAGTATAAAAAACACGACAATAGTACCTATACAACCGCATTTACCTCCACCTATTTTCTTAGCTCCCCAAGCGGCACCTATAATTCTTAATAATTTTTCCATAGCGTTTCATATTATGAATCGTAAAGTTAAGTCGCGTTTAGATAATTATGGAGCTGTAATTAAATAAATTTGAGCTCATATCATTATTTTAGACTGCTATTGCAGATATAACTAGGCTACTTTTTAACAACTATAATTTGTACCTTTGCAACTTTGCTAAAAACAACAAGAGGACAAATCCAAATATGAGCCAATTCAACGATTACATTGAAGTCAAAGGAGCACGTGTTCACAACCTTAAAAATATTGATGTCACTATTCCACGGGAAAAACTAGTCGTAATTACGGGTTTATCTGGAAGTGGAAAATCATCCTTGGCTTTCGATACTATTTATGCGGAAGGGCAACGTCGCTATATTGAAACATTTTCGGCGTATGCTCGTCAGTTTTTAGGTAATTTAGAACGTCCAGATGTCGATAAAATCGATGGGCTTTCTCCTGTTATTGCCATAGAGCAAAAAACAACAAGTAAATCACCACGCTCTACGGTTGGTACAATTACCGAAATCTATGACTTTTTGCGCTTGTTATATGCCAGAGCAGCAGATGCTTATAGCTACGAAACAGGAGAGCAAATGGTAAGCTATAATGATGAGCAAATTAAAGACCTCATCTTAGAATCGTACAAAGGGAAACGCATTAACATCTTATCACCTGTGGTGCGCTCTCGTAAAGGTCATTATCGCGAATTGTTTGAGCAAATTGCTAAGCAAGGTTTCGTTAAAGTTAGAACCGATGGAGATATTGTAGATATTGAAAAGGGCATGAAACTAGATCGTTATAAAACCCACGATATCGAAATTGTTATTGATCGCCTAAAGATTGATAACACTGAAAACGATGAAAAACGCTTAATGGAAAGCATCAATACAGCCATGTATCATGGTGAAGATGTATTAATGGTGATTGACCAAGACACTAACGAACCTCGTTTTTTTAGTCGTAACTTAATGTGTCCTTCTTCTGGCATTTCTTATCCAAACCCAGAGCCGAATAACTTTTCCTTTAACTCACCAAAGGGAGCTTGCTCTAATTGTAATGGTATTGGTGAATTGTATGTGGTAAACCCTAAGAAACTAGTGCCAGATGAATCTTTATCCATAAAAAATGGGGCATTAGCACCACATGGGCCACAGAAGAAAAGTTGGATATTTAAACAGTTTGAAACCATAGCACAACGTTTTGATTTTTCTTTAAACGATGCTTGGAAAGACATTCCTGAAGACGCAAAACAAATTATTCTCTACGGAGGGAAAGATAAATTTACAGTAGAAAGCAAGCTTTTAGGTGTTGCACGCGATTATAAAATTGATTTTGAAGGCGTTGCTAATTTTATTGAAAGTCAGTACAATTCAGATTCTACATCTTTAACGCGTTGGGCTAAAGAGTATATGGACAAAGTAGAATGTCCTGTTTGCGAAGGCTCACGTTTACGCAAAGAATCACTATATTTTAAAGTTGACGGAAAGAGTATAGCCAACTTGGTGAATATGGATGTGGTTGAATTAGGCGTTTGGCTAGATGGTTTAATGGACCGTTTAACTAGTAAGCAACAACAAATTTCTGCCGAAATCATAAAAGAAATCAGAAGTCGAGTTCAGTTTTTACTTGATGTAGGGCTCACCTACCTAAGCTTAAACCGAAGTTCAAAATCACTTTCTGGAGGTGAAGCACAACGTATTAGATTAGCGACACAAATTGGCTCGCAATTGGTTGGTGTACTTTATATCTTAGATGAGCCAAGTATTGGTTTACATCAACGCGATAACGAGAAACTAATCAATTCCTTAATCGCTTTAAGAGACGTCGGAAACTCTGTCATTGTGGTAGAACACGATAAAGATATGATAGAACGTGCTGACCACGTTATTGATATTGGTCCTTTTGCAGGTAAACATGGTGGCGAAATTATTAGCCAAGGCACACCAAAGGAATTGCTAAACAAAACACACTAACCGCAGCTTATCTCAATGGTGAAAAGGAAATTGAAATCCCAAAAACCAGACGAAAAGGTAATGGTAAAAAACTGATTTTAAAAGGGTGTACTGGTAATAACTTAAAGAACGTTGATATTGAGTTACCATTAGGAAAAATGATTGGTGTGACGGGAGTTTCCGGAAGCGGAAAATCGACATTAATCAACGAAACCTTATACCCAATTCTTAATGCCTATTATTTTAATGGTGTAAAAAAACCGATGCCTTATAAAAGCATAAAAGGTTTAGAACATTTAGATAAAGTGATTGACATTAACCAATCACCAATCGGAAGAACACCAAGAAGTAATCCGGCAACTTACACGAAGACTTTTGATGAAGTTAGGAGTCTGTTTGCTAAGATTCCCGAAGCCATGATTCGCGGTTATAAACCAGGACGTTTCAGTTTTAATGTCAAAGGTGGGCGTTGCGAAACTTGCCAAGGTGGTGGTTTGCGTGTTATTGAAATGAATTTCTTACCAGATGTTTATGTAGAATGTGAAACCTGCCAAGGCAAACGTTTTAATCGAGAAACATTAGAGATTCGCTATAAAGGAAAATCGATTAGTGACGTTCTAAATATGACGATTGAAGAAGCTGTTGATTTCTTTGAAAACATTCCTAAGATTCACAGAAAACTCAAAACGATTAAAGATGTTGGATTAGGATATATTACGCTAGGCCAACAATCTACAACACTATCTGGAGGAGAAGCGCAGCGTATAAAACTAGCTACAGAATTAAGCAAACGCGATACCGGAAATACCTTTTACATCTTAGATGAACCTACCACAGGTTTACACTTTGAAGATATCAGAGTCCTTATGAAAGTCCTTAATAAGTTAGCCGATAAAGGTAATACGGTTTTAATCATTGAGCATAATCTCGATGTTATAAAAACCGTAGACTACATTATAGATATAGGTTACGAAGGCGGAAAAGGCGGTGGTAATGTGGTTGCAAAAGGCACGCCAGAAGAAATTATAAAAGACAAGAAAAGTTATACCGCTAAATTTTTGAAAAAGGAAATGGCATAATGATAAATTAGCAGCTCTCAATGCATATTTTTCCTTCTATAAATTTAAAGACTACAAATTAGATTTAGGCTAAAAAGAACTTATTTACGTCTATTGTTAACTCAATTGGTTTTAGCATAATGAAGCTATCGTTATATTTTATAACTTGACTTCACTAACACAAAAACCTTAACATTATGAAAAGTATTCTTTGGCTTGTAGCCGTTATTTGTATAGTAGTATGGTTACTCGGATTATTAGACATTATTCCAGGAATGAGCAGTAATAGTCTTATCCACATATTATTAGTTATTGCTGTGGTTGTTATCTTGTATAATATAATTTCAGGCAGAAAACCATTATAAATTCTAAATAAAATAAATTTATAAGCGTATCTAAATATTTAGGTACGCTTATTTTTTTTGTGTTTAAATATCTATTTCAATCTATTTAACTTAACTTTGAAAGTCTTAAAAATTAGACAAAGCCATATTGATAATATGGCTTTTATATTGTTATAATAAATTATATTGATATTATGCGAACAGAAAGCAACAGCAAACGATGGAATGAAATAAAAACAAATGACTCATGGGCAATTTTCAAAATCATGGGAGAATTTGTTAATGGATACGAAAAACTGAGTAAAATAGGTCCTTGTGTTTCTATTTTTGGATCAGCAAGAACTAAACCAGACCATAAATATTATAAACTAGCAGAAGAAGTTGCTGCTAAAATTGTAGACCAAGGCTATGGTGTTATTACAGGTGGTGGACCAGGTATTATGGAAGCCGGTAATAAAGGTGCACATATTGCAGGGGGAACTTCTGTAGGTTTAAATATCGAATTGCCTTTTGAGCAACACGATAATCCTTATATAGACTCAGACAAGAGTTTAGACTTTGATTATTTCTTTGTAAGAAAAGTTATGTTTGTAAAATACTCACAGGGTTTTGTTGTAATGCCTGGAGGTTTTGGAACTTTAGATGAACTTTTTGAAGCTATAACATTAATTCAAACTCACAAGATAGAATCATTTCCTATCATCTTAGTAGGAAAAGAATTTTGGGGAGGCTTAATGGAATGGGTAAAAACGACCTTGCTAGATGCCGGAAACATTAGTGCTAAAGATTTAGATCTTATTCACCTTGTTGATTCTGGTGATGAAGTAATCGAAATACTTAACGAATTTTATAAAGAATACGATCTTAGTCCTAACTTCTAGAAAAGCTTTTATTTTTCAATTCAATGCTATGAAAAAGAAATTTTAAGTTATTTTACAATAAAATTATTCACTTTAACGATTTCTAATTAAGAAACCTTTAAAGTGATGTTTTATAATTTACTTAATTACCCTTTAGAAGATGCAGTTATTAATCCCCTAAAATTCATAATCCTCTAGTTGAATAAACACTTAATTATAACTGTCCTTTTAATTATTTTTAGCTACTCTGTTGTGGCTCAAAATATAATTAACATTAATGCCAATATAGATGTTGAGTCCAAAACGATTACTATAGGGCAAACCATAGTTTATAAAAACGAAACCAACGATGTGCTTAGCAGCATTTATCTCAATGATTGGAATAATAGCTACTCTACCAAATCCACACCCCTTGCCGAACGTTTTGAACAAGAGTTTAGTACTAAATTTCATTTAGCTAAAAACGAACAACGTGGATTTACAGTGGTGACTTCAATAAAAAACGAAGCTCAAATTCCATTAGAATACGACCATTTAAAAGCACATCCAGATGTTTTAAAAGTTGATTTAGCCAACCCTTTGCAACCTGGTGAATCGTATACTTTACAACTTAACTATCAGCTTTTAGTTCCTGATGCTACTTTTACAAGTTATGGTGTTACTAAAACTAAAGATTTCGACTTAAAATATTGGTACATTACGCCTGCCGTATATGATGGTGAATGGCATTATTATAGCAATAAAAATTTAGATGACTTATTTGTTCCTAAAGCAGATGTAACCCTCAGTATTACGCATCCGAGAAACTATAAAGCAACTTCTGAGCTCAATTTTATTACGACCACAATTAACAAAGAACAAAACACACAAACCACTATTTTAAGTGGAAAAGATAGAATAGACACCTATTTATCGCTATATAAATTCTCATCGTACAATTTTGTGCAGACCGATGATTTTATTTTAATTTCAGATATAAAAGAGAAAGGATTACCAGACACAGCAAAGGCACTGATAACTGATAAAATTACGAGTTATCTAACCAAGCATCTTGGCACGTATCCGCATGAACAACTTTTGGTAACCTCTATTGATTACCAAAAGGATCCGCTTTACGGGCTTAATCAGTTACCTTCTTTTTTAAGACCTTTTCCAGAGGATTTTCAGTACGAATTAAAACTTCTTAAAACCGCATTAAAAAAGTATATTGACAATATTCTATTACTAAACCCAAGAAAAGAACATTGGCTAAGTGAAGGTCTACAAGTGTATTATTTAATTAACTATGTTGAAGAAAATTACCCTGACATGAAACTCTTAGGAACCTTAGCAGACGTTTGGGGAATTAGAGCTTTTCATGCTGCTGATTTAAACTTTAATTTTCAGTATTTTCTGTACTCCATGGAAATTGCCAGAAAAAATAGAGATCAGCCTTTAACCACGTCTAAAGATTCTTTAACTAAGTTCAATACCAATATTGCAGGCAAATACAAAGCAGGTGTCGGACTAGATTACTTAGACCAATTTACAGACGATATAAGTTTATCTACTAACATCACAGAGTTCTTACAAGCCCATAAATTAGAAACAGTTTCTATTGCCGATTTTGAAACCTTTATTAGCTCTAAAACATCTAAAGATATTCGTTGGTTTTTTGATGACTACTTAAACACTAGAAAAAAAATAGATTTTAAAATCTCGTCTCTTAAAACCTTAGATGATTCCTTAAAACTAACTATTAAAAATAAGCGCGATAATACGATGCCTATTTCAGTTTTTAAGTTGAAAAATGATTCCGTTATAGGGAAACTATGGGTAGAAAACATAAAAGGTACTAAAACCATAACATTACCTAAAGATAGCACAGAGACGTTTGTTTTAGATTACGATAATGTGATACCAGAATACAATCAGCGTGATAATTACAAAGTTGTTAAAGGTTCTTTTCTGAATAACAAACCACTTCAGTTTAGATTATTTAAAGATATTGAAGACCCTAATTACAATCAAATATTCTTTATGCCATTAGTTGAATTTAATAATATCTATGATGGTTTAACATTGGGCACAAAAGTATATAACAAAACCATCTTAAGGAAGCGACTAAACTATAGGTTCTCTCCTCAATATGCTACAAAATCAAAATCACTTACGGGTTCTACATCTGTATTTTATTCAAATAATATAGAAGACCAAAATCTTTATGATATTACTTATGGGCTTTCAGCTGGTTACCAATCCTTTGCTACAGATGCTTTTTTTACTAGAATAAGACCTTCAGTTACTTTTAGTTTTAGGGATGATTCCGATTTTAGATCCCCACAAACGGATCAAATTATGGCTAGATATGTTAGTATAAAACGAGAGCTAGGTACTAATGCTACCGTCATCTTAGATGAACCAGATTATGGTGTACTTAATTTAAGATATACACATTCTAATCCTGGAGTTATTAATTATTCAAAATTATATACTGATATTCAGGTCGCTGACAAATTCAGTAAAATCTCATTCAATTATGAATTTAGAAAACTCACACAGAGTAATCGAAATATTAATTTTAGATTTTTTGCTGGTGTATTCTTAGACAACAATTCCGATCCTAACTCCAATTATTTTAGTTTCGCTTTAGACCGACCAACAGATTACTTATTTGATTTTAATTATTTAGGTCGTTCGGAAGCTTCAGGATTATTTAGCCAGCAAATAATAATTGCAGAAGGAGGCTTTAAATCTAAGCTAGAGACACCCTTTGCTAATCAATGGATGACTACAGCTAATTTTAGCACATCCATTTGGAGATATATTCAAGCTTATGGTGACGCTGGTTTAGTGAAAAACAAGTTCAGTAATGCTAAATTTGTTTATGACTCTGGTATACGATTAAGTCTTGTAGAAGATTATTTTGAAATCTACTTCCCTATTTACTCTAACCTAGGTTGGGAAATTGGTCAGCCAAATTACGATCAATCAATCCGTTTTATGTTTACCGTTGATCCACAAGTGCTACTAGGTCTTTTTAGACGAAAATGGTATTAGGGAATTCTTATTGAAAAGTTAAAATTATCGAATAATTTAAGCTATTATCAGCAATATAGATATTTCATTGAGAATATCACAAGATTATAACGCTACTCACTGTTGCATAAAATTTTAAAATTTTGTACTTTCGCAAGACTTAAACAGTGACTACATGAAGACGGATCCTAACACCAAAACAGAAATTACTTTTGACGATTTTAAAACCGAAGTTTTAAGCGACTATAAACTAGCTGTGACCAGCCGAGAATGTAGTCTGCTTGGTCGTAGAGAAGTTTTAACTGGTAAAGCCAAGTTTGGTATTTTTGGTGATGGAAAAGAAATACCACAAATTGCTTGGGCTAAAGCATTTAGAAATGGTGATTTTAGATCTGGTTATTATAGAGATCAAACCTTTATGATGGCTATTGGCGAACTTACTATAGAGCAGTTTTTTGCTGGTCTGTACGCCAATACAGATATTAAAGAAGAGCCTATGTCTGCTGGTCGCCAAATGGGCGGGCATTTTGCAACTCATAGTTTAGATGAAAATGGCCAGTGGAAAAACCTTACAGAACAAAAAAATTCTAGTGCAGATATTTCTCCTACCGCAGGACAAATGCCTAGACTTTTAGGTTTAGCACAAGCCTCTAAAATATATAGAGAAGTTAAAGGCATCGATACCACAATGTTTTCTAAAGAAGGAAATGAAATTGCTTGGGGAACCATCGGTAATGCCAGCACAAGCGAAGGTTTGTTTTTTGAAACTATAAATGCCGCAGGTGTTTTACAAGTACCAATGGTAATTAGTATCTGGGATGATAATTACGGAATTTCAGTACATGCTAGACATCAGACAACAAAAGAAAATATATCTGAAATATTAAAAGGGTTTCAACGTGAAGAAGACCAAAAAGGTTACGAAATTTTTAGAGTTGACGGTTGGAATTACCCTCAACTAATTGATACGTATCAACGTGCTGCAAAGATTTCAAGAAACGAACATGTACCAGTAATGATACATGTACAAGAATTAACACAACCTCAAGGCCATTCCACTTCTGGATCTCATGAACGTTATAAAAATAAAGAACGTTTAGCATGGGAAGCAGAATACGATTGTAATGTGCAAATGCGTCTTTGGATTATTGATAACAATATTGCTACGGACGAAGAACTAACTGCTATAGAACGTATTATTAAGAAATCTGTTAGAGAAGGTAAAAAAGCAGCTTGGGAAGCCTGTATAAACCCTATTATAACTGAACGTAAAGAAGCGCTTAGCTTATTAGAACAATTAGCTGCATCTAGTCCTAATGGAGTATTTATTACGAAGTTAAAAAACGAATTGGAAGGTTTTGATGAACCTTTAAGACGCAATATACTTACAGCGTCTAGAAAGGCATTACGTTATGTGGTTTCTGAGTCATCTTCAGAAAAAGAAGCGCTTCAAAATTGGATTACAAATTATATTAATACCATTCAACCTAAATACAGCTCGCATTTACATAGCGAATCACCGAAAAGTGCTTTAAAACAAGCAGAAATTCTTCCAACGTATGATTCAAATACGGAAGAAGTTGATGGACGTGTGGTTTTACGAGAAAATTTCGACGCTATATTTAGTAACTATCCAGAAGCTTTAATTTTTGGAGAAGATGCGGGTTATATTGGAGATGTTAATCAGGGCTTAGAAGGACTTCAAGAAAAACATGGAGAACTTAGAGTTTCAGATACGGGTATTAGAGAAGCTACCATTATCGGCCAAGGTATCGGAATGGCTATGCGTGGTTTAAGACCCATTGCAGAAATTCAGTATTTGGATTACATTATGTACGCAATTCAAATAATGAGTGATGATTTAGCAACGGTTCAATACAGAACTAAAGGTCGCCAAAAGGCACCTTTAATTGTAAGAACTCGGGGTCATAGATTAGAAGGTATTTGGCATTCTGGCTCACAAATGGGAGGGATTCTGAATTTAATTAGAGGTATCCATGTTTTAGTACCAAGAAACATGACTAAAGCTGCTGGTTTCTATAATACCTTATTAGACAGTGACGAACCTGCTTTAGTTATAGAATGTTTAAACGGTTACAGATTAAAAGAAAAACTACCAAATAACATAGGTGAATTTAAAACACCAATCGGAGTTGTAGAAACCATTAGAGAAGGTAATGATATTACACTTATATCTTACGGTTCTACATTACGTTTAGTTGAAAAAGCGGCAAAAGAACTGCAAGTGGTTGGTATTGATTCTGAGATTATTGATGTACAATCTTTATTACCATTTGATTTGAATCACGATATCGTAAAAAGTATCGCCAAAACTAACCGTGTCATGGTGATTGATGAAGATGTAAAAGGAGGTGCTTCGGCTTATATTCTGAATGAAATTTTAAATACACAAGACGCCTTTCAGTATTTAGATAGTACACCAAAAACGTTAGCAGCAAAACCACACAGACCAGCCTATGGTACCGATGGTGACTATTTCTCAAAACCATCTGCAGAAGATATTTTTGAAGCTATTTATGATGTGATGCATGAATTGAGTCCTGCAGATTATCCTAAATTGAGATAATTTATACACACATTAAATTTTTAGTTATTTAAAATTCAAAAACCTAAACTTACATCAAAGCTTAGGTTTTACAAACCATATAAGAGAGGGCAATTGCCCTCTTTTTTTGTTCTATTTGTTTGACATGAGTTGCACATCGTTTGTCGAATTTTGTTGTAAACAATTGATTATTTAAAGACTTTAGAGAAAACTTTTTAAATTTATAACTTATGAAAACAAAAGGAGTACTGTTAATTTTAAGTGTTTTACTTTTTAGTTCTTGCATTGTAAAATCGCTTCAACCGTTTTACATTACAAGCAGTTTACACTATAACCAACACTTATTAGGTAAATGGACAGATCACAAAAAAGGACAATGGACCGTAGAATCGTTCCAAGCAAAGTTTGAAGAAGACCAAAAGAAAGGCATAAAACTCTCTGAAGACGACAAATTAGCATACGACACCTATAAAGATGGCTATCTCGTTACTTACATCAAAAATGAAAAAGAAGCCGTTTTTATAGCTATGCCTTTTAAAATTGAAAACCAATATTTCTTAGACTTTATACCTATAAACATTGAAGATGAAGAAATAAACAGTTTAGCTGCAGAGCACTTACTAAAAACACACTCAGTAGCAAAACTAGATTTTACTACGGACAAAAACGTTATGTTTTCATGGCTTAGTGAGGAACGTATAAAAGATATCTTCGAGGAAAACAAAATACGTTTAAAGCACGAAAGTATTGGTCCAGAACAAACACTACTGCTTACAGCGACCTCTGAAGAACTGTATCGCTTTTTAAAAAAATATCTAAACGCTGATATTGAAAATAAGTGGCCAGAATCGGATCAAATAGGACTAACAAGAGCAAATGCAAAACCTTAACTTTAATACCATATTAAAATCTAATTACCACAGGCCACTACGTTTTAATAGTGTACTGTGGTTGTTTGCGTTTGTAATCTTACTGTTTATTTTTTCTAAAGGCCAATTACCAATACGTGTAGATTTTGCCTATACTTTAACTTTCTTAACAGCACTAGCAATACCTGTTTTAATTAATTTTTACGTTTTAATACCCAATTACCTCAAGCAGGAAAAATACCTTATTTACAGTGTTACATTTATTATAAATCTAGTTGTCTTTGCCACTCTCAGTTCATGGCTTTTACAACCTATTTTAGATGTCCTATTTCCGAGTTATTTTTTTATATCCTATGTATCTCACAAGAATATATATTTAGTATTCATAATCTTTTTAGTAGCCACAAGCTTATTTAAACTTACTGAAGATTGGTTTTACTTTAACAAAAACCAAAATCAACTGCTTAAAATTAAAAATCAACATATTGAAACACAACTTTCAACTTTAAGAGCCCAATTAAATCCACATTTTCTATTTAATTCATTAAATGTTATTTATGCTTTAGCTTTAGAAAAAAAAGATGGTATAACAGAGGCCATTGTTCAGCTTTCAGATATTTTACGTTATGTTATCTACGATTCAGATACCAAACGTGTTAGTTTAAAAGACGAAATCGCTTTACTGAAAAACTACATTTCATTTCAAAATCATCGTATAGAATTACCAGTTTCTACACAGTTAAATATTGATATAGAAGATGAAAATTTCAAAATATACCCAATGTTACTTTTACCTTTACTAGAAAACAGCTATAAACACGGAATTATATCAGGAGAAATTAACTCACCTATAAAAATAGCACTATCTCAAAAAGGTCACCAATTTAGATTTACGATAGAAAACACTAATTTAGACACAAGCAATCAATTAGAAGACAAACATTCAGGTGTTGGTTTAGAAAATTTAAAAAATAACTTAAATTTAGTCTACCCAAACAAGCATCAGTTTCAAACTAAATTACAAAACGAAGTTTTTAAAGTTCTATTAACTATTAGTAATGAAAAATAAAACACGTATAAGCTGTATAATAGTAGACGACGAACCTTCTTCGCAACGTGTTCTAAAATATTTTATAGATGAAACTAACGTATTAGACCTAAAAGCCACCTGCAGTAATACCGCTGAAGCTTTTAAGTTTTTACAACTAAATAGCACTATAGACCTGCTCTTTTTGGATATTAATATGCCCAAGCAAACGGGTTTAGACTTTTATAAATCTTTAAAGAATCCGCCTGAAGTTATCTTTACCACGGCCTACTCTCAATATGCTGTAGATGGTTTTGAAGTTAATGCTATTGATTACTTATTAAAACCAATAGCTTACGAAAGGTTTTTAATGGCCATAAATAAGGTTATTAAAAAGAAAATGACTACCGACAATGATTTCCTGATCTTAAAAGAAAACAAAGTATTACACAAGGTTTTTTATACCGATATCCAATATATTGAAGCTTTTGGAGATTACGTTAAAGTACATACTACAGAAAAAACAATTGTTACGCATAGTACATTATCAAAATTTATGAGCTCCTTACCTGATAATTTTCTGCGTATTCATAAATCATTTTGCATTAACTTGAATAAAATGAATCGTCTTTCGGGCAATCAAATTACGATAGACACACATACAATTCCTATTGGCCAGACCTACAAGGATTCTGTTTTAAAAGTTCTAAATTTACATCATGAAAATTGAATCTATAGTTACCATAAAAAAAGAACTAAAACACCTTTCTCAAGAGGAGCTTTTGGAACTGTGTTTACGCTTAGGCAAATTCAAAAAAGAAAATAAAGCACTACTCACCTATTTATTGTTTGAATCTCACGATGAAGATGGTTACATCGCAAGTGTAAAAGCAAGTTTAGATAATTTGTTTGAAGGCATCAATACCGACAGCTATTTCTATATGAAGAAAACGATTAGAAAAATCTTAAGAGAAATTCGCGTGTATAGTCGCTATTCTTTAAAGAAAACAACTGAAGTGGAGCTCCTACTCTATTTCTGTGAACGGATGAATGAATTAAAACCTTCTATTCATAGAAATACCACATTGAGTAATCTTTATGAACGCCAAGTGCTTTCTGTGAAGAAAAAAATTAAAGTTCTACATGAAGATTTACAGTATGATTATAATTTGCAGTTGGAAAACCTAGAACGTTAAGTAGATCTCGCATAGGCATAAAGGAATATTCTGAAACTGTAAATTATGACACAAAGATACACGAAGCAGGCACGAAGTTACACAGAGCATGCACAGCAACTCACGAAGAATAACAAATAAATTACCAAATCTGCTTACTGAGCACTGCCTACTGAACACTGAATACTGCTCACTGTACACTGAATACTAAAAAACTATTTCACGAAGACACACAGAGCATGCACAGAGACTCATGAAGAATAACAAATAAATTACCAAATCTGCTTACTGAACACTGCCTACTGAACACTGCCTACTGAATACTGCTTACTGAATACTGAACACTGAACACTGAACACTGAATGCTAAAAAACTATTTCACGAAGACACACAGAGCATGCACAGAGACTCATGAAGAATAACAAATAAATTACCAAATCTGCTTACTGAACACTGCCTACTGAATACTGCTTACTGAACACTGAACACTGAACACTGAATGCTGAATGCTGAATACTAAAAAACTATTTCACAGAGACTCACGAAGCATAACTAATGAATTACCAAAACTGCTTACTGCTTACTGTTTATTGTTTACTGTTTACTGTTTACTGTTTACTGTTTACTGAATACTAAAAAACTATTTCACATAGACACACAGAGCATGCACAGAGACTCACAGAGAATAAGTGGATGCGAATTTCTTTAATTTATAAATACTCAAGAATTCCCATAACTGTGACTGCTTACTGAACACTGCCAACTAAACACTGATTATTGAACACTGATTACTGAACACTACCTACTAAACACCAACCTACTGCTTATGAGTCTTCTTACTACCTTCATACATTTCGTACTTCACCAAACGTGCTTCAAGCTTAGCGTTAAAGACTTTTATTTTTCTTGATGGTCTTAAACCTACAGATTTTAAAGCTTCCATATTAGAGGTAATTAACCACGCATTGGTATTTGGATAGCCATGCTTTAGAGTTGAACCGATATTGCCGTAGAATTCTTCAACATTTAAATTCTCCAAACGTTCACCATAAGGAGGATTAAAAACCATATGTAATTTTTCATCACCCGATTTTTGAGTTTTAAAGAAATCTTCATGCTGAATATGTACAAATTCATCTAAATGCGCATTCTTAATATTCTCTTTCGCTTTTACAATTGCCGAAGGAGATTTATCGTAACCCATTATTTTATGATGAAAATCGCGTGTCTTCTTTAACAAGGATTCTTCAATTTTTTCGAATAATTCTACGTCCCAATCTGTCCAACGTTCAAAGGCAAACTCTTTTCGCATCAAATTAGGAGGAATATTACAAGCAATCATAGCGGCTTCTGCCAACATGGTTCCACTACCACACATCGGGTCCATAAAATCAGACTGTCCATCCCAACCACTCATCATAATAAGTCCTGCCGCTAAAACTTCATTAATTGGCGCAATATTGGTTGCCGTTTTATAGCCACGTCTGTGTAACGATTCCCCAGAAGTATCTAAAGAAATGGTACATTTTTGGCGATCAATATGCACATTGATTTTTAAATCCGGAAAACGCAAATCCACATCTGGACGCGTACCATCAATGTCTCTAAAACGATCTACAATAGCATCCTTCGTTTTTAAAGCCGTGTATTGCGAATGTGTAAAAACACTATTATGAACCGTAGCATCAACAGCCAAAGATCCAGTAGATTTTAAATAGTCTTCCCATTTCATATTCTTTATGTTTTTGTAAAGATCTTCCTCTTTAGTAACTCTAAACGAATGAATGGGTTTTAGTATTTTTATGGCCGTTCTAATTCCAAGATTAGCCTTATACATAAAGCCTTTATCTCCTTCAAAAGTTACATTTCGCACACCTTTTTCCACTTTCATGGCACCAAGTTGTGTGAGTTCCTTTGCTAAAATATCTTCGAAGCCAAATAGTGTTTTGGCTAACATCTTGTAATTATCTTCCATAAGTTCCGTCAAATAGATTGCAAAAATACAGTATTTTTGCAGCACGACGTCCTAAAATTTGAATAGGACTCGTCATTACGAAATTTTGAGACAAAGTTGGCTCCATCTTTTTATTGATAATGAGATGACCATGCTCGTGCTCCTCGTAATAACAACTAATTATTTTAACGAAAGTGACTCCTACTTTTATTAGGAGATAAATATGACTAAACCAGCAAAACAATGGTACGCATCGTGGTTTGATACACCTTACTACCATATCTTATATAAAGACAGAAATTATACTGAAGCACAGGATTTTATGGATAATCTAACAAATTATCTTAACATTCCCGAGCATGGTAAAATCCTAGATTTAGCATGTGGAAAAGGAAGACACTCTGTGTACTTAAACTCTTTAGGCTATAATGTTACAGGAGCCGATTTATCGGAACAAAGTATTGCTTACGCTGAGCAATTTGAAAATGAAACACTGAATTTTAAGGTTCACGATATGAGTAAACCTTATCCTGATACGTTTGATGCTGTTTTTAATCTTTTTACAAGTTTTGGATACTTTGAAGACGAAAGATGTAATCTTGAAACTATAAAATCTATTCAAGCAGAATTAAATGAATTTGGATTTGGTGTTATTGATTTTATGAACACCAATTACGTTATCGGAAATTTAATTCCAGAAGATATTAAAACGGTTGAAGGTATTGATTTTCATCAAAAACGATCGGTTAAAGGTGGTTACATCATAAAAGATATTAGTTTTGATGCCGACGGAGAACACTTTGAATTTCAAGAACGTGTAAAAGCTTTTACGTTAAAAGATTTTGAAACGCTTTTTGAAAAAGCCGGAGTACATTTGTTGGATGTTTTTGGAGATTATAAATTACACAAATATCATACTCAGACATCTGAACGTATGATTATGATTTTTAAGTAAACCGCATGAATAGTTATTTATTACCATTACTTGCCGTTATAATAGGTATTGCTATTGCTATAGTAACTAAAAACCAAAAGTCAATATATACCAAATTGCTTTTATCTTTTAGTGGTGCCTTTTTATTAGCATTAACCCTCTTTGATTTGTTACCAGAAGTTTATCATCATATTGATGCTAAACTCACTGGTTTGTATATAATGTGTGGTATTTTACTTCAAATCATTTTAGAATTCTTTTCTAAAGGTGCTGAACATGGGCATGTACATATCCATAAGGACGACAACGCCTTTCCTTGGTTACTTTTCGTCAGTTTATGTATTCATAGCTTTTTAGAAGGCTTTCCTATCCATCAACATAATGATATGGTTTATGGTGTGTTAATTCATAAAATCCCTATTGCTATTTTAATAACTGCATTTTTATTAAAATCTAGTTATAGTAAATTACAGATTATAAGTTTCTTGGTTGTATTTGCAGCTATGACACCTTTAGGAACTTTTATTTCTAATCACTCTAGCTTTATGGCAACTTATGTAGATGTCATCAATGCTATTGTGATAGGTATCTTTTTACATATTTCTACCACAATTTTATTTGAATCTAGTGAAGGTCACAAGTTTAATTTGTCTAAACTAGTGGCTATCTGTTTAGGAATATTAATTGCTTATTTCATTTAAATGTTTTCAAAAGAAGAATCACGATTATTACGACAAGAATTCTGGATCAGTTTCGGAAAATCATTTCCTAGAAAATGGCTTTTATACGATACAAAAATAAAAGGGTTCTCATTTAAGTTTCATTTCGATACTAAGTCCGCTTTAATTGCTTTAGATATTGAAGACGATTTAGAGAATCGTATTAAATATTGGGAAAAACTCACCTCATTAAAAGGCATTTTACAGAATGATTTTCTTCCAGACATTATTTTTGAAGAAGAATACATCCTAGAAAATGGAAAGGAAATTTCACGAATTTATTTACCGTTAGATCAAAAAGTATCGATCCATAACAAAAACACTTGGAGAGACGTCATGGAATTTTTTAATGAAAATATGGATTTATTTGAATCCTTTTTTTATGAATATAGCGATATTATAAAAGATTAATTTTCATATGAGATTTCTTCAATTTAGTTTAAAAACATGGCTGTCACTCAGAAAAACCAGCATAGAATAGTTAGCTGTCTAATTTTTTAATAAATATTTATCATTGCTATGCTAAAATTAAAACTGTCACTTTTTGGTAATATAAATCTAATGGCCTAGTTTTGATCCCCGAAATGAAAAAGACTTTCAATAGATACTTATCTTTAATTTTTGTTCTATTACTAAGCACATTTGCTAATTTACAAGCTAATGAAGCTATTGGTAATACAACAAACACGCTCACTACCCATCATTGCAGTACAACTCTTACCTATGCAAAGCAATTTAGTGATGCGACTATTATTCCACATCATAAAGGTGCGGATGACAGAAGAAATGTTGAAGTTATTGAAAGTAACAATGTAGAAGATGAAGAAGCGTCTAGTAAAAAACAGTATTATAAAGACTACCTAGAAACAGCTTTTATAAATGCGTTGTTATTCGAATTTTCCTCTAAAGAGTTACAAAAAAAACCATATCGTTCAGAAAGCGTTATCAATGAACCCAGTCTTAGGCTTCATATCCAATTCCAAGTTTTTATAATTTGATTAACAAAAGAACAGATAAATAACCTCAAACCGTCTGTTTCTAATTTATGGATTTAGAGTTTCGACCAAAACTCTAAAATGTCATGCTCAATTCCCAATGGGTCTGACCAATTAATTATATCATTTTATAAAATAATTTACAAGTGAACACCATTAATAAAATAACAATTTTCACAGGCCTATTTATGCTTATATCTCTGGCGAGCTGTGAAGAACACAAAGAAGAAAAACACGAAGAATCAACATTTCTCGTAACCAATCCCATAAAAAAAGACACGACTCTTATTAAAGACTATGTGAGTCAAATCCACTCTATAAGACACATAGAATTAAGAGCTTTAGAAAAGGGCTATTTAAAAAATATCTCTATAGATGAAGGGCAACACGTAAAGAAAGGACAACAGTTATTTCAGATCATGCCTAACATTTATCAAGCTGAACTCAATAAGGCTAAAGCCGAATCTAAAGTCGCGCAAATAGAACTCGCCAACACCCAATTACTAGCCGATGGCAATGTGGTGTCACCTAATGAATTAGCAATGGCACAAGCCAACTTAGAAAAAGCCAATGCCGAAGTATCTTTAGCACAAACCCATTTAGGTTTTACCAGTATCAAAGCTCCTTTTAATGGCATTATTAACCATTTGGAAGCTAGAGAAGGTAGCCTTTTAGATGAAGGCGAATTATTAACCACACTCTCAGACAACAGTGAAATGTGGGTATATTTTAATGTGCCTGAAGCAGAATACTTAGATTATATTACAAGTGAAGCTAAAAAGAACAACACTAATGTTGAACTTCTAATGGCGAACAACAAGCATTTTAACCAAAAAGGTATTGTAGAAACTATTGAAGGAGAATTTGATAGCGAAACAGGAAATATTGCGTTTAGAGCTACATTTCCTAATCCTGATGGTATTTTAAGACATGGTGAAACAGGAAGCATATTAATGACCATTCCTTTCAAAGATGTTGTTATTATACCACAAAAAGCCACGTTTGAAATCTTAGACAAAACCTATGTTTTCGTAGTTGACACTAACCATATTGTACACCAAAGAGAAATCACAATCGGTGCAGAATTGCCGCACTTATTTATTGTAGATAAAGGGTTATCTGAAACCGAAACGATACTTCTCGAAGGTATTAAAATGGTAAGAGATCAAGAGGAAATTCATACTAAAACTGTAGATCCTATTACTGTATTATCTAATCTAGAACTTTACGCAGAGTAATTCTAACTAATCTACACACATCATGTTTAAAAAATTTATTAAAAGACCCGTCTTGGCTATTGTCATTTCGGTGATCATTATATTTATAGGTGGCTTAGCGATAAAGCAATTACCTATATCTCAATTCCCGCAAATTGCACCGACTACAGTCAATATTTTTATTGCCTATCCAGGTTCGAGTGCTGATGTATTGGTGAATTCCACATTAATTCCATTAGAAACCGCCATCAATGGTGTTCAAGATATGCGTTATATCGCATCAGATGCTACTAGTGCTGGTGAAGGAACTTTACGTGTTATTTTTGAACCAGGCACAGATCCCAATGAAGCGGTTGTTAGAGTAAAAACCAGAGTCGATCAGGTAATGCCATTGCTTCCTGAGTTGGTACAACGTGAAGGTGTTATTATTACACCGGTACAGCCTAGTATGTTAATGTACGTTAACCTTTCGAGTACAAATAAAGACAACGACGAAAAGTTCCTCTACAATTATGCTTACACCAAAATAATTCCGGAAATACAGCGAATTAAAGGGATTGCAAGTGCTCAAATTTTAGGAAGTCGAAAATACGCTATGCGTGTTTGGTTGAAACCAGATCGTATGCGCGCTTATAATATTTCTGCAGAAGAAGTTTTAGAAGCGATGGAAGATCAAAGTATTTTGGCACGTCCTGGTCGTTTAGGACGAAGTTCTGGTAAAACAGCCCAATCCCTAGAGTATGTTTTAACCTATCAAAACCGTTATAACGAACCCGAGCAATATGAAGAGATTATTGTTAAAGCCAATAAAGAAGGGCAAATCGTTACACTTGCTGATATTGCTGATGTGAAATTAGGTAGTGAATTTTTTGATATATATTCAAATTTAGATGGAAAACCATCGGCTTCAATTGTATTAAAACAAACTTTTGGTAGTAATGGTAGTGATGTTATAGATGCTGTAAAAGAAAAGCTAAAAGAGCTTGAAGTTGATCTTCCGCCAGAAGTTGATTTTCAAATTAGTTATGATGTTTCTAATTTCTTAGATGCTTCTATAGATCAAGTTATTCATACACTGCGAGATGCTTTTATCTTAGTTGCCATAGTGGTATTCTTATTTTTAGGAGATTGGCGTTCAACTTTAATTCCTATTATTGCTGTCCCGGTTTCCTTGATTGGAGCCTTTTTCGTGATGCAACTATTTGGGTTATCCATTAATCTTATTACGCTTTTTGCCTTAGTATTAGCCATTGGTATTGTCGTCGATAATGCCATTGTGGTCGTTGAGGCTGTTCACGTAAAAATGGAAGAAAATCATCATCTCACCCCCTACCAAGCATCTTCAGAGGTTTTAGGCGAAATTGGAGGTGCTATTGTTGCCATAACTTTAGTCATGGTTTCGGTATTTATTCCTATTTCGTTTATGACGGGTCCTGTTGGTGTTTTCTACCGACAATTCTCCATTACCATGGCTGGTTCAATTGTTATTTCTGCCATTGTGGCCTTAACGTTAACTCCGGTGCTTTGTGCCATGTTACTAAAGAATAATCATGGTAAAAAACGTACTTCACCTTTAGATAAATTTATTGATTGGTTTAATGGTGGTTTTGAAAAACTGACAGGAAGCTACGTTAAGATTCTAAACAAAATAGTAGCGAGACGCTTTATCACCTTTGGAATACTTGCCGCTTTCTGTGTTGGAATTTTCTTTACAAATGAAGTGTTACCTGCCGGATTTATTCCTAATGAAGATCAAGGAATGATCTATGCCATTATTCAGACACCACCTGGCGCGACTTTAGAGCGTACCAATGAAGTAGCTAAAAAACTTCAAAAAATATGTGAAGAGACTGAAGGTGTAGAATCCGTATCCTCTTTAGCTGGTTATGAAATTATGACAGAAGGTCGTGGATCCAACGCAGGAACCTGTTTAATTAACCTGAAACCTTGGTCAGAACGTGAGCACTCGGTTCATGAAATCATGGAAAAACTAGAAGAAGAAACCAAAGACTTAGGAGCAGTTATAGAATATTTTGAACCGCCAGCAGTGCCAGGTTTTGGATCTTCAGGTGGATTCGCTTTACGTTTATTAGATAAAACAAACTCTACAGATTATCACCATTTTGAAAGTGTGAATAACGAGTTTATGGACGCCTTATCTAAGCGCCCAGAACTATCTGGTTTATTTACCTTCTTCTCTGCCAACTATCCGCAATATGAGTTAAAAATAAACAATAAAATTGCGATGCAAAAAGGAGTGACTATTGGTACAGCCATGGAAAACCTCAATATTTTAATTGGTAGTACTTACGAGCAAGGCTTTATTCGCTTTGGTCGCTTCTTTAAAGTGTACACGCAAGCAGCACCAGAATACAGACGTTTACCAAGTGATCTCGAAAAATTATTTGTAAAAAATGAAGAAGGAGAAATGGTTCCTTATTCTGCTTTTATGAGTATTGAAAAGAAACTAGGTCCTAACGAAATTACCCGCTATAATCTTTACAATTCGGCATCCATTAGAGGGTTGCCTGCGGCAGGATTTACTAGTGATGATGCTATTAAAGCGATTAAAGAAGTTGCTGCGACGCAATTACCAAGAGGTTATGATATTGCTTGGGAAGGCTTAAGTTTTGATGAAGCGCAACGCGGAAATGAATCTATTTACATTTTTATAGTCGTGCTCATATTTGTCTACTTTGTATTAGCAGCACAATATGAAAGCTTCCTGTTACCTTTTGCGGTTATTTTATCTTTACCTGTTGGTGTTTTCGGTTCATTTATACTTCTTAAGGCCATGGGATTAGCTAATGATGTTTATGCTCAAATTGGAGTCATTATGTTGGTTGGTTTACTCGGTAAAAATGCCGTATTAATTGTGGAGTTTGCCGTTCAAAAACGCAGGCAAGGCGCTACAATTTTAGAAGCCGCCATTGAAGGTTCTAGAGCGCGATTTAGACCTATCTTAATGACATCCTTTGCTTTTATTGCCGGATTAATTCCATTAGTTATGGCTTCTGGAGCTGGTGCTATTGGGAATAGAACTATTGGTGGTTCTGCCTTAGGAGGAATGCTTATCGGTACGCTTGGTGGTGTTTTAATTATTCCTGGTCTGTATTACATTTTTGCAAAAATGGCTGATGGAAAAAGTCTAATTAAAGACGAAGCTAGTGAGCCTATTTCGGAAGAAATGATGCGCGTTAGTGAAACTAAAAATCAAAGTGAAGCTAATGCTGAAAAAATCAGCAAACTCACAAAACTATTGAAAAAACTTCGTAAAAATAAAAACGATGAATAAGATAAAAACGATTAGAAAAGCACACCTTATTGGTGTGCTTACCTTACTATTACTTTGCTCTTGTGTACCTACGCAACACGCTGTAAAAGAAGCGAACACCACAGTGCCTAATCAGTACCAAGATAAAACTACAGATTCGGAAAATAGCGCCACCATACAGTGGAAAACATTCTTTTCAGACCCAAAGTTAGTCGCATTAATTGATACTGCGCTAGCTAATAATCAGGAGCTTAATATTATGCTACAGCAAATTACAATGGCTAATAATGAGGTACAAGTTAGAAAAGGAGAGTATTTACCTTTTGTAAATGTTTACGCAGGCGCGGAAGTTGAAAAAGTTGGTGAATACACCCGAAATGGAGCTGTTGAACAGCATTTAGATATTCGTGAAGGCGAAGAATTTCCAGAACCTTTAACCGATTTTTCAGTTGGATTGGATGTGTCATGGGAACTCGATGTGTGGAAAAAACTACGCAATGGAAAAAAAGCAGCCGTTTTAGAATACCTAAGCACTATTGAAGGTAAGAATTTTATGGTCACCACTATTGTTTCAGAAATAGCCAACTCCTATTACGAGCTTTTAGCTTTAGATAATCAGTTAAACATTATTGAGCAGAATTTAGAGATTCAAAAAAACGCTTTAGAAATGGTTAAACTTCAAAAGCAAGCTGCGAGAGCCACGCAGTTAGCGGTGAGACGTTTTGAAGCAGAAGTCTATAAAAATCAAAGTAATAAATTTGAAATTCGTCAAGAAATTGTTGAAACTGAAAATAAGATTAATTTTCTTTTAGGGCGCTATCCACAAAAAATTGACAGAGATTCTGACGATTTTATTAATCGTCCGATAGATACAATTGAAGCCGGTATTCCAGCGCAGCTTTTAGCAAATAGACCCGATATTAAACAAGCAGAATATGAATTAGAAGCTTCAAAATTGAACGTTCAAATCGCCAAAGCTAACTTCTACCCTTCTATTGGAATTAAAGCAGGTATTGGTTTGCAAGCATTTAAAACAAAGTATTTAACCAGTACACCAGAATCGATTTTATATTCTTTAGTTGGAGATGTGGTTAGTCCGCTAATCAATAGAAATGCTATTAAAGCAGAATATAGTAATGCCAATAGCAGACAATTGCAAGCGGTTTTTGAATATGAAAAGGCCATTCTAAACGGTTATATTGAAGTGGCCAACACGCTTTCTAACATTAATAATTTAAAAGAAAATTATGAGTTAAAGGAAAAGCAAGTTGATGCTATGACAGAAGCCATTGATCTTTCTATACAATTGTTTAGATCTGCTAGAGCAGAATACACTGAAGTTTTATTGACGCAAAGAGAAGCTTTAGATTCTAAAATTGAAATTATAGAAACGAAAAGAGACCAATTCTTAGCGAATGTAAAAATTTATCAAGCCTTAGGTGGTGGATGGAATTAGTTGAAACCTGTACCAAATATGAAAGCCATTTTACAATACTGTAGAATGGCTTTTTTTTTACGACTATTTGCATTATTTATTCTATGGTTTTCATAAATTAAACCTATGTAATAATCCTTATATTTAGACTTTAACAAAAGCTAAAACCATTATTAAAAACCAGCCATGAAAAATATTTTTGATAAAACCATTACAGCTGAAGTTCTTGAGCGTATCAACAAACTAAAACCTACAACAACACCAATTTGGGGAAAAATGTCTTGTGACCAAATGTTAGCACATTGTAATGTGACTTACGAATTAGATTTTGAAGATAAGCATCCGAAACCAAAAGGATTTATGAAGTGGATGCTTAAAACATTTATAAAAAATACCGTTGTTAGTGAAAAACCCTATAAGAAAAATGGCCGCACAGCACCAGCATTTTTAATCACCAATGAAAAAGATTTTCATCTAGAAAAAGACAGGTTAGCAGCTTATATCACTAAGACACAAGAATTAGGAAGCGACTATTTTGACCAGAAAGAAAGCCATTCTTTTGGGAAATTATCTAAGACCGAATGGAGCAATATGTATTATAAGCACATAGATCATCATTTAACTCAATTTGGTGTTTAAAAAGTAATAAAAAATTGAACTTTCTAAAATTCAGTAATAAACCTGAATAAGTCTACTGTAATAAATTAGGACTTATTAAAAACCAATAAAAGCTATTGTTATCCCAATACCACTTTGGAATAAGATGTATATTTATGGGTATATAACGAGTTGTGCGTCATTTAAGAAAACCGTGAAACAACGAAAAAACTTGACAGAAATTAAAATAGATTATGGGAGTTTTTAATTGGAGAAAAAAAGTAAAACCGAACCAATTCGAGAGGTTATTCCAATGAAAATGACAAAAAAAATATCAATGATTTTTTTGTTGCCATTCGGAATCATAATAATGCTGATGTCTTAAATTTCGTTAACTCAAACTCTGAATTTATAAAAGCAGTCAGACCAGGATTACCAAAAAAAGATTGCGGACAAAATGGACTACAAGTAGCACTCAAAGTTGGTAATTTCAAAATAGCAGAGGAACTAATAAACCTAGGTGCTGATGTAAATCACATTGCTCAAAATTCAGACGAATGGAATTTACCCGTTTTGCATAGTAGTATAATTGCGACTTTCTATCAAACTAATACGATTTCAGACCAATTACAACATTTTGAAATTGCATTTAGAATTTTAAATCTAATGCTGGAAAAAGGTGCTGACGTTAACGGAATTGACTCATATGGAAATAATAGTTTAATGAGAGCTTTATTAGATTCGAAAAAGTTTATTGACCACCCAAATTTTAACGAAAACTTAAAAACTCTTGAACAATGTAGAAGAATTTTTAAGCTACTCATCGATTTTGGAGCTGATATAAATTACTCGAATGAAAATAGACCAAAACTGACTGAAAGAATAAAAGATTTCGGAATGGAAAAATATAAATTAATATAAAAAACGAACGCACAACACCGTATAAAAATAATTGCGGTTTAGTGCTTAATCAAAAGGTCGTTGCGGGTTTGTAACGTCTGATTTTCCTTCGGAAAATCCTCGCATACAAACCCGCAACTATTCTTATACATAAACGTAGCACATTTGAGAAAACCGGAATCAATGACAAAAATTAGAATAGAAAGAAATTCAGAATGGAATAATAAAGCTCGTGAAATCGGAATTTATATTGACGGAGAAAAAGCTGGAACAATAGATGACGGAAAAACTCAAGAATTCGAAGTTGAATCTGGAAAACACGAAATTTATGCCAAAATAGATTGGTGTCGTAGTCAAAAAATTGAATTAAATACTGCTGAAAATGATTTGGCAACTCTAAAATTAACAGGATTCAAATACGGAACTTGGCTTTTGCCACTTATGTTAGGTTTTTCAGTTATGTATTATTTATTGACTTACGTTTTTGATATAAAATTGATACATATAGTTTGGATACCTGTGATTGTACTTTTATATCCAACATATTTTATAACATTTGGAAAAAACCGTTATTTAATTCTAACTCAAAAATAAAAACGTGTCACAACAAAGTACTGTGTTAAAAAACAAATAAAAACGCATTAATGTTTCACTAAAGTACTTTTATAATTTCCATCATATATTAATCCCGATTTAGCTAGTGCAAAGGCCTGCTTTAGTAGATTAATACAAACCGCTATTGATACTATATTTTTACGCTTTCCTTTGGCAACTATGCGCTCATAAAGATCTCGACAAGCTTCGTTGTGTTTACGAGCAGTAAAACTGCGCATAAATAATAAGTTTCTCAACTTTTTATGCCCCATTTTACTTATTCGTGGCCTCCCTTTTACACTACTTTAAACAATTTTATTAACGATATTGTATGTTTTTCTGCGATAGAATTGTGGCATAAAAAAGGCGACAAAAATGCCGCCTTTTTATTTATTTATTAATTTATTAAGAAAGTTTAAAAAGCCCGAACTGCACGCACATTATATCCCCAGCCCTTAGCTGCAGAGCCATTATTAGTTAATTTACTTGTCTCCGCTTGCTCAAAATTAATCTCCGTAGAACTCCAGTAGTAATTAGTATTAAAAACAGCACCGCCGTTAGCCGTTGCTGTAGCTTCTATAGCTGCTCCATTTAGGAATATTTCTTTCAACTCATCGTCACTCGGTAAAAACCAATCGTTAAAACCACCTCCTGTATAAGCTTTTGCTAAACCTGCTGCATAATCGGTTTCTGTTGCACCTTGTGCTGTAATAATAGTAGCTGTATTTGCAGCACCAGTACCAATTGCTATACCTGTAGCTCCGGTAACTATGTAAGAACCATTAGACCATTGTATTGCTGAACCTTGGTCTGCTATGGCGCAAACTAGCCCATGGGTATTATCTGTAGGGTCTATCCAGAATACCACGCCTCCATATCTAAATTCGCCTATAGTTGGTAGAGGTTCCAAAGCAATAATCCGTGCATCCAACGCCGCTATTTGCGCTTGTAATGCATCTACATAAGCTTTTGTTGCAGCATCTTGGGCATCTGTTGGGTCGGTTACGTTTTTATTTGAGCATCTGCGGTATTACCTTCAGTAAGTACTTCTGATAAATTTTGAATTTCGTTACTAATATCACTATCAGCATCATTAATAAGTGATGTTAAATCTACTGTTCCTCCACTATCAGATAGTGTTAAGTTAGGTGATGTAAAACTTAATGTTTGTGCAATACCTACTCCATCGGCTCCATCATTACCTGCAGGACCTTGTAGTCCTTGTAACCCTGTAGCTCCTGTAGCTCCATCCGTACCGTCAGTGCCTGCAGCTCCATCTGCTCCGTCAGCACCATCATTACCTGTTGGACCTTGTGCGCCTTGTGGCCCCGTAGATCCTGTTGCTCCTAGTTGCCCCATCCAAACCGTTAGTACCAT
>NZ_ATMR01000029.1 GCF_000427335.1 Winogradskyella psychrotolerans RS-3 | reverse complement strand
TTCCTCAACATACTGAGGATCGGGAGGATTGGGTGAATCATAATGGTACCTAAGAGGAATAGCAGGCTGTGCGGCATCGTACGGAGGTACAAAATCCGGATAACCAGTTCTTCTCCAATCAAACCATGGCTCTGGTCTAAAAAACATAGATATGTATTTTTTGAGTCATGATGCGCTCATGCTTATTTGATGCTTGGCTCAAGTCGACTTCTTCCTGACTGTAATAATCATCAAAATCAAAGCCTCCTACATAGTCCCCAAAAATTCCCCATTCACCCATAGAAGCTTCAATAGCATTTTTATAGTGGGCTTCTGCACCGCTGACACCAAATGCCCCAATAGCTGCTGCTTCTGCCAATATAAATTCAACTTCAGAATAGGTGATAATATTCATCCCTACATATTCATTTGCATTTTGGAAAATAAATATCGCTGAGACGACTATTAAACGGAGTGGTTTTAGGTTCAACTGATGTGGCTTGAGGACCTGCATTATAGGAAGTCCATGAAGCTTGACTACCAACTGG
>NZ_ATMR01000028.1 GCF_000427335.1 Winogradskyella psychrotolerans RS-3 | reverse complement strand
TCAATGGCGTTAGCAATGTATTTGCCTGAGCCCTGATGAATTTATTATTACCCCACTCCTGATTGAATCCAACCATAGTAGTCAGGTTATGTACCTCAGGAAGAGAAAATTTATAATCTGCAAATGCGTTGAACACGTAATATTGATTGTAAGAAGCTCTTTCATCAATAAAATCATTTCCACTAAAACCATTGCTTATCAATCCAGCAGCCAATAAATTATTGTCTACTATTTCAATTTTACTGGCAACATTTTGCTCCGAACGGTGAAAGAAATTATAAGAGAAGTTAGACTTAATTGTCAAACCTTTCGCTGGAGTAAGTGTCACGCCTTGCGTCAACCATATATCATTGTTGGTCCAGGTAGAACGTCCACCATCTTCCAAATAAGGGAAAAAGTTGGTGCCACCGAAATACTTTCCAATATAAGGCGCATAGGTTTCTCTATCTCCTTGATTAACATAGAAAGGAAGATCAGGAAACTGTATTGGCATAATTGGATTTACCCTGGCAAGTGTATTGATGTTTACATCCC
>NZ_ATMR01000027.1 GCF_000427335.1 Winogradskyella psychrotolerans RS-3 | reverse complement strand
CGGTTGCCTTAACACTATCTTTTTCTACAGATGAAGGAAATTCATTTAGTGATCCCTTCCAAATAGGCACAGAAAATAGCTTTCCAAATGAAGATACAGGCTATCAGCTTTACAGCCTCCCCCTGCCTGATTCACTCAGCAACAGGCAGGCAATAACGTTTAAGTTGGAGGCAATCTATGGAGAAGGCACTGGTAGTGCAGCCAGATTATTTTTGGATGACTTTAGCTTATCGGACGCAGTAGAACAAATTGAATCCCTAACTGCAAAGCTTTTAAACACAGACCTAGACAGTTCCTTATTATTGGAATTCAACCAACCTGTATCCCTGATTTCAAAAATTGTAAGGCTGGACAATAGTTATGGCCAAGCCAAACAAATTTCTCAGGTAAAAGACAATCAGGTACTCCTGAAATTTGACGATTACCTCTATAACAACACTTACAAGCTTACTTTTGAACAAATAAAAAGCTTGTCCTCGGACGAGACATACAAAGACTGGACTTTTACTTTTGACTTTAACCAGCCAACGCCAAAAGGAGCAATCGTTATCAATGAGCTCATGCCTGATCCCAACGCAAAGGAAAAGCACCTTCCAACCCAATCTTGCCCAATGCAGAATTCATTGAGCTTTTCAATCGAACTGACAAACCCATCAGGTTAGACAAG
>NZ_ATMR01000026.1 GCF_000427335.1 Winogradskyella psychrotolerans RS-3 | reverse complement strand
GACGGCAAAGTAACCATCTCCGGGGAAAATTGAAGAATATCCCAGAGGGAGATGTAATCCTATCCCAATATGATGTAGACAAAATCTCAGTCCTTGATACCTTAGAGATTGGTAAAGGTGGTACATTTAGCCATGAGCTTACTGTAGACAATCCTAATTTTTATGACCTTGATTTGTTTGGCGAAAAGACTATTCGATTGGCTTTATTTGAGGAGGATGTTGAAATAAAGTATGATTTTGAATCTGAGAAGCTTGATGTTACTGGTTCTAAAGACAGTGAGTTATTATTTAATATAGATGAGCTGACTGTAAAATATCAGGAAGAGACCAATGAGTTGAATTCCGCTTTTTACGAAGCAATGACAGCGAAAGACCAAGACAAAGTTCAGGAAATCCGTGAGCAGGCGATGGTTATGGGAATGAACCATGCGGAGAACGTAAAAGATATAATTTCAAAACGGAAGGAAGTTTTGCTGCATTGGCAGGATTAGGAATGTTGGACCCTGGAGCAGATTTAATTTATGGACAGTGTGGTAGTTGCTCTTGGAGATAAATACCCTGACATGAAATTAATTAGTACATGGAAGCAGGAGTTGAATGAATGAGAGCCCTT
>NZ_ATMR01000025.1 GCF_000427335.1 Winogradskyella psychrotolerans RS-3 | reverse complement strand
TGGGCTTGGGAATGTATGGTAGCCCTACATTGTCAGATCAGGCCCTGATCCCTTTTCCTTCAGTCAAGATAGGCCCTGGGGATTCAGCCAGGTCCCATACTGCTGACGAATTTATTTATATTGATGAACTGAAAGAAGGAATCTCATTATATGTTACACTCTTGGAAAATTATTTTTCCATAACAAAAAGAACCACCCAATGAAGCTTTGGCAAAAAGACAAAACCAGTAAGAAAGAAGTAGAAGCTTTTACCATAGGAAGAGATCCTGAATTTGATCTTCTGCTAGCCCCTTTTGATGTAACAGGATCGATGGCACATGCCATCATGTTGGAGTCTATAGGCCTGCTAACAAAGGATGAGTTGAAGATTTTAATAAAGGGGTTAAAAGAAATCCGGGAAGAAATAGCTGAAGGGAAATTTAGCATTGCTCCGGGAGTGGAAGATGTACATAGCCAGGTGGAATTTCTACTCACCGAAAGGTATGGTGATGTAGGTAAAAAATTACACAGTGGTCGATCCAGAAACGATCAGGTTTTAGTAGACCTGAAATTGTATTACAGAAAGGCCATCAAAGAAACGGTAACGGAAATTGAAAATCTTTTTCAATTGCTTACCTCTTTGGCTGAAAAGCACAAAGATGACTTGATGCCTGGCTATACCCATACCCAATTGGCAATGCCCTCTTCTTTTGGTTTGTGGTTTGGCTCACTTGCTGAAGGCTTGGCAGAAGACATGGACCTATGGCAAGCTGCTTACAAATTGGCCAACAG
>NZ_ATMR01000024.1 GCF_000427335.1 Winogradskyella psychrotolerans RS-3 | reverse complement strand
GATTCTTCCTACAAGTTTGTTTTAACATTACTACTGGGACAGCCTCCAAGTCATACTTCCGCATAATTTCAGCTACCTCTTCACCAGCCATATAAGTAGGTACAGATATAAGGCTGTCTTCGTAAAGGTCGGCCACTTTAGTATCCGAAGAGGCAAGGATTAACTTTTTCAAGGCTACCCGACCTAGTAATTGCTCCTTATTGTCTACCACATAAATGCTAAAGATCTTCTCTACATTTTCAGCCTGTCTCCTGATTTCATCGATCGTTTGCACCACGGTCCAGTTCAGGTTGGCTTTGATGATCTCTTTAGCCATCAATCCACCAGCACTGTCTTCATCGTAACGAAGGAGCTCAATAATATGAAGCGACTTTTCTTTGGCTGCAAGATGGCTAATAACGGCTTCACGGTCATTTACCACCAATTGATTCAACACATCTACCGCGTCATCGGAATCCATGTGATCTATAAGCGTGGCCAACTCCTCCGGTGGCATCGCCTTGATCACTTTGTACTGCGGGTCCTCATCCAGCTCAATCAATATGTCTGCAGAAAAATCCGGATCAAGGGCCCTTAAAACAAAAAGGGCCTCCATCATGTCCAGCTCATCCAATAAGGCAGCTACATCTGCTTTATTGGCATCCTGCATAGATTCCTGGATGGATGCTATGTGCTCGCCAGTAATGTTCTCCTTTAG
>NZ_ATMR01000023.1 GCF_000427335.1 Winogradskyella psychrotolerans RS-3 | reverse complement strand
AGGCTTTCTCTCATTTTTATAGTCATATCCGTTTTTTGCTTGATCAAATATAACACAGGTCTCTTAGAGGCACTATTACTTTTATCTCAAATAATGGTACTATTTTTCGGAATCGGTTGACATACCAATTAAGGTAAATTAAGGCAGGGAAATAGAAGAATGTTGTTCCTATTCCTGTACTATGGTTTTTACAAGTACAGCGGATTATTGGGAATGATATTGGTTTAAAAAAATCCTTTGATTCTGTGGGCCTTAAAAAGCAACACAATTTGGAAAATGGTAATTTCATTCTATTACCCATAGGGTATTTTTACTCAAGTCCTTTTTTGTCTGGGTTCCAAAAAGGTTTGATTTTAATTTGTTTGGATTCCCATTTCAATTCCTTTCTAAAATACTTGTTTAACTGCACACATACCCGGCTATCCCCTGCGATATAAACCATTTTTTACCTGACATCTTAGAAACGCTTTCTTTTACCAATGCCATAATCTCTTCTTTGGGATTTAGAGCCAATTCATGAAAATCAAATGGTTTTGTACCGGCTAAATCCGGGAACAATTCATTTTGTCTTGGCTGTAA
>NZ_ATMR01000022.1 GCF_000427335.1 Winogradskyella psychrotolerans RS-3 | reverse complement strand
CCAACAACCAACAACCAACAACCAACAACCAACAACCAACAACCAACAACCAACAACCAACAACCAACAACCAACAACCAACAACCAATTGAAAGTACTACAGTTAATAGATAGTTTAGAAGCAGGTGGGGCAGAGCGTATGGCTGTAAATCTGGCGAATGCCTTGGTTACAGAGGTTGAGGCCTCTTATTTGTGTACCACGCGTGCTGAAGGGCTTTTAAAAGAGAGCTTAAAAGCAGAAGTTGGTTATCTATTTTTAAAACGTAAAAGAACTTTAGACTTTTCGGCATTAAAGCGTCTCTTACAATTTGTAAAACACGAACAGATTACCGTTGTGCATGCCCATGCGAGCTCTTATTTTATGGCGACCTTATTAAAATTAGTTCACCCGAAGCTTACTATTATTTGGCATGATCATTACGGTAATAGTGAGTTTTTAGAGCAACGCCCTAAAGCTATTTTAAAATGGTGCTCTAAAACGTTTAAATCTATTATTACGGTAAACGCAGTATTAGAACACTGGGATAAGCAGAACCTGTACTGCAAAAATGTTGTGTTTTTGCCCAACTTTGTAGTGTCGTATCCAATTACAAAGACCATTACAACGCTAAAAGGTGTGACAGGAAAACGGGTCTTATGTTTAGCCAATTTACGCCCTCAAAAAGATCATATTACACTTTTAAAGGGGTTTAAACTAGTGGTACAGCAGTTTCCAGAATGGACCTTGCATTGTGTGGGGAAAGATTTTGAGGATGCTTATGCTGAAACGATTAAAACAACGGTAGAAGCATTACATTTAGAAGAAAGCGTTTTTTTTTACGGCAGTTGTAAAGATACCACAGCTATTATTGCGCAAGCAGATATCGGGGTCTTAGCGTCTAAATCTGAAGGTTTGCCTTTGGCATTATTAGAATACGGTCAAGGTGGATTAGCAGTAATTGCAACTGATGTAGGGGATTGTCATTTAGTGGTACCATCAAAGCTGCATGGGGAGCTTATACCACCACAAAAGCCCAAGGAGTTAGCCAAAGCATTAAAAATGTTTATGACTAATATAGAACTGCGACAACAAACCGGAAAACGTTTGCAAAATTTTGTAGCTGAAACATTTTCAGAAGCAGCAAGCATAAAGCAAATACTAGCATTATATGTTTAAATTTGTCCCTTACCTATGAGCAAAAGATTAACACATAAAAAAAATACCATTTCACCAATGATGGCTATGTGGCTTTGATGGTGTTACACTTATTGGTCGGAATAGGGATTTATTATATTCCGCAATTTTCTAAATTGTATTTTATCATTGTATGTTTCTATTTTATAGGAAAAGTAATGTTATCACCAAAGCGTTCTAAAACCATGTGGGTCTTGTTTGGTTGTGCTTATATTGCGGCAGCAGAATCCCTTTTTAGGATGACGGGTGGAGGCTTGTTTTATGAGTTTTCTAAATATTATATCATTTTATTGGTGTTAATAGGGATGTTTTTTACAGGAGTATCTGGGAGAAGTTATCCCTATTTTATTTATCTTGTTTTACTGCTTCCTT
Organism: Winogradskyella psychrotolerans RS-3; assembly: GCF_000427335.1. Lineage (GTDB taxonomy): Bacteria > Bacteroidota > Bacteroidia > Flavobacteriales > Flavobacteriaceae > Winogradskyella > Winogradskyella psychrotolerans. The sequence goes on along the minus strand of NZ_ATMR01000022.1, from coordinate 8,820 downwards.
CAGTTTTAGTAGCGTCAACGACATTAGGGTATGATTTAAACTTTAGAAAATCGATAGCCTTTGTACTCAGTGGCCCGGTCTGCTTAGGGGCATCTGCTTTATATTGCTACGATAAAAAAATAAGCCAAGAACAGTTATTACAAATTTTGGCTTGCATGACCTTTCCGGTCTTAGCAATGATGGTCTATTTGTTTTTATACAATCCAAGCGTTAAAGAGGTCTTACAAGGTACGGGGTCTAATTTTGAAGCTTCTGGTGGCTATGGCCCTAATCAAGTAGCGACCTTATTAGGTTTGGGTATGGTGGCATTAACCGTGCGGTTTTTTTTAAAATCCCCAAGTTTGTTTTTAAAACTATTTAATTTGGTGTTTTTAGGCTTGGTCTCTTTTAGAGCTTTAGTAACCTTTAGTCGTGGCGGGGTGCTTACAGCAGTGATGATGATGATTGGATTTTTAATAATTCTGTATGGAAAATCAAAATATAAAAAACGACAGCAAATTTTAGGCTCATTTTTTTTACTGGGTATTGGAGTGGCTATAACGTGGTCTATAACGGCAAGTCAAACCAATGGATTAATAGAAAATCGTTATGTAAATGAAGATGCCACAGGGAGAGGAAAATCAGATCTTTCTACAGGTAGGGTTGATTTGTTTGTCCGTGAATTTGAAGGCTTTTTAAGACATCCTTTTTTTGGAGTGGGAGCGAATGGAATGAAACAAGTACGTTTAGAAGAGGAAGGGAAAATTATTGCTTCGCATAATGAAGTGAGCCGTTTATTTTCTGAACACGGCGTCTTTGGATTAATTATTTTATTGCTGCTTATTTTTACCCCTTTAGTCTATCGTTTACAACACAAGGGGAATTTGCTGTTTTATTCTTTTCTAATCTTTTGGTTTGCCACCATTAATCATTCGGCCATGCGTATTGCAGCTCCAGGCTTTATTTATGGCTTAGCGTTATTACATATTACTTATGAAAAAAAACGTCCTGTATCTAGGAAACAACTTATCGAGCCGTAAGACCAACGTTTCTTATATGAAAGGCTTAACACAGGCCTTAGAAGGAGAAGGATTTAAGGTGGTCTGTAAATCGGCATTTCAAAATAAGATCGCACGTGTCTTAGATATGGTTAAAGGCACCATAGTGTATGGATACCGTATGGATAATGTATTAATCGATACCTATAGCACTCAGAATTTTTATTACGCTTTGCTGGTGAGTCAAGTCTGCCGCGTATGGCGTTTACCCTATATTCCTATTTTACATGGGGGCAATTTGCCCCAACGCTTAGAACAGAACCCTAAATTAAGCCGCATGCTGTTTCAGTCGGCTAAAGTATTAGTGTCCCCTTCTATATATCTAAAAGAGGCCTTTAGCAAACATGGGTTTACGAATGTGGTCTATATTCCTAATAGTTTACAGCTACAAAATTATCCGTTTACCATAAGACCCATGGATACCATACGCTTATTATGGGTGCGTTCGTTTTCAGAAATTTACAATCCTTGCTTGGCCGTAGATATTTTAAAGGATCTACAAGATCGCGGTTATGAAACCACGTTATGTATGGCAGGCCCAGATACGGATGGTTCTTTGGCTAAAGTGAAGTCGCATGCCAAAGCTTTAGGAGTTACGGTAGATACACCAGGCAAGCTTACTAAAACAGAATGGATAGCGCTTGCTAAAGATTATAATGTGTTTATCAATACCACCAATTTTGATAACATGCCGGTGAGTGTTATAGAAGCCATGGCTTTAGGGCTACCTATTGTGTCAACGAATGTTGGTGGCATGCCTTACCTTATTGAAGACGGAAGCGATGGTGTCCTTGTGCCACCTAATAATACAAAAGCATTTGTGGAAGCGATTCTTAAATTAAAATCAAATCCAGAGGAGACGCAAAATAGGGTAACTAAAGCCCGCGAAAAAGTAGCACTATTTGATTGGAGCCTTTTAAAAGAAAAATGGAAGGCCGTATTATTTAAGTGAAAACAGGAGTTATAATGAGTTTAAAACAAGACTGTTATAATGTCGCTGCTTTCTCTTAAGAAATTACCAGTGACACGCTAACTACATATTCTGTTTTTAGTCCAAATAAAAGTTGATAATTAATAAGACTTCTTATATTTACACTCTAGAATATTTTATTAATGCCTAAGAAAAAAAGTATTCATTTTGAAGTATCTGAACGTAAAATTTTACTGAGAACGGTAGATTTACTCGTGGTATTTTTAGGAGTATCTGCTTTAAGCTTTTACTTTGATTTTGAATATATAGAAGTGAGCCTAGAAAACATAGGTCATTTAATTTTATTAGGAATCTATGTTGCCGTTTTTGGTACTATTTTTGAACTCTACGATTTACAAAAAGCGAGTCAGTTAGACACGACGTTTAAAAATATTGTCATCACCGCTTCTACGGTGCTTTTGTTTTATCTGTTAACTCCGGTGCTAGCTCCGTATTTACCAGTAGAGCGTTTACAAATTGTATATCTCTATCTTGTTTTAATAATTTCAATTCTTTTATGGAGAATCTTTTACATTAACTTAATAGAATCTCCACGGTTTTATAAACGTGTACTTTTAGTTGGTGAAATATCAAATATTGATGGTTTAGTTAAAGCTTTAAATACCTCAGATCCCAATTACAAAATAGTGGGTTTTATTAATAGTGAAGCCTCGTCTTTAGAATCTGTAAAGTATAATGGACTTCCAGAGTTTGAAGCTAAGTACTTTTTAGAAACGATTAAAAAGAAAAAATTTCTGAAATTTTAGTAGCGAGTTTTAACACAGAGGCTATTATGGCAGAGGTGTATCACGATTTAATTTCATTACTAGAGCGTGGGTTTAAAATTCGAGATTATACCCAAGTCTATGAAGAACTGTTACATAAGGTTCCAATTCAATTTGTTGGAAAGGATTTCTATAAGTATTTTCCTTTTAGCCGAAGTAATGAGAATAAGCTTTACATATTTGTGCAGCGTGCCTTTGATGTTGTATTTGCGATAATAGGTTTGTTAATTGGTATTTTATTGTTGCCTATTATTTTACTAGGAAATGTAGTAGGGAATAGAGGGCCTTTATTTTATACGCAAGAGCGTGTCGGTAAAAATAGTACACCTTTCAATATTTTGAAGTTGAGAAGTATGGTGGTAGACGCAGAACAAAATGGAGCTAAATGGGCACAAAAAAATGATTCTAGAATAACAAAATTTGGAATGTTTTTAAGACGCTCTCGTATGGATGAAATTCCTCAATTTTATAACGTACTAAAAGGCGAAATGAGTATCATTGGACCACGACCAGAGCGTCCGTTCTTTGTGAATGAGTTATCACGTATTATTCCATTTTATGAAACACGCCATATTATAAAACCAGGTTTAACCGGTTGGGCACAAGTAAAAACACGCTATGGAGCTTCCGTTGATGACAGCTTAACGAAACTGCAATATGATTTGTTTTATATTAAACACAGAAGCATCTTTTTAGACTTTAATATTTTTATTAAAACACTAAGTACGATTTTGTATTACCGAGGACAGTAGGTTTTTGAGTGAATAGTTAATAGTGAAGCGTGAATAGTGTAAAGTGAAAAGTTTGAAGAACTAAGAAACAAGACTTGACTCCAACCATTAGATTACTGTCTATTCCTTAACGTGGAAACTATATGTTCTGACTACTTCAAATTATTTTGTAAATTCTTAAAACCTGATAATCAAATAGCATTGATTTTGATAATTCTATAACACAAATCTAACGTGTTATTAATCGCACATTAATGATTTAAATGATCTGGTGTTTTAGCTTAATTCTGATTAAAGAATTTTACCAAATAGATATATCTTACTAACAGTGCAATGAGTAAAGGAATTAAACCAATTGCAAAGACTTGCACACCGATAATCCAATGCGACGTTAGTAAACAAAGCATTATGATTAGGAATTTTAAATACTTTTTAAACCAGGTTTTAACTTTTGGCTTAAGCAATTGAGCAACTACAAAAATATTAAGCGGAAATGCCCACAATACATTATAATTCTGAGCCGTCGCAGAATGGTCAGTCGCAAACCATAATAGCAAAATAACAATACCAATAATTCCTGTAACACTAAAAAGCAAAATATCTAACCACTTGCTTCGTACCTTATTTTTATAATCCTTATAGGTTATAAATAAAAAAGGATGGCTAATAGTCCAATTACCACTAATGGACTAAATAAGATGTTCGACGCTGCATTTGTGCCTTGTTTTTGATACAACACCGTTGCGTTTTTAACTAAAGGCTCAGAAGTGCTTGTTTCGGTGGTTTCAAAAAACGCATGAATATATTTTGGCAAAAACATAAATTCTTTAGCTGAGGCTTGTCTGTCGATTACAGATCCTAACGCAATATCTATTCCAAAGCTTCCCCAAGTGTTTAAGCCGACTTGCTCATGTATAAGCTCTCTAAATGTTTTAGGCTCTAGATGTTCTGGACTTATAAATTTGAGGTCACCTTTTGTCGTTGTTTGTGCAACATCTCTAATTCGAGTGGCACAATTATCATAGAAAAAATCATATAAATACCGTCTGTTTTCGGGTTTGTAATTGTTTTCTAAAAAGTTGAATACGTTTTGTTTTTCTTCTCTGGAAAGATTTAAAACCTGTTCTTCAATCGTACGATTAGCATTGGTATACGCATAAAAAAAGCGATCGAAGTTATGCCTGCTAATGAGATAGTTTAACTTTCCTTGTGCAAATTTTAAATAAAAATTAGGAGCATCAAAATCGTACTCACCATAACCGTAAACCACGTCTATTTCTAAGTTAGTATCTTTTATTCTAAAACCATTATGACCAAAAGCATCATTTAGAGATTCACCTGGCCCAATAGTTAATACAGATATTTCAGCCTCATCGGATAGTTGAAATTGCTGAGCAAATGTTGAAGTAATAGTAAATAGGAAAATAAATGAGAGTAACTTTAATTTCATAAGTAAAACTATCTAAAGACGCTAAAGTCTATTTTTAAAGAAAATACGTTAGAATACAACGCCGCACTTTGGTCTCCAATATCGGTAAAGGCATAATCGATTTGAATACCTCTGTATTTAAAACCCACTCCAAAGTTAGGTTGGAATGTTATTTGTTCGGAATCATCAATTTGTAGTTCATTTTGAAAATTACCAACTCCTGCTCTTAGAAACACTAAATCGGTATAGCCAAATTCAAATCCTAAAGCAGGATTAATACTTGCAAACGATGTGGATATAATATCATTATTTTGAGCAAAGCGCATGTTTAAGTTTGCCGCTGCTAATAAGGAATAGTCATAATGGAAAACCCACTTTTTAGACATCCCAAATTGTAATTTAGGAATGGTGATTTCAGTGGTTTCAGGTAACTCTTGGTTTTCGCCGTCAACAGCACCGCTAATTTGTTCAAACTTTTCTTCGTCAATAGACCAGGCATTATATGTGGTGGTTATATCTCTGGCCATTATTCCAAACTTCCAATCATTTTTACTTTCAAATTGAAGACCTGCATCAAAACCAAAACCCCAAGATGATGCAAAATCACCTATAATTCTTCGGATAATTTTAGCATTCACACCAAAATTTAAACCATCTAAAGGCAATTTTCTGGCGTACGAAAATGTGAGTCCATAATCAGCGGTAGAAAACGTGCTTATTCTATCATAATTAATGTTGCCTTGGTCGTCTATTAATTGTGTGGTATCTAAAATATCATCGACGCCAAATCGTATAAGTGAGAAGCCAACAGCACTTTTGTCATCTAAAGGCATGGCATACGCTATATAGTTGTAGTTCGCTATGTTAGCAAAATAACTAGAGTGCATTAAAGCCAGTTGAGTATCTTCAAGATGCACCAATCCTGCGGGATTCCAATAGCCAGAATTTACATCGTCCGTTTGAGATACAACAGCGTTACTCATACCCAAAGCGGCAGCATCAACACCAATATTCATAAACTCGTTTGAATATTTTCGGGTGGTTTGAGCTGAAACCGTAAGAGTAGCAAGTGTCAATACCAAACTAAACACATAATGTCGCATATAAATCGTTTCTTTTTAGCTTACTTTTTATTAAAAATTGTTACCGTAACAAAGGCTATGCTAAGAATTTGTAATTTCAATTAATCTAAAAATAATTCAATTTCTTTATACGACATTAGTTGTTCAATTTGATATAAGAGAATTACTAAGTAACTTTTCAACAGCAAAATTTTTTTACAAAGATGCATAATATTTTTCTATCTATTTAACTCTAGATGTCTGTTCTTATTGTTTTCTTTTCATGTAAATTGAAAATAATATGAGATAAGACACAAATTCTTTTATATTTTTACAAAAAATACATCTATGAGTTTTAAAAGACACATTCCTAATTTTGTTACACTTCTTAACCTGTTCGCGGGCTGTATAGCTGTGATATTCGCTGTAAATGGTAACTTTATTGTTGCCGCTATTTTTGTGTTTTTAGGAGTGTTTTTCGACTTCTTTGATGGGCTTTTAGCGCGTAAACTCAATGTGCAAAGTCCTTTAGGTATTCAACTAGATTCTTTAGCAGATTTGGTAACTAGTGGAGTAGTGCCTGGTATTATAATGTTTAAGCTTATTTCGTTGACCATTGATGCACCAGATTATTCAGCTTATACGGACAGCTGGAATTCTGTTTTTCACTGGCAAGGCTTTAAAATGTCTCTGCTACCTTTAATAGGTTTGTTTATTACCCTAGCGTCTGCTTATCGTTTGGCTAAATTTAATATAGACGAAGATCAACAATCGTATTTTAAAGGTTTACCGGTTCCTGCAAATACTTTAGTGATATTATCACTACCATTAATTCTAGAATATCAGAATAATGATCTTATGAATTCTATAATTATTAATAAATGGTTTTTAATCGGTTTAACGCTTTTAAGTTGTTACCTCTTAAATTCTAACATTAAATTATTTGCCTTAAAATTCAAAAACTGGGGATTTAAGGATAATAGTGTGCGTTATATTTTTCTTTTGTTAAGTGTAGTCCTTTTAATTGTACTTCACTTTGCAGCGATTCCTCTTGTTATCGGGCTGTATATTGCTCTTTCTTTGTTAACGCAGTCTAAAATTTAATTTTCACCAAACTTAATTATTGTTAATGGCTTCAGGATTTTTTGCACTACTAGATGATATCGCAGCTATAATGGATGATGTCGCTGCAATGACTAAAATTACCACTAAGAAAACAGCAGGTATTTTAGGAGATGATTTGGCCGTTAATGCGGAAAAGGCTTCAGGTTTCGTGTCCTCTCGTGAAATCCCAGTATTATGGGCTATTACCAAAGGATCAATGCTTAATAAGATCATCATATTACCATTGGCATTTTTATTAAGTGCCTTTATTCCGTGGGCTGTTATCCTGATTTTAATACTTGGTGGTTTATACTTAGCCTATGAAGGTGCCGAAAAAATCTATGAGTTTATAGTGCCGCATCCAAAAGAGGTAACGGTTGATCTTAAAAAAGATTTAACGAAAGAAGAATTATTAGATTTAGAGAAATCTAAAATAAAATCAGCTGTCGTTACAGATTTTATTTTATCGGTTGAAATTGTAATTATAGCTTTAGGCTCGGTAGTTAATGAGCCGATAGTAACTCAGATAATTGTGGTTTCCATAGTGGCATTAATTGCAACGATTGGTGTTTATGGTATAGTGGCACTAATTGTGCGAATGGATGACCTTGGTTTAAGGTTTATTAGCAAGAGTAATGGTGAAAGCGGCTTTTTATTTGGATTAGGAACGTTTTTAGTAAAAGCGTTACCCATAATCATTAGAAGTTTATCGGTTATTGGTACAATCGCATTACTCTTAGTTGCAGGTGGTATTTTTGTTCACAATATTGATTTTATGCACCATGTCTTAGAACAAATTCCTTCGATTTTAAGAGATTTTATTGTAGGACTTGCCGCAGGAGCTGTTTGTTTGCTTTTAGTAAATGGTGTGAAGTTATTACTTCCTAAAAAAGAAGGTAAACATTAAAGGATTTTTGTATAAGTGGATTCCTGCCTTCGCAGGAATGACAGACTAATTAGAGTTTATTTTACGGAAAGTGGATTCCTGTTTTTCACAGGAATGACAAAGTGATTGATTTTTTTTATTAGTTAGTATAATTCTTGTTTTCTCACGGCTAACAATTTAATTTCTAGTTTTTCCTCTCCATAAGAATTACGATTGAATCGCTTTTAATTAATTAAAATTGATTTTGTGATTAGTGTGGTTCTATTTTTACAGGAATGACAATCCTCTTCTGAATTATAGGTTTCTAAGAAAATAGTATTTTTATTTCAGCTTTTCTGTAATAATACTTTTAAATGTACATCATTGGTTTTTAGTGTTTTATTATTATATTTATTAAAGGTTCCTGTTTTGTCATTCCTGCGAAGGCAGGAATCCACTCGTGTTTCATTTAGCTAAAATCAAATGTCCACTCATGTTTAAAACCATCCATCAATATTACCTTTATATTATTACTAATAAAACTTATGGTACGCTTTATATTGGAGTCACTAATGACCTAGAGCGTCGTATGTTTGAACACAAGAATAAATTAGTTGAGGGTTTTAGTAAGAAGTATGGCCTATATAAGTTAGTTTATTTTGAAAGCTTTCAGTATGTTAATGATGCTATTACCCGTGAAAAGAATATGAAAAAATGGAAAAGGCAATGGAAAATAGATCGTATTGAAAAAGAGAACTTTAATTGGGTTGACTTATCTAAAGATTGGAGAGTTTTTGATGATTAGAAGTGGTATTAGGGAGCTTATGGCTATTTTTTT
>NZ_ATMR01000021.1 GCF_000427335.1 Winogradskyella psychrotolerans RS-3 | reverse complement strand
AAACAAAACACCTATGAAAAACAAATTACTCTTAAAGGGAATGGTTTCCTTTTTTTTCATTTATTTACTCATAAATGAAGAGATAAAAGCCCAAGAACCTGTTGTCCAAGGAACGGTAACGTCCACGGAAGATGGTGAAGCAATTATCGGAGCTACTCTTTTGTTGCAGGATGATCTAAACTCCAGTCGGGGCACGGTGACGGACATAAATGGCAAATACAGTCTATCCGTTCAGGGACCTGAATCCACAATGGTAATTTCAAGTATCGGATATATTTCACAAACCATAAAGGTTGGAAACAGGTCCGAAATCAATATTCAATTGGATCCTGAGGTGAGTGAACTTTCAGAAGTGGTCGTAACGGCTTTTTGGGATTAAGCGAGAGAAAAAAGCTTTGGGTTATTCTGTTCAGGAAGTCAATACAGAAGAATTGACCCAGGCAAGAGAACCAAACGTCGTCAATTCCCTCAAGGGTAAAGTAGCAGGGGTCCATGTAAACCCTACCTCTGGTGGCCCTGGGGGTTCATCCTATGTGGTCATCCGTGGAAACAGTTCTTTAACCGGAAATAACCAACCCCTATATGTAGTGGATGGAATACCAATTGACAATCAAACCCTCGATCCTGCATCCAGTTCTTCGGGATTTGATTATGGAGATGGTATTGGCAA
>NZ_ATMR01000020.1 GCF_000427335.1 Winogradskyella psychrotolerans RS-3 | reverse complement strand
GTGTTTAATATATTTGGGGAATTGCCAGAACCCAATCAATTAATCGTTTTTACCAGTAAAATTCTTTATTTAGAATTGGAACCAGGTAATACAAACCGAATTGTTTGTGTTAAACTCAATTATCGTACACTAACTCTTATAATATGATTAACTTTTATGGTCTATTAATACTTGTAAGAGTATGACATAAACTTCTACTAAATACAGCTATCAAGAAACCATTACTTTTTTTCTTAAGAACACACTCTGGGGTGGTCTTAATTCCAACGAGTAAAATAATAATTTTGTAATTAAGAGAATTCATACTATAATAAGCAGTGATCTACATAAGTATTTTCATTATTACTTAAGATAAAGTATAATCCTATAATAGGATCAAGGATCGCTAAGACCTAGAATTATTCGTTAATTTTAGATGAGAATGCATAATCTCTACTGTCATAGTCCACTTTCAAAAAATATAATAGACCTAATGAGGTGGCTTTAGTAAATTTAAATCTGAAGTATTGAGTTATTAGAATAAGATTTATTCGGATGTATGATTGATCAGAGCATATAAAACACTTTGATTTAATGTTAATCTACATGTTCTGATAACTTTCATATAGGCCTTTATCAATCGAAACAGTAAGCTGCAGTAAAGAATTTATTCGAAATCAAAAAAACAAACACCTGTAAAGCTTTGGTTATGGGTGTGTTAAAAAAAAGATTAAAATAAGTTAGAAAAGGGCTTGTGGGTTTAGAAAAGGGTTATATATTT
>NZ_ATMR01000019.1 GCF_000427335.1 Winogradskyella psychrotolerans RS-3 | reverse complement strand
CATAAAATTAATTATGAGGTTTTTTTGTACATTTAAAACAACTAACGAATCATTATACTATGGAATTACCAATTAACTTTATTGCCATTCCTATTGCAGCTGTGGCTGCTTTATTTATTGGAGCGTTGTGGTACAATCCTAAATTTGGCTTTGGAATGGCTTGGATGCGAGAATCTGGAATGACAGAAGAGCGCATGAAAAGCGGAAATATTGCAATTATATTTGGCTTGGCATTAGTGTTTGCTGCTATGTTGAGTTTTTTGTTAATGCAATTTACAAACCATCAATGGGGAGCTTTAAGCATGGTAGGAGCAGAGCCAGAATTAGCAAAACCATCGTTTGAAGCGTTTATGGCCGATTATGGAAATACATTTAGAACGTTTAAGCATGGTGCCTTACACGGAGCTATGTTTGGGATACTTGGGGCACTTCCAATTATTGGAACCATTGCATTATTCGAAAGAAAAAGCACTAAATATATCGCTATAAATGCTGGGTATTGGATTGTTACATTGACCGTAATGGGAAGTATTCTTTGCGGTTTATAACGAATTGAAATAAAAAAACCTCGAAAATTAACTTTCGAGGTTTTTTAATAATTTAATCTTCTATGGGTTCGACCTTCATTTCATCTTCAGGAATCTCCAGAGCCGTTTCAAAATTGGGTAAAATTTGTTTTGTTAAAGCGTCATTTTTTAATTGCTTAGCTTCAATAAACCACCAATACTTATCGGCTTCATTATAAATTCCTAAGAGGTAACTTTTAGAAGAAATACGTTGTCCGGACATTACCATTTGATTGTAACCTTCAATGACACAACGAAACTGACCTTGTTCTTTTACAACTTCAGAAACACCGTTAATATCAGCTTTTTCAAATACAAAGCCTTGTGCTTTCATATTTTCAAAAGTAGATTCTATAACCTTTAAAGCAGCGTCTTTACCACCCATCATGTCTAATACCGATGGAAGGGTATGTTTAAGAACCGTTTCAAAGTCCATTTCTAAGGTTGCGCTAGAGGTTATTTTAGCATCCTTTAAAGCGTCTGTCTTGGTTTGAGAAAATCCATTGACGCTTGTCGCTATTAAAACAAATAGTAGTATCCTTTTGATATTATTCATCATCTTTCTTTTTCTGATTTTTCATGGCCTCACCAATTTGATTGCTCGCTGTAAAACTAGCGACCATATCATTTAACATTTGGCTTCCTGCTTGTGGAGAATTAGGTAAAAGAATTAGATTACTATTAGTTTCGCTACCAATAGCTTGCAAAGTATCGTAATGCTGTGTTACGACTATTAATGCTGAAGCTTCTTGACTGTTAATACCAACACGATTTAAAACATCAACCGATTCTTCTAAACCACGTGCAATTTCGCGACGTTGATCAGCAATACCCTGACCTTGTAGACGCTTACTTTCAGCTTCTGCTTTGGCTTTTTCAACAATTAAAATACGTTGCGCATCTCCTTCATACTGAGCCGCTGTTTTTTCTCTATCTGCCGCGTTAATACGGTTCATGGCTATTTTTACTTGTGGATCTGGATCAATATCAGTAACTAAAGTTCTGATAATATCAAATCCGTAGTCCATCATCGCATCATTTAATTCCGCTTTTACAGCTAAGGCAATATCATCTTTCTTTACAAAAACATCATCTAATTTCATTTTAGGGACTTCGGCACGTACCACATCAAAGACATAACTCGTAATCTGATCATGTGGATAATCTAACTTATAGAACGCATCGTAAACACGTTCTGTGACCACTTTGTATTGTACAGAAACTTTTAGTTTTACAAATACATCATCTAAAGTTTTGGTTTCAATGATAACATCTAATTGTTGAATTTTTAAACTCAAACGTCCAGAAACCTTGTCGACTAATGGAATTTTCATATGTAAACCCGATTGACGAATACTGTGAAATTTTCCAAAACGTTCAATAATGGCAGCGGTTTGTTGCTTCACCATAAAGAAGGATGAAAACAATATAAATAATGCAATTAATAAAATTGGAACTAGGATAAATTGACCCATAATAAGTTTATTTAGTTAAAAAATAAGTGTCATTAAAAGTAAGTTATTTAAATTGAAATGCAGCAGATATTACGATGTACAACATTTTAAAATTAGGATAACTTATTTTAAGATTTCAATAATTTTAAAATAGCGTCATCCAATAGTTCTACATTAGTTATAGTTGCAGAAATAGAATCGGATTTAACGGTATTGCCATCTTTAGTATAGCCAATATAATTACGCCAACCTTCAGCGCGTAATACACGTCTTTTAGAGACTAAACTATATAGCGAATCGGTCTCTAAACGTTCAATTTCTGAAACAGGATTTTCGATAGAAACCTCAGGATATAAATCTTTTAAAATTTTCTGAGCCATATAAAAATGACCAATTTTATTAGGATGTACTCCATCTGGAACAAAGGTAGAATCCGATGTTATACGTTTCATATTCTCCAAAATAGGATTAAGGTGATGGTGTAAATCTATAACTTGAAGTTCTTCAGTTTCGAGACTTAATAGCCAATCGGAATAAACAGTTAAGACGTCATTGTATTTATAATAAGGATGCCAATATGCATGAGGTTCTCCTTCTTTTGAAACACGATCTGCAATCGGATTAGGATCAAAAAGGGTAGGAGTCAATAAGATTAATTGTGCACCAATACCTTCAACCTTCGTTTTTAATTCTGAAATCCCATTTTTGTATTCTTGAAATCTAAGACTGTCTAATGGATGATAATTTCCATCATTCATCCCATAACAAGCCAAAACAACATCTGGTTTTATGTCTTTTAAAGCCCTACCTAAACGTTCTCTAACATTAGGTCTTGGAAAGTCGCGACCAGGTTCAGAACTACCAGAAATAGTTTCACTAGATAAGCCAATACTGATAATATCTAATGAATTATCAGTATAGTGCTTACGTAAATAATAGTCTATAAAGTCTACATAATAACCATGTTGTGTAATGCTATTACCTAAAATTAATACCCGTTTATTGTGCAATGGTAATGTTACAGTAGCTAGTGGTAATTCTGATTTTTTTTCACTTTTACAAGACGTGGTGGCTAAACCGAGACTAAATACTAAAAGGAAAAAATAAGACTTCATAATTTTGATGTTTCAGACCTGTCAGGTTTCAAAACCTGATAGGTCTTGTTTATATTAAATATGTTTAATCAAATTCTCAATACGTTTTACCGTTTCTGTTTTACCAATCATATACATAATATCAAAAACATCTGGTCCTTGTAATGCCCCAACTAAAGCGAGTCTTAATGGCATCATTACTTTACCAAAACTAATTTCGTTATCCGTAATCCAACCTTTAATGTTAGTTTGAAGGTTTTCAACCGTAAAATCATCAGTAGCATTAACACGTTCAATAACAGAGTTCATAATATCAGCCGTATCTTCTTTTAAAGCTTTTTTAGAAGCTTTTTCATCATAAGATGTCGGAGCCGTAAAAAAGAAATGACTTAAGTCCCAAAAATCGCTCACGAAAGTGGCGCGTTCTTTTATTAATCCCACAGCCAATGCAATGTAATTCACATCCATTTCAGCTAACTCAGGTTGTGAAGCCTTAAACTGTTCAGCTAAATCCAAATCTAATTGCTGTTGCATGTAATGGTGGTTAAACCATTTTGTTTTATCTGGATCAAAGCGTGCTCCAGCTTTATTAACTCGTGCTAAATCAAAATCGGCAACCAATTGCTCTAAACTAAATATTTCTTGTTCTGTTCCAGGATTCCATCCTAAAAAGGCTAAGAAATTAACAACAGCTTCAGGGAAATACCCATCTTCTTTATAACCTCTAGATACCGTTCCGTCTGGCGCTGTATATTCTAATGGAAATACTGGGAAGCCCATTTTATCACCATCACGTTTACTTAATTTACCTTTTCCTGTCGGTTTTAAAATCAATGGTAAATGTGCAAATTCTGGTGCATCCCAACCAAAAGCATCATATAATAATTGGTGTAATGCTAAAGATGGTAACCATTCTTCACCACGAATCACATGTGTAATTTCCATTAAATGATCATCTACAATATTGGCTAAATGATAGGTTGGCATACCGTCACTTTTAAACAAAATTTTATCATCTAAAACATTAGTATCAATGGTCATGTTACCACGAATAATATCTGTAAGATGTAAAGTTTCATCTTGTGGAGATTTAAAACGAATCACGTAATCCTCACCAGCTTCAATTTTAGCTTTAGTTTCCGCTTCAGTTAATACTAAAGAGTTTACTAAGCGTCCTTTTGCACGGTTGTGCCAATTGTAGATAAAGGTTTTTCCTTCGGCTTCATGGCCTTTACGTTCTGCATCTAATTGGTCAGAGGTATCAAAAGCATAATAGGCTTTGCCATTGGCAATTAAATCATCTGCATATTGTTTGTACAAATGCTTACGCTCGCTTTGTCTGTAAGGACCAAATTTTTCATTCTTTCCTGGACCTTCGTCAAAAGACATACCGCACCAATCTAATGATTTTATAATATAATCTTCAGCACCTTCAACATAACGGTTTTGATCTGTATCTTCTATCCTAAGAACAAAATCACCGCCATGTTTTTTAGCGAATAAATAATTGAATAAAGCGGTTCTTACACCACCAATATGTAATGGTCCTGTTGGACTTGGTGCAAAACGCACACGTACTTTTTTAGACATAATTGTATATTAAAACGCAAAGATAGTTTGATTGAATTTTAGAACAAAGAAAATAAGCACTAGTTAAGTTTACCGTAATTAGCCGTTAATTTGTCTATAATTAACAGAATCTTACCAATTTTGAATTAATGTCTATAAAAATAAAATCGTAGTTTAGTCAGTTAAAGGTAATATAGCGTTTTAAACCAAAGGCTAATAGCTAAAATCCAATAGCCAAATCTAATGAGCAATTTCGAAACCATAAAACAAAAACTAGAACAATTCATTAAAAGGTATTACACCAATGAATTACTAAAAGGTGTGATATTATTTTTTGCCATTGGCTTGTTATACCTTATTATAACCTTGTTTGTAGAATATGTATTATGGTTAAATCCTACGGCAAGAACAATCTTATTTTGGACATTCATTGGAGTAGAATTAGCTTTATTCGTAAAATTCATCGCCATTCCATTATCACATTTATTCAAACTGAGAAAAGGCATTAATTTTGAAACGGCTTCTAAATTAATTGGTAATCATTTTCCAGAAGTTAACGACAAACTATTAAACGTACTTCAATTAAATCAAAACCCATATCAGTCAGATTTATTATTAGCGAGTATTGAGCAAAAATCTCAAGAATTACAACCCGTTCCTTTTAAAGCAGCTGTTAATTTTAAGTCGAACACCAAATATTTAAAATATGCTGCCATTCCACTGGCGATTATACTGTTATCATTTGTAACAGGAAAAATTAATTGGTTTAGCGATAGTTACGAGCGTGTTGTAAATTATAAAACGGCTTATGAACCACCAGCACCTTTTCAATTTTTTGTATTGAATGAATCCTTACAAGCTATTGAAAATAAGGATTTTAAATTGAATGTGTCTACAGCTGGAAATGTCATTCCTGAGAATGCACAAATTAAATTTAATGGGCAATCGTACTTCTTACAGCAAATAGCGCCTGGGGAATTTCAATACACATTTAACTTACCTAAAGAAGCGATAGAATTTACCTTAACAGCAAATGATGTCACTTCAAAACCTTATAAATTAAACGTGGTTAGTACGCCTAGTTTAGTAAATTTTGAAATGGTTTTAGATTATCCTGCACATACTAAAAAGCAAGATGAGGTCTTAAAAAGCACAGGTTCAGCTGTGGTTCCAGAAGGCACTAATGTGACTTGGAGAGCGAAAACCAAGGCGACGACGGGAGTTCAAATTTATGCGGAAGACACCTTAAGTTTTACCTTAAATACCAACGATAATTTTGAAGCTTCAAAGCGACTTTTTAAAAATTACAATTACAGTATTACAACAAGTAATGAAGATTTAAAGGATTATGAGAATCTAGCCTATAATATTAATGTGGTTAGAGATATTTATCCAGAACTAAATATTAAGGTACAGAAAGATTCTGTAGACCAACAAAGTTTGTATTTCTATGGACAAGCCAGTGATGATTATGGTTTATCAAAGTTGCAATTGGTGTATTATCCGGCAGACGATGAATCTAAAAAAGTGGTTGAACCGATTCATATTTCAACATCTAATTTTAGTGAGTTTGTAAGTGCGTTTCCAAATCAGTTTAATCTTGAAGATGGTGTCAGTTACCAACTCTATTTTGACGTTTTTGATAACGATGCGCTTCATAATTATAAACGGACAAAAAGTTCTGTATTCAGTTACCGTAAATTAACTAAAGACGAAGAAGAGCAAAAGCAGCTGAATGAACAAAGCGAAACGATAAAGGATATTAGTAAGACGTTTGATAAGCTGCAAGAACAAGATAAAAAGCTAGAAGAGCTATCAAAAACTCAAAAGGAAAAAGAGAGTCTAAATTTTAATGACAAAAAGAAGTTTGAAGATTTTTTAAAGCGTCAGAAAAATCAAGAACAGTTGATGAAAAATTTCAACAAAAAACTACAAGAAAATTTAGAGGAATTTCAAAAAGACGAAAAGAAAGACGATCAATTTAAAGATGATTTAAAAGAACGCTTAAAGGAAAATGAAGAGCAACTTAAAAAGGATGAAAAACTTTTAGAGGAGCTTGAACAATTAAATGATAAAATCAACAAGGAAGAATTCACGCAAAAACTGGAAGAATTAGCCAAGCAAAACAAGAATAAAAAACGTAGCATGAAACAGCTATTGGAATTGACCAAGCGTTTTTATCTGATGAAGAAAGCTGAAAAGGTGGCTAATGAGTTAGAAAAATTATCTGAAGATCAGGATAAGTTATCTGAAAAAAATGAAGAGAACACAAAGGAAGCTCAACAGAAATTAAATGAAGAATTTGATAAACTGCAGAAGGATTTAGAAGAATTAAATAGTGATGACAGAAAGCTTCAAAAACCAATGGATATTCCAAGGGATGAGTTTTTAGAAGATGAAATAAAATTCGATCAAAAAGAAGCCAAAGAAGCCTTAGAAAAAAAGGAAGAAAACGATTCTGAAGCCAAACCACAAGATGCCCAAGAGCAGCAGATAAAGGCAAAAGGGAAGCAAAAGAAAGCGGCTAAGAAGATGAAGCAGTTGAGCGAAATGATGAAAAAGGCAGCTGCTGGAGGTGGAGGAGGCGGTGAGCAAATGTCTGAAGATATTGATGCTTTACGTCAAATATTAGAGAATTTATTGCTGTATTCATTTGATCAAGAAGCACTTATGACTACTTTTGAAAGTATTAGCATCGATAATAATAAATACGGTAAGTATATTATAGAGCAAAGTAACCTTAGAACGCATTTTGAGCATATTGATGATAGTTTGTTTGCATTGTCTTTACGTCAACCTAAGATTTCTGAGCAAGTAAATTCACAAATTACAGATGTGTATTTTAATATAGACAAAGCTTTAGATCAATTGACAGAAAATAGATTGTATCAAGGTGTGGGTGCACAACAATATGCGGTTACGGCGACCAATGAGTTGGCTAACTTTTTAAGTGATGTTTTAGATAATATGGAAATGCAAATGAATCCATCGCCAGGAGAAGGCAGTGGAGGTGGTGAACAATTGCCAGACATTATTATGAGCCAAGAAGAGCTTAATAAGAAGATGGAGGAAGGTGTTAAGAAAAGTGAACAGGGAAAAGAAGGCGAAGAAGGAAAGGAAGGAGAAGGGGAAAAACCTGGTGAAGAAGGTAAGGATGGCAAAGAAGGTGAAGGCGATAAGCCAGGAGAGAAAGGAAAATCTGGTAAAGAAGGAGAGAGCGGTGAAAGTGGTGAGAGTGGAAAAGGCGGTAGAAAAGAAGGTAAACAAGGTGAAGGCGGTCAATCTGGTGAAAATGGATCTCAAAAACGGCGAAGGACAACAAGGAGGAAAGCAAGGAGAAAATGGCAAAGATGGTAAGGGTGGCAAAGAAGGAAAAAATGGAGGTGATGGAAATGGTGACGGTGAAGGTGAAAAGAATGATGGCTACGGAGAAGGTGGAAGTGAAGAACAAAATGGTGAGCTATTTAAAATTTACCAGCAACAACAACAATTACGACAAGCCTTAGAAGACCGATTTGCTAAGGAAGGAAAAATTGAATCTGCCGGACAATTAATAAAGCAAATGGAGGATATTGAACTTGATTTATTGAACTCTGGATTTACGAATCAGACGCTTCAAAAGATGATGGATCTTCAGCATAATTTATTAAAATTAGAGAACGCGACGTTTATGCAAGGCCAAGATTCTAAACGTAAATCTGAAACCAATACAGAAGAATTTAATTCAACAAACCCGAGTCAAATTCCAACAGCAAAACAATATTTTAATACTACCGAAATTTTAAATCGCCAAGCACTACCTTTGCAAAATCATTTTAAGAAGAAAATTCAAGAGTATTTTAAAAGCACCAATGATTAGTTTTAATTACGAAACCCAGTTTAAATTAGAAAATACAGAACAACTTTCTGAATGGATCTCAAATACCATATCAGAAGAAAACTGTAAAGAAGGAGAGATTAATTACATCTTTTGTAACGATGATTATTTACATAAATTGAATGTAGATTTTTTAGATCACGATACATTGACCGATGTGATTAGTTTTGATTACTCATTAGGAAAAGAACTACATGGGGATATTTATATCTCTGTAGAGCGCGTAGAAGAAAATGCGTCGGATTTCAATGTGGCATTTAAAGATGAGATTGCTCGCGTTATCATTCATGGTGTATTGCATTATTGTGGTTATAAAGATAAGACCGATGCAGATGAAAAGGAGATGCGATCTAAAGAAGATTACTACTTAGCGAAGCGAAAGTAATACACATCAGTTCAGTGTATATTTGCAGACTCAAAATTTTAAAATTTAATTGTTCCACGTGGAACAAAAGAAATTACGATATGTTTAACGAAGTTTATGATGTTATAGTTGTTGGTGGTGGCCATGCTGGAAGTGAAGCGGCAGCTGCTGCGGCGAATATGGGAAGTAAGACCTTACTGATTACCATGAACCTCCAAAACATTGCACAGATGTCTTGTAATCCTGCAATGGGAGGAATAGCAAAAGGACAAATTGTAAGAGAGATTGATGCTTTAGGAGGTTATAGCGGAATTGTCTCAGATACATCAGCTATTCAATTTAAGATGTTGAACAAATCTAAAGGACCTGCAATGTGGAGTCCAAGAGTGCAATCCGATAGAATGCGCTTTGCTGAAGATTGGAGATTGATGTTAGAAGGCACCCCTAATTTGGACTTTTACCAAGAAATGGTTTCGGGCTTAATTGTCGAGAATCATAAAGTAGTTGGCGTAAAAACTTCACTCGGAATTGAAGTAAGAGCAAAGTCGGTGGTCTTAACTAATGGTACTTTTTTGAATGGATTAATTCATATTGGTGATAAGAATTTTGGAGGAGGTAGAGCAGGTGAAAGAGCAGCAACTGGAATAACAGAACAGCTCGTTAATTTAGGTTTTGAATCTGGTAGAATGAAAACGGGAACACCTCCAAGAGTTGATGGTCGTTCATTAGATTTCTCTAAAATGGTAGAGCAACCAGGTGATGAACATCCTGAAAAGTTTTCTTATTTAGATACTACGCAACCGTTAAAGGAACAGCGTTCTTGTCATATGACGCACACAAGTGAATTGGTTCATGATTTACTTCGTGAAGGCTTTGATCGTTCGCCAATGTTTAATGGTAGAATTCAAAGTGTGGGGCCACGTTATTGTCCGTCCATAGAAGATAAGATTAATCGTTTTGCGGATAAGAATAGTCATCAATTATTTGTTGAGCCAGAAGGTTGGAAAACTTGCGAATATTATATTAATGGGTTCTCTACATCCTTACCAGAAGATGTTCAATTTAAAGCCTTACGCTCTGTGGTAGGATTTGAAAACGTAAAGTTCTTTAGACCGGGTTATGCAATTGAATATGATTATTTTCCACCAACACAATTAAAGCATACTTTAGAAACAAAGTTAGTTGAAGGTTTATATTTTGCTGGACAAATAAATGGAACAACAGGATATGAAGAAGCGGCTTCTCAAGGTTTAATGGCGGGTATAAATGCGAGTCTAAAAGTGCAAGAAAAAGATGCTTTTACTTTACAACGTGATGAAGCTTATATCGGAGTTTTAATTGATGATTTAATTACAAAAGGAACTGAAGAGCCATATAGAATGTTTACGTCGCGAGCCGAATATAGAACCTTATTACGACAAGATAATGCTGATTTCAGATTAACACCAAAAGGGTATGATTTAGGTTTAGCTTCTGAAAAACGTTTAAAACGTATGGAAGAAAAGCAATCTAAATCGGATGCTTTTGTACAGTTTTTTAGAGAGACAAGTGTAACTCCTGATGAAGCAAATCCGATTTTAGAATCTAAAAAATCCGCTCCTGTTAAGCAGCAAGACAAGATGTTTAAGTTGTATGCAAGACCGAATATTACTATCGATGATGTTAGGCAGTTTGAATCAGTTGAACAGTATATACAAGCAAATAATTTAGATACTGAAGTTATAGAGCAAACCGAAATCCAAGTAAAGTATGCGGGTTATATTGAGAAGGAAAAGAACAATGCGGACAAACTAAATAGACTAGAGAATTTAAAAATTCCTGCTGGTTTTGATTATTCAAAACTGAAATCTATGAGTATAGAAGCAAGGCAAAAATTAACCAAAATTCAGCCTGTAACCATTTCTCAAGCATCACGAATTAGTGGAGTCAACCCGAATGATATTTCTGTGTTGTTGGTTTACTTAGGACGCTAATTACTGCAAAAGCAGGAATCTCATTATTGATTATTATAATGTTCCACGTGAAACAATTGAATAAGGTAAATCTATTTTTATATAAATATTAGATCTTAAAAAGCTCTAAAATCTAGTTAGAATTATTGCAGTAGATTTCATAAAACTAAGTCTAATCTGATTTATGTTTATGTTACAAACGTTCTTTATAAATTATAATTTTTGATTTTATGCATCGTAGGGTAGAAGTGAAAAGGATAATAAAGTGTTTGCTTCTTGTAAATCTGAATCATGGTTTTGTAAGGATGAAAAACATAGTTTTTGAATTTTAAAGAGGGATACTATCTTGTGCAATCCGTAAAGGGTTTTCTTATTCAGTAAAAACAAATAGACGAAATAGACGTCTTAAAAGTCTATAATTAAGTGGTCATAAAAATGACGTTTTAGTTTTGATATAAAATCGAATTATAAAACGGATGATTCAAAATCAGATTTCAGAATTTATAATTATGTCGTTTAATCCATATAAACTGTCTGAATCGAGATCAGGTGAATTAGGGTTTGATTTTTTAATTCTGTTGGTGTAATTTGGAATCAATAATCAGCTAAAAGTTCTCGGTTTTTTTGATTTAAAAAAGTCTAAAATTTCATTTGTTAAACAAATAGAATTGAACTTATATAATTAATATTGTAATTCATTTTAAAAGTAGAAGTGTAATTGTGTCAAAAAATAACCCAACATATCTAAGCTTAAAAGATCATTCTGTTTCTAAAGAGGAATTCCAATTAGTGCATAATAAGGAACTCGATATGCTAGAAACATATCCACAACCAGAAGGAGAAAAATTATCTGAATATTACCAAAGTGAAGATTACATTTCGCACACCGATACCAAACGAAATTTATTAGAATTAGCTTATCATAAAGTGCGAGAGATTTCTTTAAAGCGAAAACTTAAACTTATTAATTCGTTTCAATCAGAATCTAAAACACTTTTAGATATTGGATGTGGCACAGGTGATTTTTTAGAAACGGCTTTAAAAGCGAATTGGAAAATTACAGGGATAGAACCAAATGATAGTGCAAGGCAAATTGCGAATTCTAAAACCAATAATTCGATCTTTGAAAGCAGTGCATTAAAAAATTAAAACCGCACAGTTTTGATGTCATTACACTTTGGCATGTCTTAGAACATTTACCAGATTTAGAAAAGCAAACTGCGTCGCTAAAATCACTTTTAAAACCAAATGGAACTTTAATTATTGCTGTTCCTAATTTTAAAAGTTATGATGCGAATCACTATAAAAACTTTTGGGCAGCTTTTGATGTGCCGAGACATTTATGGCATTTTTCTAAAACGTCTATTGAAAGATTATTTAAAAAAGAAAATATGACATTGGTTAAAACCTTACCAATGAAATTTGACGCGTATTATGTCTGTTTACTTTCAGAAAAATATAAATCTGGTTTTATGAATCCGGTTAAGGCTTTTTGGATAGGATGGCAGTCTAATCGTAAGGCAAAACGTTCTAATGAGTATTCTTCGCATATTTATGTCTTAAAGAATGCTAATTCTTAGTATAAAGGCTCGTGGCTTAAGATGTTCGACTAAATCAATACGTAACATTTAGAAAACGCAAACAACGCTTAAAACGCTTTATTTGGCTTTGTTTTTGATAGATTTTTAAAATAATACTAATAGTATTTAATAGAAAATATCAATAGTAAAAAAATTGAACAAATCACAGTCTAACTTTTATACATTTGCAAAAATTAATCTGAAACATAAACAGGAAAATTTTAAAGAATTTTCTCAAATATTAAAATAATATGAAAAAAATAGTTTTAAGCGTAATGGTTTTAATTGGTGCAGCATCTTGCCAAGAGCAACAAAAAATTGCATTTATTGATAATGGAGAAATTATCAATGATTACCAAATGAAAATTGACATTGAAGAAAAATTCAAAATTCAAAATGACGGTTTTACAAAGCAACGCGATAGTATCGCAAGAGTTTATCAAATGGAGATGCAATCTGTGCAACAACGTTTAAGTCAGTTGTCTCCACAAAAGCAACAAGAAGAATCTCAAGTTTTTTCTCAAAAATGGCAACCAATCCAACAGCAAATGCAAATGCAACAACAACAGATGGAGCAAATGTTTAATACAGAGATGGATTCTGTGATTTCAAAAATGAACAAATTTGTAGAAGGTTATGGTAAAAAGAATGGTTACACTTTTATTTTAGGAAAAAACCAAGCAGGAAGCGTGGTTTATGGCGATGAAGCTACTGATATTACAGACGTAGTAATAAAAGAAATTAATGCGGAGTACAGTGGGAAGGATTCTAAAACAGAAGAGGGTTCAACTGAAGCAACTACAGAGAAATAAGAACAAATAAATTTGTTTTAAAAAGCCAAGCCTAAGACGCTTGGCTTTTTTTATGTAATAAACGCGTTAATTTAATGGATAAGTCGGTAAGTACAATTTTAGAATTTCCATTTCGCTCAATATGATAAATAGCATCTTGTAATTCATCTGAAATTTCTAAAATATTAGAATCATGAACAAAAGGCGCAAAATTTGCAAGTTTAAAATCATCAGATTTCGGTTCTAAATAGACTAATTCATCTGCTTTATAATTGAGTAATAGAGCTTGTCTGAAGTAATTTAAACAGAAATTCAAAAACTTCTTTTGTGTTTCACGTCCCGTTTTGGCAATCTCTTCCGACCATGATATTAAATCGTGAATGGCGGCTTTATTTCCTCTAGCTTTAAATGCAGAGCGGATCCAGAAGACAAACCATTTTTCAAACTGAATATCTTCACTATCGTGATAAATAAGATCACAAGCTTTATTATAGTTACCATTAGACTGGTGTGCTATTTTTATAGCGGCAGATTGCTCAATATGATAATTTCTAACAAGAGCTTCAGAAATAGCTTCTTCTGCTAAGGGTGGAAAATGTAATATCTGGCAGCGCGACCTTATAGTACTAATAATTTGTTCCTCATCTTCCGCGATAAGAATAAATATGGTGTCTTTTGGTGGCTCTTCGATTAGCTTTAAAAGTTTATTCGCACTGGCTGTATTCATTTTTTCAGCCATCCATATCAACATCACTTTATGTCCGCCTTCATAAGACTTTAGGGTTAACGCTTTTACAATTTCTAGTGCTTCATCGACACCAATTTGTCCTTGTTTGTTATCTACTCCTAGAAGTTTGTACCAATCAAAGAGGTTTCCGTAAGGTTGCTGATCTATAAGTTGTCTCCATTCTTCGAGATAATATTTAGAAACAGGCTTACTTTTTACTTTATCACTTGTGGTAACCGGAAATGCAAAGTGTAAATCTGGATGAGAAAAATTCTTAAACTTTATATTACAAGAGTCTTTTCCTCCTGAATTCTCCCCATTTATATTGCTACAAAGTATGTATTGTGCATAGGCTAAAGCCATTGGAAGCGTACCAGAACCCTCTGGACCAACAAATAGTTGCGCATGCGCAATTCTACCTGCATCGACACTTGTGGTAAGATGATTTTTAATATGTTTTTGACCTAAAACCTTCGAAAATTGCATAAAGCAAAACTATATAAAAAATTTCTGTTTCTAATCTTTATATTTGTGTTTCAAAACCAAAAAAATGAAGACACTAAACGATTTTAATTTTCAAAATAAAAAAGCACTAATAAGAGTAGATTTTAATGTGCCATTAAATGATGAATTTCAGGTTACGGATGCCACAAGAATTGTATCTGCAAAACCAACAATCATTAAAATTTTAGAAGACGGAGGGAGTTGTGTTTTAATGTCGCACTTAGGACGTCCAAAAGGAGTACAAGATGAATTTTCGTTAAAACATATTATTCCAAAAATTGAAGATATTTTAGGGGTTGAAGTAAAGTTTGCGAGCGACTGTGTTGGACCAGAAGCAGAAGAAAAAGCAAACGCATTACAACCAGGCGAAATTTTACTACTGGAAAACTTACGTTTTCATGAAGAAGAAACGAAAGGAGATAGAGATTTTGCAGAACAATTATCTAAATTAGGAGACATCTATGTCAATGATGCTTTTGGTACTGCGCATAGAGCACATGCTTCTACAACGATTGTGGCAGACTTTTTTCCTGAAAACAAATGTTTTGGGCTTCTATTAGCTCAAGAAATTGAAAGTATTAAAAAGGTAATGGAAGATGGAGAAAAACCAGTATTAGCGGTACTTGGTGGTGCAAAAGTATCTTCAAAGATTACAGTAATAGAAAATATATTAGATAAGGTTGATCACTTAATTATTGGAGGAGGCATGACATTTACCTTTATAAAAGCGCAAGGTGGAAAAATTGGAGATTCTATTTGTGAAGATGATAAGATGGAATTGGCTTTAGACATTTTAAAGCAAGCGGAAGCTAAAGGTGTTAAAATTCATTTACCAGTAGATGTTGTTGCAGCGGATGATTTTAGCAACACAGCTAATACGCAAATTTGTGATGTAACTGCAATTCCTGATGGATGGCAAGGTTTAGATGCTGGTCCTAAATCAAGAGAAAATTTTGATGCTGTTGTTAACCAATGTAAAACCATACTTTGGAATGGTCCTTTGGGTGTTTTTGAATTAGAAACTTTTTCTAAAGGGACTATTGCACTTGGAGATTCTATTGCAAATGCAACTAAAAATGGAGCCTTTTCTTTAGTTGGTGGAGGTGATTCTGTTGCTGCAGTAAAACAATTTGGTTTCGAAAACAAAGTAAGCTACGTAAGTACAGGTGGTGGAGCAATGCTAGAAAGCTTAGAAGGTAAGATCTTACCTGGTATTGCGGCTATTTTAAACTAATCATTTAAAATATACTATTTTTAGCGATTTCAGCGTTGTATTATGCTGAACGCTCTATTAATTACCAATTGAGATTAGGATGTGAAAAGCAATGCTTTAACTTTAACTAATTTCAATTGGTAATTGGTATATAATCAATTCTTGTAAACCATGACATTAAAAACGTTTTTATTAGCTTGTTTATGTCTATCTGTGTGCAATGGGTATTCCCAAACCAAAACGGATAGCATCTTAAACAAATCGTCAAAAGTAATTCCGACCAAAGGTGCAGTTATTGATGGTAAACTATTTAAGCCTGGTGAGAAAATAGAGCCTATTGTAGATACTTCTGGTGTTAAAAACCTGAAAGATTTACATGAGGTTGCAGCACTCGATAAAAAGTGGTTAGAAGAACTATATAGCAATTCACTTTTTGATACCATATACAAATCCGTTACAGAGTTAGACTATGAGCCTGTAGATTATCCTGAGCTTCCTACAGATACTTTAAAAGCAAGGTTGGAAAGACTTAACGCCAGAACGCCTTTTAATGTAGAATACAATACCTCTTTAGAAAGTGTAATTAAAAGTTACCTTAAGCATAGACGTAATTCTATAGAGCGGTTAATGGGATTAAGTCATTTTTACTTTCCAATGTTTGAGCAAGAGTTTGACAATCAGAATATCCCATTAGAAATGAAATATTTGGCGATTGTAGAATCTGCTCTAAAACCGAGAGCGCGTTCGCGAGTTGGTGCTACTGGTCTTTGGCAATTTATGTATGGTACAGGAAAAGAACACGATTTAGATGTCAGCAGTTATGTAGATGACAGAAGTGATCCTATAAAAGCCACAAAAGCGGCAGGAGAATATTTAAATAGAATGTATCGTATTTTTGGAGATTGGGATTTGTCATTGGCAGCATACAATTCTGGTCCAGGTAATGTAAATAAAGCGATTAGGCGTTCTGGAGGTTCCAAAAATTATTGGAATATTAGAACAAATTTACCTAGAGAAACCGCTGGTTATGTACCAGCATTTTTAGCTACCATGTATATTTTTGAATATGCAAAGGAACATGGTTTCCAGCCTGAACGCCCTGATTTTCAGCTTATACAAACGGATACCGTTCATGTAAAACAAATGATTTCATTAAACCATGTATCTGAAGCAACGGGTATAAAAATTGAAGAATTACAGTTTTTAAATCCAGCTTATAAGCTAGATATCATTCCGAAGGTTGAAGGTAAAATCTATAGTTTACGATTGCCTAGAGAAGCTATTGGTACATTTGTAACTAATGAAGATAGAATCTATGCTTTTGCAAATGCTGAATTTGAGAAGAGAGAAAAACAATTACCAGAATTAGCAAGCGCTAGCGCAAATACTGAAATACGATATCGTGTTCAAAATGGTGATTATCTTGGTAAAATTGCTAGAAAGTACGGAGTACGAGTAAGCCAATTAAAACAGTGGAATAATTTAAGAGGTAACGATCTAAAAATAGGACAACGATTAACCATTTACTCTAAGAATCATGGTGCTTCTAGTTCTTCTACATCGACCAAAAAAGTAATAAATTCTGCAGGGAAACAAACCTATAAAGTAAAGTCAGGAGATTCACTTTGGACTATTGCTCAAAAGTTTTCTGGCGTTTCTGTTCAAAATATTAAAGATTGGAACGATATTAGTGGTAGTAAACTCAAAATAGGAATGACACTTATTGTGTCTAAATAGTAAACCAACAAAAAAACGAAACTTATGAAAGCGCTTTACACTGTATTATTTTGTGTGTTGTTATTAGCATGCGGAGATAAAAAGGTAGAAGATAACACTACTTATTTACCGGCTTCTAATGGAAATTTAAATACGATCTCAATCGTTGCGGATAACATTGTTTGGGAAGGCGAAGTAGGTGAAAAGATTCGAAATATTTTTGCTGCGCCTTTAAATGGTTTGCCAACAGAAGAACCAATGTTTAATATGAGACAAATTCCAACTCAGGTTTTTGATGGTTTTGCTGCGCGAAGTAGAATTGTACTTAAAATTGAAAAAGGAAATATTGAGGCCACCACTAAAATTGTAAATGAAGCTTTTGCTAAACCACAAACGGTAGCTGTAGTGGGTGGTAAATCGGATAAAGATATCATTGCTCAATTAGAAGAGAATAAAGCCAAAATCATTGATGCATTTACGAAAGAAGAAGTAAAGGAGAAGCAACGACGTATTAAGTTATCGTTGTTAGATGATACGGTTATGGAGAACAAATTGGGTATTACAATTAATATGCCTTCTGCTTACAGAATAAGTAAAGCTGATGATAATTTTTTCTGGGTTCGTAAAAACCTTTCAAACACAAAAACGATGGAGCTTATGTTTTACGAAGTACCATTTGAAACCATTTCTATAGGTGATAGCACTATTGTAGATATTGTGAAGATGAGAGATGAGATTACGAAATCTAAAATTCCTGGTGAGGATGATATTTATATGGCTGTTGAAGACGCCTATGCACCATCAATGTTTAAAACGATAATAGATAATAAGCCCGCTTACGAAGTAAGAGGTATGTGGATAATGAAAGGTTTCACTATGGCAGGCCCATTTATAACTTATGCGATTGAAGATAAAATTAACAATCGTTACTTAATTGCAGATGGTTACGTTTATGCACCGTCCTTAGAGAAGCGAGACTATATTTTTGAATTAGAGTCGATTATTAAATCGATAACTATAAATTAATTCATGGAAATGTAAAGTATATTACATTTATAATAAACGAAAAGAGGTCATCTAAAATTATTTTAGATGACCTCTTTTTATTTTCAACAGATCAAAACCTATTGATTCTGCGTTATTTTTTCTCTTTATTCTCGGCAGATTCGTCTTTGCTGGCGTCTTTAAATTCTTTAATTCCGCTTCCTAATCCCTTCATTAATTCAGGAATTTTTTTACCACCAAACAACAAAAGAATTGCAAGACCTATGATAACCCACTGCCATGGACCAACAAATAAAGGTATAATGCTTAAACTCATAATTTTTTAATTTAGACAGCAAAGTTAAGTAATTATAGTTTAATAATAACGTTGTTGTGTCAACTTTAAGACTTAATCATAAGACTATTTGAGTATTTTAACTAATTTTGTTTCGATGGCAAACAAGAAAAAAAAGGAAAGAAATTCACGAAAAAATTACTGCATAAGTATCGTTTGGTTATACTTAACGAAGATACTTTTGAAGAGCGTTTTGCAATTAAGCTAACACGGCTTAATGTTTTTATACTATCATCACTTTCTGCCATTACACTTGTATTCTTTACCGTTTTATTGATTGCTTTCACACCTTTAAGGGAATATATTCCAGGGTATTCTTCAGCAAAATTGAAAAAGAAAGCGACAATACTGAACTATAAAACGGATTCTTTGGTTCAAGAATTAGAGTTGAATAAGCGTTACTATGCATCGATTAGAAAAGTATTAACAGGAGATGTAGCGTCGTTAGATTTTAATAGAGATTCTATTATTGAAGCTGCTAAAAATGATTTGGATATTTTACAAGTGCCAACTAATAGAGAAGATTCACTTTTAAGAGAAAAAGTAGATAAAGAAGATAAATATAATTTGTTTGAGGTATCTGGGGATCAATCTAGTTATATTTTATTTCCACCCGTAAATGGTACCATTTCAGAAGGTTATAACTTAAAAGAAAAACATTTTGCTGTAGATGTTGTTGTGCCAGTGAATACTCCTGTAAAAGCAACTTTAGATGGCACTGTGATTTTTGCAGAATGGACAGTTGAAACAGGTTATGTGGTAATTATAGAACACAATAGAGAATTGATTTCGGTTTATAAACATAATTCGGGACTCACAAAAGAGCAAGGTGATGTAGTAAAATCTGGTGAAGTTATTGCTATGTCTGGTAATGCTGGTGAATTAACCACAGGGCCACATCTTCATTTTGAACTGTGGAGTAAAGGTTACTCTGTAGATCCAACTAATTTTATCAATTTTGAATAATGCCTTCATTTAAAGCTGCACTTTCTAAACCGTTTGCTAAATATGTTGCAAAACGTATTCAGAAATGGTCCTCCAAACCTATTGAAACACAACAAAAAGTTTTCGAAAATTTAATATCCGAAGCTACACACACAGCTTTTGGTAAAGACCATAATTTCAGTGCTATATCAACTTATGCCGATTTCCAATCTAAGGTTCCCATTAGAGATTACGAAGAGCTAAAACCTTATGTAGAGCGTGTTGTTGCCGGTGAAGAAGATATCCTTTGGAAAGGAAAACCTATTTACTTTGCAAAAACTTCTGGGACAACCTCTGGAGCAAAATACATACCTATTACAAAGGAAAGCATGCCAACACATGTTGAAGCGGCTAGAAATGCCATTCTAATGTATATCCATGAAACAGGGAATTCAAAATTTGTAGATGGTAAAATGATTTTTCTACAAGGGAGTCCAATTTTAGAAGAAAAACACGGTATTAAGCTTGGAAGATTGTCAGGAATTGTAGCACATTACGTCCCTAAATATCTTCAGAAAAACAGATTGCCAAGCTTAAAAACTAATTGTATTGACGATTGGGAAACTAAGGTTGAAGCCATTGTAGATGAAACTATAAATGAGGACATGAGCATTATTTCCGGGATTCCATCTTGGGTACAAATGTATTTTGAAAAACTGGTAGAAAAGTCCGGCCAGAATGTTGGTGATCTCTTTAAAAACTTCAATTTATTTATTTTTGGTGGAGTGAATTATGAACCTTACAGAGCTAAATTTGAGAATTTAATAGGACGAAAAGTAGATAGTATAGAACTGTATCCTGCTAGTGAAGGCTTTTTTGCATTTCAAGATAAGCAAAATGAACGTGGCATGTTGCTTCAGTTAAATTCAGGTATTTTTTATGAGTTTGTAGAAGCAGATCATTTCTTTGAAGACAATCCGAAACGCCTCACGATTGCAGACGTAAAGTTAAGCGTAAATTATGTAATGATTATTTCTTCTACAGCAGGTCTTTGGGCATACAATATTGGAGATACTGTAGAGTTTACATCACTAAAACCATATAGAGTGATTGTAAGTGGGCGCATAAAACATTTTATTTCTGCTTTTGGCGAGCATGTTATTGGGAAAGAAGTAGAGCAAGCTTTAAAGGAGGCTACTGAAGGCACTTCGATCTCAGTAAATGAATTTACGGTTGCTCCTCAAATAAGTCCAGAGGAAGGCTTACCGTATCACGAATGGTTAATTGAGTTTGAAAATGAACCTGATAACCTAGATGAATTGATTATTGCATTAGAGCAATCCTTGCAGCAACAAAATAGTTATTATTTGGATTTGATAAAAGGTAAAGTTCTCAGACCCTTATTGGTTACAAAATTAAAAAGATGGATTTCAAACTTATATGAAATCGATTGGAAAATTAGGCGGTCAAAATAAAATTCCAAGACTCGCTAATGATAGAAAAATTGCAGATAGTATGCATCAACTAAAATTAATCAAATAAGCCTATATTTGTAGGTCAAATTAAGATTATGATTACAAATAAAAAGAAACAAGGAAGAACTAGAGCTCAAGAGAGTTCTAGTGCTATAGAACGCATGTATATTACGATGAGACACCTGTTTAATCGTGGGTTTTATAAACCTATGGGAATTTCTGGTGAAACCTTGCGTGAAGCATTATTGTTGTTACGACCAGAAATCTATGGTTCTATTGGTGAAGAAAAAGCAGAATTAGAAGGTTTACTTTATGTGGTAGATCGTTTACCACAAGGCATTGAAGAATGTACGTTTATAAACCTTACTAGTGATGAAGGTTACGGAAATTCACACTTTAAAGCCATAATCCCACCAAAACGAAGACGTAATTGTTATCGTATTGATGATGAGCAAATGAATATTGAAATTACAAGAGGGCGCTCTGAGATTTACGATATATTAACGCACCTAACTTTTTTATTTGTTGAGTCTCATAAAATCAGCAAACGCGTTATTATAGATGAAGATGGTTCAACAGTTAGAGATTGGCAAAAATTAGAGAATGCTGTACTTTCTACAAAGAAATTAACGCAGAAAGAACGTGAAATTGCTATTACGCATACTGCAAATATCCTAGGAAGAACATTTAACGAACTTACTGAAGCGTATCCAAAATTTGCTACGGAAGATCAACCAGAACGCTTATTACACATTGTATATTGGTTGGGGAAACTAGCTATAGAAGAAACAATTAATAATTCTAAACGTACTATAACATTTAGTCCTGTTTTAAGAGAACGTCTAGGTCATCATATTCATGGAGAAATATGGGCAGATACTATAAAGGCTGAGTTGCATAAAAATGGCTTGTTAGAGCGACCAATTCATATTATTAGTGCCAATATGCATAGTGTTATGAATTCTTTATTTGCTAAAGGAGCGCTTAAAGGTGCAGATGCTAAAAAAGATATTTTTCAAACTTACGAGACTTTAAGTAATTCTAAGAACTCGGACCTCCGCAATAAAGTGGAAAAACTAGCGCTGCAAAATGGCATGATTCAAATAGATGATACTTCAGGAACGAATATAGATATTCAGATTTTCGATACTGCTAAAATCGATTTTTCTAAAACTGAATTTAAATATCTTGAAGAAGTTAAAGAGAAGAAAGCCGTGATTTTTGTAATGGATTATGCCTTTGGAGAACAGGCTTATGAAACTTTAGATGAGCTTTTAAAGCCTATACATGTAGATGATAAGGCGATTCATTTGGATGTAAAGTCTATTTCAATTATGGGTAAAGCAGGTATCCTAGAAGGCGGTAAAGGAGATGTAATGATACCAACAGCGCATATTTTTGAAGGTACAGCAGATAACTACCCGTTTAAAAACGAGTTGAGTAAAAAAGATTTATTAGACTGTGGTGTTTCTGTTTATGAAGGCACAATGGTAACTGTTTTAGGTACATCTCTTCAAAATAAAGAGATTTTAAAATTCTTTAAAAAATCAACATGGAACGTCATTGGTTTAGAGATGGAGGGAGCACATTATCAAAAAGCCATTCAAGCAGCATCTAGAGTTAGAGGTAGTATAAATGAAGATGTTAAAGTAAGGTACGCCTACTATGCTAGTGATAATCCTTTAGAAACAGGCGGTACTTTAGCCTCTGGAGGTTTAGGAACTTCTGGTGTTAAGCCAACATACGTTATTACAAAAAAATTCTAGAACAAATATTTAATTCATAACACATGAGTGAGAAATTACCACAGCAACCTCAAAATGAAGAGGTTGATTTAGGTCAGTTATTTAATGCAATTGGTAGATTATTTGAGAAATTTTTTGCTTTTATAGGGAGTATATTTAAAGGCATTTTCTCTGTGATAATTTATATAATAAAACCACTAATTGTATATTTCAAATTTACCGCCGCGATTTTTATAATTTTGGCTGTTTTAGGTTTTATTTATGAAAAATCAACTAAGCCAATTTATTTTTCTAAAATGGTTGTTGAAGCACACTTTGATTCAAAATACCAATTAGTTAATGACATTGACTATTTTAATGCATTAGTTAAGTCAAACAATGCTGGTGAATTATCGAATATCTTTGAGATTGATAGTTCATCTGCTAACAAGTTAAGGGGGTTTGAATTAGAAGCTGGTCCGGTAACTCAAAATGATTTGTTTATAGAATATGGTGAATATGTAAAGTCTATTGATACATCATTGGTTGATCAATTAAATTACAAGGAATACGTTAACAATCGAGATTTATTATCCGGTAGTATTTATACTATCACAGCAAAATCGAGTAAACAAGATGTTTTTATAAAACTCAACGAAGGTTTTAGGAAGACGTTTGAGAATGATTTTTCTAAACATCAAAAACGAATTAGAGATACTGTGATTTCTATTGAGCGCCAGTCATTAATAACAGAGTTATCACGTCTAGATAGTATTCAAAAAACATATTTAGAAGTTTTAAAGAATGAATCAAAAAATAGGGATCTATCATTCGGATTAAATACAGGCCTTCCTGTTGTGGAAGAAAAATCAGTAACAAAAGAGTATGATTTATTTTTAGAAGAACTACAAATTAGAAGAAGCTTAAATTATGTAAATAAGAGTGTTCTAGAAAAAAACACTTATTTTGATATTGTTTCATCTTTTGATAAACTTGGTACTGAAGATAAAAGTGTAACGCAACGCTATTTTATTATATTTCCAATTATAGCCCTAATACTTTTTATCATAAGCTTTTTGGCTATTAAAGCATTTAATTATATTAAAGATTATGAGTAAAACCAAATCGATACTAGTTACAGGTGGAGCAGGTTTTATCGGTTCTAATTTTATTGTCTATTTTTTAGAAAAGTATAAGAATATTAAAGTCGTTAATTTAGATAAGCTCACTTATGCAGGTGAGCTTTCTAATTTAACGGAACTTGAGAACAATGCTAATTACACATTTATTAAAGGGGATATTTGCGATACTGAACTTATAGGTGAGCTATTTGAAACCTATAATTTTTCTGACGTTATTCACTTTGCTGCAGAATCGCATGTTGATAACTCCATTAAGCATCCAGATGCCTTTATTAACACTAATGTTTATGGGACATTTAATTTACTAAATATAGCTAAGAATCATTGGATGGATTCTCCTTTTGCTTTTAAAGAAAGTTGTGAGAATAATAGATTTCATCACATATCTACAGATGAAGTATACGGCACATTAGGAGATACAGGATTGTTTACAGAAGAAACTCCTTATGCACCTAATAGCCCTTACAGTGCTTCAAAAGCATCTTCTGATTTTATTGTAAGGAGTTATTTTCATACCTATGGAATGAATGTGGTTACCACCAATTGTAGTAATAATTATGGGCCTAAACAGCACGACGAAAAACTAATTCCTACTATTATTAGAAAAGCTTTAAATAATGAACCTATACCAATTTATGGTGATGGTAAAAACATTAGAGATTGGTTGTATGTTGAAGACCATTGTAAAGGTATTAACTTGGCTTTTCAAAACGGTAAAGCAGGTGAAACTTACAATATAGGCGGAAATAACGAACGCGACAATTTATATATAGTACATAAAATTTGTGATATTTTAGATGACTTAATACCAAAGGATAATTCATATTCTGAGCAAATTTCTTTTGTAACAGACCGACCAGGACATGATTTTAGATATGCCATTGATGCTTCTAAGATTGAAAATGAATTGGAATGGAAAGCAGATGAAAACTTTGAAACAGGAATTATTAAAACCATAGAGTGGTATTTAAGGAAGTATAAATAGTAATGAGAACTCTATATGCCGTTTAAATTCAGCTTAGCTCAATTAAAAAATTCTTAACATGAAAGGAATCGTTTTAGCAGGAGGATCTGGTACAAGGTTACATCCATTAACCTTAGCCGTAAGTAAGCAATTGATGCCTATTTACGATAAACCGATGATTTATTACCCTATTTCTACGTTGATGTGGTCTGGTATTAATGATATCTTAATTATTTCAACACCTCAAGACTTGCCTTTATTTAAAAAGCTTTTAGGCGATGGAAAATCGTATGGCTGTAATTTTGAGTATGCCGTGCAAGAATCTCCAAATGGACTCGCAGAAGCCTTTATTATTGGTGAAGAGTTTATTGGTGATGATAAAGTTGCACTGATTCTTGGTGACAATATTTTTTACGGAACAGGTTTAGCTGATCTGTTGCAACAAAATAATGATCCCGATGGAGGAATTATTTACGCTTATCATGTTCATGATCCAGAGCGCTATGGTGTTGTAGAGTTTGATGAAAATGACGTTGCTGTTTCTATTGAAGAGAAACCGAAAAAACCAAAATCGAATTATGCGGTTCCTGGTATTTATTTTTACGATAATTCAGTGGTTGAAATAGCAAAAAACATTAAACCAAGTAAACGCGGAGAGCTAGAGATTACAGATGTAAATAAGCATTATCTCAATCAAGGGAAGTTAAAAGTTAGCGTACTAGATAAAGGGACGGCTTGGTTAGATACGGGTACTTTTAAATCGTTAATGCAAGCTTCACAATTTGTTCAAGTTATAGAAGAGCGTCAAGGATTAAAAATTGGTTCGTTAGAAGAAGCTGCATATAGAATGGGTTATATCGATAAGAAACAATTTATAAAAATAGTAAAGCCATTAACTAAAAGCGGTTATGGTAAACATTTATTAAGCTTAGTATTGGAATAAAATGATTGTAAAAGAAACTAAATTAAAAGGCTGTTTTATAATAGAACCTCAAGTGTTCTCCGATAAACGCGGTTATTTTGTTGAAAACTACAACCAAAAAGCTCTTAATAAGGCACTAGGCTTGGATATTAATTTTGTTCAAGATAATGAGTCGAAATCTTCAAAAGGAGTGCTTAGAGGCCTGCATTATCAATTAGGCGAGTATGCGCAAGCCAAGTTAGTAAGAGTTGTGAAAGGTGCTGTACTAGATATTGTGGTAGATCTTAGAGAAGGCTCCAAAACATTTGGGGAACATGTTTCCATTGAGCTCTCGGAAAGTAATAAAACTCAATTATTTGTACCGAAAGGTTTTGGGCATGGTTTTATTGTTTTAGAAGATGAAACCATTTTTAGTTATAAATGTGATAATTATTACAATAAAGCATCAGAAGCTGGCATCATATATAACGATGAAGATTTAAACATTAATTGGCAACTGCCTAGTACAGATTTTATACTGTCAGAAAAAGACCTCACATTACCTACCTTAAAAGACGCTAAATTATGATTCATGTACTTGTGACTGCGAAAGACGGTCAATTAGGGCAATGCTTTCAAAGTTTGGTGGTTAAACATCCTAATATTCAATTTGTTTTTAAATCGTCATCTGATTTAGATATAACTAACAAAGTTAAAGTGGAAGACGTGTTTAGTGCACATTCCTTTGATTATTGTATTAATTGTGCGGCTTACACGGCTGTAGATAAAGCTGAAGAAGCAACAGAATTAGCAGATAAGGTCAATCACTTAGGTGCTCAAAATATAGCTGAAGCTTGTAAAAAGTTTGAGGTCATTTTAATTCATATTTCTACAGACTTTGTGTTTGATGGTGAAAGGACAGCACCTTACTTAGAGGATGATATTACTAATCCATTAGGTGTTTATGGAAAAACGAAATTGGCTGGAGAACAGGTTATCGCTAAAACATTACAAAGGTATTTTATAATTAGAACGTCGTGGTTGTACTCGGAATATGGTCATAATTTTTTAAAAACTATGTTAAGGTTAGCTAATGAACGTGATGAAATAGGCGTAGTAGGTGACCAAATAGGAAGTCCAACATATGCTATGGATTTAGCCGATGCTACCTTACAAATTATTGCGTCTAGAAATACAAGTTACGGCATTTATCATTACAGTAACGAAGGTGTGGTTAGTTGGTACGATTTTGCAAAAGAAATATTTAGTTTAAGTAATAGCTCAATAAAACTTAATAAAATTGAAACTAAAGATTACCCAACACCAGCTGTACGACCAAAGTATAGTATAATGAATACCGAAAAGATAAGCCAAATTTTAGATTCTAAAATACCAAATTGGAAATCTAGCTTAGCAATCGCTATGGTCAATTGTATTAAAAGTGAATCTTAAAATTTAATTTTAAGACTAACTTTTAACCTCTTATTGCATTTAATAGATAAGTTTTAGAAATTTCTTTTTGCATATTGAGCTTTTTATTTACTTCTAAATAATCGATTTTTTCATTTAAAATAGCGACATCTTCTGTTTTAAATTGGTCAATATCAATAATTCTATTTTCTAGATCAAGTAACTTTAAAAGTGAATTAAACCTGCTTAATCCTCGAGATTTGTTCCCTATAATGATAAATTGTTTATTAAAAATTATTGAAAATACTAAACCGTGAAAAGAATCGGTAATTATAAAATCTGAGTAGTAAAAATGAGCTAACCAGTTTTCTATTAAATTAGAGCTCTTTAATGAGCTATTAGCATTCAAATAAATCTTATCTATTTTTAGATTCATTCGTTCAGAAATTTCATCAACAATTGACGCACTTTTTTCTGAAGCATCTAATACGTAATTGAATAACTCAATTTTACGAGAAAAATCGAGGCCTTTAATCATTTTCTCATAGAAGCTTACATCTGGTAAAAATGAAGGATCAAGGGTATGAACAGCTTTGTCGTAGTTAAAACTTTCTTTACAAATTCTTAAACCATCTTCCTCTCGAGTAGATACTAAATCAAACGTTTGGATTAATGATTGAATTTTTGAAATGGACTCTGTTTTTCCTTCCCAAAAATCCTTTCCAAATGAAGCTGCGTAGGCTATTTTTTTGTTTTTGAAGAAACAAAATCTAAAAAATAAGTAGGGTAGTTCTCTTTTATATATTCTAACCTCCAAACTTGATCACTACCTACAATAATACAATCTAAATCTTTTGTCACTTCTTTTAAATGCTCAGAAGTGCAAGTCGTCTTAGTTTTTACACTTAAATAGTCTTTAAAAAAAGGGGATACTTGTTTACGAAAAAGCTTTATTGTTTTAAAGTTTTTAGGATCGTAAATATGATGTAATGGATTAATTTCAATAAGCTTTTTTAGCCAAGATTTAACGACGCTTTCTGGGTGTTTCTTATCTATCCAAACAGCTTCAAATCCATTGGACTCAATAAAGTTATATAATGCAGCTAATTGAATAATTCCTCCATAATTATTGTTTATAGGAAGCGTTAAAATTCCAATTTTTAATTTTGTCATTAATTATTTGATTATGGTTAAAACTTCATCTAAATCTCTCCTTTTGGATAATGTTGTTTTAAAGTTTTCATCTGCCTCCCCAATGGCAATTAAACATATAACTTTTTCAGAACTATTAATATCGAGTATTTGTTT
Source organism: Winogradskyella psychrotolerans RS-3 (assembly GCF_000427335.1). Lineage (GTDB taxonomy): Bacteria > Bacteroidota > Bacteroidia > Flavobacteriales > Flavobacteriaceae > Winogradskyella > Winogradskyella psychrotolerans. The sequence continues at coordinate 58,249 of NZ_ATMR01000019.1, read as the reverse complement.
AATTCTTTTTTCGTCGTCTTTTTCTTTTGCCCAGTTTGCAGGACAGGCAGCAATATTATAAAAGTGTAATGAATATAAGAGGTTCATGAGATAAACTCCTCCGTCTATATAAAATTGATAACGTTCTCCAATCGAATAATAATAATTAACGTCAGTGGTAATAATAAGTAGTTGGTTAATGTTTTGGGTAAAACCATTTAGTCCTGCTTGTAATTCTAAAACTTTATCAATTTTTGATTTGTCTTTTAAATAATAGGCTTTGGACGGTTGTCTATTGCATACAGAAGGTGCATTTTTAGAAAGCATTATTGCTTTCTCAATTGTAGAGTCGTCTATTAAATTACCCGTAAAGTTTCTAACACTTTTTCTAGAGTCTGAAAATTTATCAAATGAAGAAAAAGTATGATCAAAAAAATCATTTTTTGTATATTCAATAACTCCACTAAAGGTCTTATTGTATGCGCTATTTAAATGATTTTTATAGAAAAGATAATCTTCTTCAGCATAAAAAGAAGAGATATCAAAATTGTTTTTTTTGTGCAGTTCGTAATATTCGCACATAACACTGTATGCTACGCTTATTTGAGACTTATTAGAATTAGTGAGTACTTTTTGGTTTTTTAGATACTTGTTAAGTCTTTTTATTTTATCTTTAGCAAAGCCATATTTTGTTTGAGAAAATAAGAGTCCTTTTTCTATTGAATGGTAGTCTAAGATTATTTTAGCTTCAATTTTATTTAATGTGTTAACCTTAAATACGTTTGAGTGTTTAGAATAAAAAAAGGTGTCATAAAACATGTTTGTTACAACATTGACATAAGGAAAATAGCGTTTGTAAACCCAAGAACTGATCTGGTAAATTTTGGATTTTTTATTTTCTTTAAAAATTTTCTTTATGAAAAATTTCATGTAATTATTAAATTAATACATTAAATTATCTCCAAAAGTATCATTATTTTTTATGCTTCAAGTTTTTAAATCTACAATTTTCATTATTATTTTCGGCTACAACATTTATTAACTACTTTCGGCAATTAGTAAAAGAGTTTATACTATAATATTACATGAATTTCCGTAGTAATTTTTTTAATAATAAATATTTTATTTTAACTGACCAAGTATTAACCTCTTTAATGAACTTTGGTTCTGTTCTCGTATTATCAACAGTTTTAAATGAAACTGTTTTTAGTGAATTTGTAGTTCTGTACAGTTATTCTACACTTATAAATATAATACTGACTACAGTTTTTTCTGCACCGATACTGGTTTTTGGTATTAAGAAATGGGATAGTGAAAAATATAACTATTTGAGTGTTAATATTATCTGTTTCACAATTTTCAATATCGTATTTTCAATAATATCTTTTTTCTTTTTAAGAATTCAGGTAACTCAGATTTTTTTATTGAATTTCTTACTGATGAATTTTGGATTGACATTAGTAGAGATTTTTAAAAGATTTATTTTTTCAAATAAAGTAATTTCTACGGGGTTTGCGCCTGTTAGTTCATTGCTGATGAATATCGTTTTTTTCAGTGGTATATATGTCTATAAAGATGCCTTAAGTTTAAATCTAATCTTGGTAGTTTATTGGGTTGCTTATTTACTTGCAAGTCTATTTTTTGTAATTATTATATATTATAAAACGGATATTAAAAAAGAATTATCCGTTTTAAGTATTTTTAATAAGGATTTTTATACTTCCGTATTTTTCACCCACTTTAAATATGCCAAATGGATTCTGGCAGGTGCTGTTTCTTTTTGGGTTTATACACAGGGTATTTATATTTTTTGGCAAAGCTTTTGGCGTATCTGATTTTGCAATAAGTAAATTGAGAATTATTCAAAATCTATTTGGCGTTTTTACAATTTTATTGATAGGAATGGATAATTTTTTGACACCTACCTTTTCCATGAAAGCATTAGAATCTGAAAATTTGATTCCAGTTGTTATGAAAGATTTCTATAAGCGCTATACCAAACCCTTAGTGCTTATCTATATTGTTTCAATTCCTGTAATGTATATCGTGTACTGTTTTTTATATCAAGACAAATATGGTGAAGGTATAGCCTATATTTTAATCGTTTGGTTCGCTCAATTGATTGCGATGTCTACGAAACCAATTTCGATTGCTTTAAAGGCTAAAGAAGTTACTTATCCATTGTTTTATTCACATCTATTTGGAGCGATTTCTATGATTATATTCGGAGTTGTATTAATTACTTTGTTTAATGACATGGGGTTTGTATTAACTTTGTTATTTGCCTTTATAACAGCCAATTTGATGAATTATATATATTATAGAAAAATTTTTTAATATGGATTTAATAAAAAAAACCTATATTTTTATTTTTTATTAGGAATATTTTTTCTGCCATTTAATTCTGAAGTACCTGGTTTTATGAGCTTTTTGGGGGAATATAGTTCCGACTCGGCTCCAATATTTTTTCTTATAGCGTTTATAGTATTATTCATTCATGATTTGTTGAGGTTTAAAATATCCTTACCATTTACACATCCCATTTATCAGGCATTCTTCATATTTTTTATTTTTATAGTGGTTGCTGCCTTTTTTAATTTTTTTAATATATCAGAATACTATTTTAAGTATACATCTGGTTGGGTTCGTTATCTAAAACAATTGATTTCTGTAATACTCGCATATTTTATGCTGTTTTACTTATTTTATAATGTTTGTATCAATTTGGGGGTGATAAAAACATTCTTTATTGTAAGAAAGACGATGTTCTGGAGTCTTATCGTGGTTTTTATTGTTGGGCTTATTCAGTTTCTAATTTATTCGGGCGTTACTCAGCTCATAGGGGTTTATCAATTATTTGATTATTTACCATTTACAAGACCTACTTTATATTTTGAATTAAAAAGAGTTAATGCTACAGCTTGGAGGCCTCCAGATTTAGGTATATACGTAATAAGTATATCAGGTTTTATATTTAGTTATATCCTTACAAATAAGAAATGGTATAGGTTTATTCCTTTTTTACTTGTGATTTTTTTAAGTGTTGTTTCTAAATCACGCACAGCTTTAGTAACTGTGTTTTTACAGCTTATATTTTTAGGGTATTTTTCATATAAGAATTATTACCTATTTAGAAATATTTTTAGAAAAATAGTCATTCTTTTAGTGTGCATTCTCCCTGTGGTATTAATGCTCAAAGGAGATATTATATATGATACGATTAATGAAAGAATTGAATCTTTAAATTTTACAGATACAAAATCTGACAATGCTAGATCTAATCAATCAAGGTTTGGAATACAGTATGCGAATTTTCAGGTTTTTAAAAAATATCCAATTACAGGTATAGGTTGGGGACAGCAGGCATTTGAATCGAAAGAATTATATCCGGAGTGGGCCACAAAAGGTAATTATGAATTTAAGGCGTACTATTTAAATGAAGAAGTTAAATCCTTTCCTCCTGGGTATAATCTCTATATAAGGATACTTGCTGAAACCGGAATTATTGGTTTTATATTTTTTATAATGTTTCTATCGTTAATCTTTTATTATACTTATAAATTCCTTAATTCTAATGAAGGTTATAATTATATTGGTATAACACTTTATGTCGTTTTTTTCGGAACTCTTTTGATGTGGCTACAAATAGATTCATTTAGAATATATATATTTTGGCTAGGGTTAGCTATGCTTATATGTTTAAGGAGAATTGGTAATTTAGGAAATAATGTAAAATGGTAAATAATCAGAACAAATTAATTATTCTTATATGTCATTATAATAATTTAGAAGGTTTAAATGCCTCTATATTGTCTATTAATGAGTCAATTGAAGTAGATATTTTAATTGTTGATGATGGTAGTATAGAAAAACCAAACTTAGCTTCTTTAAAAGAAAAATATAAAGGAGGTGATATCTTTTTAGAAATATTGCCTAAAAACATGGGAGTTGGTATGGCTACTAATCATGGACTTGAAGCCATCCTAAAAATGAATTATGAGTTTACAGGACGATTAGACTGTGGGGATACAAATCATACTGATAAGTATTCAAAGCAAATCACTTACCTTAGAGAACATCCCGAAATTAAGTTAGTAGGGACTTTTGTTAATATGGTTGACACAAATGGGAAATTACTTTTTGTGTTAAAGCACCCAACGACCTACGACTCAATAATTAAAAAGATACATTTGAATAGTACTTTCGTAAATTCAAGTGTTATTTACTATGTAGATATTTTAAAAGACGTAGGATTGTTTCCCGAAAAATATCATAGAAATGGTGAGGATTTTGCCTTTTTCTTTAATGTGATTAAAAAATTTAAAGTAGCGAATATGCCTGAGGTTTTATTAGATTACGTAGTGGACCCAAACTCACTTTCTAGTACAAGACGAGTAGAGCAAGTTAAAGCTAGAATTAGTATTTTAAAATCACATTTTTATTTCGGATTTTATCCTATTTATGGTCTAATTAGAAATTATATCCTGTTACTAGCACCGAGAGATTTTACAACTTATATAAAAAAAATTATTAATAAAAATTGAAAAAGAATCTTGAATATATCTATCTAACTGTTTTTTCGCTTTTTTGTGCTGTAGTTCCTTTTACAGATTTAGGTGAAGCAATTCCTAATATAATATTAATAGTCTTAATCGCTTTATTTCCTTTCGTAGTTCAAAAACAAAATTGGAAAAAAATTTTAGATAAGAGATTCTACACCCTATACCTTTTATTTTTTTATTAACGATTCAGTTAGTTATATTTAAGCGGTGGGAAGATTTTAAATATGTCAATAATTTATGGTTAGTCGTACTTATTTTAATCTCATCTATACCAATTAAGAATAAGCTAGTTCCAATTCTTTCATTTATTTACGGATCATTAGCTTTACTTATTATATCTGCTATAAATTTAGTTATTCACTACAAATTATCAGGGCAGTTTAATATGACAGTAGGTGATCATGTATCATCAATTTTGTTAGGAGATAGACCATATATTGGGTATGTATATGTATTAAGCTTTTGTATGTGTTTGTATGTTGCGACTCAAGTTTCTAAAGCAAAAATTCTATATTATATTCTAGCCCTATTATTTCTAATCTTTTTATTAATTATTTCCGCAAGAATTTCGTTGATTTCAATTATTATAGGAGTTTTAGCTTATTTCTGTTATACTAAAAACAGAAAAAAAGCAGGATTGATAATCATTACACTTTGCTTTTTTAGCGTTGTTATGTTTTCTATTAACCCAAGTTTAAAAAAGCGTTTTTTCATATCTAATACTAACTATAGTCTTGAACAGATGATTAAGTTTGAGCCTAGATATTTTATATGGAGCTGTGCAAATGATATTTTTTTTCAGAATAAAAGTTATTTTGCAGGGAGCGGCTTCGTTAACATTAACAACGAATTAGAAAACTGCTATGTAAACAGGTTAGATTTTGCAGATGAAAAGCAACAAGATTTTTTTGTAAGAAGTAAATTTAATACTCATAATCAATTTATCAATTTCTTGTTAAGCTCTGGTGTTTTGATGTTTTTAATGTTTATCATCTTTTTTGTGCTTTGGCTCAAGCTAGATTACAAAAGTTATTATTCTTTTATTTTGCTGTTATCTCTAATTCTTTTTTGTTCAGTAGAGAACGTTTTAACGAGACAAATGGGAGGAGAGTTGTTTGCTCTAACATTAGTTTTTTCTACAATGATTTCCTCTAAAGTATAAAATCACAATAACCCTTCATTAAAATAATAGGTACTTTTCTTAAAGCTTATGATTTAAAATTGAAGAATTAAGTTCAAAAGGAATTAAATTAATTAGTATTTACTTTAGTAGCTAAATAAATTATATTTGTTAACTATTAATTCAGGCTCGTTATTATTCTAAAAATTAATTATTTTTCCTTTAATGAATAAAATAAAAATAGCACATATTCTTAATTCAGTTGGAGGGGTAGATGTCTCATTACGTTTAATTTTAACGAATATTGATAGTTCTAAATTTGAAAATATTGTTATTCATAGTAATGATGATACAAAAGTTCCATATTTGGATAATGCTGAGAACCCTATTAAAGATTATAAACTACCAATCAATAGGGAGATTAGTGTATTTAAAGACTTTGCTGCCATTTTTAATACATTAAAAATTTTAAGAAAGGAGAAACCACAAGTTATACACGCTCATAGTGCAAAAGGAGGTATCATTGGGAAGATAGTAGGTTTCATATTAAAAATACCTGTCTTACACACACCTCAAGCTTATTCTTATTTAAGTGCAGAAACTAGTTTTAAGCAACGCTTATACCTTTTTGTTGAGCGATGCTTTAGAGGTTTTAATAATAAAATTTTGGCATCTTCTGTTTCTGAAAAAAATAGAGCCATTGAAGAGGTGGGCTATAAAAAAGAGAATGTATTGTTATTTAATAATTCAATTAATCCAATCTCTGATATAGAAGATTTGTCTATTAAAAAAACGTGGCCAGATTATTATATTTGTTCTGTTGGCCGTCCTTCTTACCAAAAAAACATTGAGCTTATGCTAGATGTATTGGTTGAGGTAAAAAAAACGCTGCCACAAGTTCATCTTGTACTAATGGGTGTTGGTTATCACTCACCAAGTCTTAACACGGTTAAAGAAATAATTAAACAACAAAATTTAGATACTAATGTTACGCTTTTAGAATGGACATCACGAAATGATATATTTAATATTGTTAAAAGCTCTCAACTATATATTTCTACAGCAAGATATGAAGGGTTGCCCTATTCTGTAATAGAAAGTTTAGCTCTGAAAAAAGCTATAGTGGCAACTGATGCTGATGGAAATAGAGATTTGGTAGAGAATAATTATAATGGTTACCTTATTCAAAATGAAGATAAGTTTAAGTTTTCTGAAGGCATAATTAAGTTGATTAATACGAATGAAATAAATGTTAAGTTTTCTCAAAACTCGTTAAAACTGTTTAATAGTAAATTTAATATTAATAAGAATATTTTTAAGCTAGAAAAAATTTATAGTGAACATCTAAAAAAGTAGTATTAATAATTTTATTAAATAATAAAGCACAAAATTGAGTTTATTTAAGCAAGGAAGATATTCAGGGTATTTGAGGCCTATCTCTTACATTATAGATTTATTAATACTTAATGTAATAGCTGTTTTTTATTTATTTAAAGAGAGTTATCCATTTGCGTTTTTGGCGTTAATATCGATAAGTTGGTTTTTTTTATCTGTTTATTCGCATTTTTATGAGGTATATAGGTATACAAGACCGATAAGCATTCTATCGCTTATTGTAAAACAATTTATTTTATTCCTGCTTGTTATTTTTGCTTTTTCAGGTTTGTATCATGAGCTTAATATGTACCCAAAGCCATTATTTATATATGCTTTATTATGTTTTCTTTTCATTACTATTTTAAAATATACCATATATTACTTATTACAGAAATATAGAATTTCGTTTGGTGGAAATTTTAGGACAACAGTTATTATCGGGGTTAATAAAAAGACGCTTGCCTTAGATAAATTTTTTAATAAGAATCCAGAATATGGATATTCTCATAAAAAGACTTTCAATTTAAAAAATAAAACAGATTCTCTAGAAGGTTGCTTTCAATTTGTGATAAAAGAAGGTATAGATGAGATTTACTGTTCTATATCAGAATTAAGTAATACACAGATAGCTGATATTGTAAATTTTGCAGATAATAATCTTAAAATTTTAAAGTTTATTCCAGATAGTAAAGAGATCTATTCAAAAAAATTAAGATATGAGTATTACGATTATATTCCTATTCTTACACTTAGAACGATTCCTCTAGAAGAGTCTGTGAACACATTAATAAAACGAGTTTTTGATATTTTGTTCTCTTGTTTTGTAATCGTTTTTATTTTATCATGGTTAACCCCAATAATCGGCATCTTAATAAAGTTAGAATCTAAAGGACCTATATTTTTTAAACAGTCTAGAAATGGTTTTAATTATAAAGAATTTGATTGTTTTAAGTTTAGGTCTATGATGCCAAATAAAAATGCGCACGCAAACCAAGCAACAAGAGGTGACCAAAGAGTTACTAAAGTTGGTAAATTTATTAGAAAAACAAGTATTGATGAATTACCACAGTTTTTTAATGTTCTTTTTGGAGATATGTCTGTCGTAGGACCGAGACCCCATATGGTTAGTCACACTATAATGTACGCTAAGAAAATAGATAAATTTATGGTTAGACATTTTGTTAAACCTGGCATTACAGGTTTGGCACAAACTAGTGGGTTTAGAGGTGAGGTAGAGACGGATAAAGACATTATTGGTAGAGTGAAGTATGATATATTTTATATTGAAAACTGGTCATTGCTTTTAGATATTAAAATTATAATTCAAACCTTCGTTAATGCTGTAAAAGGAGAAGATAAAGCCTATTAAATAATATTTATCATTAACCTAATAGAGGTTTTTCAAATTAACGTCTATCAAAATCGCCAAGGCACCTTTCAATTAGATTAAAAAATATATGGAATTTATACGAGGAAGATATTCATGGGTTTTAAGACCATTATTGATTATATATGATCTCTTTGTTATAAATTTTCTTGCTTTTTATTTATTAAACTTTAATAGTCAAGAATTATACTTTTTCTCCAATGAGTTATTCAATAATAAAAATATATTATACCTAATTTATTCCATAATATTTTGGCTTTTATCAACACATTTCCTGCGTTTTTATAAAGTTTATAGATACACTTCAGTATTAAATATACTATCACTTATTCTTAAGCAATTTTTTGTATACAGTTTTCTTGTCTATGCATTTGAAGGTTTTTTTAGAAGTATCAATATAGAGGTCACTGTAACTTTAAATTACTTAGTATATACTTTTTTGGCTATTAGCTTCATTAAGCTGTTAAGTTATTATATTTTAAAAACTATAAGAGTTTATCTAAAAGGAAACTTAAGGAATATTATTGTTATTGGTGGTGGGGAAAGTGTAAACGCATTAAAAAAAATATTTCGTGAAAAGAAAGAGCTGGGCTATAATATAAAAGCCGTTTTCAGTAATTCACAAGATGTAAATAGTTCTGGTGATGTTGAAGATAGTTTTGCTTATTTAGAGACAAATAATGATAATATAGATGAGATTTACTGTTCAATTTCAGATTTATCAGAGAAAGAACTTAATGAGTATGTGAGGTATGCCAATATAAATCACTGCAACATTAAATTTATTCCAAACACAAAAAAGCTTATTACTAAACGTTATAAAATAGATTACTACAATTATATTCCAGTTTTATCTATTCAAGAAGTCGCTCTTAATAACGAAGTAAACAAATTTTTTAAACGAGCATTCGATATTGTTTTTTCTATATTAATAATAGTTTTTGTATTACCATGGCTCTCTATTATCTTATTTATTTTAATTAAGCTAGAGTCAAAAGGACCTCTATATTATAAGCATAAAAGAACAGGGATAAATTATAAAGCATTCTATTGTTATAAATACAGATCACTTACTACAACCCAAGAGTCTAAAGGAACGTACGTGAGCCAAAACGATAAACGGGTCACTGCTATAGGTAAGTTTATAAGGAGAACAAGTGTAGATGAATTACCGCAGTTTATTAATGTTCTAAAGGGAGAAATGTCTGTAGTTGGTCCAAGACCACATATGCTTACATATACTGATGATTATTCTAAGAAAATTAACAAGTATAGTTTTATCTTTAGACATAATGTTAAGCCAGGTGTTACAGGTTTGGCCCAAATTAAAGGATATAGAGGTGAAGTGAAACACGATAAGGATATTATAAATAGAGTTAAATATGACAATTTTTACATAGAAAATTGGTCGCTTTTATTAGATCTAAAAATCATTGGACAGACTATAATTAATGTTGTTAAAGGCGACGATAAAGCTTATTAATTATATGCAACCACTAGTTTCTATTATAACACCAATGTATAACAATGCCAATGTTATAAAAAAAACGATTAATAGTGTACTTAATCAAACCTATGCTCATTGGGAATTACTTTTGGTAGACGATGCCTCTTCAGATCAAATAAAGGCCATCTTAAAGCCATTTACAGAGAGCGATTCCAGAATTAAGCTATTTACTCACAAAGAAAATAAAGGTGCAGCAGAGGCTAGGAATTTGGGAACTAAAATGGCTACAGGAAATTATATTGCCTTCTTAGATGCAGACGACCTTTGGGCAGCGAATAAACTTCAATTACAGGTCGCTCAACTGCAAAATAATATCACTGATGTTAGTTTTGGGAGTTACGAATGGATTGATGAAGAAAATCAAGCACTAAACAAAAAAGTACACGCTTTGCCACAGTTGGAGTTCGGAAAGTTGTTAAAGGCAAATTATATAGGGAATTTAACAGGAATGTATAATTCTGAAAAATTAGGTAAAATATACACTAAGGATTTAAAGAAACGACAAGATTGGTTATTGTGGTTAGAGGCTTTAAAGAGAAGTGATAAACCCGCAATAGGTATTCAAGAGACAATTGCTTATTATCGCATTACAGAGGGCTCATTATCTTCTAATAAAACCAATTTAATAAAGCATAATTTTAATGTGTATCGTAAAGGCTTAGGTTTTTCTAAATTAAAATCGTTAGCCTATTTAATACAGTTTCTATTCGAACATTTATTTGTAAAAAAACGTTTAATTCAACCTATAGCTTCGAAATAAATTGCTTTAATTTTCCTGCTTTAGTGCGTTTTAATTGTTCTACACGTTCAAAACTAACGGTGATTCCTGTTTCTAAATAGCGTTTCATTTCTTCAGTAATAACGTCTTTTTTATCCGAGTCTAGTTCTTTGTTACTGACAAAGCGAATTATAAAATGATCTATACGAGATTGCTCAACAATAAATTCTGAAACATTACCATCATTTTCAATCACACTTTTAGTGATATAATAAAAAGTTAATCCTGCAGCTTTTTTTCCGCTCGGTAATACAACAATACTATTTGTTCTTCCAATCAGTTTTTTAAGAATAGGTTTTCTAATGGTACTATTTTCAGATAACACACCATTATCACCAATATCGTATCTGATAAAAGGATGGGCTTTGTTGTATAGCGATGTAATAACGACTCTACCTTCTTCACCATAAGGTAAAACTGTATTGTTTTCATCTAAAATTTCAACATAGAGGGTTTCACTATTCACTTGCCATTCATCCTTTGTATTCTGAAACGCAATAAGATCTAATTCTGAAGCTCCATATTCGTTTATTACAGGAAGCCCAAATTGAGTTTCGAGTAATAGTTTATCGTCATCAAATAACATTTCTGATGTTACAATGCAGGCTTTTAAGCTCGGGCAAACTGATTTTAAAATAATGTTATGACGCTTCAGATATTTTGCAAACTGAACAATGGAACTGGTGTATCCATTAATGAAATCGAAGTGTGTCGTTTTAAATTTGGTTAAAGCGGTTTCAAAAGCACTATCACTCAAATCAAATACTGAAAAACGGAATCGGTTACTAAAATAATCCTTCAACCGTTCTTTGTAATAGCCTTTTTTGTCTAGTGGAATTCCGTAAAAACGCGCTTGTTTAGAGCTATTGAAATCTATGCCATACCACCCAAACCGGTTCATTATTTCTGCCCAAGTTAACGCATGACACCATTTGTCTTTAGCAAAAATAAAGGGATCACCAGAACTGCCAGACGTTTTATTTACATAAACATTTTTAGGTGTAAAATTATCACTTAAACGTTGTTCTAAAGGTTGTTGTAAATGACGTTTGGTAATAATGGGTACAGAATTCCAATCGTTAAGATCAATAGATTTCCCTAAGGTTTTATAAAAGAAATTATGTTCTAGATGATAAGAAACGATGGCTTTTTTTTGAGCTTCAACATAAGTTTCAAACTCAAAATCAGTTTTTGCCTGAATTTGGGTTAACGCCGTTTTAGCCTTATCAATGTCAAAGCCATTTACTTTCAAAGAAAAATCGAATAATCGCAAAGTGTTTTTTGCCTTTAAGGTTTCCGTAAATTAATTGTTTTTTAAACTTAAAACCAATTATTTTTGCAGAGAACTCATTTCGACTTTTAATTTTAATCCGAAAATTATGGCTTTTGTGTTCTAATAAAATCATTTTTTGGTTGCATAGCCAAAAGTTACGGAAGCTAAAAATGGTAAAATTAGAGTGCAAAATGTATGATTGCAGGAAAAAGGAAAAGTTGAGATGAGTTCTTAAAAATTTTAAAGATGAATATTTTAGTACTTGGCTCTGGCGGAAGAGAACACACATTTGCATGGAAATTAGCACAAAGCGACCGTTGTAAGGCGCTTTTTGTAGCTCCAGGAAACTCAGGAACCCAATCAATTGCAACCAATTTAAATATTGGTGTTACTGATTTTGAGGCCATTAAATCAGCAGTTTTAGAACATAAAATTGATTTGGTGGTTGTCGGACCAGAAGATCCATTGGTACAAGGTATTCACGATTTCTTTTTAGAAGATGAGGCTTTAAAAAATGTGGCTGTTATCGGACCACAAAAAGCAGCTGCAGAATTAGAAGGCAGTAAGGAGTTTGCTAAAGAGTTTATGATGCGTCATAACATTCCAACAGCAGCTTATGAGAGCTTTACTAAAGAGAATGTAGAACAAGGATACAAGTTTTTAGAAACGCTAAGTCCACCATATGTTTTAAAAGCTGACGGATTAGCAGCTGGTAAAGGTGTTTTAATCTTGAATGATTTACAAGAAGCAAAAGACGAATTAAAAAGTATGTTGGTTGATGCAAAATTTGGAGATGCCAGTACCAAAGTGGTTATCGAAGAATTTTTAGACGGTATTGAATTAAGCTGTTTTGTATTAACGGACGGGAAAGACTATAAAATTCTACCAACAGCGAAAGATTATAAACGTATTGGTGAAGGAGATACAGGTTTAAATACAGGAGGTATGGGAGCAGTTTCTCCAGTACCATTTGCTACTAAAGAATTTTTAGACAAAATTGAAAATCAAGTTGTAAAACCTACGGTTGAAGGTTTAAAGAAAGATAATTTGCCTTATGTTGGGTTTATTTTTATTGGTTTAATTAAAGTTGGAGACGATCCAAAAGTGATTGAGTACAATGTTAGAATGGGTGACCCTGAAACAGAAGTGGTGTTACCACGACTAAAAACCGATTTAGTTACTGTTTTTGAAGCGATGGCAAATCAAACTTTAAGTGAAGTGACTATTGATATTGATGAGCGTGCAGCAACAACAATAATGTTAGTTTCTGGCGGATATCCTGAAGCTTACGAGAAAGGCAAAGAAATTACAGGATTAGAAACTATTTCAGACTCTATCGTATTTCATGCAGGAGCAATTGAAAAAGATGGTAAAGTGGTTACCTATGGTGGTCGCGTAATGGCAATTACGTCATATGGAAATACGTATCCAGAGGCCATAAAAAAATCCTATCAAAGTATAGAAAAACTACATTTTGATAAGATGAATTACCGTAAGGATATAGGTTTTGACCTATAAACTGAATTATAAATAGGAATGAGAAGAGATACTTTTGTCTTCTTCTCCGTTCTCATTGTATTTTTTAAGTTGTAACATCCAATATACAAATGCAACCACGCCAATAGCCATAAATATCCATGACATTATGTTAGCTGAAAACCAGCTTTCTAATTCTAATGCTTTAAGTGCATCAAATGGTGCAAATAACACATTTACAAATAAATCCGCTATTCCGTTAAAGAAATCATTCATAACTTTATAAATTTACACCAATTCTAATTTCGAATTGGGATTGAGCAGCAAAAATACAAAAAGAGTTAATGATAACAAGTATTTTTAGTAAATCTAAGCCTATAAACTTCATATTTGTTGCAGTTTATGTTTGTCTGCTATTTGTAGTAACCAACTATTCTCTACTTTTTTCGGATCTAAATAGTTCTCTAGCAACGCTTTTTAAGTGGGCAGTGACCTTGTTTTTAGTTTTTTAATTGACTTTATTATTTCTAAAAATAACTTAACACAAAGAAATAGTTATGCTATTATGACCTTTGGTCTGCTGTTTGGTATGTTTCCAGACGTAATGAAGCATACAAACTTATTGCTGGCTAATCTGTTTATTATCTTTGCTTTGAGACGTTTAATAAGTTTACATTCTAATCTACATATTAAAAAGAAGTTGTTTGATGCGGCTTTTTGGATTGCACTAGCGGCTTTATTCTACTTCTGGTCAATGCTGTTTTTTGCTTTAGTGATTGTCGCTTTGATTTATCATTCTCAAAATGATTTTAAGAATGTTATTATTCCGTTTATGGGAGTTACAACGGTTGTTATATTACTCTTGGTCTATAATATTATTGTAGACGATGTCTATCTCAAACCTACAAATTTTAAACGTTACGCAAGCTTAGATTTTACAGCCTATAACAGCAAGGAAAATATATTAAAGTTTACAGTGTTATTTACATCCTATGTATGGACGCTTATCTATTATTTTAAAAATATTCCTGATAAGAATAAAAAATTAAAGCCCTCCTATTTCTTAATTGCTTGGGCTTCAGTAATTGCTATTTTAGTTGCTATTATTGCTCCTACTAAAAACGGTAGTGAGTTTCTATTTTTATTTGCGCCATTTTCAATTATTATGGCCAATTATATCGAAGTGATTTCAGAACGTTGGTTTAAAGAAGTTTTTATAGCCCTTTTTATTATAGTGCAAATTATAGGTTTAATGTTGTAATTTGTTTCCAAAAGCTAAATCACCAGCATCGCCTAATCCCGGAATAATATAACCTTTTTCATTTAAGTTGTCATCTATGGCAGCAATCCATAGTTTTACATCAGCACCAAATGCTTTAGAAACATAATCAACACCTTCTTGTGCTCCAATAACACTTACTAAATGAATTTCTTTAGGTGTTCCAAATGGTTTCAAGGCCTCATAAGTAGCCACCATAGATTGTCCTGTGGCAAGCATCGGATCAGCTAAAATTAGGGTTTTACCTTCTAAACTCGGACAAGCTAAATACTCAACTACAATTTCAAAACTTTCCGGATTGTGTTTGTGTTGTCTGTATGCCGAGATAAATGCATTTTCAGCGGCATCAAAATAATTGAGTAAACCATTATGGAGTGGTACACCTGCTCGTAGAATAGAACATAACACAATATCTTTTTGATGTAAAACAGTTTCAGAACTACCTAAAGGAGTTGCAATGGTATGTGGATTAAATTGAAGTGATTTACTCAATTCATAACCCATAATTTCACCAATACGTTCTATATTTCTTCGGAAGCGCATGCTGTCTTTCTGAACCGTTTTATCTCTTAATTCAGACATAAAGGTGTTTAAAATTGAAGGTGTATCAGAAAGGTTGTGAATTTGCATATTATGGGAATTGGTTCAGTCGTTAAAGTTAATAATTCCTACTATATTTGTAAACATTAAATCAATTTCATTATGTTTTCACAAAAAGCAAACGCTATTTTTCAAGAGGTTATTAAAACCTATAAAGTTTTAAATACAGTAGATCAGCCTTTTACTAACAAGTACGATGAAAACGATGATCTTATCGCGCATTTGTTATATAGAAAATCGTGGATTGATACTGTTCAGTGGGCTTACGAAGATATTATTAGAGATCCAAACATTGATCCGGTTGCAGCTTTAAAGTTGAAACGAATGATTGATGCCTCTAACCAAGATAGAACGGATACGGTTGAATATATCGATAGTTATTTTTTAAATAAATACAAAGACGTCACCGTAAAACCGGATGCTAAAATCAACTCTGAAAGTCCGGCTTGGGCAATAGACAGATTATCTATTTTAGCATTAAAGATTTATCACATGCATCTAGAAACGGTAAGAGATGATGCTAGTGATGCGCACAAAGCGACTTGCCAAACAAAGCTTAATGTTTTATTAGAACAACGTGTAGATTTAAGTTCTGCAATAGACGATATGCTTACTGATATTTCAAATGGTGATAAGTACATGAAAGTGTATAAGCAAATGAAAATGTACAATGATAATGAACTAAACCCTGTTTTGAGAGGACAGAAATAGTTCGTGAACCTGTTAGGTTCTTAAAACCTGACAGGTTTGTACAAAATTATGCCAAAACCAAAACACATACTCGTCCTTAGGTTTTCTGCAATGGGAGACGTGGCTATGACAGTTCCTGTTTTACGAGCACTCACAACGCAATATCCCGAATTAAAAATTACAGTAGTTACCAGAGCATTTTTTAGACCTTTTTTTAAAGATTTAGAAAATGTAAGCTTCTATGAGGCGGATTTAAAAGGTAAACACAAAGGCGTTTTAGGACTCTATAAACTGTCTAAGGAATTAAAAAAGCTTGGGTTTGATGCGGTTGCAGATCTACACAACGTTTTACGTAGTAAAATCTTGAAATTATTCTTCCTCGAAAAAAAAGTAGTCCAATTAGATAAAGGTAGAGACGAAAAGAAAGCACTGACATCAGGTGGATCTTTTAAGCAACTAAAAACCACACACCAGCGTTATGCTGATGTTTTTGAAGATTTAGGTTTTAATATAGATTTATCCAATCCAACATTTCCAAAACCAAAGGCTTTAACTGAAAAGCTAAATGCTTTTATTTCAAACAAAAGTTTCAAAACTATAGGCATTGCTCCTTTTGCGGCACACGAAAGTAAAATGTATCCCTTAGAGCAAATGGAAACTGTAATTGAGGAGCTTTCTAAAGATTACAATGTTATTTTATTTGGAGGTGGAGCTAAAGAAGTAGCGCTTTTAAATCAGCTTGAAACCAAATATAATAAGGTAACATCCGTTGCAGGAAAATTGAATTTAGAGGAAGAATTAATTCTTATTTCAAATTTAGACCTCATGCTAGCTATGGATTCTGGTAATGCACATATGGCGGCAATGTTGGGCAAAAAAGTAATTACAGTTTGGGGAGTAACACATCCTTTTGCTGGATTTGCACCTTTTAATCAACCTATAGATTTTGCACTTACTGCAGACAGAACACAGTTCCCATTAATACCAACGTCCATTTACGGTAATAAATTTCCTGAAGGTTACGAGAAGGCGGCAAGTAGTGTTTCTGAAGCGGTGATTGTTTCAAAAATTAAAGCGGTTATATAAAACTTCTCGATACAATTTTTTCGTACCTCAAAAATCACTCGAAGTGACATTCGTTTTTTAGAATTTTGTATCGAGAACCTATCGAAAATAAAAGACCTATCAGAATTTTAATTCTGATAGGTCTTTTTGTCTTAAATCTAAAAGCGAAGCGATCTAGACTCTTGGTTCTTTTTAAACATCATCATAATCAACAGCAACAGTAGCCGAAGTAGGATGCGCTTGGCAAGTCAATATTAAACCTTGAGCAACTTCACTATCTGTTAAAATGTTATTCTGACGCATTTCTGCTGTACCCTCAGTAAGTTTTGCAATACAACTACTACAAATTCCTCCTTGACAAGAATAAGGCGCGTCGATATCTTGCTTTAATGCGGCTTCAAGAATGGTTTGTTTTTGTGACATGTTAAATTCAAACTCTTCCTCATCAACCACGACTTTAATTTTGGTTTCACCAGAAGCTGTGACAGTAGTAGCATCAGTACCGGCTTCAACAGGAGCAGTAAACAATTCAAACTTAATCGCTTTTTCCTTTACACCATTTTCGATCAATACATCTTTTACTGTATGAATCATTTGCTCAGGTCCGCAGAGGTAGAAATTTTCAATGCTAACACCTTTGTACTTATTTTTAACGATGAGGTTCACTGTGCTTTTTTCAATACGTCCAAATAAAGCATCTGTTTCTTGAGACTGACTGTATATAAAATGCGCATGAAAACGGTTATCGTATTGTTTTTTAGTTGCAATAATTCATCAACAAACATGGCGTCAGCTAAGGTTTTATTACCGTAAACTAATATAAAGTTGCTAAACGGTTCTTCTTCCAAAAGCGTTTTAGCAATACTAAGCACTGGAGTAATTCCACTTCCAGCAGCAAAGGCTGCAATTGTTCTTGTTTTGGCAGCATTAGCTTCAAATACAAAACGTCCGTTTGGTTCTGCCACCTCTAAGACGTCACCTGCTTTTAAGGTAGTGTTGGCGTAAACAGAAAATGTTCCGTTTTCAACCGCTTTTACGGCTACAGTAACGTTGCCACTATTCTGAGAAGCACAAATAGAATAATCTCTACGGATGTGTTCGCCATTAATAGTCGTTTTTAAGGTGATGTATTGTCCGGCTTTAAAGCTGAATTGTTCTTTAAGATTTTCGGGAATATCAAAGGTTATCGCAACAGAACTGTCTGTTACTTTATCTACTGATTTTATAGTGAGTGAATGAAAATGTGCCATTAAAAATAATTTTTTGCAAAGATAAACAATCTCTTACAGACCTGATAGGTTTTTTTCTTGGCTAATCGTTGGTCACTGAGCGAAGTTGAAGTGAGTCCAATTGAAAAGCGTTTAGCTTTTTTTGAATATCGATCATACATAAGATTCTTATACATAAGAAAATTATGTATATATTTGTAGTACGATGAGCAATTCAAAATTATATAAAGGGAGTTTAACCACCATCATTTTAAAGTTATTAAATGAGAACGATAAAATGTATGGTTACGAAATTACCCAAAGGGTAAAGGAATTAACTAAAGGTGAACTTAAAATTACAGAAGGCGCATTATATCCTGCGTTACACAAATTAGAGGCTGAAGGTTTGTTAGATGTTGAGGTCGCAAAAGTAGACAACCGATTGCGTAAATATTATAAACTCACCGAAACAGGAACTAAAGAAACCGTTAATAAATTAGAAGAATTAGCTGAGTATATTAAAACGATGCAAGCTTTAGTGAATCCAAAGCTAGCTTAGACCTAGCAGGTTTTAAAAACCTAGCAGGTCTAAAGAATTTATTGCTTATCCTGCAAGGTTTCAAAAACCTTGTAGGTATTAAAACTTAAAATGAAACTAACCAAAGAAGACATACAATTTATAGATACTTACTTAGAGAATTCTGATGTGGTTTTTGCAGACATCCGAATGGAAATAGTAGACCATGTGGCTTCTGATATCGAAGATAGAATGAGTGCAAGTAATACTACTGACTTCTATAATGTGTTCAAAGATTATATGGTTCAGAACAAGGCTCAACTATTGAAGGATAATAGACAATTTTTAAAGTCTGCTGATATGAAAATTTGGAAGGCGTTTTTAAAAGGATTAGTAAGTCCATTAACACCACTTATATTTTTGACATCTTTTTTTGGATTTTACTTTTTATACCTAAATTTCAATATAGAAACATTTAGGTTAATTATCTCTTATGTTCCCTTAATTGGATTATCTGGGTTTCTGTTAACCTATGTTGTTTATCACAAAGCAAAAAATTTAAAACGATTTTCGGTCGTAGAACGTTTAGCGATGCCTTTTTGGGTGTTTTATCAAATACCCAATATTATTTTTAATTTTAGCTACCAAGCTAAAAATTTAGCGACAGTACTTTGGATTGTCGGAATTGTAAGTTTGGTTTTAACTTTGATGTTGGTCTTGGTTTGTGTTAGCATAAAATTATTTAAGAGTTACGAAAAGCAATATAAAACTCTAGCATAAGCAATGAAACTAACCAAAGAAGAAATACAATTCATAGACAATTATCTCATTAAAAACGAGGTGAAGTATTGGGATGTGCGTTTAGAATTGTTAGATCATATTGTTTCTGCGGTTGAAGAGAAAATAACTAAAGATGGTATTTCTTTTAATGAAGCTTTACTTCAGGTGCATAGAGGCTTTGGAAACCAATTTATAGAATTCGGCGTCCCTAAAATCAAAATGTTTGAAAGCGGACTATATCAAAGTAATATTGGGTTTAAGAAGTTCACGAGAAATAAACAGAAAGAATTGGGTAGGAAATACCGAAAAATGACATGGAACCATCTTAAAGCTAAGTTTTCCACCTTTAAGTTCTGGTTAGAGTATTTGGCTGTTATTTTGTCATTTATTTCCATTTATCAATTTAAGCCTAAAGCATGTTTTCTCATCGGTTTATTAGTGTTAATTCTACCTACAATATATTCTGCGTATTATTCTTTAAAAGATAAGTCTACTCGAAAATCATTAAATTTTGCTATGGCTACAAGTTCTGCGATGGCAGTGTGGTCGTTATATAATCTTTCGTTTTATATCTTAAAGGATAGTTATGAGAATGTTGTAAATATGCCTCATGGTTTCTTTGTTATTGTAGCGTGCTTATTTTACCCTATGATTAGAGCCAATATTGAAGTGTATCAGAACGTATATAAAGAGAATAAGAAAACTTTTAACCTTAAGTTTTTATAAATGAAACCCACTGAATCTCAAATACAAGACCTCTACGCTTTTACAAGGCAACATTTTGTAGAGCACTACGACTTACAAACCGAACTCGTAGATCATTTAGCCAACGATATTGAAGAGCAATGGCAAAACCAACCCAAACTCAGTTTTGAAGACGCTAAAAACAAAGCCTTCAAAAAATTCGGAATTTTTGGTTTTATGGATGCCATTGACCAAAAAGCGAAAGCCATGAATAAGCGTTATATGCGTTACATGTGGACAGAACTTAAGAAATGGTTTGAGCTACCACAAATTATTTCAACTATTGCCTTGTTTTTATTGTTTTACATCACGTTTTCAACAGTGTATATAGCAACTTTAGCTTTAGTTTTCTTTGGGATTATAACAGTTTGGTGTACTTATAAAAGTATTCAACTTAATAGGCAGTTTAGGCGCAGAAAAGAGTTTTCTAACAAAAAATGGATGTTGGAAGAAATGATCTTTAAACAAGCCGGAAGTACCATGTTTATATTTATGTCTCAATTATTTAATGTGTATAAAATACCAGAGAATTATGCAGGTAACACTTATTTTTTAGTGCTTTTCTCTTTAGCATTTACAGTTATCGCTTTGGTTAATTATATTAGCTTAGAAGTGATTCCAAACAAAGCCGAAAAATTGCTAAATGAGACTTACCCAGAATTTAGTTTGTAACAAATTTCTGTTTTTTCATACTTACTACATAAACCAACCCATCATTACACTATGATAAAACACTTTCTCAATCTCGAATGGAAACAATATTTTCGTTCGTCGTATTGGCAGAAAAATATAGCTATCAATATCTTAATGGTATTTTTTGCTCTTTATTTTGTTGCCATGTTTTTAGGCTTAGGATTTGGCCTTCTTTTTATTCTTAAAGAAATGTACCCTGAGCAAGACCCATTTGTAGCAGCCAATGGATTTTTATTTTACTGGATTATCGGCGATTTATTAATGCGTTTCTTTTTGCAAAAATTACCAGTAATGAGTGTAAAACCTTTGCTAACACTTCCTATTAAACGATCTACTGTTGTTAACTATGTATTAGGAAAATCTGTATTGTCATTTTTTAATTTTTTACCACTATTTGCCATCATACCGTTTAGTATAATGTTAATAGGAGATGGTTATGTAGCTTCTGAAATTTTAATTTGGTTGTTTGCGCTGATTATTACAGTACTGATTATTAATTTTTTAAATTTTATAATCGAAGCCTTTTCTGCAGAATCAGAATTGTCCTTTCTGCCTATAATAGTAGTAGTGAGTGTTTTGTTTGGTTTAAATTATTTTGAAATTGTACCAATGACAACATTAATAGGAAGCGGATTTTTGGGCATTGCGAATAATCCAATTCTTATTTTAATTCCAATCGCAATTTTAGCATTGTGCTATGGTTTCAACTTTAAAATCTTAAGAAAGAAACTGTATTTAGACAGCTCATTAAAAACTAAAGTTACCGAAGTTAATGCTTCAGACTTATCGTGGACAGAGCGTTTTGGTGACATAGCACCATTTATGAAACTCGATTTAAAACTCATTTGGAGAAATAAACGTACCAAATCAATGGCCATGTTATTATTGATTGGTGTGCTTTACGGTTTGTTTTTCTATCCACAGCCTATGTATAGAGAAATGACCTTTATGTCAGCATTTATTGGGATATTCTCTACAGGATTTTTCCTCATCAACTTTGGGCAATTCATTCCAGCTTGGGATAGTGGTTATTACAAACTTTTAATGAGCCAGAATATTAAATACGAGCAATATTTACGTTCAAAATTTATATTAATGGTAATAAGTGTGGTCCTTCTTTTTATATTAGGAATCCCTTATGTGTATTTTGGTTATAAAATCTTAATTGCACATTTTGCAGCAGCCATTTATAATATTGGTGTGAATACACATGTGATACTTTGGGGAGGATCTTTTAACCGTAAAAAATAGATTTAGATAAAAAAGCAGCATTTAATTATCAAGGGACAGGAGCTGTACAATGGTTAATTGGTATTCCATTAATGATAGTGCCTATGGGAGTATTTGCCCTTATTAATTGGTTAGTAGGTTTTGGAGCTGCGATAGCCTTTTTAATTGTTCTCGGAATTGCAGGTATTGTATTTCATAAAAAATTAATGAAAGGCATTACCAAAAAATATCTCGATTCAAAATACAAAATGATTAACGCTTTTAGTCAAGATAGTTAATAACTAATAACACATCTCATTATGATATATACAAAAGACCTTTCAAAAACATATAACGGAACAACCGTACTTAATATTGAAGAATTATCCATTCCTAAAGGCCAAAGTTTTGGTTTAGTAGGAAATAACGGAGCAGGAAAAACAACGTATTTCAGTTTGTTACTCGATTTAATTCAGCCAACCACAGGAAGCATAACAAGCAATGGAGTTGTTGTAAGTGAAAGTGAAGATTGGAAACCATTTACATCCTCATTTATTGACGAAAGTTTCTTAATTGGTTATTTAACACCAGAAGAATATTTCTATTTTATAGGCGAACTTCGTGGTCAGAATAAAGCCGATGTAGATACGTTAACCTCAAAGTTTGAAGATTTCTTTAATGGTGAAATCATCGGTAAGAAAAAATACTTGAGAGACTTAAGTAAAGGAAACCAAAAGAAAGCAGGTATTGTTGCGGCACTTATTGGTCATCCTGAAGTTATTATTTTAGATGAACCCTTTGCTAATTTAGATCCAACAACCCAAATACGACTAAAACAAATCATAAAAGATTTAGCTGAAAAGCAAGGAGTTACTGTTTTAGTATCTAGTCACGATTTAACGCATGTTACAGATGTTTGTGAGCGTATCGTTGTGTTAGAAAAAGGAAATGTGATTAAAGATTTAGAAACCAATCCAGCAACTTTGAGAGAATTAGAAGCGCATTTTGGAAGCTCAGCAATGGCATCACAAGAGGAAGAATAAAAAGAATAAAATTGAAATCCCCGTAGGGACAAGTCGCGACTTGTCCGTGCAACATATAATTTGCGTGTTATAGCAAAGCATTATTAAATTTCAAAACAATTCAAATTGGCATGAAAATCATTTTCATGCCAATTTTTTTTATGCAGGAGTGAGCCTTTGCATCTTCGCGACTTTGCGTGAATATTAATTTTTTAATTCATTTAACAATCTCAAACAAACTACAATCAAGTCTTTATTCTTGATTCTAACAGCGAAGCAGTCTAATATCTTCTAAAATTCAGCCTCAAATTCAAAAAGATCCTTATTTTTACCACATAACACACTAAACAGAGTGTTTTTAAGTTATCTATAATACTTATTTAGCATTAAATTATAAGCCATAATTAAGTGTTTAATTGGTGTCAATATTAAATAGAACCAACGTTTGAAAACCTATTACAAAATTATAGTATCTCTATGTTGCGTGGTAATGCTTACCCAAAGTTGCTCGCGTAAAAAAGATAAATTCATTAACAGAAACTTCCATGCTATGGGCACAAAATACAATGTGCTTTATAATGGCAATATCGCATTAGAGCGCGGAAAAGATGGAGTTAATAATGAGTTTACAGAAAATTTCTGGCAGATGCTTCCTGTTGAAAGAATGAATGTCTCTGAAGACATATTTCTACCAGGACAAACCAAAAATGCCGATTTTGATCGTGCCGAAGAAAAAGCCATTAAGGCAATTCAGGTACATGGCATGAATATCGATGGAAAGGAAAAAAATCCTCAGATAGACGAAGCGTATTTATTGTTAGGTCAAGCCCGTTATTTTGATCAACGCTTTGTACCAGCTATGGCTGCTTTCAACAATATTTTAAATAAATATCCAACTAGCGATAAAATTAATCAGGTTAAAATCTGGCGCGAAAAAACAAATATGCGTTTAGATAATAATCAAGGAGCTATTGATAAGCTAAAACGTCTGTTACGCGAAGAAGAGATTGAAGGTCAGGATTTGGCAGATGCTGCAGCAGCTTTGGCTCAAGCTTATATCAATACAAAATCTAAAGATAGCGCCATAGCGCAACTAGCGATTGCGGCAGAAAACACAACGGTTAAAAGAGAAAAAGCACGTTATCATTTTATTAAAGGACAATTATATAACGAATTTGGTAAAAAGGACAGTGCAAATATAGAATTCGATGCGATTATAGATATGCATCGTCAAATACCAAGATCTTTTTACATCAATGCACATATCGAAAAATCTAACAACTTTGATGTATTAAACGGTGATCAAATTGAGTTTGAAGAATACCTTACAGATTTAGAAGAGAACAGAGAAAACAGACCGTTTTTAGATAAGATTTATTATCGCATTGCAGAATATCATCGTAGTAACGCATCAGATAGTCTTTCTGAGGTCTACTATAATAAATCGCTTAGAAAAACAACCTCTGATAAGTATCTAAGATCACTTAGTTATGAGACTTTGGGGAACATGTATTTTGATAGAAACATTTATAAAACGGCAGGTGCATATTATGATAGTACGATGACGGCAATGGTTGCTAATACTAAGCCATATAGAATCATTAAAAGAAAGCGCGAAAATTTAGATGATGTAATATATTACGAAGGTATAGCGCAAACTAACGACAGTATTCTGCGAATGGTTAAGCTTCCAGAATCAGAGCAACTAGCGATTTACACAAAATATACGGATGAGCTTCGAATTAAAGCTATCGAAGATCAGAAACAACAAGAAGAGGCTTTAAAAAAACAACAAAGCCAAACGACGCCGGCAACGCAATCACTCCAAAATAGTCAAGGAAATTTAAAAAGTAAGCTTACTCCACCAGGAATGTCTAGACAGATTCAAACGGGTAATTCTGCAAATGGTGCTAGTAGTTTTTATTTCTACAACGCTACTACTGTAGCTTATGGTAAAAATGAATTTTTAAAACTTTGGGGAGATCGCAAACTTCAAGATAATTGGAGGCATTCTAGCCAACGAGCAGATATTGTAAATACTACAAAAGATGATGATTTGGTCGCTTCTTTAGTCGAAGATGAGCGTTTTAATCCTGAAACGTATTTAGCGTCTCTGCCAACAAATCAAAGCGAAATTGATAGTATTGCTACAGAACGAAATTATGCTTATTATCAATTAGGAATTATCTACAAGGAAAAGTTCAAAGAATTTCAGTTATCGAAAAACAGGTTTGAAAATTTGTTAGAAAATGACCCTGAAGACCGATTAATTTTACCTTCAAAATATAATCTGTATCGTATTTATATCGAATTAGGATTGAACCAAAAGGCAGAAGCGATGAAAAATGCAATTGTCTTAAATTATCCAGATTCGAGATATGCTGAAATTCTATTAAATCCACAGTCCGAATTATCTAAGGACGAAAATAGTCCTGAAGCGATCTACACCAAACTCTATAGGCAATTTGAGAATGAAGCTTATGCTGCTGTAATAGCAGAAGCCGAAGTACAGATTAAGCGCTTAGAAGGTGATGATTTTGTTCCTAAATTCGAAATTTTAAAAGCATCAGCAAAAGGAAGGCTTTATGGTTTTGAAGCTTATAAAGAAGGGATTAACTATATAGCATTAACCTATGCTAATACGGAAGAAGGCAAAAAAGCACAAGAAATCTTAAAAGATGCGATTCCTGTGTTGGCTAAAAAGGAATTTGTTTCAGATGATGATGTCGATAAATTTAATGTTATATTTCAATTTGAAAATAATTCGGGTGAGGATATTGAAACCTTTATCACAACCCTAAACGAAGAAGTTGCGAAAATAAAATACTTTGATCTCACCACATCAAAAGATCTATACGACGACAATACTACCTTTGTTGTGGTACATGGATTAAAAAGTATCGGTGGAGCAAAAGGCTTTGGAGAATTACTTAAGACGGGAGAGAAAGATAAAAGAGGACGACTATTAAAACCAAAAATTACCCGACCATATTTTGCAATTTCTTCGCCGAACTATGCAATTATTCAGCGACATAAAAACTTAAATGCGTATTTAGAGTTACAGTAATTTAAAAATCAGATCATTATGTTTTCTCCAGACAGAAAAAAACAAAAGACCAATCAACTATGGAAGCAACGACACAACAAAATATTATAGCACAAGGCACTAAAATTGTAGGTGACATAGCTAGCCAAGGGCCATTTAGAATTGACGGTACAATAGAAGGTAACGTTAAAACTTCGGGCAAAATAGTGGTCGGTAAATCGGGTTATATTAAAGGAACTTTACAAGGTGAAAATGCGGATTTTGAAGGTAAATTTTCAGGAAAGCTTATTCTGTCTGGTACATTATCTTTAAAGGCTACAGCTCATATTGAAGGGGAAGTGCATATTAATAAGTTGGCTGTTGAGCCTGGTGCGACATTCAATGCTACATGTAGTATGAAAGGGACGGTTAAATCACTGTCTAATGAGCCTGTTAATGCCCAATCTACACAAGCTCAAAGTGTCCAAAGCAAATAAAGGCCCTAATAAGTTTATTAGGTTTACGTCTGTTGCGTTTCAAATGGGAGGCACCATTTTTCTTGGTAATTATTTAGGGCAATGGTTAGATACCAAGTTTAGTACAGATTATTTGGAAACGACCATAACACTACTTTCAATTTTTGTTTCAATGTATTTGGTGATTTCTCAAGTTTTAAAAATGTCTAAAGAAGATGATTAAATCTCTTGCTATATATATAGTGTCATTTTCAATATTATTTTTGGTTATTCATTTTTCACAAGATTATATTTTGAGTACACTTAATAGTTCTGTCCGGTTTAGTCTTTGGGATACTAATATCTTTTTTGCTGTGGCATCATTGATGATATGTGTTCATTTTCAATTTTTTTCCCTAATTAAAAGTTTAGAGACTCAACTCGGATTTATCTATTTACCTACCCTTTTTATAAAAGGGGTGCTATTTTATGTAGCGTTTAAAGATTCTGTTTTTAATATTGAGGTTTTAAATACTACCGAAGAATTGAACATTTTAATTCCATTACTCTTGTTTCTAGGAATGGAGGTGTTTTTTGTGGTTAAAATTATATCTAAAATGGGGTTTAAATATTAGACTCAAAAAACATATTGTTATTTTAATAAATTGCGTACTTTTGCACGGAATTTGAGAAGAGGTTTTTTTTATTTTATTAGAATGAAGATAGTTCAGCACAGTTTTAAGTTTTTAGTATTAGCAGTTTTGATGTTTTTACCATCGTCTATTTCAGCGTTCAACGCTGGCGGAGATGGAGGTCAAGTTTCTGGTAAACAACAGGTAGAGGAATATATAGTTCACCACCTAAAAGACTCTCACGATTTTAATTTGTTTTCGTATACAGATGATTCTGGAGAGCGTAAACATTTTGGTGTGGCGTTACCTGTAATTCTTTGGTCTTCTGAAGGATTAGTGACGTTTATGTCTTCGGAGTTTCACCATGATGATAACGGACAAGTTATTGTTGAAAAAGACGGTCTTAAGTTTACAAAGATTCACTCAAAAATTTACGAATTAGAAAAAGGAGCCACGGCTGTTAGTTTTGATGCTGATCATCATGCAACTAATGGTACCAAGGTTTTAGATTTTTCAATTACTAAAAGTGTCGTTGGGATCTTATTAATTGGTCTTTTAATGTTATTTTGGTTCTCTAGATTAGCGAAACAATATAAGAAAAAACAAATCCCAACAGGTTTTGGCCGTATACTAGAGCCATTAGTGCTTTACGTAAGAGACGAAATTGCAAGACCAAATATTGGAGAAAAGCACTACCGTAGGTTTACAGGGTATCTTTTAACCGTATTTTTCTTTATATGGATTTTAAACATGGCAGGCTTAACACCTTTAGGTTTTAATGTTACAGGTCAATTAGCAGTAACAGCATGTTTAGCTATATTTACTTTAATTATTTATACTATAAGTGGTAATAAAGATTACTGGATGCATATTTTATGGATGCCAGGTGTCCCAATATTCGTTAAGCCAATATTAGCTGTAATTGAATTGGTAGGTGCTTTTATTATTAAGCCATTCTCATTATTAGTGCGTTTGTTTGCAAACATTTCTGCAGGACACATTGTATTAATGAGTTTAATTGCTATTATGTTTACGCTTAAAGAATCTTTAGGTGTTGTTGGTGCAACAAGCTTATCATTTGTATTATCATTTTTCCTTTTATTAATCGAATTATTAGTAGCGTTTTTACAAGCGTATATTTTTACAATGTTGTCAGCTTTATTTATTGGTATGGCTGTAGCAGAACACGATCATGAACACGATCATGATCATGAAATTTCATCGGACGTAGAGGACGTTAGAGGAGATTTTATTTAATAAGAATTTTTTTAATTTAATTTTATATATCAATTTTTATGGAACCAGTAACTTACAATTTAATTGGAGCAGGATTAATCGTAATCGGAGCAGGTATTGGACTTGGTCAAATCGGTGGTAAAGCAATGGAAGGTATTGCTCGTCAACCAGAAGCAGCAGGTAAAATCCAAACAGCAATGATTATTGTTGCAGCACTTTTAGAAGGTTTAGCATTTGGTGCTTTATTCTTAGGAAAATAAGAACCAAATCAAATTTACAAAAACACTATCCTGTAACGGTTGGTTGCAGGACGTGTTTTTAAATTAAAAAAGAATAACACCTAATTAGTTAATAGGATGGAAACATTATTAAACGATTTTTCACCAGGATTATTTGTAGTATCAACAATATTGTTGTTGGCATTAATAGCGTTAATGGTGAAGTTTGCATGGAAACCAATTCTTACGTCATTACATGAAAGAGAAGAAGGTATTCAAAGTGCTTTAGACGCAGCTGAAAAAGCGAAACGTGAAATGGCAAACCTTCAAGCAGATAATCAAAGATTATTGCAAGAAGCAAGATTAGAAAGAGAATCAATGCTTAAAGAAGCTCGTGAGCTTAAAAGCAAAATGATTGCAGATGCTGAAGCGGAAGCTAAAACGCAAGCAAATAAAATGATTGCACAAGCACAAGAAGCTATTACTAGTGAAAAGAAAGCAGCTATGGCAGAATTAAAAAGTCATGTTGCAGGTTTATCTATAGAAATCGCTGAAAAAGTAGTGCGTAACGAATTATCTAACAAAGACAAACAACTAGAATTAGTTGAGTCTATGTTAGCAGAAGCAACTTTAAACTAGTAAGAGATGTCAGGATCAAGAGCGGCAATACGATATGCTAAAGCGGTTTTAAGCTTAGCAACAGATCAAAAATCTGCTGAGGTGGTAAATAGTGATATGAAATCAATCGCTAAAGCCATCGCTGAGAGTGAAGATTTAAATCAGATGCTTCAAAGTCCTGTTGTAAGATCTTCGGATAAAAAAGCGGTATTATTAGCTGTATTCAAAGATGCGAATGTGGCAACGACTAACTTATTCGATACTTTAATCACTAACAAAAGGTTACCATTACTAAATGATGTAGCTTTAAGTTATGTTCATTTATATGATGAGTTAAGAGGTAGCCAAGTAGCAACCGTTACAACGGCAATTCCACTTACTGAAGATTTAAAAACTAAAGTATTAGCTAAGGTTAAAGAACTTACAGGAAAAGACGCAGAAGTAGAAAATATTATAGATGAAAGCATTTTAGGTGGTTTCATATTAAGAGTTGGTGATATTCAGTATAATGCTAGTATTTCAAACAAACTTGATAAATTAAAAAGAGAATTTACACTAAATTAATATAGTTTTAGATAAGCCCTAAAGGCTAACAGCTAAAAGCTAAAGACTAAAAGAGATGGCAGAAGTAAAACCAGCTGAGATATCAGCAATCTTAAAACAACAACTTTCAGGTTTTGAAGCAGGTGCTTCATTAGACGAAGTAGGAACAGTATTAACTGTAGGTGATGGTATTGTACGTGCTTACGGATTAGCTAATGTGCAATATGGCGAATTAGTTGAATTTGATGGTGGTGCAGAAGGAATCGTACTTAACCTTGAAGAAGATAATGTAGGTATTGTATTGCTAGGAACTTCAGTAGGTATTAAAGAAGGTTCTACAGTTAAACGTACGGAACGTATCGCATCTGTAAAAGTAGGTGAAGGTATTGTTGGCCGTGTGGTTGATACTTTAGGGAACCCAATTGATGGTAAAGGACCAATAGCTGGAACAACTTATGAGATGCCTTTAGAGCGTAAAGCACCAGGTGTTATCTACAGAGAGCCAGTAACTGAGCCGTTACAAACAGGTATTAAAGCTATTGATGCTATGATCCCAGTTGGTAGAGGTCAGCGTGAGTTGGTAATTGGCGATAGACAGACTGGTAAGACAGCTGTTTGTATCGATGCGATCTTAAATCAAAAAGAATTTTACGATGCAGGTGAACCTGTATATTGTATATATGTTGCTATTGGCCAAAAGGCTTCTACTGTAGCTTTAATTGCTAAGACTTTAGAAGAAAAAGGTGCTTTAGCTTACACAACAATAGTAGCTGCAAATGCATCAGATCCTGCTGCAATGCAAGTTTATGCGCCTTTTACAGGAGCATCTATTGGTGAGTATTTTAGAGATACTGGTAGACCAGCTTTAATTGTATTTGATGATTTATCAAAACAAGCTGTTGCTTACCGTGAGGTATCTTTATTATTAAGACGTCCTCCAGGACGTGAGGCCTATCCTGGTGATGTATTTTATTTACACTCAAGATTATTAGAGCGTTCTGCAAAAATCATTAATAATGATGCTATTGCTAAAGAAATGAATGACCTTCCAGATGTTTTAAAACCGATGGTTAAAGGTGGTGGTTCATTAACAGCATTACCAATTATTGAAACACAAGCAGGTGACGTTTCAGCATATATCCCAACTAACGTGATTTCTATTACAGATGGTCAGATTTTCTTAGATGGTGATTTATTTAACTCTGGTGTTCGTCCAGCAATTAACGTAGGTATTTCTGTATCTCGTGTTGGTGGTAATGCTCAGATTAAATCTATGAAAAAAGTATCTGGTACATTAAAATTAGATCAAGCTCAGTACCGTGAATTAGAAGCATTTGCTAAGTTTGGATCCGATTTAGATGCCGTTACTTTAAACGTAATTAACAAAGGTAAGCGTAACGTTGAAATCTTAAAGCAGGCACAAAACGATCCTTTCAAAGTAGAAGATCAAGTAGCTATCATTTATGCGGGTTCTAAGAACTTGTTAAAAGATGTTCCTGTTGAGAAAGTAAAAGAATTTGAACGCGATTATTTAGAGTTCTTAAATGCAAAGCATAGAGATACTCTAGATTTACTTAAAGCAGGTAAATTAACTGATGAGGTTATTGATACACTTACAAGTGTAGCTAAGGATCTTTCAGCTAAGTATCGATCATAAAGTTATAAGTTTAGAGTTATGAGTAAGCGTATTCATAACTCTAAATTTTAATTATTAAACTAATGTCACTCTGAGCCTATGCAAGGAGTCTTTATCATATAAAGAATGGCGAATTTAAAGGAAATTAGAAACAGAATATCATCGGTATCATCAACGATGCAGATTACTAGTGCCATGAAAATGGTATCTGCTGCTAAGTTAAAGAAAGCCCAAGATGCTATTACAGCAATGCGTCCTTATTCTAATAAGTTAACGGAATTGCTTCAGAGTTTGAGTGCAACTTTAGATGAAGATTCTGGAAGTAAATATTCTGTTCAACGCGAAGTAGAAAACGTACTTTTAGTTGTTGTAACCTCTAATAGAGGTTTGGCTGGTGCATTTAATTCTAATATCATTAAGCAGGTAACTAGGCTTACTAATGGTACTTATGCAGGCAAAGATGTTTCTTATTTAGCAATAGGAAAGAAGGCAAATGATGCCTTCAAAAAAACGAATAAAGTTATTGCAAATAAAAGTGATTTGTATGAAGACTTAACGTTTGATAATGTTTCTGAAATAGCAGAAATGTTAATGGAAAAATTTGTAGCTGGAGAATTTGATAAGATTGAAATAGTTTACAATCACTTTAAAAACGCAGCGACACAAATTGTAATGACGGAACAGTTTTTACCAATTGTGCCTATTGAAGGTGATGATAACGTTAATTTAGATTACGTTTTTGAACCCTCTAAGATAGAAATTATTGAAGAATTAATACCGAAGTCTTTAAAGACACAATTATACAAAGGTATTAGAGATTCTTTCGCTTCAGAGCATGGTGCACGTATGACAGCAATGCATAAAGCAACAGATAACGCAACGGAGTTAAGAGATCAACTTAAATTAACTTACAACAAAGCAAGACAAGCAGCAATTACTAACGAGATCTTAGAGATTGTTGGTGGAGCTGAAGCTTTAAATAACTAATATTTGTCATTCTGAACGAAAGTGAAGAATCTCAATAACATCTAAAACCTAACTTTAAATAGTTAGGTTTTTTTATGCCGTCATGTAACATTTTTAAGATTTTGTATCTAAAAGGAAAATCGAATTAAAAATGAATATCATGAAAAACTTAAAAAACAGACTTTTAATCCTAACCTTTATGGTTTCGGGATTTATGTACTCGCAACACACATCTTTTGACGTTAATATTAGCGGAAAGGGGGATCCTATTTTATTATTTCCTGGTTTTAGCTGTCCTGGTGCTGTCTGGGATGATGTGGTTACAGAGCTTTCTAAGACAAATGAATGTCATGTTTTTACGTTGGCAGGATTTGGAGATGTACCGGCCATTGCAACCCCTTGGTTACCAAAAATTAAAGAAGAAATAATCACTTATATTTTTGATAACAATCTTAAACAAATCACTTTAATTGGTCATAGTTTGGGTGGTGCATTAAGTTTATGGTTGGGAACTGAAAAGACTTTAGACCTAAAGACTATTATAACAGTAGATGCTTTGCCTTCCATAGGTGCGCTTATGATGCCTAATTTCGATAGTAAAACAATTGTATATGATGACCCTTACAACAAACAGTTATTAGACATGAGCGATGAAAATTTTGAAGCTATGGCTACTCAAATGGCATCGGGAATGGTACTTAATGAATCTAAGAAGGAAACTATTAAGGATTGGATCGTTGAAACCGATAGAAAAACTTATGTTTATGGCTATACCGATTTATTAAAACTAGATTTGAGAACTGATATTTCAAAAATAACGACTCCACTTCTAGTGCTTGCTGCAGTAATGCCCTATGGATTAGAAACCGCCAAAAAAACATACCAAGAGCAATACAAGAATCATGGTAGTTATAAAATTAAGTTTGCAGAAGAATCCGCACATTTTATAATGTATGATCAACCACAATGGTTATTAGAAGCCATTAAAATGGAATTAAATTAGAATTGAAACACGTGGAATTTAAGAATATATATGACGATAATTATCCTAAAGTTATGCGGTTGTGCTTAGGCTATTGCAACGGAAACGAACCACAAGCTAAAGATTTGGCTCAAGAGGTGTTCATAAAGGTTTGGGATAACTTAAAAACGTTTAGACAAGACGCTAGCCTTTCTACATGGATTTATAGAATTACGGTAAATACCTGTTTAGTTCATATACGGAATAGTAAAAAACGCATGTTTTCTTCAGAGATACCAAGTCATATAGAAAGTAAATTAGATGATTCTAAAAACAATCTAGAAGACAAATTCAAACAATTATACGCTTGTATTAATAAATTAAATGTTGATAATAAGGCGATCATTTTGCTTGAACTGGAAGGTTTGCAACAAAAGGAGATTGCAGAAATTATGGGTCTAACGCACGAGGCTATAAGGGTGCGAATTCACAGAATTAAAAACGAATTAACTAAATGCGTTAAACAATGAAAAATTTTGAAGATATAAAATCACAATGGGAAAACTTGGCTGATATACAGATCCCTAAAGAAGGTACTGAAGAAATTATTAAAAAAGCGAACCAGTTAAAAAAGGGGCAGAAAATTACTAGCATTGTATTAGGTGTAACTGTGGGCGTATTGGTTTTTTCTTTTTCTACGTAAGTGCTTATTTAGAACTTAAAGCGGCAATAGCTTTAATCTTAATGATAGCTGGATTAATTATTAGAATCGGAATAGAGTTTAAGAGTATCAATACTCTAAAACAAATTAAATACCCTCAGGACGCTCAGAGTTTCAAAAACACGTTTATAACATATTATAAAAAGAGACTTCGAACACATTATATTTTCACACCGGTAATCCTTTTATGTTATATAATTGGCTTTATCATGCTTATGCCATTTTTTGAAGCAAGTCTTTCAATTGGGTTTTATACTTACATTAGAGTATCAGGAGTTGTCATTATTACTGTCGGTGTCGTTTTAATTTTTAAGCAAATCCAAAAGGAGCTATTAAGTATTAAACAACTTATGGAATAGATAATGGTCTAAAAACGTATTCAAAATGATTACTTAAGAATTCAATTAAAAACATATTATATTTCTTACAAAAAATATCTTTTAATCTGATTACTATAACCTTAAAAGGTGTTATTTCATTATTTTTTCTATATTGCCACCCCAAACCTTAACCTACATTAAAAATGAATCTACTAAGAAAGGCGTCCTACGTCAGTGCCTTAGCTATTGTCTTTTCGTTCACTTATCAGTGCTCGAGTTCAAAAGTCGAAACCTCTCAATTTGAATCATCCACAACGTTTAAAGTTGAACCTATTGTTTTTCAAGAATGGTATGCTGGCCTTAAAGTTGGAGGTACTGGAATAAATGTTTTTGTACCTGTGGTAAATAAAAGTGATGATATTGTAATTGATAGTATTTACTTTAGAAATCTAAAAGGTAAACTCGTTCAAAAAAACGATAAATATGTTGCCATACTAAAAAGCAATTCGCCAAATTACACCTTTACAATTGCCGAAAAATCGAATGATTATCCTTTTGATTTATCGCAATCTGAGTGTGCAATTAGTTTTATAGAAAACGGAGAAACAAAATACTACAAAACTACTAATCTTAACGAAGTTGCTGGTACATATTACGAAAACGGCCCACCTTCTATAAACGACGCTACGTCTTCAACTGTTGTTGCCTTTACAGAAGAAGACAAGGAGTAAACGCTATTTAGAATATATATAAAAGTCTTACTGATTAAGTAAGACTTTTTTTATGGTCAAAAGTTGAAGTAACATCCTACACTTTATTACTATCTTGATGCGTTGTAGTAATCACGTATGTAAATAGATAATCTTTTGATAATATTTCAATACTTTTGAGCCAAATTAACACGATTAAATTGAGCGGATTCAAATCACTTTTTAAACAAACATTTATTTATGGCTTAGCGACTGTGCTACCTAGAATGTTGAGTTTTATTTTAGTGCCACTTTATACCGATCCCGCAGTGCTTTCTGTTGAAGAATATGGTCGTATATCCTTTATATTCGCATATTTCGTATTGTTTAATGTGGTTTTAGCCTATGGCATGGAAACTGCATTTTTTAGATTTTTTAATAAAGAAGACAATCAAGACAAAGTAACAAGCACCTCTGCCATTTCATTAATACTTAGCTCGTTTGCGTTACTAGGAATTGCTTTTTTGTTTAGAAATCAGATTTCAACACTCATCAATATAGAACTTAAGTATCTCAATTTAGTTTTTATCATTTTACTTTTAGATGCTTTAGTCATCATTCCATTTGCTTGGTTACGGGCCACTGCCAGACCTATGCGCTACGCAATTCTTAAGATATTAAACGTGGCGGTTAATTTAGGCCTGAATGTTTTCTTATTACTGTATTTAAAAGATTTAGCAGAAGGTAATTCTGTTTTAGATCAAATTTATAAACCAGATTTTGAAATCAGTTACATCTTTATTTCTAACTTAATTGCAAGTGGATTAACGCTTGTGTTATTACTTCCTTTCTACACTAAAATCAAGCTGACGTTTGATGCCGTTTTATGGAAAAAAATGATGCGTTATGCTATGCCTGTGTTGATTGCAGGAATTGCATATTCAGTCAATGAAACCTTTGATCGTATTTTGTTAGAAAAATTATTACCAGCTGATATTGCGGATGCTCAAGTTGGAATGTACTCAGCCTGTTACAAGCTAGCCTTATTTATGACCTTGTTTGCTACAGCTTTTCGTTTAGGGATAGAACCTTACTTTTTTAGCCATTCTAAAACAGAAAATCCGCAAAAAAACTATGCTAAAATTTTAGAGTACTTTGTGGCTTTTGGTTCTGTGATTCTACTAACCGTTGTTGTTTTTGCAGATGTTATAAAACCATATATTATTAGAAGTGAAGCCTATTATGAAGCCATGTGGATTGTACCTTTTATACTCTTAGCTAACTTTTGTTTAGGGATCTATCACAACCTTTCAGTATGGTATAAAATTACAGATCGGACTAAGTATGGTGCTTATATTTCCATAGTTGGAGCGATTACAACCTTGGCATTAAATTATGTGTTAATTCCTATTATTGGTTTTAAGGGTTCAGCTATAGCAACACTTTCAGCCTATTTAATAATGATGTTGTTGTCCTTTTACTATGGAAGAAAATTCTATCCAATTCCTTATAACCTTAAGAAGATAGTCCTGTATTTTGGACTATCCACAATGTTTTCTATGTTGTACTTCTATATTTTTAGAGGGAATTATTTTATAGGAATTGGTGCATTAATCGTATTTTTAAGCCTTGTTTTTCAGCTTGAAAGAAAGGAATTGACACTTTTATTAAAAAGAAATTAATTTGTTATCTATAGAACGAATACACTATACTTCATGAAAATTAAAATAATCAACAAGTCAAATCACGATTTACCACATTACGAAACTATTGCATCTGCTGGTATGGATTTACGGGCTAACATATCTGAATCTAGAATTTTAAAACCGCTAGAACGCAGTATTGTTGGTACGGGTTTATTCATAGAATTACCTGTGGGTATTGAAGCGCAAGTAAGACCAAGAAGTGGGTTAGCTGCAAAACAAGGCATAACTGTTTTAAATGCACCAGGAACAATAGATGCCGATTATAGAGGGGAAATAGGTGTAATTTTAGTCAACCTCTCAAACGAAAATTTTACAATTAACAGTGGTGAACGTATCGCACAATTAGTTATTGCAAAACACGAACGTGCCGAATGGGTAGATTCTATTGAATTGTCTGATACCGATAGAGGAGAAGGTGGTTTTGGAAGTACGGGAGTCAGGTGACCAATTCCTGCGTACGCAGGAATCTCAAAGTAAAAAAGCATGGACCATTGGTATGTTTACATAATGAGTAATAGAAGAGATGGTGTGTTATACATTGGAGTAACTAATAATATTGAAGAAAGAGTAAAAGAGCATAAGTTAAAAGTTTACCCTAAATCATTTACTGCAAAATATAATTGTGATAAATTGATGTATTTTGAAGAGTTTGAAGATGGAAAAGAAGCAGAAAAACGAGAAAGACAATTCAAAAGGTGGAAAAGAGTTTGGAAAATTGAATTAATAGAAGAAATGAACCCTAGTTGGTCGGATATAAGTACTAACTGGAACCTGAATTGTAATAAACTAAGGAAATATTAAAAAGATTCCTGTTTTCACTGGAATTATGTTTAACCACAAAAAGATACCTGCTTTCGCAGGCATATGATATGAAAATAATAGTACCAATGGCAGGCCGAGGATCTCGCCTAAGACCACATAGTTTAACCGTACCAAAACCACTTATTCCAGTTGCAGGTCAACCCATCGTACATCGTTTAGTTAAAGATATCGCTAAAGTTTTAAAGCAACCTATTGAAGAAATTGGTTTCGTTCTTGGTGATCCAGCATTTTTTGGAGATGATGTGGTAGATAGTTTAACAGAACTTGCTGAAGGTTTAGGTGCCAAAGCATCCATTTACAGACAAGATCAACCCTTAGGAACTGGTCATGCTATAATGAGTGCTAAACCTTCATTATCTGGTCCTGCTGTGATTGCTTATGCAGATACGTTGATTAGAGCGGAGTTTGATTTAGATCCAACAGCAGATAGTGTTATTTGGACAAAGTGTGTTGCAAATCCTGAAGCCTACGGAGTTGTAAAACTAAATGACGACCAAAACATTGTTGAATTGGTTGAGAAACCTGAAACCTTTGTAAGTGATCAAGCTGTGATAGGTATTTATTATTTTAAAGACGTTGCGTTGTTAAAAGATAAACTACAAGAAGTATTAGATGAAAACGTTATGAATGGTGGAGAATACCAAATTAATGATGGTATTAAACGCATGATGGCAGATGGAAGAATCTTTAAAACAGGAACCGTTGACGAGTGGATGGATTGCGGTAACAAAGCAGTGACTTTAGAAACTAATGCTAGAATGTTAGGCTTTTTAAAAGCAGATAACGAAGAACAATTAATTGATGATTCTGTGGTTTTAGAAAACTCAAAAATTATTGAGCCTTGTTATATCGGAAAAGGAACCGTTTTGAGAAATACAACTGTTGGACCTCATGTATCAATCGGAAAAGATTGTGTTATTGAAAACTCAACCGTTAAAAATAGCTTAATACAAAACCAAACGACTATTAAAAACGCTAATTTAGACGAAGCTATGATTGGTAACCACGTTAAATACAATGGTGAGTTTACTAAGATTAGTATTGGTGATTATACTATAATTGAGTAAAATTCCTGCGTAGGCAGGAAATCGAAGATTCAGCGAAGCTAATCTCATGATTTTTAGTTCAAATTTTGTTTTGAACCTTATTTTTGGAATAACTTTTGAAAGCTATCTAATAAATCAAGCAATCATGTATATCGTATTATACAACATCATAATAAAACCCAATCAAGAAGACAACTTTATTGAAGCTTGGAAAGGGTTAACAACATTGATTTACAAATACGAAGGAAGTTTAGGATCAAGATTGCACAAAAAAGATCCACTAAACTTCTTTGCTTATGCACAATGGCCTGATAAAAATACGTTTGATACTACTGGTGCCAATTTACCAGAAGAAGCCAATCATTTTAGAGATACAATGAAGGCGTCTTGTGAAAAATTTGAGGTGTTAGATAAATTTGAAATGATTGAAGACTTGTTAAAGCAAGAACAAAGTGAATAAAAAAAGATTTTGATATTGATTTTTCTCTTCGGAATGATAATCGTTCCGCAGACTACCTATGCCCAAGTCGATTTTAATAAGCGACCAGATGATGATTTGGGGAATGTAGAAGACGAATTTCAAGAGCATTTCTTTGAAGCCTTAAAACAAAAAGGCATTGAAAATTATGATCGTGCTGTAGAGGCGCTTCAAAAATGTTTGAATCTCGATAGCAAAAAACCAGTTATTTATTTTGAACTCGGTAAAAACTATAATAAGCTTAAAAACTTTGGAGCTGCTGAAGAGAATTTAAAAAAAGCTATAAGCATGCAGCCAGATAATGTTTGGTTTTTAGATGAGCTTTACGATGTGTATTTTCAGCAAGATGATATTAAGAATGCTTTAAAAACTATAAAGCAATTGGTGAAATATCATCCGGATTATAAAGAAGATTTGGCAGCGCTTTATGTAAGAGAAGAAAAGTACAAACTCGCTTTGGATTTATTGGACGAGTTAGATGCGGAATATGGGTTGAGTGAATCTAGAGACGGGATGCGAAATGATATTTATAGTATCACAGGTAATGCCGATGATCGCATAGAAAACTTAGAACAACGTATTGTCAACAATCCTAGTAATGAAGATAATCACTTAAAGCTGATTTATAGATACAGCCAAACTGGAGATCAAAAAAAAGCTTATAAGGCGGCTCAGAATTTATTGAAAGTTAAGCCAGATTCTAAGTTTGTGCATTTGGCGTTGTATAAGTTTTATCTTCAAGATGAAAAGGTGGATGATGCTATCAGTTCTGTGAAGACCGTTTTAACAAGTCCAGAAATAAATGCAGACGCTAAGGCTAAAGTTCTTAAGGATTTTGTGGCCTTTGTAGCTAGTAACCCTGAGTACGAAACGGTTCTTATTGATATTACATCGCTTATAGACGGCAACAAAGATGCACAAACGCATAGCGATTTAGGACAATACTATTTAAAGGCAGGAGACAAAGCCAAGGCGTTATCAAACTTTAAAGAAGCTTTAAAACAAAGCTCTAATGACTTCAAATTAATTAAGGACGTATTACTGCTTCAACTAGATATAAAGGATTATAATGCGGTTATTGTCGATAGCGAACGTGCTTTAGAATTATATCCTGCACAGCCAATTTTATATTTAGTAAATGCTGTTGCTAATAACAATCTGAGCGAACCTAAAAAAGCTATTGATCATTTAGAAATGGGATTAGATTATTTAATTGACAATCCTAATATGGAAGCCGATTTTTATTCTGAACTAAGTATTGCCTACAAAGCCCTAAATAATATTAGCAAATCTGAAGCGTTTGCTAAAAAGGCAAAAGCCTTAAAACTGTAATAGTCAATGAAAGTATTTCAATTAGATATCAACCCAAAAGTTACAATCACGGCTATATTTTTCGTCTTAGCTTTTAGTTGTAATTCTGCCAAAAGCGTAATAGCCTCAGGTGTGGCTAGCGATAAGCTTTCGGCTAAGCAAGTGATAAAACAGCACAAAAAGAGCGATGCTGATTTTAAAACCATGAATGCTAGGGTTAAAATAGAATTAACACAAGGTGCTAGTGAGCAAGGTTATACGTTTAGCTTTAGAATGGAAAAAGACAAAGTGATTTGGTTGAGTGCTCCAATTGGTATGGCACGTATGATGATTACTCCAGATAAAGTAAGATTCTACAATAAATTAGATAACGAATATTTTGACGGAGACTATAAACTACTAAGTGATGTTGTTGGCATAGATCTCGATTTTATGAAAGTGCAAAACATCCTTTTAGGTCAAGCGATTAATGATCTTAATGACGCACCTCACCAAGTTTTTGTTAATAATAATTCTTATGCTGTTAGTCCAAAAGATCAGAATGCATTGATAGAGTTATTTTATTTAATTAATCCTTCACATTTTAAGATGGATAGTTTACAAATGCAACAAATTCTAAAAAAACGAATGCTTCAAGTAGATTATGCATCGTATCAGGAAGTGAAGAAACAAATTATACCAGAAAACATAAGTATTATAGCGGTTGAAGGTGCAGACCAAATTGCTATAACTATGGAATTTAAATCGGTATCTTTGAATGATGAAGTGCGTTTCCCGTTTAATATTCCTTCAGGATATAAAGAGATTGTTATAAAATAAGACATTAGACCGCTTCGCTTTCGGAACAAAGTATCAAGACTAGATTTTGACTTTATGAGAAGCAGATCAAATTAAATGAGAAGTAAAGTTTTTTTGTAAAAACATGAAAATAATAAAATGAATTACCGTTTTTGTATCACTTTAATTATAGGACTTTTAATGTCTTGCGTTTCGTTATTCGCGCAAAGCGACAGACAAAAAGAGTTAGAGGCTCAGCGTCAGCAAAAGTTGAGGGAGATTAAGCAAATTAATGCGTTATTATTTACCAAAAAGAAAGAGGAAAAATCTGCAATTACACTTATTGAAGATATCAATTATAAGGTAAACGTTAGAAAAAACTTAATCAGAATTACTAACGAACAAGCCAATTTATTGACTCGAGAAATCAATACGAATCAACAAGAAATTACAAGTCTAAGAACCCAGTTGCAAGAATTAAAGGATGACTATTCTGCAATGGTTGTAAAATCGTATAAAAGTAAATCGGAACAAAGCAAGGTGATGTTTTTGTTGTCTTCAAGCAATTTTCAACAAGCTTATAAAAGACTGCAATATATTAGGCAATACCGCGAATACCAAAAAGAGCAAGGTGAAGCGATAAAGACAAAAACAAAAGAATTACAAGACTTAAATATTCAGTTGTCTAAGCAGAAAGAGAATAAGAAAAATCTAATTGAAGAAAACCGAATTGCTAAACGCGAATTAGAAGATGAGTTAAAGCAGCGCGAAGTTTTAATGGCTTCCATTAAGTCTGATATGGGCAAATTTGCATCTCAGATTAAACAAAAGAAGCAGGAAGCCGATAAATTGGATAAAGAAATCAATCGCATTATTAGAGAAACAATAGCAGCTGCTAATAAAAAATCAGGAACAACATCATCTAAAGGTAAATTTGTATTAACGCCTGAAGCAAAGTTATTGTCATCAAATTTTGAATCTAATAGAGGAAAATTAGGTTGGCCAGTATCTAGGGGAGTTGTTAAAGTAAAGTATGGAAAACAACGGTCATTAGTAGATAATACAGTAACACAAAACTATAAGAGTATTTATATTGCAACAGAAGAAAGATCGGATGTTAAATCTGTTTTTAGTGGCGAGGTTTCAAGGATTTTAGTAATTAAAAATGGAAATCCAGCAGTATTTATTAGACATGGTATTTATTTTAGTGTTTACATGAACTTATCACAGGTTAATGTCAAGGCGGGAGATAAAGTTGTTGCAGGTCAAGTTATAGGGAAAGTATTTACTAATAAAATAAAAGGAGAATCGTTATTAGGTTTTAGAATCTATAAAAATGATCAGGTAATGAACCCAGAACCTTGGTTAGTTAAATTTTAGGTTATAATAAGAGGGTTAAAACAGTATTGTTTTTAACCAGTCAAAGATTATCACTAGAATAATAAAGAATACGATTACTCAAAAAGTGCCTTTAGTTCAGTAGCATCAGCAGGTTTCATTTTTCCAGCTAGTACCAAACTTAATTGTTTACGACGTAGAGCGGCATCAAAACGTTGTATTTCTAATTCAGTTTCAGGAACCAGCTCAGGCACTTTTACAGGTCGCCCGGTTTCATCTACAGCAACAAAGGTGTAAATAGCCTCATTAGCTTTAACACGGTCACCAGACTCTCTGTCTTCAATCCAAACATCCATGTACACTTCCATAGAAGATGAAAATGCACGTGATACTTTAGCTTCAATCATTACCACACTTCCTAAAGGAACAGCTCTGTTAAATGCGACGTGATTTACGGAAGCTGTCACTACAATACGTCTAGAGTGTCGTCTTGCAGAAATACTAGCTGCTCTATCCATACGTGCTAATAGTTCACCACCAAAAAGGTTATTGAGAGGGTTAGTTTCGCTTGGTAATACCAAATCGGTACTAATGGTTTTAGACTGAAATGCGGTTCTAGATAGCATAGAATATTAAAATTTGTGCAAAGATAGAGCGATTTTAGGATGCAGGAGTATTATTATAAGTAAAAAGTAAAAGTAAAAAGTGAAAAGTGAAAAGTGAAAAGTGAAAAGTGAAAAGTGAAAAGTGAAAAGTGAAAAGTGAAAAGTGAAAAGTGAAAAAAGGCTCGGCGAAAAATAAGGATAGATTAAACTATTAAAATTTCTATAGAAAGTCTGTCTAATTATTTCTATGTGAATCTCCGCGCAAACTCCGTGAGTCTCTGTGTAATAATAATTAACGCTAAACTATACGCAAGCATTAGTAAAACATGAATCTTAAAAGTCTATTTAAGGTTCTTAATCAACAACCACGCATCACGGTTGTGCTCACTACGAATATTATAAAGTTCATTTTGTGCTTCAGCTCTTGTTTCAAAACTACCATAGACAACTTCATGCAAACCATAACGATTCGTACCAATTTGACGGGCTTTAAAAC
Organism: Winogradskyella psychrotolerans RS-3; assembly: GCF_000427335.1. Taxonomy (GTDB): domain Bacteria; phylum Bacteroidota; class Bacteroidia; order Flavobacteriales; family Flavobacteriaceae; genus Winogradskyella; species Winogradskyella psychrotolerans. Next base: position 14,384 of record NZ_ATMR01000019.1, on the reverse strand, counting down.
CTTGCGCTCTTAATTGATTTACTTTCTTTTCAGAATTAGCTTCCACTCTAAAAGCACCAGCAACAATATGGTAATTACCGCTTTGCTTTTCTAAAGATAATGTAGCAGCAGGTAATGGGTTGCTGATTATAAAAGTCGCTTCTTGCACTTTAGCATCGAGTTGCTCATTGGCTTGCTCTTGTGCTAATTGATTGTGATCCTCAATAGAAGAATTGTAATAATTTGCAGCACCAAAACCACCTAAACCTAAGAAGATAACAGCGGCGGCGGCATATTTTAACCAATTACGATTAGAACGTTTTTCTGGCGTTAATGTAATAGGCGCAGTTTCTTCAATAACTTCAACGGTTTCTTTATAAACTTCGCGCGTAACGTCCGAAGATGAAAAGTGAGATAAGCCAAAGGAATCCGTAAGATAATTGATATGACGAGATGGGTCAAACTGAATTTTACCATCAGCATTTAATGCCAATTCTCCTATGTTTTTGAGTTCAATAGTTTCACCTTCAGTTAAATAGGATTTAATAGACTTTATCTGCTTAGAGATTTTATTTAAAGCTGTGCCATACGGTATCTTTTCAACCTCAGCAATATAATTAGCTAATAAGCCATCGTTTTGCTGCAGTTGCTCATTAAAAGACAAAGCTTTTTTTGGAGGATAAAATGTATGTGTGGATTCGTGTATTTTTGCCGAAACACGACGTGTTAAAAAGGCTCCAAATTCTGGAACAGTAACACAATCGTAACGGTATAAAAGGTCGCTAATGTAAGTCTCTAACTGCATATGAAGGCAAAGTTAAAAATTTTTGTTTCTGAATGAAATTAAGTGTGGTTTAGTTATTAACATCAAAATAAAAATTTTTCTATGTATTTGATTTTCTTGGAATTCACAATGCATTTTTTTACGAAATAATGCGGTCTTTTTTTAATAAAATTTATTCAGTAGTCTACCATGTACTTTTCATTTCAGATGGTTTTAAGGTCATTCAGAATTAAATAATTATATTCGTATAAAGCTCATTAATTTTCTGAAGTATTTAGTATTCAATGACAGATCAACAACTTATCTACGCTTTAGCCTTGCAACACGTACCCAAAATAGGTGCAACAACGGCCAAGAAACTTATTAATCATTGCGGATCTGCTGAAGCAGTTTTAAAAGAAAAGAAATCGAAAATTTTAAAAATTGATGGTATCGGTACGATTACGATTCAAGGACTTTTTGATAAAACCCATTTCGAACAAGCCGAACAGGAGTTGAAATTTATTAAGGACAACAACGTCGTTACTCATTATTTTACTGAAGATAGCTATCCCGAACGTTTAAAACATTGTATTGATGGTCCTATTGTATTATTTCAATCTGGGAATATTAATTTGAAAGATCAACGTATTATAAGTATTGTTGGAGCTCGTAAAATAACGACTAGTGGAATTGCCTTTTGTGAAAAGTTTGTAGAAGCGATGTCTCCATTTAATCCTATAATTGTTTCTGGTTTTGCATACGGAACGGATATTACAGCTCAAAAGGCTGCTGTAAAACATAATTTGCAAACTATTGGATGTTTAGCTCATGGTCTCAATCAGATTTATCCAAAAGTGCACAAAAAGTACGTTGCGGATATAGAAAACCACGGAGGCTTTTATACCGATTTCTGGAGTACAGATGTATTTGATAGAAACAATTTTTTAAAACGAAACCGAATTATTGCAGGTTTAAGCGAAGCTACAATCGTCATAGAATCTGCAGAAAAAGGTGGGAGTTTGGTTACGGCTGATATAGCGAATTCTTATAACAGAGAAGTCTTTGCCGTACCAGGAAGAACCACAGACAGTCAAAGTGTGGGTTGTAATAATCTCATTAAATTTCAGAAAGCACATTTATTATCTAATCCATTAGATGTACCTTATATATTGAATTGGGAATTAGACTCGGATAAAAAGCCAGCGGTACAACAGCAGCTCTTTGTAGAATTAGAACCCGATGAGAAAATTATTTATAATTTTCTAAAAGAGAATAACAAAACAATGTTAGATGTTATTGCCTTAAGATGTGAAATGCCAACCTACAAATTAGCAGGACTACTGCTTAATATGGAATTGAAAGGAGTCATTAGGCCTTTACCTGGAAAGTTATTTGAAGCCATTTAGTTTTGGTGAAACTTTATTGGTAACAGAATTTGAAGGTATAGATTATACTGCCACTAACTATTTTTTTTGGTGGTCTATGTTATATCCACAAGTTTAAAGAAAGACGTTTTAACCCCATTCATTATTTATAAATTTCTTCCTTTTATCGCTGATAAAATTATTATCCATTTCCATTATTAAATTCGTTATTATTGCTGTAAATTGCCATAAAATTACTGTTTGTCGAATTTTAAATACATTTTATCGTGTTTTTATTTTTTTAATTCAAGTTTATTTTATAATATTCGCCTTCCCTCCAAGAATATTTGTCTTCCCTCAAAGAAATACGTTAAATAATAGGGTTTCATCAAATTAGATTTTTTAGTGAAACTTAATAATTATAAAACCTATGAAGTTACAATCTACACGTCTTTCAGAGCATTTTGGTGTATTACAGTTTTTTGTATTGGCCATATTTCTGATATTACCATGTACAGTAATAGCAAGGATTGTTGATAATGTATTTCCCACATAAGTTATAACTAGTAATACTATAGTGTTGCGTAAAGAGAACGCTCTACTAAAAAAAATTAAATAATCTAAAAATAACTATTAAATTAAAGGCTAAAAAACGTATTTTTTTAATCATAAAACACACCGATTGTGTGAGTTACAATGTTAAATAGTGCACTTGAAAGGAAATTACCTACACATCAACTAATATTTTTTGTGTATCCCTTAGACTGCATCATTTTTGCAGTGTTAAACCCAAATTTACACTGAATTGATATTTATCACTAGGCTTAGTCTTGATGTTAATGTCAGTTCAAAAGAATTATAATAAAATAACCTATGACTACAATTTTATCTTTCGTCTCATCTAAAAAAGTAATGACTACGTTTTTACTTTTGTTAAGTATGTCTTTTTACGCACAAATAGTTGTTACTGATGTTTTTCCAACAAGAGTAACACAGAGCAGTATTGTTACTATTACCGGTGGTAGTGGATTTACAAATGCAACAACCGTCTCTGTCACAAGTATTACTACAGGCTCGGTTAATGAAACTCCAGATGGTACAGAATTAAGTTTTGAAATAACTAGGGGCTCTACAGTAGATGCTTCAGGTACATTAAAAATAGGTACACAAATAGTTTACAAAGGTTCATATGATCCAGCGAATCCTGATGTTAACAAAGTTACAATTGATTATGTAGGTGCTAAATTGAAAAAAAATAATAGTACGAGTGGAGATCAGTCTTTTACACATGTAACAGACATTATTACGAACTGGAACTACGATAGTCAAGGGTTTTGGAGATTTTCTACAGATTATACTTATGGTACTTCTAGTACTTATCCAAATGATAGCCATGAATTATTGGCTATTAAATATAATGGAGTTTATTATTCTACGGGAGTAGATGACGAGCTGCTTGATGCTATAAGTGGACTTACTTACAGTAAGGAAGTTTTTAAAGCCTACTCGACCAATGGAATTACGGGAACTATTAATAATGGAGCTAATTTTATAGCAACAGGTGATCTGGTTGACGGTGTTGTTGGGGAAGGTACTACTATTACATCACCTAACATTTCCGATTTAACCGTTTTTCAAGTAATGATTGATGGAGTTAATGGTTTAGATTTAGGCACAGGAGTTACCAATTATAATCAATCAGCCTCTATTCGTTTTTTTAGTGGAAACGGGCAAGTTGGTGCTATTAGTGATAATGTACCAGATTTATTAATCACGCAAATAGCTGACTCTGGGAGTTGGGATACCTATTATTACGCAGATGATAGAGGAAATGTGATAGGGACACCTATAAAATTGTATATGGATAATAGTACTAACAATTTAGGTAGGTGGGCTCTAGATTTATACTCACTTCCTAGTGGTGCGGATATTAATACCGCAAACCCTCAATCTAGAACATTTAGAAATAATGAAACTAGGTTAATTAAAATTGTTGCTTTTAATTTAGAAGATTTTGATATCTCTAGTACAAATATTGGTTCAGTAAAGAATATAAATTCTGTTGCTGGTGGAGCGGCAGATATGGCGTTTATTGCCTATAATCAATCTGCTTTTGATATTAAAGCGCCTATAGCAAGACCAATCTTACCTCGTTTTGTTTGTAAAGCGGATGGGACTACAAGTGTAACTTTTAGTGTTGAGGCTGGTATAGATGATGGGGCAGGAGGTATAACAAATCCACCTCCCGGAGATGATACTTTGAAATTAAAGTATAAATGGAAAAAATATAATTCAGATACAGGAGTTACAACTGAAGATTTTCAGATTGTAGGAGTAGTATCTACAGATTTAGCGACGTATAAAATAGAAATATCTAATGAGAATGGAGGTACTATAATATTACCAGTTACCTTAAGTGAAGGAGGTACGCCTTATTATTGGAATGGAACAGCTTGGAGTTCGCCGTATGGTGCAGTAGAAGAGAAAGAAAGAGGTTTGGTTTATACAGGTAATTATACAACTCAATCAGAAGATTTTTTAGTAGGATGTGATTGTCGAGTAACTTCAGGGTCTAATGTAATTATTCCTGAAGGTAAAACAATGTTAATTTATAATGAAATTACAGTAGAGCCAGAAATCTTAGAAAAGACAGAAACTGTTGATGGAAATGTGGTTATTATTGTTGAGGGTGTTGATGCTGGTACCTTTACTTTAGAAGACGATGCTAGTCTAGTACAAATTAATGACGTAGTAAATAGCGGAGAAATTAAAGTAAAACGAGCATTGAATGCAAGTGAAATTAACCAATATGATTATGTGTATTGGGCATCTCCCGTAGCAAATTTTAATATCTCAGGAATTTCCAACACACCAACATACCAATGGGATGTTGATGCCGTAAGTAATGATACGGGTGTAGGAAATTGGGTGTCTGCGGCTAGTTCTATGATGACTCCAGGAGAAGGTTATATTGTTAGAGTGGCTAATAGTCAATTAAGTGGTTTTACAACAGAATTTTATGGAGAACCAAATAATGGACCGTTTAGTGTTGACGTTTTTAAATCAACGGGTAATTATCATGATAGTAGTTGGAATTTGATAGGTAATCCTTATCCTTCAGCAATAGATGCAGAAACCTTTTTAACTGCTAATACAAATCTTGAGGGACGTGTAGATATATGGACTCATGATACAGGTCTGTTTGATGTTACAGGTGCAGTCGATCCATTTTACGATAATTTTGGAGTGAATTACGGGGACCAATATATTACCTATAACGCGATAGGCTCTTCTGAACCGTCTACATTTACTGATGGATATATTGCGTCAGGGCAGGCCTTTTTTGTAAGAGTTGATGACGAGGCACTAAGTTCAACGTCCTCCGTGAATTTCACCAATGCAATGCGTCATGATGGTGCTGAAAAGGGATATGATAATTCAGATTTTTACAGAAGTAGTTCTGAACAAGCTGGAACTCAAGAAAAGCAATTAGTATGGCTGAGCTTAGCAAATGAAGATAATCATGCTATGAGTACATTAATCGGTTATGCGGAAGGTGCTACTGAAGGAAAAGACAGACTGTACGATGCCTATACTAATAATGAAGGCTTTAATTTATATTCTCTAATTACAGAGGACGAAAAATTAGTCATCCAAGGATTGCCATTACCATTTGTAGATACAAACACAGTGCCTTTAGGTGTTGAGTTAACAGAAAGCGGTATTTATACTATTGCTATTGGTAATGTAAAAGGAAGCTTATTTGTAGATCAAGAACAAGGTATATATTTGGAAGATACCTATACAAATGTAACTCATGATTTAAGAAGAGCACCTTATAGTTTTACAGGAGAAGCAGGTGAATTTAACGATCGTTTTGTTTTAAGATATACACCATCTATAACGCTTTCTGTAAATGAGAATTCTGCGGCAACGACATTTGCTTATGTTAGTAATGCGATGTTTCATGTAAAGTCTAATAGTAACTTAGACTCTATTGAAATCTTTGATATGAATGGTAAACAAATTATAAACTACACTATAGAAGGCCATACAAATTCATTCGATACACAATTTGCATTCGCAAATGGTATTTATATCGCTGCCATAAAACTAGATAATGGCAGTGTGATAACTAAAAAGCTAATTAATTAATAGTTACAAACTCATTTAATTTTTCACAACAATTTTAACCTTTAAGGCATATTAGTCTATCAACTAACATGCTTTATAACCAAACCTTAATGTATGAACTCAAAAATTACTTTAAACTTTAAAATGCTTAAATCCATAAAGTTGACGGCTTTACTAGTGCTATTAACCGTATCAAATGGCTTAATAGCACAAACAGAACTTGTATCTCAAGTTTTTCCAACACGGATTACAACAAATTCTCAAATTACAGTATTAGGTACTGGGTTTACAGAAAGTACATCAGTTAGTATAAGTGGTATAAGTATTAATAATGCGAGTATTACTTTAGTTAGTGATACGGAAATGACTTTTAAAATTTCACATTCAGGATCAGTTGATACTTCGGGTGAACTTATGTTAGCCGGTACTGCAACAGGGCAAAACATGGAATACATAAGTCCTACTCCAAAAACTTTAAGAAATGGTACGGAGAGTAACGTAACTAAAATAACTGAAATCTTTACAACTTATAATGGGTTTTGGAGATCATCACAATGGAAAGCAGATCCTACCAATAATAGTTTAAAACCAAATACAAGTCACGATGTATTGGCTTTTACTTATAATGGAGTAACCTATTCTACAGGTGTTAACGATCAATTACTTACAGATAATGGTGTTGCGTTTAGTTCACAGTTATTTTATGCTTATACCACTAATGGTGTTGACGGTATAACACACCCCAACAATTATTTAGCCATGGCAGATATGATTGATGGACAAGCAGGAGAAGGAGCAGCAATAACATCTCCAGAAATTAGTGGAACTACCGTGTTTGACGCTATTACTGATGGTGTAAACGGTTTAGATATTGGAACTGGTATTACCAACTTTAATGCTACTGCTGATGTTGAGTTTTTTAGTAGTGGAGGGCAATTAGGAGCTTTAGAAGATGATATCCCAGATTTCTTAATTTCACAGATTGCTGCAGCGGGTAGTACAGATATTTATTATTATGCAGATGCTGACAAAAATGTTGTAGGGAGACCTATAAAAATAACCATTACAGAAGAAACTGATAATGATGGAGATGCATTATTAGCAAAATGGAGATTAGACTTATATAGCTTTTTACCTGGTGTTAATTACGGAATTGCGACACCTACAATAAGATCATTTTCTAATAATGAGGAAAGACCATTACGTATGGTAGCCTTTAAATTTGAAGATTTTCAAATTGATGATACTAATATTATTGATATCAACAACATAAATATGGTTGCTGGTGGTACTGCCGATCTTGCTTTTCTTGCCTATAATAGAGGGTCTTTTGATATAAAAACACCTGTAGTTACAGAATATCCATTAGCGAGATATGTATGTAATTTACCAAGTGACTCTAGTATTACATTCTCTGCCGTTGCAGAAGTTTCTGGTAACGCTACTGGTGCGCCAGAAGAAACATTATCTTACCAATGGTCTAAATACAATGAACCAATTCTTGGTGCTAATAGTAGTACTTACACTATTCCTGGTAACATAGATGCAGAAAGCTTAGGAAGCTATAAATTAAGAGTAACAAATGCTTTTGGATCTGTTGTAGTTCCTGTAAGCTTATCAATTGGTGGGACTCCTGTATATTGGAATGGTTCTGAATGGCAATTACCTTTAGTTTATGAAAATGCAGGGATCGTAGTTGAGCCGAAAGATAGAGGTTTAGTGTTTTCTTCTAATTACAATAGCTCTGGTGATATAGAAGGTTGTGATTGTTTAGTGCCTGCAGGTAGTAATGTAACCATCGATTCAGGATCTACACTTAAACTTTATGGTGAAGTCACAGTAGAATCTGGTGCGTCATTAACGTTTGAAGATGGTGCGAGTTTAATTCAAACTAAGATCGTAACAAGTAACGAAAATAGCGGGTCAATTAAAGTGAAACGTAATGTTATAGATTTACACGACAATGATTATGTATTGTGGTCGTCACCTGTAGCTAATTTTGATGTATCTAATGTTACAGCTCCGCATGCAACTAATGCTTTTAATTGGAGCGTAAATACAGCTAATACCAATGGTGTTACTGGTGATTGGACGCTTACAAGTGGCACAATGAGCGCTGGTTTAGGCTATGCTGTTAATGTACCAACTGAATTTGTTTCAACCGGATTTACTGCTAGTTTTGTAGGAAAACCTAATAATGGGGATATTTCTGTAGATGTTTTTAAATCAACAGGAAATCAGCCTAATGTTGAAGCTAGACATAGAAACCTTATTGGAAACCCGTATCCTTCTGCAATTAGTGCGGATCAGTTATTAGCAGATAACACGTTATTAGAAGGTAATGTAAAACTATGGGCGCATAACACAGCAATCCCAAATACGACAACTCCTTTAACGAGTTCTGCTTACCAAGATTTGAATTACAACTATGGCGAGCAGTATGTAAGTTATAACCTTACAGGAGCGAATCCTCCAGAAAGTACAAATGGTTTTATTGGTTCTGGACAAGGATTTTTTGTGCAGGTTGATGAGAGTGCTACTGAAGGTTCAGTAACGTTTACAAACGCTATGCGTTCTAATGATGCTGATGTAGCACATGATAATTCTGAATTTTACAGAGGAACAAATGATGCTCAAGATTTAGAAAAGCACCTCGTGTGGTTAAGTTTAATTGATGCTACAGATGTTTCAGCAAGTACTTTAGTTGGTTATGTAGATGGAGCCACTTTAGGAAAAGATAGACTTTTTGATGCTTATTCTGATGACAACGCAATGCGTATCTATTCTGTAGTTAATAATGAAGAAATGGTTATTCAAGGTCGTCCTTTACCATTTGAAAATGCTGATGTAGTGCCTTTAGGAGTTGAATTACCAGAAAATGGTATTTTTAAAATTGCTATTGGTGATTTAGATGGTAGTGTATTTGCGGATACTAGTGTAGGTATTTATCTTGAAGATACGGTTTTAAATACGGAGCATGATTTAAGAACATCTCCATATGCTTTCTCTGGAGTACAAGGGAAAATTAATGATAGATTTAACTTGCGTTATATAATGTCTTTATCAATTGATGACAATGAAATGTCTAACACTTTTGCTTACGTAAAAGATGGTACATTAAATGTAAGATCTGGTACTGTAATTAAAGACGTTAAAGTATATGATATCAACGGAAGACAAGTAATTTCTTATGCGTCTAACAGTCAGAATAATACGTTGAGTGAAAGCTTCCAGTTTTCTAAAGGAGTTTATTTAGCAACGATTACTTTAGAAGGTAATGTTACTGTAACTAAGAAAATTATTAATTAAGGATTAATTCACTTAATTGTTGAACTAAAAAGACCTCTATTTAAATAATAGAGGTCTTTTTTATTTTGAAATTTTTTAAAAAGTAGAACGAATTAATACCCCACTTTTTCTCTAACACGTTTTAAAACAGCATCAGCAACAAGCTTAGCTTTTGCGGCACCTTTAGCTAAAGCGCTATCAACTTCTTCAAGATTATTCATATAATAAGTGTAACGTTCTCTTTGTTCAGCAAAACGTTCTATAACCAATTCATATAAGGCTTGTTTAGCGTGACCATAACCATAATTTCCACCTTCGTAATTGGCTTTCATTTCTGCAATTTGAGCATTAGAAGCTAATAAACTATAAACTGCAAAGCAGTTACAAGTTGCCCAATCTTTTGGTTCTTCGAGAGGTGTGCTGTCAGTTTCAATCGACATTATTTTTTTACGCAGTTGTTTTTCAGGTAAAAAAATATTGATAAAATTACCACGACTCTTGCTCATTTTTTCACCATCGGTTCCAGGAATTAGCATGCCGTTCTCTTGTACTTTTCCTTCAGGTAATACAAAAGTTTCACCCATTTTAGCATGAAAACGAGACGCCACATCACGTGTCATTTCAATATGTTGTAATTGATCTTTTCCAACCGGAATAATTTCAGCATCATACAATAAGATATCTGCAGCCATTAACATTGGGTAGGTAAACAATCCAGAATTTACATCTTCTAAGCGGTCTGCCTTATCTTTAAACCCATGCGCTAATGTGAGACGTTGGTAGGGAAAGAAACAACTTAAATACCAAGAGAGTTCTGTGACTTGTGGAATATCACTTTGTCTATAAAACACTGTTTTTTCAATATCTAATCCAAAAGCGAGCCAAGTTGCAGCAACAGAGTAGGTGTGGTTTCTTAATTCATCTGCATCTTTAATCTGAGTTAATGTGTGCATATTCGCAATGAATAAATACGATTCATTATCACTTTTTTCAGATAGTTCAATTGCAGGCATAATTGCGCCTAAAATATTTCCTAAATGTGGTGTGCCTGTACTTTGTACTCCTGTTAGTATTCTTGCCATAACATGACCTGCGAAAGCAGGTATCTCTTTAAATTAAACTTAAATATAAGCAAAGGTAAATTTTTTAGTAGAACTATAAGAAGTCATTCTGAACTCATTTATATTTTTTGTGTTTAAGCGAAAATTAGAAATTTTAAAGTTAAATGAAGAGTTTTTTGGATTGCATAGCATCGCTACGGAATTATAAAAAAGACAAAATATAATTTTAAAAAAAACAATTTTTTAGCAAATAGAAAAAGTATAAATGAGTTCTTAATTTAATTAACTAGTTTTGGTGCTATGGCATTTTTTAAATATCCATTCTGGCTTTTATATCGTATTTGGTTCTACATTTTGGTAGCGATTCCGATTATTATAATGTTTCCTTTGTTAATTATTTCTATTTCTAGAGAGGAATGGTATCCGTATTTTTTTAAGTTAGCGCGCATTTGGTCTAAATTTATTTTGATAGGCATGGGCTTTGGATATAAAATTACAAGAGAAGAAACACCTGATCCTGATAAAAGTTACATGTTTGTGGCCAATCATACTTCTATGGCAGATATTATGCTAATGTTGGTAACTGTTAAAAACCCATTTGTGTTTGTAGGGAAACAAGAATTGGCAAAAATTCCACTATTTGGATTCTTTTATAAGCGTACCTGTATATTAGTTGATAGAAGTAGTTCTAAAAGTAGGCAAGCTGTATTTTTAAGAGCACAACGACGTTTAAAACAAGGTGTAAGTATTTGTATTTTTCCTGAAGGAGGAGTGCCAGATGAGCATATTTTGTTAGATGAATTTAAAGATGGAGCGTTTCGTTTAGCAATTAATCACCAAATACCGATAGTGCCAATTACATTCTACGATAATAAAAAACGTTTTTCTTATACTTTTTTTAGTGGTAGTCCTGGTAAAATGCGAGCAAAAGTACATCAGTTTATACCAACAAATGGTTTAGCTACGGTAGATACTAAAGGGTTAAATGATAAAGCACGAACGTTAATTTGGGATGAATTAATGACGAGTCAAATCACAAAAAAAAGCCACTCTAACCAAGAGTAGCTTTTGTCATCATTGCTTTTTCATAGCGTATTACTAGCAATAACCTTACTTAAATTAACCTAAAACTTAAAACTTAATCCTGTATACACTCCAATAAAGAAAGGTTTAAAATCTCCTGTTGTATTATTGAAGGTATTTATTTGATACTTAAATGTGGGTTCAAGATTTATATTCCATTGTCTTGAAAGACTGTAATCCATACCTAAACCAAAATTGGCACTAAAACTCGTATCATTAATATTGTTGGCTTCTCCAATTGAAGTTGTGCTTCCGTTGATATCGGCATAAATTTCATTTTCACTTAAAAAGAATGTACTAAATCCGCCTATAACATTAATTCCAAATTTTGTATCTAATAATCTATATTCTAATTCTAAAGGAATTTCTATAAAGCCAAAGCGCTGATCTATTTCCCCTGTAATTTGAGTGTTGAATAATTCTGGTGTAGAAGACATGTTCAACGATTTAGAACTCATAAGAGATACCTGCTGCTCGTCTGAACTAAAAGAGATATTACTAAAAGAAGCATCAACACCTCTAGAGGCTGTTTCTGCACCTACAAAAGCAAAGACATCTGAGGTTGTTTGATTAAGGTTAACACGATTAACACCAGCTCTAATTTTTAGTTTTTTAGACACCGCATAACTACCAGCAATACCATAGCTCATATTAACCTCAGAGCTTTTGCTATTTTCATTAAACTGCTTGTCTAAAGAAGAACCTTTACCAAAGGAATTAAAATAAACAGGCGCAACATTTGGTGCAATGCTCCACCTGCTTCGTTCATCTTCTTTTTCTTCTTCATCTATAGTTTCGTTGTTTTCTGCAATAGCATTTTCAATGGTTTGTAGCTCTGGGTTTTCAATTATTAAATTCTCAGGTTCAATGCCATTTGTTTTATTAGTTTCTAAAATAGACGTCTGAGACTCTAGTTTAGGCCTTGTGTTTTCTGCTACAATAGTTTTAGTATCTTCAATACTCTTTTTAATAGCAGATTTTTGTTCCGCTTCAGATGCCAATTGTGTTTTGGTATCCGTCTTTAAATTAGAGTCAGATGTTTTTGTTTGATTTGCAACGCGTACATCATCAGTCTTATCAATAATAGTTGATGTTTTGTTTTGCTTCTGAGTCGTATTTGCTTTGTTCTTATTAGGGCTATTAGCAACAGCATTCGATTTTTGATTCGAATTTTTAGGAGTTGTTAATTGATTTGAAGGATTCGCTTTGTGAGACGTTTCATTTTCAGTATCGTTTACTTTTGATTTTTGTTCAGAGTCTAAATTAGAATCAACAATCTTGGTATTTTGGTCTTTTACTGTTTTAAGATTATTCTGATTTTTAAGTGGTGAAGAATAAGAGTTTTCTTTTTCTGATTCGTTATCTACACCTTCCGTATTTACAATAGGGAGTTCTTTAAAATTAGTTTCGTCTGAACTAAAAACAGTAACACCAACAGTGAACAATAGCGCAATAGCTGCTGCTACTCCACCAATCTGCCACCAAAGTGCAATGACTCTACGCTTTTTCTTTTTATTAGGAAGACTTTCGCTTACACGATCCCAAAGGGCATCATTAGGTGCCACTTCAAAGTCTTTAAACTTTTCTTGAAAAAGCCGATCTATGTTTTTTTTATCACTCATTCTTATAAACTCTGCGAATTTGACTTCGCGTTGTAAGTTTCTATCTTTTGTTTTAAAATCAATCTTGCTCGTGCTAAATTAGATTTTGAGGTACCTGTCGAAATTTGAATCAATTCACTAATTTCAACATGAGAATAGCCATCTAAAACATATAAATTGAATACTAATCTATATCTGTCTGGTAATTCTTGAATGATTTTTAATAAAAAATCAATACTCACATTATCATCATTGATATCTACAGAAACATCTTCAATATTGCCTTCGTTAACAATATCATATACGCCAACATCTTCTCTGTAGCGTTGCAATGCCGTGTTAATTGCAATGCGTTTTAGCCAACCTTCAAAAGAACCTTTATTATTATACTGCTGTATTTTATTAAAAATAGTTAAAAATGCATCATGCAGATTATCTTCTGCTTCTGCATAATTTTTAGAGTACTTAAGACAAAGCGAAAATAATTTACTTGCATATTGCTTGTATAATTGGCTTTGAGCTTGTGCATCTTGTTTAATGCAATTTTCTATGAGCTTGTCTAAACTCACATTAGTTAAGGGATTAGTTAATAATTAGTCTAACTGGGTGCTAGTAGAAGTGGGTCTTTCAGTGAGAACAGGCACCTCTACCAAATAATAGAGATCTTCTCCTTCCTCATCTACTCCCTGGTAAAATTTAAATAAATATGTTTCGTTTGCTCTGGTTTCAAAATTTAAAGTTACAGTAACCGATTCTTCTTCTTCAACACAAGAATTATCTGAGTAAACAGAATTAATTATAGCTACAACCCGTTCATTTTCATTAATATCGTAAAAAAAATTATAAAATTGGTAACAGGTAGAAGGGCGATTGTAAGTTATTAGAATTTCATAACGTTCACCAAAGACAAAATAATCTGGTATTTCAACACTTTCTATTGGTATAATTTCTGTGCCAATATAATTAGTGTCATCATCAAGACTACAAGACGTAAACGCTGAGATAAAAATAAAGACTAAAAGGGCATATCTTTTCATAATTAAAAATAATCAATTTCACCTTGTAGATGTGAAAAACGCAAAAGGGTTGCGTCTAAAACCAAAAAAAT
>NZ_ATMR01000018.1 GCF_000427335.1 Winogradskyella psychrotolerans RS-3 | reverse complement strand
CTGGCATTGTACCAGAATTATTCCAAGTATACCTATGATTACACCGTAATACCTGATTTTTGCACATTTGCTATTTATTTCGGCCCCTGCTTTAGTAATGTTATCATCAACCTGATCTTCAAATTGTTTGAAAGTTTCTTTAAAAGAGATTGACCAATTTGCTTTTTACCTCACGAAATTTCGCCTGGTCTTTCCAGGTGTTTTCGGGGATTAGTATTTCACTTGGCACTTCGGGACAGGTTGTCGGAATTTGAAGTTCAAAATCTGCTTCTTTTGCAAATTCTACCTTGTTAAAATCCCCATTGTGTATGGCATCCAAAATGGCACGGGTGTATTTTAATTTAATTCGGGAGCCCACGCCATAAGAACCACCACTCCACCCAGTATTGATTAACCAAGCGTTTACTTCATGTTTTTTATTCTCTCTGCCAGTAAGTTAGCGTATTTATTTGGGTGCCACATCATAAATGCAGCACCAAAACAAGCACTAAAAGTGGCTTCTGGATCTTTTACACCCATTTCTGTTCCGGCTACCTTGGCTGTATATCCAGAAATAAAATGGTAACTGGCCTGTTCCGGACTTAATTTACTCACAGGAGGCAATACTCCAAAGGCATCACAAGTCAGAAAGATAATGTTTTTGGAATGTCCTGCTGTACAAGGAATTTTAGTGTTTTCTATGAAGTCTATTGGGTAAGC
>NZ_ATMR01000017.1 GCF_000427335.1 Winogradskyella psychrotolerans RS-3 | reverse complement strand
TTTTGTAGATCCCGGAAAAATGGCCTCCTACAACCAAGGTTTAGTGCCAGAAGTAATCAAAAACCACCAGTCAGTAGCAGACCATTATAATATCCCAACCATAAACCTGGCAAAAGAAGTAACAGACAGAATCAATGCTGGGGAATTTACCTGGGAAGATGATTTCAAAAATCTTCATCCTTCACCGTTTGGCCAAGGGATTTACGGCAATTCTATTATCACCTTCCTTAAAAATAGCTATAATAAAAGGCAAAACATGTCGGATAAAACAACCAGCTATTCGACACCAGAAAGGATAGACCCTTATTCCTATGATAAGGGAAAACTAATAGATATAAATGAGGCACAACTAGCTAAAGGATGGCACATAGATTCAAACTGGAAGCCAAATGACAATAAAAAACAAGACCTGACTTTGTAAATGAGCCTTTTTAATTGGGAACAAAGGAGCTAAATCCCTTAAACTAAGATTCGAGGGCAATACTGTGGGGATTGTAGTAGCTGCAGGTCAGGATGCCGCCAATATT
>NZ_ATMR01000016.1 GCF_000427335.1 Winogradskyella psychrotolerans RS-3 | reverse complement strand
CCTCCAGAAGGGCTCAATTCAATATAGCCGTCATTCGCTCCATTGCAACTGATCCCATATCCATTTGAGATACCCATTTCTGAATTGATCAGCAAGGGTTCAGGTTCGATTAAACTTATAATTTCAGTAAGTACCTCACAACCGTTTTGATCTACGACAGTAAGGTGGTAATCACCTGGAATTAAATTTTTGATTGAAGGTGTGTCTGCTGAGAAATTATCTGGACCGGACCACTTGTAAAGGTTGTTTCCTGATCCACCTGAGGTAGTTATGTCTATCCATCCGTCAGCAGCTTCAAAGCAACTGATATTAAATTTGTTAAAAGAAGAGATGCTTACTTCATCAATTTGTAAGCCTGTAAGAGGCTGTGTAATCTCTAGGTTATTAATTTCTTTAAAACAATTGTTGGCATCGATTATCGTAATGGAATACTTTTCTGCAGGCAAATCAGTGAAAAACCAATTGGTTTCATTAGTGGGAGGGGAGGCATTGATCAATTCATTTGCTTCATTTCTAAGTTCATACCGATACGGACCAGCTGAGGTCCGGTTGATAACAGCTGCCAAAACCCCTGTTTCCTGGCCATAGCAAGAAACATTTACTTTTCATCTGACAATTCTGCTATTTCCAGACCCTGAGGTTCTGTCAAGGTGTAGGTTTTATTGATTTCACAGCCATTGGTATCAGTTATGCTAACATGGTATGTACCGGGGAAAATATCCTCCAAACGAGAAGCTTCAGAAATAAAACCGTCTGGTCCGCTCCATTCAATTTTGGTGGTTCCTGATCCTCCTGTAATGTCCAGGTAAATAAAACCTTCATTTCCACCATTGCAATGGACTCCAAATCCATTGTAGTCAGAAACTTCATCTAATAGAACCAAAGGACTAGGTTCATTAATATCAAAATTGCTGCTAAGGGTACATCCATTTTCATCAAGAACAAGGACTTCATAATTCCCTGATGCCAGTCCATCTAGATTTGGTTCGTTGGAAGTAAATCCATTTGGTCCTGTCCAGCTATAGGATAATGGCCCCTGATTTCCCGAAACATTAAATAAAATCGAGCCATCAAATGCTCCGGCACATGAAATCTCATAGCCATTATATCCTGATAGTTCGATATCAGTGAGCTGAAGACCAGTTTCAGGTTGGTCAACCAAAATGTCGTCCAACCTTTTAATACAGCCATTGGCATCTTCTACTGTTACCCAATACTGGTTTCCGGATAGGTTCTCAAAAGTGAAGGCATCACTGGTAAAAATCTGAAATTGTACGGA
>NZ_ATMR01000015.1 GCF_000427335.1 Winogradskyella psychrotolerans RS-3 | reverse complement strand
AATAGTATATAGAACATATGTTCTATATACACCCAAATATAAGATATATAAAACATATGTTATATATATCCTTTATATATTCTTAAATATCTAAAGGGTTCTTAATTTTCTTAAAAGTAGTCGTGGCAACATGGGTGTAAATCTCCGTTGTTTTGGTAGAGCTGTGACCTAATAAAACTTGGATTTGTCTTAGATCAACGCCATCTTCTAAAAGGTGAGTTGCAAAACTATGTCTTAACATATGTGGTGTTACAGTAATTTGTATTCCTGCCTTTATTGCGGCATTTTTTACTATTTGGCCAACGCTTTGTGCGGAATATTGTTTTCCATATGCTCCTTCAAAAATATAAGTTTCTGGTTTCCATTGTTTATAGTAGTCTCGTAAATCTTTTAATAATGTATTAGAAAGTAACGTATAACGATCCTTTTTACCTTTAGCGGCTTCAATGAGTATTAGCATTCGCTTACTATCAATATCTGTAATTTTTAAATTGATTAATTCGTTTCTTCTAATCCCAGAGGAATACAAAAGACTTACAATACATTTATGTTTTAAATTATTTGTATTTGTAATGATTTTTAAAACATCCTCTTTTGATAGAACTTTTGGCAATTTTTTTGCCTTTCTAGGCCTTTCTATTTGATAAAAACGATTTGGCATACCCAGTACAGATTCGTAATAAAATTTGATACTGTTGATAGCTATATTTATATAAGAATCAGATTTGTTTTCTTGAATTAATTTGAGAATATAGTTCCTAACATCATTTTCATTGATCTGTATCAATTCTTTGGCTTTGTGATCGTTTATGAAGGTTTCAAAAGCAAGAATATAAGATTTTACAGTATTATTAGCATATTTTTTTAATTGTAGCTTATCTAAGTAGGTGGTAGGGCAGTGTCGATAATTATCGGGTAGAGATCGTTGTCTAAACCAAGTGATATCCATGGGCTCAATATTATCATTTATTGGTTTTTTATCAAAAAAATAATTACAATTCACCCAAACAACACCACTAAAAATATTAAATATTTTATTAAGGTTTTCATTTGAGTTTAAAATATAAGCCATGTTAAATTCATTGCTCCATCTTACGTTAGGCAATTCTTTAACAAGTGCCTGAATAATTTTATCTGTATTGAATTGTAAGCCGATATATCTTTTATCTCTTATTAAAAGATGCTTTAAAGTAATGCTCCTTCCTTTTTCCATAAAGTATTATTTAATGCAATGTAATGGATGTAAACGATTTAATCGTATCTTATTCGAATAGGATACGTATAACATACACTTAATTTAGGAAACATGAGATTTTATGAAACTTGTCTGTATTGTAAGAAAGAGTTAAAGGGAAGAACCGATAAGAAATTTTGCGACCCACAGTGTAAAAGTGCTTATCAATATCAACAAGCAAAAGATAAACCAGAACGATTTTATAATATAGTCGACAATCAGCTAAAACTTAACAGAAAAATATTGAAGGAATATAATAAAGGCGGTAAAGTTATAGTTCGGTCAAGCATGCTTACTCAAGAAGGATTTGATCCAAATTTTTTTCACACATTATTGGAAAAATATAAAAGGTGATGTTTATCTTTTTGTGTATGAATATGGATTTTTAAAAAGAGCAGAGCATGGTGTCCATAAATATGTACTAATAAAATGGCAGGATTATATGGTTCAGAAATAGAAAGCCCTTATTGAATATTATGACTTTATTTAAAATGTCAGAACAGTACAATCACGTTCTTTAGAATATAATTATAATAGTAGACTCATTTTTGTGAAATGATCCTTATTACGCAAGTTATAGAGGATCTTCAATAATGGCAACAGATAGGGGATATGTTTTAGAGTATTTAGGTTTAGTCCTGATGCTACAGTAAAAATGTTGAATGATTAAAAGTCATAATTAATCTTACTTAGAATAAACGATTTTTTACATCTTTATTTTGATAATTTACATTAAACGCGCAGGGATAAAAATTCATCGTATTCCATTCAGCACATTTCTCTACATTCCGCAAAAAGCTTCATTCCGATAAAAGAGCTTCATTAAAAAAGGTCTTGAACCTAATCCCCACTTTTGACGCTTCATTCCGTTAACCCTTTCCGGTCTGCTGGAAAGGAACACTCTATTCTCACGTAAAAAGCGTGAATCAAGTTCGCTAAATAGGATAAAAATGTATTTGTCATTGTGTTCCACTTCCTATGATTTTATATTTCACAAAGACTTTAGAATCACTTCCTTAATCCAACACCGTCATCCCTTTTTTTGACAGCAAAATAACAACATTCAGCTTTGAACGACAGCATAACCAGGCTCACTTCTAATAGCTTCGCTAGCTATCTTCAAAAGAAAATGTATTTCCTTTCTCGATAATGCTCAGCGCAGGCTACCCTCGCACTTTTTATATGTCTAAACAAAGCTGAATATTGGAGCGCACTAAGCAACAAAAAGAAGGTAACAGCGTCGGCTCTATGGGAAGTAAATCTAAAATGAATCTTATGAAATCTTACAAAATAAATAAAAAGGAAGCGGAACAAAAGTTAAAAAACAAAAAAGGAAAACGCTCTGGATATAATAAGTAAATCAATAACAAAGCCTTTCTGAATCGTTCAGATTGGTCAATATTAATCTTTAAATTTTTTAATTATGAGTACTCTAAAAAACAAAGTACAGTTAATTGGTAACGTAGGAAACGTGCCAGAAATCACAAACCTTGAAAGTGGTAAGAAAGTTGCAAAATTTTCAATTGCAACTAATGAATCTTACAAAGATTCTAAGGGAGAAAAAGTGACAGACACCCAATGGCACACTATTGTAGCATGGGGAAAGATTGCCGAAATCGTAGAGAAATACGTAGGCAAAGGAAAAGAGGTAGCATTAGAGGGGAAATTAACCTCACGCTCTTATGAAACCGCAGTCGGAGAAAAGAGATACGTTACCGAAGTGGTCATAGATGAAATATTGCTTTTAGGAATTAAAGGCGATAACGCTACTGAATAATTAAAAATTAAAAGAGAGCGTTCCTATCCAAAAGATGCGCTCTCTTTTTCATTATTAATCTTACTAAATAGAATTACAATGAAGACACAAGTTAACAAAATAAAAGCCGATTTACAACATTTTTGCGGTACCGAAATGGTCTTTAAAATTCCGTTAATTGGAACGCGTTTTACTGACGGATTAAAATATTTAGCTAATGAAGCGGAATGTTTTTGGCTGATAACAGATGCATCCGTAATTGCAAAAAGTTTATCGAATAGAAGTGAATTTATTACCATTGATTTTAAACGACTTTCTGAAAAGGAACAGTTTGAAAAGCAATGCGAAGCCATCATAAATTATAGTGATGGAAATGGTACTATTTTTGAAACGCATCGCTATAGTGTAACTGATTTTCCTTTGGATGAATTGCGCTTATTTTTCGTAGATAATACGCTAATGCTTCCAAGCGAATAT
This sequence comes from Winogradskyella psychrotolerans RS-3, assembly GCF_000427335.1. Lineage (GTDB taxonomy): Bacteria > Bacteroidota > Bacteroidia > Flavobacteriales > Flavobacteriaceae > Winogradskyella > Winogradskyella psychrotolerans. Next base: position 17,337 of record NZ_ATMR01000015.1, on the reverse strand, counting down.
TAAAAATTGCACTATGGTATATCTCAATTATACGAACCTCGATAACGAAACTCAAGAACGATTGGTTTCGGTTTCCAAAAAAGATGTTGAGCATGAATTTGGAAATGATTTGAAACGCTATGCCAAAGAACATCATATTAAATATGATACACTTTTGGAAGAAGAAGCTCTAAGAAATTTGTATTCTTACGACTATGTTTTTAATATTTAAAATCTAAATTATTAACCCAAGAGGCTGTCTGAAAAGGCAGTCTTTTTTTGTTCCGATATTTTATATTCTGCAACAAAAAGAGCGGTTTACTAAAGATACTTTTAAACTTCAAAGAGAACACTCATAAAAAATCAAATTTCAATTCGTATTACGGTAAAAGCCATTACATTTTTGGGTGTAATGGTATTTTTTTGTCCAGCGCGCTGGACGAAAAGGAATAGCAAGAGGGTAACACGCTAGCGCGATGTTTCAGTTTTTAGTTTTTCTAAAACCCTAGTGAACTCAATAGTTAACAGCGATTGATTGTTTTGGTTTTTGAAGTTTTACCATCGTTTTTCACGGATAAAAGCTGTTAGCCCAATAAAAACAACAAATTTTTCAAGGAAATATGGATAAAGGATATGAAAAAGAACGGTTTGATAGCCTAAGTATTAAAACTTCAGTAGCTCAAAAATTTAATGAATTTTGTAAAAAAATGTCGCGTTCAAAATCAATGACACTTTTAATGATGCTCGACTTTTTTGAAACTAATGGGATATCTCCAAACGAAACTTTAGGACCGAATATGAAAACTTTGGAAAGTCAAATCAAGAAACGAATCAATGCGGTAATCGCCATCATAAAAGACATTGAAAAGCACCATGATAAACCTACAACTGCCATGTTACAATCCTTGTTTATGGAATTTGAGTCAGCAGAAAAGAAACGCATTTTGGAAAAAGAACTCAAACAAAAGAACGTTCAGTTTGTAGAAAAAAAAGAGTCTAATAATCAATTATAAAAATATGTATATCACCATCACAGCTCAAAAATTAGGAGGCGATTATTCGCAAAGTTCTGTGGATTTTGTTGCATATCTAGAGAAAGAAAATCAAGGCTTGGAGCAAGACGATGTCGAGCATTTTTTTAATCAATATGGAGATGAAATAGAAGCTAAAGAAGTCGTGAAAGAGATTGATGGTAATACAGCAAAACTCAAAAAGAAAGAACCGAAATTTTATTCTATTACCATAAATCCGAGTCAATCAGAGTTACGAAACTTACAAAATAATTCTGAAGATTTAAAAAGATATACTAGAGCTCTAATGACTGATTATGCAAAGTCCTTCAATCGTGAAATTAATGGTAAACCAATAACTGTTGACAACATAAAATATTTTGCTAAAATTGAACACCAACGTAAATTTAAAGGCACAGATAGACAAATAAGAGAGAACCAACCATTTGCTACAAAAATATTGCAGTTAAAACAGGCTATTCGAAAAATTGAGCAAGGTCAATTAGAAGGTGATACGAAACAGATGAAATCCTATATACTTAAATTGGAGGCTGATGCACCGCATCAACAGAATGGAAAACGAATTGTTCAAGGCATGAAAAAAGAGGGTAATCAAAGTCATATTCATATCATTGTGAGTCGAAAAGACACCTCAAATTCTGTGAGTTTGTCTCCTGGATCTAAATACAAAGCGTCGGAAGTTATGATGAACGGAAAATTAGTGAAACGAGGATTTGATAGAGATGCCTTTTTTACAAAAGCAGAAAGCACTTTTGATAAAACGTTTGGCTACAAACGGAACTATGTGGCATCCTATAAATCGAAAAAAGATTTTATTAAAAATCCGAAGCTCTACTTTACAACACTATTAGGACTGCCAACAAGTGAAAAAGCAGTTGCTTTTAAAATGTTGTCGAAATCTGGTGTGCCTATGGCTAGTATTCCAACAAGTCAAGTACAGTTAGCGCTAAAAACCATTAGGTATTTAAAACGTGGTGTGGAGGTGGCAATTAAATCAAGTTCCATTGGTATATGATATGGAGATAAAGGGAATTATAGCTGTTATTGGAGTGATATTTGGAATGAGCCTGTTGTTTTATAGCCTTTTCAAAATAACTAAATATGCCTTTTTTGTGAATCTTATTTGGACTGTAATTTGTTTAGGGCTTCTTTTTAATTTCAGCTACTACGAAAAGCAATGGTATATAGTGTTGCTTCTTATAGGCTGTATACTCTTGCTTATAAACACCGTTTTATATGTGTTTCTTCACAAGGAAAAATATAATTTTGATGCTAAGCACCAGGTTAATTTTAAAACTAAACATGGTAGTTTTAAAATTAATAATATCAAACGAGGCGCTTCAATAATCGGTGCTGCAGGAAGTGGGAAAACAGAGAGTGTCGTTTTTAATTTTCTTCAGCATTTTAGCAACTATAAATTTTCGGGTGTAATTCACGATTATAAAAACTTTGAAATTACAGAAATGGCATTCCCTTTATTTGAAAAAAACAAATTGATTTTAAAGTGATTTCATTCGATACTATTTACGATCGTGTAAATCCAATAGCACCGCGATATATGATTAATGAGGAAAGCGTAAACGAAGTCGCACGAGTACTAATCGAAAACCTATTAGAACAAAGAGAGTCGGGGAGTATAGGCACAACAAAATTCTTTAATGATGCCGCTGAAGGACTAATCGGTGGACTGATTTGGAAATTACGTACCTCCTATCCACACCTGTGTACATTGCCCCACTTAATAGCAATGTATCAATTTTTAGATACCGATAGTTTAATCGCATTTTTAAGTTCTAATACAACATCTAGAGCGATGGCGGATGCTTTTATTAGTGGTAAGGATTCTGATAGACAAACCGCAGGAGTAAAGAGTACGTTGGCTAATGCGCTTAAAAAAATAAGTACACAACGTATTTTTATGATCCTGTCTGCAGATGATGTTCCTCTTAATATTAATAAGCAAGAGCAACCGCTTGTGATTTCAGTCGTTAATACTCCAAAATATGAGACTGCGTATTCGCCAATTATTGCCACTATAGTGCATACCATCACAAAGCAAATGAGCGTGCGAAATTCAAATCCTTCATTTTTACTCATGGAAGAAGCTCCTACAATTCGGTTACTAAATATGCACCGTATTCCTGCGACGTTACGAAGTTATGACATTGCCACGATTTACGTGATGCAAGACAAAATTCAAAACGATATGATGTATGGAGATAAGGCTAGTAAAGCCATTTTGAGTAATTTATCGTATCAGTTCTTTGGTAAGGTAAATGATCCAGACACCGCGAAATATTATGAACGCTTTTTTGAAATTGTAAAGAAAGAAACCACAAGCGTTAATCGTGGTCATAATCTCAATTTTGACACCCGAATTACAACAGGGGAACGTGAAGTCTCCAAAATTAGAGCTGATGTGTTTTTTAGACTAAAAGAAGGTGAATTTATTACGTTCGCTGATGGAAAGGATAGAAAAGTTCAATTTAAATTGCCTAAAATTGAAAAACGATTACCAAGAAGGGCACGGGATTATTCTGAGGCTGACTTACAAGCCAATTTTGATAGGATTTATGAAGAGGTACAATCAATTTTTAAGTGATTAGACGTAACGTGTGTTGATTATTGTCGCTTATTTGTAGCGATATGTCTATATTTGTTTTAAATAAGCGACAAAATGAATTCTAAGAAAACCATTCTTCTTCCTAAATATCAGAAGATTTTTGAACAGATAGGTGAGAATATAAAGCTGGCAAGAAAAAGAAGAAAGTTAACAACAGAGCAGGTTTCTGAACGTGCAGGTATTCACAGAGCAACACTTTATCGTATTGAAAAAGGAGATCCAGCAGTAGCAATAGGTCACTATTTTAATGTGTTTAGAGTGTTGAATCTTCAAAACGATTTTCTTAAGCTCGCGGTCGATGATGAGTTTGGACGAAAATTACAGGATCTTGATTTATTATAAGCAAAATGGCTAAAGGAAAATTTGACATATACGTATTTGCAGATTGGGATGGTTTAGAAACTCCAACCCTTGTTGGTGTGCTTTCTGCGCATTTTGCGAAAGGTAAAAAGGCCTTTAGTTTTGAGTATGATAAAGATTGGCTAAAGATCGATGCGCAACGATTACTAGATCCCGATATCGTTTTTTATTCGGGACCGCAATATCCTAACAACAAGGATAATTTTGGGATTTTTTTAGATAGTATGCCAGACACTTGGGGCAAGACCTTAATGAAACGTAGGGCGGCGCAAGAGGCTAGGGCAATGAATGAAAAAGCAAGTACCCTCTATGAAATTGATTATCTTCTTGGGGTTTATGATGAGAGTAGGATGGGAGCTCTGCGCTTTAAAACTGAAATGGATGGTCCTTTTTTAGATAATGACAACCAAAATCCAACACCTCCTTGGTCTTCACTTGGTGAACTTCAAGAGGCTGTAAATCAATTAGAAAATGATGATCATAGTGATACTATAAGAAAATGGATCGCTGTTTTGATAGCGCCTGGATCTTCTCTAGGTGGAGCAAGACCAAAGGCGAATATTCTGGACGCCAAGAAGAATCTTTGGATTGCAAAATTTCCATCAAAGACCGATACCGTTGATAAAGCCGCTTGGGAATTTTTAGCATATCAACTAGCGACTGCTGCAGGAATTCAAATGGCAGATTCTAAAATAGAAAAGATTAGTGGTCATTACCACACCTTTCTCACTAAACGATTTGATAGAAGCAATAGAAAACGTATTCACTTCGCGTCTGCAATGACGATGACAGGAAACACAGAAGATATTATAAAAGATTATGCACCAAGTTATCTTGAAATTGTTGAGTTTATTGAGAATTATGGTGCCGATGTAGACGCTAATTTACATCAACTTTGGCGTCGAATCGTATTCAATATCGCGATTTCTAATACGGATGATCATATGCGTAATCATGGATTTCTATTAACGTCTAAAGGTTGGATTTTATCACCAGCGTACGATTTAAATCCTTCAATAGAAAAAGAAGGTTTGTCTTTGAATATAGATATGGACGATAATGCTCTAAGCTTTGAGCTTGCTAAAAGTGTTGGCGCATATTTTAGGTTAAATGATACAGAAATGAATGCCATACTTACTGACGTATTAACAGTAGTTAAGGATTGGAAGGCAGTGGCAAAGGACATCGGAATTAAAAACTCGGAGATAACGCTAATGTCTGCGGCCTTTGATATAAGTAAATCCAAATAGGGAAATAAGTAAATAAACATTTTTTTTTTTGATTTCGTTTTGACCCTGATTGATTTCAAGATGATGAAACTCAAGTTAATTGCACTATGTTGCTATTTCCTTTGTGTATTAATCATTTCAATACTTTTATACCTCGTTTTGGATCATTTCAACAAGGGAATAAAAGATTTTGTAAGAGAAGAGAAATTGATTCTAGAGCATGGAATGAATTAGAAGTAATTAAGGAGTAGAAGATTTCAGTTAACATTCCCAAAATAATTTTTTAAATCACAACTTCAAAATTAAGTCATCGGCATAGTATTGTCACTGCTTATTTTTATCTCACTGCTTTTTAAAGTCATGTGTCTAACAATCGGCGCAAGCATGTCAAAATAAGAGTGAATTCATTTTTAAAAACTCTTAAACTTTAATATTCAAGTAGCAAAATTTAATAGATTTGATTATGAGCTTATTTATTAATTCTTATAATATTTGTTTGATATACAGGTAGTTAAATTGCAAGTATCTTTTTATCCTTACTTTTTAAAAATACCCAGTAACGGGTATTTTATAAGTCTCCATGCATTGATACTTTTAAAAAATGAATGAATATTCATTAGAAATACTAAAGGATTCAAAAAACTTGTAAAAAGAATCGCGACGTTTTAGGAGAAATTTATAACCACTCTCCTTCTATTGTAGCATTGAACGCGGTTGTAGGTTATGGAATCTGTTTAACTCATTTTAAATGTGTATTAAATAATCGAAACTTAAAAACTAAATTGAATGAAACAATTATTAACAATTGTACTAACATTTCTATTTTTTGCCTTAAGCGCTCAAAATAATGTTTTTAAAGATCACGCTATATTAATAGCGGATGTTAAAGGGCATTTTGTAGGAGATGTAGTGGTCTCAAATCCTATGACTAATAGTCTGTATGATTATTGGGAAGGTAATCCAGATTTTCTAAAAGATTTTACCCTTAAAATGAAAGTTTGGGATTTTTTAGGTGAACCGATGGAGATGTATGCTTTTCAATGGAGTAGAAAAAAATTTTATAAGGTTATGGTGGATGGCTCAGTAAGAACTATGTCTTTAAAGGAGCTAGAAGAATATCCAGATTTACAAAAGCGATTTTTAGATATAAGACCTACTAAGGTTGATATTAAAATTGTTGGGCATGCGGGTAATGGTGAAGTAGAATCCTATTATTCTGTAGGTAGAGTTGTGGTACCAGAAAGTAAAATTCCTGTAGAGATAGACTTTGACTATACGGTTAAGGATGTTGACCTGCTTATTGCTAGAGAAGGGGAGTATAGAGAGCCAACTATTGCAGGAAGCCCACCCACTTGGAATGAGTTTTTTAATTGGTCCTATAAGAAATCCTATAATAGTGTAAGTAAAATTAAATTAAATATTTCTGAAGCCAGTTTCAATAAACTTTCAAAGCAAGAGCGAGATGTTCGCATTAAAAAAATTAAGGATCTATGGAAACAAATTAAGCATATAAGTGTCAATGCTTACTTAAAAACTTTAGAATGGCCAGAGTTGGAAATGATAGACATCATTAAGACTTACGACCGTTATAAAAACAAGTCAAAGGAATTAAGTCCTCGAGAAAAAATTGAAGCAGAACTTGCCAAATTACAACGCACAACTGAATATTCCCGAGAGGATGATTGGGGCGTGTTGCCGGAATTGGCTGAACCTGTATTAATTGTTAACGAAGATGGTAGATCTATTCAATATGCTAATTCTAAGAATAAACTATTTCAAATAGAGGATGGTAGAATAGGACGTCTTTATGGAAATAATGATAATGGGTATAACGAAGCCTTAGTCCCATATTTTACAGTATACTATTATGGTACTCAAGATTACAATGAATATTATTTAATTGATAAAAATGGAAAAAAGTTAGTTGATAAAAAATTCTCAAGTATAAGTTATTATAATTCAGATTTCGAGGGTCATAAATACCGTGATTTAGATGGAGAATATTTTAAGTTAACCCATATTGACGATATTAAAACCGTAAAAGAAAAACAGGTGGAAACGGTGACGGAGGTAGAAGAATTTATATTGGAGGAAGTAAAAGAAACTTTTACACGACCATTTATATTTATGATTCGAAATTTAATTTAATAGATAGCTATCCTTATAAATATCAACGATAATAAAACTAAATATGTTGAAGAAATCAATTTTAATTATAGCAACCCTAAGCTACTGTTTTGTTTATGCTCAAACCCCAAAACAAAACTTTGCTAAAGCAGAAGAGTTTTATAAAAATGCGAATTATAAAGAAGCGATAACGCTTGCAGAAAGTGTTAAGAAAAGCTTAGGACGCTTAAATCCTAAAATTGAAGCGTTATTATTTATGGCATACCATAACAATGAAGAGTATTTAAAAGCTAAAATAGCTTTTGAAACGCTTAAACGTTTGGTGCCCGATAGTCTAGAGAACTCTGATGCGTTTATATTATATAAAATTACAAGCGACCAATTAGATATACAGTTAACAGAATTAGAAACTGCATTTGATGAAGAGCAAAACAAAATACCTCCTTCTCTTTTTTACAGAAGAACAATATGCCAGTAAAAATACATTTAAAGAAGCAAATATTAAAAAAGGAAATGAAAAAATCCAGAACAGAATAAATGAAGAAGATCTTTATAAAAGAGCGAAAAGAAATTCCTCTGTAGATATCTATAGAGAATTCTTAAAATCACACCCAAAAAGTGATTATGTAAAAGAAATTAATGATTTGTTGATCATACAAGAGGAAGAAGATTTATGGTCGAAATCTAGAGAAATAAACACTGTAAAATCTTATTATGAGTACCTAAATCCTTATCCTTCTGGTAAATACGCAACAACAGCAACTTCTGAAATTAAAACACTCGACAAACAAGCCTATGACAAAGCAATATCTCTAGGTTCACAAGAATCTTTAAACTATTACTTAAACACTTATAAAAAAGGGGAATACAGAGATGCAGTTAGGATAAAGTTAAATGAAAAGATAGAATATGATGTTTACATGTATGCCAGAGCAAACAATTATATAGAAAATTATGAAACATACATAAATCGATATCCTAAGGGTAAATATGCTACCGAAGTAAATGAAATTATTAAAAAGAGTTATTTCAAATTTGCTAATGACGGTTATAAAGATAAAAACTACACGAAAGCGATTTCATATTACTCAAAGTATATACACAATTATCCTTATGGTAAGGATATTGACCAAGCTAACAAAGGACTAAAAAAGGCTAATAAAAAATCTCGACAATTCTCTTCAGGCTATTTCGGCTACACTTATGAATCTCAAGGCATGCATGGATTTACATTAGGAAAACTGAATAAAGACGGCATAGGTCTTTATACAAATCTTCGAGTATCTCCAGATTTTTTGGAACTTACATATAAAAAACCTGAATTAGAATTAACCGAGGACCAAATACCAGAAGGCGAAAAAATTGCTATAGCCAGCTTAAGTGCAGGTCTTTCTTATCCGGTTTTTTATCCTGTATGGCTATACGTGGGTGGTGGTGCAAATTTCCAGGAGCGATTTAACAATAATGATAATGAACATATTAATGATTATTACAGTTTAGAAGGCGAAGAGCATTTAGCCTTTTATCCTGAAGCGGGTATAAATGTGCGCTTAGGACAACGATTTAATATTATAGCAGGAGTTGTTTACTTAAGAGGCGAAATACTATATAAAGTAGGTTTTGGTTTTTAAACGTAGCAGTATTTATTGCTATAAGTAAAGGATGTAAAAGTATCGCGACGTTTTAGGGTGAATTTACAACCGCTCTCGGTCTATTCTAGCATTGAATGGGATTACAAAATTTTGTTTAAGCCATATTTAACTAGTAAAAAATAATTAACATTGCTAAAACAATTTTAAATAAAAAAACTTTTATTTATTTCACTCTGCGTATTCGCGGTTATTACAAATCCCATTTTCTCTCAACAAAGCGTTCTGGATTTTGAGTTATTACAAAAAGATTTATTTGAGAAATGAGTTGATAACTTGGACTTTAACAGCTTATATGTGTTACCCAAAAAAAGGACGTATTAGCTTGTATTTAGAATATTATAATGGTTTGTTTTAACGTTATATGTAGTGATGCTTCTAATATAAATCTCTTTTAGTTGTTTTCCTACAGTACTGTGTTAGAGTCGTCTTTTCTTTTCTGTTTTTTAGAAGCATCTTTAGAAAAATGATATCAGTTCTCTAAAGAAGTCTGTTCATCCCAAAAATCAATTTTAAAATTTTACATTGTTAAAGAGAATGTCGTATTTATCGCCTATTTTTTTCTTAAGTCTTTGTTTAGATTTTTTAATAGCACCTGGTGTAACACCTAATAAGCCGGCTATTTCGTTTTTGCTAAAATCGAGCTTTTCTAAGAGCAGTATTCTTTTGTTAGAATCGGTAATTTCAGGAAAATCGTCTTCGAGCATACGATAGAATTCATAATGTTCTTTCTGAAATTCCTTTTTAAAGGTATTCCAATTATTTTCTGTCATCAAATGCGATTCTAATAAACGCTTTAGTTTTCCTGTTTTATCTTTAGCATTATTAGACGATGATTCTTTTATTTGTTGGATTTCAGTTTTTAATTTTTTGATTTGGCTATTCTTATCCCTTAAATATTTGACTTGACTGTTTAAACTTTCATGAGCTTGTAATAGTTTTTTTTCTGTTTTTATCTTTTCTAATTCGAATAAAATAATTTTTTGTTGGTGTAATAACTGTTTCGTTTTTAATTGTTTTTTAAAATATTGAAACAGAACAAAGCTTAATATAAGCACTAAAAGAATGATGACAGCATAGATGTTTTTCATCGCTGACTCATGCTTATATTGATCCTCTGCTTGGCTTACTTTTTGATTAAATTTTGCCTTCTGAATTAACCAATTAGAGTTACTAATGGCCAAGTCGCTATCTTTATTTTTTAAAGAATCTTCTAGAATAAGTAAGCGTCTTCTGAGCATTAACTCACCATCCGTATTGTTTTGGTGTTTTAAAATCGTTAATTTTAATTTGATGACTTTCAGTTCTTCCCTTTTAAAATAAGATTTTAGATGCACTATATCTTGTGCTTTTTGAAGTGTTTCTTCGGCTTTATTCCAATTTTCGGTAGCAACATACATTTCTGTAAGCAGAATCGCAGCATACAATGTGTTTTGTTCGCTGTTTTCACTTTCAGAAATCTTCAAGTCTTTATTAATTAAAGCGATAGCTTCTTTTAAGTCGCCACTGTTTTGTTTTACCACAGCCAAATTCCCTAAAGCTTTACCGTAACGAACCTTATCATCAATTTGTGTCGCTAAGAGGGCTACTTGCCTAAAATAAGATTCTGCTTCTTTAAAATTTTCAATACGAAGATAATTTAACCCAATAGCATCTAAAATTGCAGCATATTCGGCTGTGTTTTTGGGAGTGTGTTTTTTTGCAAGATTTAAATAATGTAAAGCATTTTCATAATCAGCTAAGGTTTGCATCATCCAGCCAATTTTTTTAAAAGATTCTCCCGGTAAAATCAGTTGCTCAAAATTCTTTTTTTCAATCTTATCAATTAGTTTTAGCAGCAGTGGCGTCATATAGGCATACTCTCTGTTGTGATACAGATAATATACATAATTAAGCTGTGTCCAAATTTCAAGCGAAGGGTCTTTTAATGTGCTAGCCTTTTTTATGGATTGCTGGTAATGAAAATCACTTTTCGCATTGCGAGCATTATAATAGTCGCTATATCCATTGGCAAGGAAGGCTTCATAAATAACTCCATTTAACTTTGTTTTTTGGAAATGATGGAGATGCTTTTTTAGGGCCATCGTATCCTTACCAAAAGACTTTTTTTGAAGTAGTAAGGTTTCAATACTTTTAATTGTGTTTTCAGTTGAGGAGAATTGAATGGGGCTGTTTTGTGATTGCAGTTGTATCGCTAAAAGGTATAAAACAACACAAAATATTTTTTTTGAAAACATTGGGTTACGATCAAGTGGGGAATTTGAATGTAAAAATAATAAAAAGTTATTAAGCAAATGTGTTTAATGTTAATTTATTGGTTTTGTTGGGGTTAGTGTTGATTATGTCCCTAATTTGTCCCCCTTCTAATTTGTAGTTAAGAGAAATTTCAAAGTACTTTTATCGCCTTATAGTTATGCCCCAAACACTATAGAGATTAAAAATATATTGACGTCTGTTTTCAGATAGCACTCTCTTTATGATAAAGCCTATGAAATTAAATTACGCCTTAAATCTTCAATTATTTGTTTTTCTTTTTTAATTGGTATGCCTACACTGGTATTTGCAAATGCATTTAGCAATACACCAACGGCAACAACAAAGAAAAGTGATCTCTCGCCAGACCCAACTGCTTTTGTGATGATTTTTAGAACCACTACGCCAAATGAAAGTGTAACAATTCCAATACATACCTCATACACTTACAACTACCAAATAGACTGGGACGATGATGGCATTTATGAAGTCACGGGCGCAACTACAAGTATGACACTTATATTTCCTACAGTAGGAGATCATAAAGTAGCTATTAAAGGTATATTTCCTGCAATTTATTTTGCCGGTTCTGCAGGTAGCAACAATTTAGTAAGTATCTACCAATGGGGTACCAATCAGTGGCGAACGATGAATGCGGCTTTCTATACATGTACTAATTTAAACGGAACAGCAATAGATACACCCGATTTAACATTAGTTACCAATATGGCTTTTATGTTTGCTGATGCCTCTTCTTTTAATCAGGATATTGGAAATTGGGATGTGTCAAATGTTACACAAATGGATGCAATGTTTCTGGGAGCTACAGCTTTCAATCAAGATATTGGTTCGTGGAATGTAACGAATGCTACCAATATGTGGAGTATGTTTAATAAAGCTTCTTCTTTCAATCAGGATATTGGAAATTGGGATGTGTCAAATGTAACACAAATGAACCAAATGTTTTATAGAGCCACAGCCTTCAATCAAGACATTGGTTCTTGGAATGTAGCGAATGTTATGGGTATGCACGATATGTTTTCTGAAACAATTTCTTTTAATCAAGATATTGGTGGGTGGAATATATCTAACGTTACTAATATGTATTTTATGTTTGCAGATGCCACCGCTTTCAACCAAAGTTTAGCAGCTTGGGGTACGAAATTCAATGCCAACGTATTATTGGTTAACATGCTCAATAATTCAGGTTTAAATACCGCTAATTATGATGCGACACTTATAGGCTTTGATGCCGGAGGAATAACAGGCAGAGTTTTAGGAGCCACAGGACTTAACTATTGTACAGCAGCCCCAGAAAGAGTGAGTTTGGTTAGTAAAGGCTGGACAATTTCAGGTGATGCACCATGTGCTATTCCCGAAATAAATGTTAAAGGCAATACTATCGATATTGTTAATGGCGATGCCATACCTGAGGGCATTGATCATACCGATTTTGGTGCTGTTGCTGTTACTGCTGGTTCAAGCGTGAAAACTTTTACCATAGAAAACACAGGTAGTAGCGTTCTAAATTTAACAGGAACACCACTCGTAGCGATTAGCGGTACAAATGCTGCCGATTTTACGGTAACCGCATTACCGACTTCGACAGTAGCCGCAACTACAGGAACAACTACTTTCGAAATCACTTTCGATCCTTCTGCTGCAGGAATGCGCACTGCTACCATTAGTATTGCCAATAACGATGCAGACGATAATCCGTATACCTTTGCCATACAAGGTTATGGCGGGCGGCCATTCATCACGACTTGGAAAACCGATAACACAGGAAGCTCTAACGCAACTTCTATTACCATTCCAACAGAAGGATGGGATTATCTTTATGATATCGACTGGAACAATGACGGTATTTATGATGAATTTGGAGTAACGGGAGATGCAACTCACGATTACGGCACGGCAGGAACTTATACCGTTGCCGTTCGAGGTGCTTTCCCAAGGATTTATTTTAATAATACTGGAGATCGACAAAAGATTTTAAATGTAGACCAATGGGGAACTAATAATTGGACAAATATGAGCGGTGCTTTCTATGGTTGTACTCATTTGAATAGTACAGCGACCGATGTTCCTGACCTAAGTTTGGTTGCCGATTTGAGTAATATGTTTCGTGTAGCAACGAATTTCAATCAAGACATTGGTAGTTGGGATGTTAGCAATATTACTAATATGGAGGCTATGTTCTCTTCAGCAACTTCGTTTAATGGAGAGATTGGTTTATGGGATGTAAGCAATGTTGTTAATATGAAGGCTATGTTTGCTTTTACATATTCGTTTAATAAAATGCTTGGTTTATGGGATGTAAGTAGCGTTACCACTATGGAGTCAATGTTTAATGGAGCAATAGTTTTCAATGGGAATATTGGTAGCTGGAATGTAGGGAATGTTACTAACATGTTGAGGATGTTTCGTAGTGCAAGTTCCTTTAATGCAGCAATTGGTTCATGGGATGTAAGTAAAGCTACTAATATGGAGTCTATGTTTGATCATGCAACTTCTTTTAATAAAACGCTTGATTTATGGGACTTAAGTAGCGTTACCAATATGAAGCTTATGTTTAATGAAGCAAGTGATTTTAATGGAGAGATTGGTTCATGGGATGTTAGTGAAGTTACGTCTATGACTAATATGTTTGGAGGGGCAACAGCTTTCAACCAAAGTTTAGCAGCTTGGGGTACGAAATTCAATGCCAATGTTGATTTAAGAAATATGCTCAATAATTCAGGTTTAAATACCGCTAATTATGATGCGACACTTATAGGCTTTGATGCCGGAGGGGTAACAGGTAGATTTTTAGGAGCGATAGGACTTAACTATTGTACAGCAGTCTCAGAAAGAGCGAGTTTAGTTAGTAAAGGCTGGACAATTTCAGGTGATGCACTACTTTGTGCTATTCCCGAAATAAATATTAAAGGCAATACTATCGATATTGTTAATGGCGATGCCATACCTGAGGGTCTTGATCATACAGATTTTGGTGCTGTTGATGTTCCTGCTGGCACCAATGTGAGAATTTTCACCATAGAAAACACAGGTAGTAGCGTTCTAAATTTAACAGGAACACCACTCGTAGCGATTAGCGGTACAAATGCTGCCGATTTTACGGTAACCGCATTACCGACTTCGACAGTAGCCGCAACCACAGGAACAACGACTTTCGAAATCACTTTCGATCCTTCTGCTGCAGGAATGCGCACCGCTACCATTAGTATTGCCAATAACGATGTAGACGAGAATCCCTATACCTTTGCGATACAAGGTTATGGTGGACGCCCTTTTATTACGACTTGGAAAACGGATAACACAGGAAGCTCTAACGCAACTTCTATTACCATCCCAACATTAGGAACAGGTTATTTCTATGATATTGACTGGAACAACGATGGTATTTATGATGAATTTGGAGTAACAGGCAATGCAACTAACGATTACGTTACGGCAGGAACTTATACCGTTGCCATTCGAGGTGCTTTCCCAAGGATTTATTTTAATAATAATGGAGATCGACAAAAGATTTTAAGTGTAGACCAATGGGGAACCAATAAGTGGACAACCATGGTGAATGCTTTCTTTGGATGTGCTAACTTGAATGGTAATGCAATTGATGCACCAGATTTAAATTTGGTTACTGATATGAGTTTTATGTTTTCTGAGGCAACAGTTTTTAATGGGAATATTGATAGCTGGAATGTAGAGAATGTTACTGACATGAAGTTCATGTTTGCTGGCGCAACTGTTTTTAATCAAAATATTGGTAGCTGGAAAGTGGGTAATGTTACTACTATGAATACGATGTTTACTAATGCAACAGCTTTCAATCAAGATATAGGAAATTGGAATGTAGCGAATGTTATTCATATGATAAATATGTTTAATGGAGCAACTTCTTTCAATCAAGATATAGGAAGTTGGACAGTTAGTAAGGTTACGGATATGTCTTCTATGTTTAATGGGGCCACTACTTTCAATCAAGATATAGGTAGCTGGGATGTTAGTATAGTTTTGGAGATGGCATCTATGTTTAAAGAAGCTATTGCTTTTAATCAAGATATTAGTAGCTGGAATGTTGAGAAAGCTACCTATATCAGTTCTATGTTTAATGGGGCAACAGCATTTAATCAAGATCTAAGTAGCTGGGATGTTAGTGAGGTTATCTATATGAATTCGATGTTTACAGGAGCAACTTCTTTCAATCAAAGTTTAGCAAGTTGGGGAACTAAATTCAATACAGTTGTTGATTTAAGAAATATGCTCAATAATTCAGGTTTAGACATCAGTAATTATGATGCGACACTTATAGGCTTTGATGCCGGAGGGATAACAGGCAGGGATTTAGGTGCCATAGGACTCACATATTGTACAGCAGTCCCAGAAAGAGCGAGTTTAGTTAGTAAAGGCTGGACAATTACAGGAGACACACTATGTGCTGTTCCCGAAATAAATATTAAAGGAAATACTATCGATATTGTTAATGGCGATGCCATACCTGAGGGTCTTAATCATACCGATTTTGGTGCTGTTGATGTTGCTGCTGGTACACTTGTAAGAACTTTCACCATAGAAAACACAGGTAGTAGCGTTCTAAATTTAACAGGAACACTACTCGTAGCGATAAGCGGTACAAATGCTGCCGATTTTACGGTAACCGCATTACCGACTTCGACAGTCGCAGCAACTACAGGAACAACGACTTTCGAAATCACTTTCAATCCTTCTGCTGCCGGAATGCGTACGGCTACTATTAGTATAGCCAATAACGATGCAGACGATAATCCGTATACATTTGCCATACAAGGTTTAGGCTGTGATGTAGATATTACCGCAAGTACTGTTACAAAACCTACAAGTTGTAGTGGCACGGATGGTACTATAGCTTTTACATCTACTAACATGGCCGATGGTGTTTATTCTTTAAGTTTTACGCCAACAGGTGCAGGCGCAACTACCAGCCCACAAAATGTAACCATTTCAGCTAATAATTTTTCATTAACAGGATTGGCAGCAGGAACATATTCGAATTTTTCACTAACCGATGCAGGGTGCACCGCTTTTGATGCTAGTTCTAAAACTGTAAGTGACCCCATAACGGTTGGCGGAAGCATTGCAGGAGGAACCACCGTGGGATATGGAAGTACGAGTGCCTTATTAACATTATCAGGGCACACAGGAAATGTGGTAAAATGGCAAGCGTCAGTAAGCCCTTTTTCAACTTGGACAGATATTGCTAACACTACAACCACATATACTTCTGATGCATTATATGAAACGACTCAATTTAGAGCCCTCGTTCAAATTGAAAATTGTTCAAACGAAATCGCAACCTATACCGAGGTTATCATTAATTCACAAAGTTTAGGAGGAACCACATCTGGAGGCACAACCATTTGCCCACATACAACAAGTTCTCAATTAACATTGTCAGGATATACAGGAAGTATTATAAAGTGGCAATCTTCAGTAAGCCCATTTACAACTTGGACAGATATTGCTAACACTTTAGACACGTATACCTCTGAAGCATTAACAGAAACAACACAATTTAGAGTAGTAGTACAAAACGGTATATCTCCTAGCGCAAATTCAATACCTACCACGGTACATGTTGAGGATGTAATTACACCAACAGTGCTTACACAGAACATAGTGGTTTCGCTGGACGCTACGGGAAATGCTTCTATAGTCGCAACACAAATTGATAATGGGTCTTCTGATAATTGTGCTATTGCAACTATGACGCTTGATGAAACCACTTTTGATTGTTCTCATATTGGAGATAACACGGTGACTTTAACAGTAACGGATGCTAGTGGAAATTCAGAGTCAGCAACAGCCATAGTAACCGTATTGGAAACCATTAAACCAACAGTGCTTACGCAAAACATAAGTATTTTATTGGATGCTGCGGGTCAAGCGGCTATAACGGCTTCGCAAATTGATAATGGTTCTTTTGATAATTGTGCCATTGCAACGATGACGCTTGACATAACCACTTTTGACTGTTCTAACATTGGAGATAACACGGTGATATTAACAGTAACCGATTTCAACGGAAATTCAGAGTCAGCAAC
>NZ_ATMR01000014.1 GCF_000427335.1 Winogradskyella psychrotolerans RS-3 | reverse complement strand
CCCCTGTGTGCCTTGTGCTCCACGGTTACTGTCCACATCTGCTACAGCAATCACTCTAGCGATATCATTCTTTAATGTTCAGGTAAATCATGCGTCATGGCTATTCTACCAAAACCTACTTGACCAATATTGATCTTATTACTTGGGGCATTTTTCCCCAAAAACAGAAGCAGGAACAATGGTAGGAAAACCAGTTACGGCCAAAGAAGCAGCTAATGCCCCTTCCCCGTTGATTTTATAAATTTCCTTCTTGATTCATTGGTATTTTTGGCGTTTTTCATAGAAGCACTCTTTAAAAATTGTTCTATTGTCTATTGTTAATTATTGAAAGTCTAATGCTTATTTAAAATTTACAGGGCTATCCCAGGCATTGGCATATGCTTTTGAGTAATCTTTTTTAGAAATGCGGCTGGCAATAAAATTCATGCCTTGGTAAATATGTTTTAGAAAAGTAGGGTCTTCATAATCTTTCTTATTGTGTCCTAATGCTGTAATCCAAGCAACTCCTCCATCGAAATCCTGGTGCCAAACTGCTGGGTAATACCTGTGAAATGGAGCGGTTT
>NZ_ATMR01000013.1 GCF_000427335.1 Winogradskyella psychrotolerans RS-3 | reverse complement strand
TTGTGATCTCCCTGCGCCGACTTTAGTTGTGCGGTAGTCATAAAAAGGAGGGATTGAATTGATCGGCAGTAACTGCATTCGGGTCTTTATTAAGCTCTTCAAATCCCTGGTCGCAAGACGCCAGGATCACGAGACAAATAAAATCGCGTTTTTTAACAGATTATTTTTCATGATGATTCGGTCTATTATTGAGATTAGAACTTAAGGTTTACATTCACCCCTATACTCCTTGTTGGAGGCAAGGCACTTGATTCAACACCCTGACTGTTTCCTGGATACAAATTGTTTTCCGGGTCTATGCCTGGTGAATGACTCATTAGTATTAGAAGATTTCTTCCTACCAAAGAAATGCTTCCACCTTTCACGAATCCTAACTTGTTATAAAATGATGCGGGAGGACTGTAACTCAATGAAATGTTCCTCAACTTGATAAAACTTGCATCATAAAGGTAATCGTCAAGTGCATCTCTTCGCCTTACGATAATGGCCCTGTTGTTTACCCTGTCAGCCGTTACCAATACATCATTGACTTCACCGTTTTCATTTACCCCTGGCAAAACGGCTCCGTTTTCTCTACCTAATAGCGATCCGTAAGACATGCCTCGGTGTTCCAGGTCATAATGGTTTGGGAATAAATGCTTCCACCAAATTTACCATCTACCAAAACGTTTAAGTTAAAGGATTTGTACCTGAAATTATTTATCAATCCGCCCGTCCATCGGTGAACACCTGTACCAAAAGGAACCACACCTGCTGGAACGATAGGAAGTCCCGTAGCATCAATAATGTCTCTTCCTTCTTCATCTTTCAAAATGGTACGGCCTACTATCTGAGAATACTCCATGCCTTCTATGTGTTTGATAAAGGCTTTGGTAGTGGTGGCCAAAATCAATTCATTCGAAGTATCTGAAATCTTCAATACTTTACTTTTGTTGTAGGCAAGGTTACCCGTGATGTCCCAGTCAAAATTATCAGAAACAACAGGCTTTCCTGTAAGCAAAAACTCAACGCCTCTGTTTCGAATACTT
>NZ_ATMR01000012.1 GCF_000427335.1 Winogradskyella psychrotolerans RS-3 | reverse complement strand
GGGAGGTGGCTAAACCGCCGCAGAAGGTTTTAGACGGTGGGTTTGATTTTACTTAAAATTACTCTGTATTTCTTCCAAAAACAGATGGAAGAAAGTCAAAAACCATCTTATTTTCAAAACGGATGACTTTATACCCTAAACTCTCTAAATATCGCGTTCTTTTTTCGTCATATTCTTGCGCTTTTGGATTATTATGAACCTCGCCATCCAATTCAATAACTAACTTTTCAGCAGCACAGTAGAAATCAACGATGTAATAGCCTATGCTGTGTTGTCTTTGAAATTTTCTGTTACTGAGTTGTCTTGACTTTAAATATTTCCATAAAAAAGCTTCTGAAGGTGTTAGGTTTTTCCTTAAGGCCCTTCTGTAGTCTTGCAATTCTTTTTTACTGTGTATTTTATGGTTTGGCATGTATTAAAATTATGAAATAAATTTGAGTTCCCCTAACGCACCCTATTTTCCTCAATGTGCTCCTCTCTTTAGAAAAGGGAGGTGGCTAAGCCGCCAAAGAAGGTTTAGACGGTGGGTTTGATTATATTCATATTAAAAAAACTATAATGCATAGTCGTCCAAAACAAATAAAAACCACCATAAATTATTTATCTATTTATAAATTGAGTTAATAACCCCATAGTTCCCCTAACGCATCCTATTTTCCCAAATGTGCTCCTCCCTTTAGAAAAAGGGAGGTGGCTAAGCCGCCGCAGAAGGCTTAGACGGTGGGTTTGACTCTATAGTCTTCCAGTATATTATATGTAAAAACATAACTCTGCACTAATAATAAATAAAACAAAAAAAAGCACACAAAAAAAAGCTGCCTTTTCAGACAGCTTTTTAAATTCAGAAAATAAGGTTTACAATACTTCTATCAATTGTAGCGCATTAAAAGCACCATTGTTTAAAGCATACTGCACTCCATTAACCTCTTGGAAAAAAGCAACTTTTAAAAAGTACAACTGATTTCCACTACCAGTTGGTACAGCAGTAGGCGTTAAGGTTACCGAGGTTGAGGTCATGTTAATCGGTAAATTAACAACAGTACTTGTCTGCAACTCCTTATCACCTGTACTGAAATCTAAATTTAGAAATCCAGAATAAAAACTGACATGCGTAGCCCCTCCAGGAATTCCTAAATGGTGTTGAGGAATTAAATCAACGATGTTTACCTCGCCTGTAGCGGTATCTAACGTAAAGTCAGATCTTAGAACTGTAGCCATTTGCGAGTTACTATTAAAGTCAAAGCCTTTTAATGTGGCTTTCCCCTCTGCACTCGCCAATCCTACAGCTACCTGTCGCTGCCCACGCAACGATATAACATCGGTATTCTTAACCATACTCATCACTTGTGTGACTCGTGGAGTAATACTACCGTCTTTTGCATCAGACAATAAACCTACAATAGCGTGTCGCAATAGCTTGCCGCTTGTGGCACAATGTCCAAATTCAGAACCGTTTTCTCGTGTTCTCGCAAATGCAGGATCGTTTTTAATACGATTAGCACTTACGCCTCCTTTAGTTCTTACTAAATACCCCTCTTTGCCCTTGTAAAAGGTAAGATCTCCCAGGGTTCCTTCGATCTTAATAAAGCTTCTTAATTTAGCCATGTTAAATGGGTTTTAAATATTAAAAATTAAATTTGGGTAATACAGCGTTTTCAACATTCTGCCTCATTAGCGCTTCATAGAGGTTTAAGTTTCTAATACTGTGAATACTGTCGTAAAACTAAAGTGATTAAGTAGGTTTAAATTTTCAAATTTCCGATTTTGTAGATATCGAACAATTATTGCGCTTTATAACTTTTATTACCTCCATAAACTGAAATAAGTAAAGCTTAAAACAGCTATATACAATCAAAATAAATTGAATAAAAGTGTTTTAAGTCCGTTTAACGGTTTTTATTTGTAAGTTAAATAACTATAAAATGTTAAGTTTAGGTATTTCGTCGAGTAAAGTAGTGATTTTAACGGTTATTTTGTAAATTACAGACAGTTAAGTGTTTATGAATTTTAAAAGCCCTAAAAAATGAAAAAAAAATTATTTTTAAACTCAACCGATGTTCATCAAATTACAGGTTTAAGTATGCGTTCAGCACAAAATATGATGCAATACATTCGTACAGAACGAAACTTGGGTAAACACCAAGTCATAGGAATCTTTGATTTCGCTTTTGTATTTAACCTACCGGTCACCGTAGTATTCGATTTTGTAAATTCAGATTTATATAAAAAAGGGCCCATCGATGATGAAGCCTTGCGCATTGAGTACCAGAAAAAGTCATTAGAAAATGGGTATACACATTACTTGTACAATAAAGACTTTGATATTTGTATGTCGCCAGCAGATTTAAAAAAGCGTAATGCAACGGATAATGACGATAAAGATGGTGTAGCTTCTTAAGCCATACTAAAATATTCATTTTCGGAATTATTAAGTCCGTGTTTGTCTTTTAGCAGTCCATTTTTCAAGAGTATAAGTATTGAGATTTTAGTGTTACAATTCTTTAGACTATTTTTTGGTATTACAGTGGATTCACTATATTTACCCAATCAAAAAAAAGACTGACATTGAGCAAGCTAAACGAAGAATCTTGGCTATATACTATTTCTTCAAAAAAGAAACTGATAGACTTTAATTTCAAAGAAATATGGCACTATAGAGATTTGTTAGTGCTTTTTGTTAAGAGAGATGTTGTAACGCTATATAAGCAAACAGTTTTAGGGCCACTTTGGTATTTAATACAGCCTTTGTTTACAGCTCTAACGTTTACTCTAATTTTTAATAAAGTCGCCAATATAGAAACAGGAACAGTTCCTCCTTTTTTATTCAATTTAGCAGGAGTTTCTATCTGGAATTATTTTAGTACCTGCCTAACCACAACCAGTGACACCTTCAAAAGCAATGAAGCCATTTTTGGAAAGGTGTACTTTCCTCGAATCATTGTGCCCCTATCGATTATCCTATCTAATTTATTAAAATTTGGAATTCAATTGCTAATATTCATAGCCTTTTATATCTATTACTATAGCAATGGTGCAGCTATTTCGGTAGATAGTAGCATTGTCTTTTTTCCTTTTATTATAGTACTAATGGGCTTATTAGGTTTAGGCCTGGGAATGATTATTTCTAGCTTGGTAACTAAATATAGAGATTTAAAATTTTTGGTAGGTTTTGGTGTGCAACTATTAATGTATGTATCCGCTGTAATGTATCCGTTAGCATTGATGCGTGATAAATTACCCAATATAGCCTGGGTCGTAGAGTATAATCCACTCGCTTATATTATTGAGACCGCAAGATTCATGCTTTTAGGAACAGGAACCATAAATGGTTTTGGAATTGCGTATACAGTTATAATTACGTTCCTAATTTTGTTTTTTGGGATTATTATTTTCAATAGAACAGAGAAGACGTTTATTGATACAGTTTAATTTTGAATAGTGAATAGTGAATAGTGAATAGTGAGAAGTTGGAAGTACAAAGTAAAAAGTAGGAAGTAAAAAGTAAGAAGTAAGAAGTGAGAAGAAAACAACACACAAATCACCAATAACGAATCACCAATCACAAACCACGAACCACGAACCACGAATCACAAACAACGAATCACAAACAACAATGAGTGTCATTTTAAAAGCCGAAAACATAAGCAAACAATACCGACTAGGATTAGTGGGGACGGGGACTATAAGTCACGACCTTAACCGTTGGTGGGCGCGTATACGTGGTAAAGAAGATCCGTATTTAAAGGTTGGAGCAGTAAATGATAGAAGTACCAAAGCCGATAGTGATTATGTTTGGGCTTTACAAGATATAAACTTTGAAGTCCAGAAAGGAGAGGTGCTCGGTATTATTGGAAAAAATGGAGCTGGAAAATCAACCTTATTAAAAATACTATCTCGTGTTACCATTCCCACTACAGGAGAGATTAAAACCAGAGGTAGAATAGCATCCTTATTAGAGGTCGGTACAGGGTTTCACCCGGAGTTAACAGGGCGAGAAAATATGTACCTAAATGGGGCGATTTTAGGAATGACCAAAGCTGAAATAAAAGCCAAAGAAACCGAAATTATTGAGTTTTCTGGCTGTCAACGTTATGTCGATACCCCTGTAAAACGGTATTCTTCTGGGATGCGCGTCCGTTTAGCCTTCGCGGTAGCCGCGTTTTTAGAACCCGATATTTTAGTCATTGATGAGGTATTGGCTGTTGGTGATGCTGAGTTTCAGAAAAAGGCCATTGGGAAAATGCAAGATATCTCTAAAGGTGATGGGCGTACAGTATTGTTTGTAAGTCATAACATGGCAGCGGTAAAAAGCTTATGTACACGTGCTATTGTTTTAGAAAATGGAACATCTGTTTTTGAAGGCGGAACGGATGAGGCTGTTAGTTTTTATTTGAATTTAGGAAATACAAAAGGGGGTGAAACGTTACGTTATTTTAAAGAGGAAGACTTTGAAAAACAATCTTTTTTTATAGAATCTGTGGGGTTGAAGGGGAAACATAAAAATTATAATGATCCTCTTACTAGAGAAGATGATTTAATTATAAATGTGACTTTAATTAAACATACATTAGAGGAGTTAGTTGTAGTCTTTAGATTTAAAGACGATGACGGTAATATTATATTTGTTACCAATTCTAAAGATGCTCAGATGAATTTAGATAAAAAAGGGAAACAATTGTTAGCGATGCACTTGCCTAATTTCTTTTTTAATGAAGGGAACTTTAGTCTAGATGTTATGATTACAAACGGAAAAAACAATTGTTTTTAGAACCCGACTGTGTGCAGTTTACGATGCTTCAGGAAGCTAAGGAATTAGGACAGTGGATGGGGAAAACTAAAGGACCTTTAAAACCTAAATTTGATTGGTTTAATTCTTAAAATAATTAGAAATGCTTAAGAAAAAGAATAAAATTTTTTGTGTCTCTTTTCAAAGAACAGGTACAACTTCTGTAGGTCAGTTTTTTAAAGATTTTGGATATAAAGTAGCTAGTTATGATCAGAAAAGAAGTTCTAAATGGTCAGCAAAGCGGTTTTTAGGAGATTTCGAAAGTATATTTAAGTCTAAAGATTTTAAAAATCATCAAGTTTTTGAAGATAACCCCTGGTGGGAACAAGACTTTTATAGAGTGCTTTATCATAGATTTCCCAATGCTAAATTTATTCTTTTTACTCGAGATGCAGATAAGTGGTTTGACTCTATGGTAAGTCATTCTAAAGGTAAAAGTTTAGGTAATACGTTTAAGCATTCTAGCATTTACAATAGAAAAGAAGAGTATTATAAGATGTTTCCCAATCTTGATTATTATAAAACTATTTATGGTAATGATAACCTTTTAGATATTAATGAGACTCATAGGGCACATTATAAAAATATATATAACCTTAGAAATAAAGAGATTGTAGATTTTTTTAATGCTATTAGTCCAAATTCTTTATTTGCGGCTCAGCTTGAAGATGCTGATAAATGGAAAAGGTTAGGAGATTTTTTTAATATTGAATTGCCTAACAATTATCAGGTACATGCAAATAAATCAAAGTAGATGATAAACGTCACCAAAACATTTTTACCTGCACAAGCCGAATACCAAGCCATTTTAAAAAAAGCATGGGATACAGGGTGGATGACTAACAGAGGCGTTTTGGTAAAGGAGTTGGAATCAAAATTACAATTTTATCTAGACACTCCAAATATTATTGCTATGACTAATGGTACTTTGCCTTTACAAATAGCAATAAAAGCATTAGGGCTACAAGGTGAAATTATAACAACACCTTTTAGTTATGTAGCGACAACTAGTAGTATCGTTTGGGAAGGCTGTACTCCTGTATTTGTAGATATAGATCCAGATTATTTAACTATTGATGAAACGAAGATCGAAGCGGCCATTACATCTAACACTTCTGCTATTTTAGCCACACATGTTTTTGGTAATCCTTGTGCTGTAGAAGTCATTGAAGCTATTGCAAAAAAGCATGACTTAAAAGTTGTTTATGACGCTGCACATTGTTTTGGGGTCACTTATAAAGGACAATCTCTTTTTAATTTTGGGGATGTCAGTACGTGTAGTTTTCATGCTACCAAGTTGTTTCATACAGGAGAAGGAGGTGCTTTGTTTTGCAAACCACAGCATTTTGAAACTATGTATTCTCATCATAATTTTGGACATGATGGGCCAGAGGCTTTTCAAAGTTTAGGGATTAATGCTAAAATGAGTGAGCCACAGGCGGCTATGGGTTTAGCAGTATTGCCCTATATGACAAAAATTCTCAAAGAACGAAAGAAAATAGTTGAGATTTATAATAAAGCCTTTGAGACATCAAGTTTGAAATTGCTAAAAATTAGAGTCCAAACCAATTGGAACTATAGCTACTATCCTGTGATTTTTGAAAATGAGAGTCAGTTGTTGCGTGTAAAACAAGTGTTAGAGTCTCATTCTATTTATCCAAGACGTTATTTTTATCCCTCTTTAAATACACTTCCATATGTTAAGTCATGTAGCTTAACCGTTTCGGAATCAGTATCCTCTAGAATTTTGTGTCTACCATTATTTGCTGGTTTAGCAACTGAGGATTTAAACGAAATTATTAATATTGTAAAAGAACAGTTGTTATGATCATAGTTGGAGCCAAAGGTTTTGCTAAAGAGATATTGCAGATAGTATCAGTAGATATGGGCTTGCCAGATGATGATATTGTATTTTTTGATAA
The DNA here is from genome assembly GCF_000427335.1 of Winogradskyella psychrotolerans RS-3. Taxonomy (GTDB): domain Bacteria; phylum Bacteroidota; class Bacteroidia; order Flavobacteriales; family Flavobacteriaceae; genus Winogradskyella; species Winogradskyella psychrotolerans. The sequence continues at coordinate 19,611 of NZ_ATMR01000012.1, read as the reverse complement.
TGTAAGTAGTGATTTGCCTTCAAAACTATATAATAGATTCGAAATACTAACTTCTTTTGAAGAGGTAGAAACCTATTTGTTAAAAACAGAAGATAAATCTTTTGTTTTGGGGTTGGGGCAACCAACATTCAGGGAGAGTTTGTATCATAAATTTATAGACTTAGGAGCAGAGCCTAGAGTGGTGTATTCTAAAAATAGTGAAGTTGGTAGTTTTGATGTTCAAATAGGTGGAGGTACTGCTATAATGTCTGGAGTTATTATTACTAATAGTATTAGTATAGGTGAGGGATGTTTAATTAATATAAATGCGACAATTGGACATGATTGTGTTTTAAAGGATTTTGTTGAAGTTTCACCAAATGTTAATATATCTGGTAGATGTACTATAGGTAAAGGAAGTAGTATTGGAACCAATGCGATTATAATTCCTGATATTTATATAGGGCAAAATGTAATAATCGGAGCAGGAACGGTTGTAACAAAGGATATTCCTGATAATTGTACTGTGGTAGGTGTGCCTGGGAAAATAATTTCAAAAAGAGATTAAGATATGATGGTTTCTGTATGCATGATTACTTATGGGCATGAAAGATATATTTTACAAGCATTAACAAGTATATTAAACCAAAAATGTGATTTTGAATTTGAAATAATACTTTCAAATGATTGTTCTCCTGATAATACAGATTCAATGGTTCTCGATTTTATTAAAGAAGAAAATCTATCCAATAAGATTAAATATTTTAGTCACAAACAAAATCTAGGCATTACACCCAATTTTGTTTACGCAGTTAAGCAATGCACAGCTAAATATATAGCTATTTGTGATGGCGATGATTATTGGACAGATCCTTTAAAATTACAAAAGCAAGTAGATTTTTTAGAACAAAACAACCGTTTTTCAGGAGTAGCTACAAATTCGCTTGTAAAGTATGAAGGTTCCACCAAAGAACATTTGTTTAAGAAAAAACTTAAGTCTCAGCTACAAACGAATGACTTGTTAGAATCAAGACATTTTCATACTGCAACGTTTCTATTTAGAAAAACAGCGTTTAGAAATGATTTCCCAAAGCAAGTGTTATCAGCAGATAGAACCTTGTTTTTATTAGTGTCTTGTTTTGGCTCTATTAAGCTATTAGATGATGTTACTGCCGTATATAGGAAAAATGATGGTGGTATTTCTCGACAGGTTACGTCTAAGCAAATGAAATTAGATTATAATATTGCTAAATATATTAAAACGTATAATACAGATTTTAACATTTATAGATTAAAAAGTTTTATTTCTAAAACGGTAGTAGACTATTCTCATAAAATATATTTCATTGACTTTTTGAGAGCTTCTAGTTATTTAATTTATTATAATTTTACGATGAAGAATGGTTTTCGAAACAAAATAAGCTCAATAAAATCTAGTTCTAAGTTTCTATTAAAAAAAATGAATAAAGTTAGATTCTAAATGAAATTAAAAAACAGAATTAAGCGTCGATTACTTGGTTTTTTTAAATCATTTTATTCTTTTGATAAATATATGTATCAGAGAGATTTGTCTAAATCTAGAATGTTTTCAGAAGATTTAATTCTAATATATACTATGGGGAAAGTAGCTTCTACTTCCTTATATGAGTCGTTAAAAAACGTATATCCAAACAAAGATATTTTCCATTTACATAGATTAAATGGCTCTTACCTTGATGAGCGAGAGAAAATGATTAAGAGTGAAGTTTTTGGAAATAAAGAATATCCACGGCATCTTTCAACAGGTCTATTATGGAAGCCTCAATGGCTAAGTGCTATTATTAAAGAAAATAAATTTAATAATCTAAAATTAATAACAGTTATAAGAGAGCCCATTAGTAGAAATATATCGCTTTTTTTTCAATGGATAGATTTTAAGGAAACGGAAGATAAGTATATTTTTAAATCAAGAAATAATAATTACCCTTTTGAAATAACAACACCAAAAAATGATCTTACAGAACTTTATGATTTTTTCTACACTAAGTTTGTTATTGATTCTCATTTAGAATGGTTTAAGTCTGAAATGTACAGTGTTTTTGACATCGATGTGTTTGATAATTCTTTTAATAAAGAAAAAGGATATTCGATAATCGAAAAAGAGAATGTAACGCTTTTAGTATTTAAAATGGAGCAAATTACGAAAAGCTTCAACCCTGCAATGGTTGACCTTTTTGGAGAAGAAATAGAATTGATTAGAGCTAATGAGGCTAGCTCTAAACCTATTAATAAGGTATATGTAGATTTTAAAAATAATATAAGACTGCCAAGAGAATATGTGGATAAACTATATAATTCTGAATATATGAAACATTTCTATACGGAGTTAGAAATAAATAGTTTTAAAAATAAATGGCTTAAAAATTAAAATAAATTGATTTATATAGTAATTGTAACATACAACGGCATGCAATGGCTAGAAAAATGCTTAGATAGTTGTAAAGATTATCCGGTGGTAGTTGTAGATAATGCCTCTACAGATGACACCGTTTCTTTTATTAAAACCAATTATCCTAATGTTATATTATTTAAACAAGAAAAAAACTTAGGTTTTGGTCAAGCAAATAATTTAGGCATTCGATATGCGTTAGATCAAGGAGCGGAACATGTATTTTTATTAAATCAAGATGCGTATTTAGTAGATACAGTTTTAAATGATTTAGTAACGTTTCAGAAAAAACAGTCTAACTATGGCATATTAAGCCCTGTTCATATTACAGGGAATCGAAAAAAATTAGATAAGAATTTCTCTAGTTTTATGCATGAAGAGTATTCAGGTCAGTTTTATTCTGATTTTGTATTAGGCAATACCCTCAAAGATGTATATGAGGTTCCTTTTGTAAATGCAGCAGCTTGGTTAATTTCTAAAGCATGTTTGGAGACTGTAGGTGGTTTTGATCCTTTGTTTTTTCATTATGGAGAAGATGATAACTATTGCCAACGTGTTTTATATCATGGATTTAAAATAGGAGTTTTACCTCAATCTTATGTTATTCATGACCGTGAAGAAAGGCCAGCACCTATCATATCTGCTTACAGTGCTGTATATTACAATAAAAGAGAAAACTACTATAAAGCAAAGTTTGCAAACATAAATGTTGATTCACAGCATGATAAAGCAATTAAGCATTTACGAAAAACTATTTTAAAATTAAAATTACAATTAAAGTTGTCTAAATCTAACGGTTTAAAGAAGGAATTGTCACGTTTAATTAAAATAAAACCTTTAATTATAGAAAGCAGAGCTAAAAATAGGTTGCCTGGTTTACATTATTTAAAATGAAAGTTTTAGGTCTGTTATTGTTTTTTTAAAATAAGGATCTTTGTTTAGATTTGTTGAGCGCTTTTAGTATAAAAGATGAATTATTAATTTAATTTTAAATAGAACTTTATACTGATAACTTCCCTTTTTTTGATTTTTATGGTTGGTTTTCATCTGACTTTGTATCTTAGTCTCCTAATTTATAATTATGCCAAATTCACCCCTTATTTCAATTATTATTCCGACTTATAACCGTAGGTCTTTAATAGGTGAAACCTTAGATTCTATATTGGCTCAGATATATCAGAATTGGGAGTGTATTGTGGTTGATGATGGGAGTACGGATGGTACGGAAGAATTGGTGAAAGCGTATTGTGATAAGGATCATAGGTTTCAATATCATCAAAGGCCCAGTACTCACTTGCCTGGAGGTAATGGATCCCGGAATTATGGTTTTGAAATAAGTAACGGAGAGTATATCAACTGGTTTGATAGTGATGATATAATGTGTGATGATAAATTACAATTACAGATGACGTCTTTAGAGACAACGAATTATAATTACTCTGTATGCCAGACATTAGTATTTGAAGGAAATGTAGACAATATTTTGGGGTTAAGACATGAGCATATTACATCTGAAAAACCTTTATTAGATTTTATTAAGGGAGATATGAGCTTTTTTACACCTTCCCCTTTGTTTAAAAAACGTTTTTGTTAGATAATTCATTGAGGTTTAATGAAGAGTTAAAAGCGGCTCAGGAATGGGAATTTTTAACACGAGTATTATTTTATTCACCTGAATATGATGTTTTAGAAAAACCTCTAATAAAAATAAGAAGACATGCTGAGAGTATTTCATTTAACAAAAATAAAAATACACGTAAATGGTATTATTATTTAGCACGAGAGAAATTGTTTTTGTTTTTAAAAAATCAAAAATCAAATAACGCTAAAGAAATAAACGCATACCTATTTTCTTATTTTAAAAATAGCATTATATCTTATTTGTTTGAACAAAAGGCAAATGAAAGTTGGGCTATATATAATAACACATTAAAGTTTTTTTATAATTTTCCTAAATCCTTGATTGTTAGATTTTATATTAAATTTGTACTATTAACAGGGAGAGGCTATAATTACCGTCAAAAGATAATTTCTTAATTCATGGCAGATCCTAGAATATCCATCATTGTACCTTGTTATAACCAAGCTATTTATTTAGATGAATGTTTGTCTTCTGTAATACAGCAGACTTACAATAATTGGGAGTGTATCATTGTTAATGATGGAAGTCCAGATCATACTGAAGAAGTGGCAAAAGCGTGGTGTGAAAAAGACGTTCGATTCAAATACATATACCAAACAAATAAAGGGGTCAGCGCAGCAAGAAATTTAGGTATATCTAAAGCGTTTGGACTCTATGTTTTACCTCTTGATGGTGATGATAAAATTGCGGAAGATTATATAGAGAATGCTTTAAGTGTATTTGAAAAGGATGCTAAAACAAAAGTTGTGTATTGTAAAGCCAAAAAATTTGGTGACGTTAATGAGGACTGGGTTTTGGATCCGTTTTCTTTATATAATTTAAGTATAAAAAACATGATTTTTTGTTCTGCCTTATTTTTGAAGAAAGACTGGGAAAAAATAGGTGGATATGATGAAAATATGATACATGGCGTTGAAGATTGGGAATTTTGGATTGCAATGTTGAAAAAAGGAGGTGTAGTTAAGCAATTAGATAGTGTTGGGTTTTATTATCGCATTAAAGAAGTTTCAAGACAGAAACTTTTTGACAAAGAACAATACGTAGCAGTATTAAATTATTTAAGTATCAAGCATGCTGATTTTTTTGTAGAACAACAAGGTAATCCAATTCAAATTTATAGAGAAAATATAATATTGAAAAAATTTCATTCAAAAGTGACTTCGAGTTTTGTATATAAAATGTATAAGTGCCTGTCATTCATATATAAAAAGATAAAGTAATTTAATTTATGAAATTAACGGTAGTAATTTTGGCTATGACTACAACTGAGGGATTCTTTAACATGACCTCAGAATGTATTAGTTCCCTTTGTGAGTCTGAGGAAAATCTTGAAAAAGAAATAATTATTGTTGAATCAAATAAAAACTATAGTACATCCGGATTTGTATATCCAGATTTTGTAAAGATAATTATTCCTTCATTTACATTTAATTTTCATAAATTTTTAAACGTTGGCATCAAAGCTGCTACAGGTGATTATATCGCATTATGTAATAACGATTTAATATTTCAGGACTCTTGGTTTTCTGAGATTTTATTAGTTGGGCAAGCTCATAATGAGATTATGTCATTTTCACCGGTAGGAAAAATTGAGGTTGATAATAGCCTAGACGCTTCTTTTGAAATTGGATATAAAGTTATGACACATGTAAAAGGTTGGTGTATTGTAGTTAAAAAAGAATTATTTCATAAAATCAACTTGTTGGATGAGACATTCGATTTTTATTTTGCGGATAATGACTATGCAATGACTTTAAAGTCGAGAAACATAAAACATGCATTAGTGTATAAATCACATGTTGTTCATCTTGAAAAGCAATCCACAGACAAGATTAAAAATAATGAATCAATAAATCCAGATATTTTATCGAAATATAAAATTCCTAAATACTTAAATGAAAAAAAATACGAGTGGGTGTTTAATAATGAAAAGAATTTATCTGGCTTTTTAAAATTTCATAATAAATGGGGTTCGCCAAATTTTTTGTATAAAAAAAATAAATTAGCCGATATTTTGATAAAAAATAAATTAGGGTATTTAGTACGTTTCTTTTTAAAGTTGAATTAAAAAATTAAGATTAATACCTGAAAAGTAACGATTTTGCTTTTAATAAAAAAAACAAATGGATTATGTTGAGTGCAAATCAAAATGTGCTATAGTTTACATTTTTAAACAATTTAAAGTTTTAACTATCATAAAATAAAACTAATGACTAAAGTAATTTTAATTTCTCAATTTCCGTTGCCTTATCATCGAATTGGTAGTTGGACAACGATGTACAAAAATTATTTAGAATCTGACCATAGTATTGATTTTGTTGTATGCGAAAGGCCAGTAATGTTATATGAAAATATTAATTACAGTTTTATAAAAAATAGTATTTCTATAAAAATTAAAAAAAAGCTTCTAAAGAATTATTATTTAGATTATTTATATGGTTTAAATAAAATAATAAAATCCGATGAAAAATATATTATTCAGGTTGTGGATAACTTTGGACTGGTTAAATATTTGAATGTATATTTAAAAAACCAAGGTGTTCGTGAAAATTGTCATATTCAGTTTTTTTTCATGGATACTCTCCATTTTATAAAGATTTTGAGAGTCGTAGTTTTTTTGAAATTATAGATGAAATGGTATTACTAACATACGATAGTTATAAGATACACAAAAAATATTACACGGTTTTACCAACACAATTTTCTGTATTGCATAATGGAATTGATACAACTAAATTTTATAAATTAGCCCTTCATGAAAAAACAGAAATAAAAAAAACATTAGAATCTAGTGATAAGACCATTTTTGTGTGGTGCTCGCAAGATCGTCCTAAAAAGGGGGTAAAGCTTATACTAGATGTTTGGAAGCGTATTTTTAAAGAGAGAAAAAATATTCAATTATGGGTAATCGGTGTCGCTTCTGATAAACAAATAAATGGGGTACGCTTTTTAGGCCGTGTTCCTAATGATGATTTACCAAAATATTATCAGGTAGCAGATTGTTATTTGTTTCCTACGTTATGGCAAGAAGGGTTTGGTTTAAGTTTAATCGAGGCCTTGCATTGCGGATGTTATTGTATAGCTGCACAAATAGGGGGTGTTCCAGAAGTTTTAGACTATGGACGTTATGGTAAGTTAATAGATAATCCTCATTTTATAGATTCATGGGTTTCTGCTATAGATGAATTTTTAAACGAACCTTTAGTATTCGAGCCTATTTCAAAAGAAAAATATAGTATGAATCAATGGAATTCAGATATGAATAAGATTATTTCAGAGGCTAAAATAAATATTGAATAATGAAATTACTAAATATCTAAAATAATTTAAAAAAAGTTAATGAACCCCTTTATAATAGCAGAAATAGCGCAAGCGCACGATGGTAGCCTAGGAATGGCACATGCCTATATAGATGCCGTGGCAAAAACAGGGTGTCAAGCTATAAAATTTCAAACGCATATTGCTGAAGCAGAAAGCAGTATTTATGAACCTTTTAGGGTAAAATTTTCAAGACAAGATACTACGAGGCTCGATTACTGGAAACGTATGGAGTTTACCTTAGAGCAATGGCAAGGTTTAAAACAGCATTGCGATGAGGTGGAGATTGAGTTTATGAGTTCCCCATTTAGTAATGCAGCTGTAGATCTGTTGGAGCAAGTAGGTGTAAAGCGTTATAAAATAGGATCAGGTGAGGTTAATAATTTAGTGTTGCTAGAAAAAATTGCTCAAACAGGAAAACCTGTTATTGTTTCATCAGGAATGAGTTCTTTAGAGGAATTAGATAAGACAATTGCATTCTTAAAAGATCGCAATGTAGCGGTTTCGGTATTACAATGTACCACGGCATACCCCACTAAACCAGAAGAGTATGGTTTAAACGTTATTTCAATATTAAAGGAGCGTTATCAGATCCCTGTAGGGTTTTCAGACCATTCGTCGTCCATAGAAGCCTGCATCGCTGCAGTTGCTTTGGGGGCGGAGATTTTAGAATTTCATGTCGTTTTTGATAAAGAGATGTTTGGCCCAGACGCTAAAGCATCATTAACTTTGAAGGAGACGTCTCAATTAGTAAAAGCGGTTAATAATGTGGCTTTGGCAATTGAAAATCCTATAGATAAATACGACAATTCTAATTTTTCAGAATTAAAAAGTATTTTCGAAAAATCTTTAGCGATTAATAAAAACTTAGAAGAAGGACATCTTATAGCTTTTGAAGATTTAGAAACTAAAAAACCCAAAGGCTATGGTATCGAAGCATCATTATTTCAAGAGGTCATAGGAAAGCGTTTAAACAAAGATTTAAACAAATGGGCTTTCTTAAATTGGGATGATTTAGTGTAACGTAGTTTTATATAAAAACAGCTCTACACTTTAAGGGGAAAGATCTATACGAATTTAATAGATAAATTTAGCGCATAAAACACCAACGTCAAAATTATGTGGGGTACCTTATAGACATATAATCGGGTATTTATAAGACAATTTGAGTTCTTATTTTATAAAACCGTATATATTTGTAACATTACAAAGTAAAAGTTACTAAGCATTTATGTCTCATAGAAAAATAGCTGTAGTTATTACAGCACGTCCTTCTTATAGCCGTGTAAAAACGGTCTTGCAAGCGATTAAAGACCATCCTAATTTAGAATTACAACTTATTGTAGCGGCTTCAGCTTTATTAGAACGTTATGGTTCTGCAGTAAATTATATCGAAAATGATGGGTTTACAATTGCAGCTAAAGTATTCAATGTATTGGAAGGGGAAAACTTAACGGCAGCAGCAAAAACTACGGGTATAGGAATTTTAGAATTATCAACGGTTTTCGATAACTTAAAACCTGATATTGTAGTAACGGTAGCAGATCGATTTGAAACTATGGCTACAGCTATAGCAGCATCTTATATGAATATACCTCTAGCGCATGTTCAAGGAGGAGAAGTCACAGGTAATATCGATGAAAAAGTAAGACATGCCATTACAAAATTAGCCGACTACCATTTTGTAGCCTCAGAAGATGCTAAAACACGCGTCTTAAAATTAGGAGAAGAAGTAGATTCTGTATTTAATACGGGCTGCCCATCCATAGATATCGCAAAGGGAATTGATAGATCAGATAAATTACCATTTAATCCTTATACACGTTATGGTGGTGTAGGCGCAGCACCAGATTTGTCCAATGGTTATGTTGTGGTTATGCAACATCCTGTTACTACTGAATATAAAGACTCTAGACGTCATGTAGAAGAAACTTTAGCCGTTGTAAGTCAGTTAACCTTACCTGTATTATGGTTTTGGCCAAATGTTGATGCAGGAGCAGATGGTACATCTTCGGGTATACGCTCTTATAGAGAACATCATGAGTTAAATCATGTGCATTTTTTTAAAAATATGAAAGGAGATGATTTTTTAAATCTTTTAAATCATGCATCATGTCTAATAGGTAATTCTAGTGTAGGTATTAGAGAGTGTGCGTACCTAGGGGTGCCAGTTGTAAATATTGGTACAAGACAAAACCGACGAGAACGTGGTGCAAATGTTATAGATGTACCTTACAATAGTGATGCTATTTATAAGGCTATTCAACAACAAATTGAAATAAAAAAAACACCCAAATCATTAGTGTATGGTGATGGTAACGCTGGGGTTTCTATCGCGACTCACTTAAACGATGTCCCTCTTAAGTTTCATAAAACAATTGTTTATTAAATATGAAGGTTATTGCTATTATACCAGCTCGTGGAGGCTCAAAAGGAGTACCTCATAAAAATTTAATAGAATTAGGGGGAAAGTCATTAATTCAGCATGCTGTAGATTGTGCTTTAGATTCTTCATTGGTAGATAAAGTTGTTTTAACATCGGACAGTGAAATTATTTTGGAGAATGTAAAACGGTCACCTAAACTTGAAAAAATTAAACGTCCTGAATCTTTAGCTACAGATAAAAGTTCAGTGACAACCGCTGTATTGCATGTGTTAGATAAATTTTCAGACTTTGATTTAGTAATCTTGTTACAACCAACGTCACCTTTAAGAACGACGAAAGATTTAGATAGTATAATCGGTGAGTTTAATAAAGAAGTTAATTTGGATGGTGTTATTAGCACGGTTCCTTTAGTAGATATGCATCCTGCCAGAATGTATAATGTGTCTAAGGACTCTTGGATGCAACCTTACGAAAAAGGAGGTGAAACTTTACGAAGACAAGATTTAGAACCAGTATATTACAGAAACGGCTGTTTTTATGCTGTTAGAACAGCTGCTTTTCTAAAAGAAAATACGTTTATGGTTGCAAATAAAAAAGCCTATATAATGGATGCAAAATGGTTGGCAAATATAGATGATGAGAGGGATGTGTTATTAACAAAATATTTATACGATTTATGGCTAAAAGAAAATTGTTAATTACTGAATCTTTAGACTTTAGTCCTCAGGCAATTAATCATTTAAAATCTAGGTTTGAGGTTATAGTTAAGGATATAGAGGATGAAGAAGAGTTGCTACATTACATTAAAGATGTTGAAGTTGTATTCATAAGACTAAAATTTAAAATATCGGATAGAGTTATAGATAAGGCTAATCATTTAAAGTATATTTTAACAGCAACTACAGGTCTAGATCATATTGATTTAGATTATTTTGAGTCTAAAGGAGGACAGATTATCTCTTTAAAAGGAGCTTATGATTTTTTAGCAACAATACCCTCTACTGCAGAGCATACTTGGGGACTAATGTTAGCTTTACTTAGATATATACCTCTGTCTTATACTTCTGTTAAGAAAGGAGAATGGAATCGTGATTGTTTTAAAAGTCATAATCTAAATTCTTTAAAATTAGGAATATTAGGTTTAGGTAGAGTTGGTAAACAAGTCGAAATCTATGCTAAAGCTTTTGGAATGGAAACAGGGTATTATGATACAGATCAAGCGAAGAAAAGTGATTGTTCAAAACAATATGAAAGCGCTGTTAAGCTTTTTGAGTGGGCAGATGTCATAAGTATACATATTCCTTTAAATGAGATTAATACATGTTTTGTTGATGAAAAACTTTTGAGCCATATAAAATCAAATGCATATTTAATTAATACATCTCGAGGAGCAATTGTTGATGAAATTGCTATAGAGAAATTATTTAGAAATGGAAAATTAAAAGGATATGCTACCGATGTTTTAACCAATGAAATGCACACAGATATAAAAGATAATCCTATTGTAAATTTAGCAAATAGTAACTTCAATGTGATAATAACCCCCCATATAGCAGGATGTACTTATGAGTCTATGCAGATGACTGAAGATTTTATAACAAAGTCTTTTCTACAAAAATATAGGTCTTATGAAAAAAAAGCATAAAAAAATCCTCTTTATTATCCCTGATGGTGTGAGTTTAAGAAACTTTGTATATACGTCATTTTATAAACAGGCTAAATCTAAGGGCTTAGATATTGTGTTTCTCAACCTTACTCCATTACCATTGTCAGAATTAGGGTTAAAAGAGGTTATTCCACAAGGAATAAAACAAAACGCTTTAACGGATAGTTTTAAGAATGCAAAAAAACGGGTAGAACTGAATCAATATATCCAGCGATTTAATGATACCGTATATCATAAATATTGGTTTCCGTTAAAGAATTCAGGATTAAAAAGTCGTATAAAAAATAGCATCACTCAGGTGCTCATCAAACGTTATAATTCTGAAGAGGGCCTTTTAACCTTACGTAAACGCATACGTCATTTAGAAACACAAACGGAGTACTATAAACAATGCGTTACTATTATAAAACAAGAAGCCCCAGATATAGTGTATAATGCAAGTCAGCGTGCCATATTGGCTATTGCTCCAGTTGAAGCCGCTAAAGCTTTAGGAATCAACACAATAGGCTTTGTGTTTTCATGGGATAATTTGCCGAAATCAATGTTAGATGTAGAGACCGATTATTATCATGTATGGAGTGGACATATGAAAAACGAACTATTAACTTATTACCCATTTGTAAAAGAAGCACAGATTACCGTCACAGGAACACCACAGTTTGAATCTCATTTTAATAGTGATAACGTTATAAGTAGAACAGATTTTTATAATCAGTATAATTTAGAACTAACAACGACTTATTTTTGTTTTAGTGGAGATGATATTACAACATCACCACAAGATCCTTTATATTTAAGGGATGTTGCTTTGGCCATTGAAGCACTTAATGCACAAGGGCATCAATTAGGACTTATATTTAGACGATGCCCTGTTGATTTCTCAGACCGCTTTGATACTGTTTTAGATGATTTTAAACATTTTATAGTCCCTATTGCTCCGTTATGGACTGCTATAGGAGATGGATGGAATGCTAAATTACCAACACCTGAAGATTCAAAGTTATTAGTAAATATGGCGGAACATACCGCAGGTGTCATTAATTTAGGCTCGTCTATGGTATTCGATTATGTGGCACACAACAAACCTTGCGGGTATATGAATTATCATTATGATACAGATCATACTGTAATAAAAGGAGTACATGTGTACGATTATGTGCATTTTAGATCTATGCCTAATAAAGAAGCTGTATTGTGGTTAGATCACCCAGATGCTATAAAAGAAGAGCTGTTGACGATGCTAAATGGTACCAATACAATAGTAAGCAATACGAAACAATGGTTTCAGACAATAAATATGGATACTCCCAAAGAAGCTTCAAATCGTATTTTAGATGCAATTAACACAATAGTACATGGAAAAAGCTAATCAAAAAATCATTTTTTCGAATTCCTACTCACCTAGAACAGGGCATAATTTTGCAGCACAGGTGTTTAAAATATTTTTAGATTTGGAAGTCTTCAACCGTGAAAAAAGTGAAACACATTTATCAAGGATATTAGATTTATATTTTACGCATGTTAAACGGTATATTTACATAGACTCGGATAAAAAAATCATGAATCATTTGTTTATTGATGGTTTACGTGAACGTATATTATCTAAAACCAATAATCCATATATTTTAATTAAAGACACCAGTTTTGATGGCGTTGATTATTTGCCTGAATTATTTCCAGATGATATTCATATTTTATTGATTAGAGATCCAAAAGATGTTTTGACTTCAGGTTTTAAAGCTATGAGATTTAAAAGAAAGTCTATCAAAGATTTTATTAAAAAATTAGGAATGAAGACCGGTTTATTTCAGTTTTATTTCAGTTGGAGAGTTACTCACCAAGTTATTGATAAACTACCAAATTTGGAAAATAGAATTTTGATACGTTATGAGGATTTGGTAATGAAAAATGATGACACTCTTCAATATTTGAAAAAGCTTTTTAATTGTGATAAAGCGTTAGATGTTATCAAGTCAGAAATAGATGAAATATCAGTAATAAATACGTCTTTCTTTAAAGAAGAAACTGGAGGAAAGCATATTTGGGATGAAAAAGAAAAAACTACGAAATTCAATCCTGTTAATAGAAAATCAAAGAACATAGTCTATCAGAAAGCTATAGAATGGGGAACAAGAGACCTTCGTAAAAAACTTGGATATGTATGAGAATTGGTTTCATTACCCCGGAATATCCTTGCGATAAAGTTAAGCAAGTGGCTGGACTAGGAACTAGTTTGGGGGTGTTGGCAAAAGCTTTAGTACGAGAAGGGCATATAGTCTATGTGTTTGTTTATGGACAAGACTGTGATGTCTTTATAAATGAAGAAGGCGTAAATATTTATTTGATAGCTAATGTATCTTTTGGTTTTGGTAAGTGGTTTAGATATAGAAAATATATTCAAAAACGAGTTCAAAATATCATAGAAAAAGAGCAAATAGCAATATTAGAAGTCCCCGATTGGACAGGGATTTCCGCTTTTATGAGATTTTCAATACCTGTTGTTATGCGTTTTCATGGCAGTGATCGCTATTTTTGTCATTTAGAAGGGCGTAAGCAAAAATGGAAAAATAAATTATTTGAGCATTTGGGAGTAAGAGGAGCAAGCGCATATATCGCCCCTACGACATTTGCAGGGCAATTAACAAAGACCTTATTTAAAATATCAGACAATAAATCAATTGAAACCATTAAACATGGTTTACCAGTAAATGATTTTAAGAACTTAGAGCCATCAATATTTGAGTCAAGAACTATTCTGTATATTGGTACTATAATTAGAAAAAAAGGAGTACTAGAACTGCCTGAGATATTCAATTTAGTAAAAGAGCAGGTTCCTGATGCTAAGCTGGTATTAATAGGTAGTGATGCACCAGATATTTCAACAGGAAGTTCTTCAACTTGGGAATTGATGAAGCATAGTTTTGAGGACAATTGTATAAAAGATGTGCAATACCTAGGGAAAGTACCGTATAACGAAGTGCAAACATTTATTAAAACCGCACATGTGTGTGTGTTTCCTACTTTTGCGGAGACTTTTGGTATGGTAACCGTAGAAGCTATGGCGTTACAAAAACCAGTAGTAAATAGTAATATCGGTTGGGCTCAAGAATTAATGGAGGATGGAAAAAGTGGTTTTTTAATGGATCCCGAAGCTCATAAACTTTATGCAGACAAAGTTATTACTTTGTTACAAGATGAAGCTTTATGTTTAAGTATGGGGCAAGCCGCCAGAAGGTATGTAGAAGAGCATTTTGATATGAAAAAACAAGCTACTAAAAACATTGAGTTTTATAAAAAGATTATAGAGAAATGATTGTTTTAATACATAATAAGAATAGAGTTGTTTGTATTTATAAAAGGAATACTTTAGAAACAATTGATTTTATAAAAGAGAAGTCCATTATAAATATATTATATGATACCGCAAAAATGTTCCCAAATGAAACCATGGTTTGGTGTCATTTAGTTCATGAAAAGAATATTAATTATAAAGCTATAGAAGATACCATAGTTTTAAAAAATGAAATGTGTTCATTTTCAAATAGACAATTTTTACCCGATGGTATTGGCTATGTAGAGCAATCTCCATTTATTAAGATAAATAAAACCGTAAAATACCCAACCTGGTTAATGAGTTCAGAAATAGGTGCTATACATGCAAGCCAGTTAATTAAGTTTAAAACGATTGTTAATAACAGTGATTTTGATTATGCTTTAAATTCAATTGCTAAACTAGGGATGCCTAAAGGCTTATTTTGTTATTCGGAACCTAAACTATTAATTAATGACGTAGAGGAAGTCAATATAAAAGCATCCGTTAGTATTTTGTTTAAGTTTGTGAAGGAACATTATAAAATACAATGGACTTTCTTTTTGTTTTTAACTTATTTATGGCATGAAAAACATTTTAAAATCGTAGAATTACTAAGGTCTTTTTTTTATAAACGTCGATTTTTTTCTGAGGTTATCCTGCCTACAGCAATTATAAATACATCTCAAATTAAAATGCCTACTATAGATGTTATTATTCCATCCATTGGTCGAAAAAAATATTTATATGATGTACTAGAAGATTTAAGACATCAAACTATTTTACCTGAGCGTGTCATTATTGTAGAACAAAATCCTTTAAAAGAAAGTGATTCTGAGCTAGACTATTTGACAACAGAATCTTGGCCGTTTATAATAGACCATACATTTACCCATCAGACTGGAGCTTGTAATGCGCGAAATATAGCTTTAAGCAAGGTTAAAAGTGATTGGGTGTTTTTAAATGATGATGATAATAGATTTGCATCAGACCTGTTACAAAAAATGTTAGATATGGTAGGTAGGTATGGTTTAAAAGCAATTATATCCTCTTATTTGTTACCAAATCAAATCAAGACATTTAAAGATGTACATCAAACTTCTATTTTTGGATCTGGTAATAGTTTTATAAAAGCAGATATTCTTGATAAAATATCTTTTAATATGAAATTAGAGTTCGGCTATGGGGAAGATACTGAGTTTGGACTTCAATTAAGAAATCTTGGGGTGGATGTTATTTACTTACCTGGGTTAAATATTACACATTTAAAAGCTCCAATGGGGGGATTTAGAACTAAATTTATACATCCGTGGGATAATGAGAAAGTGCAACCCAAACCATCACCAACCATTATGTATGTTAATCTTAAGTATAAAACGACAACTCAATTATTAGGAAGTAAAACCTTATTGTTTTTAAAAATGTTTGTTGCAGTTAAGTTTTCTAAAAAAGCAACTTTTTATAAAGAATTTAATAATAGATGGGAGACCTCAAAATATTGGGCAAAACAGCTTTAGGATATGTTGAATATTTATACGGATACATCATTTTTAATCCCAGAGCATAGAGGCCATGTATTTCCTTTATTATTAGACCTGTACTATAAAGAAGATACTTATATCGCAGAGTATTATATTATAACTACTCGAATAGAAGAAGCCGATATCATTATATTACCATTAGAATATAACTACATTCGTAGTCTAGAGTCAGAAATTAAATCAAGGTATTTAGCTCTAGCACGAGAACATAATAAGCTATTGTGGGTTTATACAGGTGGAGATTTTGGGTATTCATTTAAAGAAAAAGAAATTTATAATTTTAGACTCGGAGGATTTCATTCTAAGCTAAATGCTAATACATTTGTAATGCCCTCTTTTATTGTTGATCCTTACGAGTATACCTTAAAATCCCAGTTTTATCCAATTAATAAAAGAGATGAGCCTAACTTAGGTTTTGTAGGGCATGCCCATGTGAGTGTTTCAAAAGCGATAAAAGAATTTTTATCTTATTTAAAAATTAATATTTTTAAGAGAACCTTACAAAAAGAACATATAGATTATCAGTCCTTTTATCCATCAAGTATGAAGAGGGCTCTTATTTTAAAAAAATTAAAACCAGTAAATTGCTTAAGCCCAATTTCATATTTAGAGATAAGTATAGAGGTGGTGCTCAAACAGAATCAGAGCATTATAAAACAACTTTGGAATTTTTTAAAAATATTGAAGAATCAGGATACACCTTCTGTTTACGTGGTGTAGGGAATTTTTCGGTACGCTTATATGAAACGCTTGCCATGGGTAGAATACCTGTGTTTATAGATACAGATTGTAGGTTGCCTTTAGATTGGGAAATTAATTGGTCTAAACATGTAGTATGGGTTAGAAGTTCTAAGGCTAAAGTCATAGAGAAAAGTATTGCTGAGTTTCATAAGCAATTAAGTCCTTCTGATTTTATAACATTGCAATCCGACAATAGAATGTTATGGGAAAAGTATATGAATAGAAATGCCTTTTTTAAGGAAATACATGATGCCTTTAAACACTAATTTATGATATTTTCCTTAATTGTTTGCACTTATATGAGGCCAAAAGCTTTGTTGAATTTACTAGAAACCGTAAAAGCACAAGTTTTATATCCCGATGAAATTTTAATTATAGATGGTTCTACAAATGAAGAAACAAAACATTTACTAGACAACAATAGATTTACAAATCTAAAATATTATAAGGTAACCGAACAGCAAAGAGGTTTAACTAAGCAACGTAATTTTGGGATATCAAAGCTATCTAAAATGATAGATGTTGTTTGTTTTTTAGATGATGATATTACTTTAGATCCCTACTATTTTAAGCATTTAATAGAAGGTTATAAAAATCATACGAATGCACTTGGTATGGGAGGTTATATTACCAATGAAGTAAATTGGGGACATTCAAATAGTACCTTAGATTCAAGTGGTTATCATTTTGATGGTTGGAGTCGCGAAGAGCCTTCACGGTATAAAGTCCGAAAGATATTAGGACTAGAACCTGATACTTTACCTGGTGTTTTACCTTCATTTTCACATATGCGACCCATTAGTTTTTTACCACCTTCGGGTAAAATTTATCCTGTCGAACTGTTTATGGGAGGGGTAGCGTCCTATAAAGTTTCTATATTTAAGACTTTATCATTTTCAACCTATTTTGAAGGTTATGGCCTTTATGAGGATGCTGATTTTTGTTTACGATTATCCAAAATAGGACAATTATATGTGAATACAGCAGCAAAATGTGAACATCATCATGAAGCAGAAGGTCGACCTAATACTTATAAATACGGAAAAATGGTGATACGCAATGGCTGGTATATATGGCGTGTGAAATATAAAAATCCTAAATTAAAAGCGAGATTGAAATGGCATTTAACAGCGTTTTTATTAATAAAATTAAATTTTATTGGTGGAATTACTTCTAGGAATAAGAACTTTGAGTTTCAAGAAGGTTTTGGCCGCATTGTAGGGTGGTGGAGTTTAATGTTTAATAAGCCAACAATAGAAAGATGAAATTAGCTATATTTACCTTAGTACAACATAGCAATAAAGGTGGGAAATATTATGGTTATGCGCCTTATGTCAATGAAATGAATGTTTGGGGAACCTATGCAGATGACATTGTTGTTGTTGGTATAAATAAACCAAATAATGAAGTTGATGCCATAGACACAGCTTATACTCAAAAAAATATAAGGTTTGTACCTGTTCCTAATTTTAATATTTTAGGGGGCGTTGCTATTTTAAAAACACTGATAAAGTTTCCTTATATTTTCTTTAAGTGTGTACGAGTGATGCGTAAAGCAGATCATATTCATATCCGTTGCCCTTCAAATGTTGGTTTAATTGCTTGTTTTGCGCAAGTGTTATTTCCTTCAAAGCAAAAATCGACAAAATATGCTGGTAATTGGGATCCTGATAGCAATCAACCTTGGACGTATCGTTTGCAACAAACAATTCTTAGGAATACGTTTTTAACCCGGAATATGAAGGTATTAGTCTATGGTGATTGGCCAGGTGAAACATCCAATGTGTATCCTTTTATTTCAGCAACTTATAAAGATGAAGAGCGTGTTCCTTTTAGCCCTAAAAATTATACTGAGGAACTAGTTTTTGTATTTGCAGGTATGTTAGTGCCAGGAAAACGGCCTCTATTGACGATACAGTTTATAGAACAATTGAACCAGCAAGGGATTCCTGCGCGTTTAGAGCTATTTGGTGATGGTCCTTTGCGATCAGAATTAGAAATGTATATTGCACAACAAAAGTTAGAAACGTGCATTATAATGCATGGTAACCAAGATAAAACAGTAGTGAAGGCCGCTTTGCAGACGGCACATTTTAATATGTTATTATCTAAAAGTGAGGGTTGGCCCAAAGCCGTAGCAGAAGGGATGTTTTTTGGCTGTATTCCGGTGTCTACAGCAGTATCTTGTGTGCATTGGATGATGGGCTATGGAGAACGTGGAATTTTAGTAGAACCGCACCTTGAGACTGCAGTAGCCGAATTTATAAAGGTGTTGAACTCAGAGAATTTAGATCGCATGGCACAACAAGCTATGGATTGGTCACAGGCCTATACCTTTGATCGTTTAGAAGAGGATATTCAAAAGGTTTTAGAAGGAACTTTTGAAAGTCGGGTTTGAGATGGCGAAGTAGAGAAACAGTGATGCGGTGATATAATAAACAGGCACTGTAAAAAGGTGGTGAAACGTTGATAAATAAGGGGTAATTAAATGATTTTAGCATGTAAGCCTAATGTGTTTTTTTTATTAACACACACACACACACACACACACACACACACACACACACACACACACACACACACACACACACACACACACA
>NZ_ATMR01000011.1 GCF_000427335.1 Winogradskyella psychrotolerans RS-3 | reverse complement strand
GTTGGTCCCGTTGCACGTGCGTTCATCGAGAGGTCTTCATAGGTGCCGCTTTGCGCAAGAAGATGGTGCACACGTCACCGACAATCCCTTCGCTATCGAGCGTCTGAATGTCGGCGGCTTCGAGGTAACCAGACGAGTAAACGTGGCTGGGAACTTCACCCGCGATCGCGCCGATTGAGAACAGGGCGATGTCAGCTCGACGTTGATATTCAAGCACTCGCACAATCGACCGTTCTGACCACATCGCGTTGCGAGTTTCGGCGTAATCGAAGAATGCCGGAACGGGGAATAGGTGCACCTGAGCGTCGAAGGCTTCGCCGAAGCGCGCGATCAGGTTGCCCGCATATTCGACTCCTGAGGTGCGCACATTGGCCGCCCCGTTGAGCTGCACTATGGCACTTCCGCGGGTCGGTTTCTTGCCCCAGATGGCGTGCAATCGCCGCCAGGGTGGTTCCCCAGGCGACGCCCATAATCATGTCGGAATCGAACCACCCGGTCACGATTCGAGCGGTGGTTCTGGCGACCTGATCGAGGCGTTCAGGCTCATCAGCGAGATCGGCAACCGGCACAACGTGGG
>NZ_ATMR01000010.1 GCF_000427335.1 Winogradskyella psychrotolerans RS-3 | reverse complement strand
ACTGCTCAGCCTAATAAATTAGAGATTACTACAGAAATGGATCCACACTTTCCAATACAATCACTCTTTCATCGGGTGGAGAAAATGGTGGTTTTAGTTTATCAGTTGCCAATATGGACAGTAAGGCCATCCTACCGGGATCCAATTACAACCGTAAAACCATTAACTTAGGTTTTACCCAAAACATCAAAAAATTAACGGTTTCAGGAAATATAAATTATTCTAAAGAAGACAGAATAAATCCACCAAACATAGCAGAACAGGATTTTAGCCCTGTAGTGCTTTATACACTGGCAAGTTCTTTGCCTTTGGCATTATTGGAAGAATATGCTTTTGATGAAAATGGTGATGAATTCCCTTATTCCAGATTTACCAACAGAACCAATCCTTACTTTGCACTTTCAAGGTTTGAAAATAACATCAGAGATAGGGTTTATGGTAATATTACAGCTAAATATGACATCACTGATTGGTTATATGTTCAAGGAAGATTTGGACAGGATTTTTATTCCAGAGATTCAGAATACAATCTACCTACAGGATCGCAAAGACAATCCTCCCCACCTCCTGGATTTGTAAATGGTCAGTATGCACAGGATATAAGAAGGTTTAGAGAAGTAAATACAGATTTTCTTATAGGAATGAACAAGACTTTTGGAAACTTTGGGTTGTTGGTTAATCTTGGAGG
>NZ_ATMR01000009.1 GCF_000427335.1 Winogradskyella psychrotolerans RS-3 | reverse complement strand
TTTTCCGTTTAAGTTAAAAATCATTGATATTATCCTCAATAATCCCCTCATTATATAATGTAACTTTTAAATATGGGTCTATTTCAGCAATTTCTCTTGCAACAATCCATGATTTCTTTAAACCAATATTGTACACACCAGTTCTTATGCGATTCATATTACTCAAATCCAAGGTGTCAAAATCAGCAATTCTCAACTCTCCGAAACACCTTTCCATCGCCAGACTTATGGCCACACTCTGCCCAACCGATAAGCCTATGATGCCAATGATTTTATTCTGAAGCAACTCCTGCTCTTCATCAGTGATTTTTATAGCGGTTCCTTATGGTGCGTAATTTTACAAAATCTCTTTCTTCTAATATTCGCACTACTGTATTGCGCCAAGGATAATAAACCCAGATCCCATTTTCAGATTCCGACATTCCAGAATTAGAATAATATTCAATCTTTTTTTCGACCAACTCCTCTTGAGACAACTTTCTCTTGGGGTTCTGCGTTTTTATTAATTCTGAAAGCTGTAAATCAAAAGAATCAAAAAACATTACTTTACCTGTTTCTTTAAGCTGTTTGAGATCTTTTTGTCCTTCTTATTT
>NZ_ATMR01000008.1 GCF_000427335.1 Winogradskyella psychrotolerans RS-3 | reverse complement strand
ATCTTGCTTCTGGAAACCAAATCAGGTTTCAGTGTAGCTGTTTCTATGGATTCACCTATTAATTTAATTCCCTCCAGCGCAATGCCACTACACATTGGATTCCAGTTTTTAGAAAGATACGCTTCAATATTATGGGTAAGGGCATCCATTCCTGTCGCTGCAGTGACAAATGAAGGCAAATCCATGGTAAGCTCAGGGTCTGCAAATACTATTTTGGCCATTAGGGTTGGCGCAAACAGGATGCGCTTCTTCTTGCTTTCATCTTCAGAAATGATGGCACTTCTTCCTACTTCACTTCCTGTTCCAGAGGTAGTAGGGACGGTGATAAAATGCGGTATAGGTTCGGTTACGTATTTGTCTCCTCCTATCAAGTCATCGTAATCCATTAAATCTCTGTGGTGATTAATGCTAAGCGCAACGGCTCTTGCTACATCTAAAGCCACTCCTCCTCCTATTCCAATAATGGCATCCCTATCGGTAGATTGGTACAAAGCTTTCCCTTTAAGCACATCCGACTTGACTGGATTTTTATGTACATCTGAAAAAACTTCAACAGACAAACCAGATTGGCTTAGTTCGCTTACTATCTTTTTAAAAAACCCAAGCTCTCTAACTATAGGATCAGTAACCAATAGTGGTCTTTTTAATTGGTTTTGTTTGAGATAATCAGACAATTCACTGATAACGCCTACTCCAAAACGTATGGCAGTAGGAAAACTGAAATTAAATTTTTGAAGAATATCCATTTTTATAAATGAAAACTTTAGTGATAAAACTTAAGAAATTACGATTAAACTCGAAATCCTTTTTTGAGCTAAAAATCGAACAAAGATCAGACAACAGTTGGTTTACTGTATAACCTACAGTAGAACTACTCCTTAAGTGAACAAACATTTTTTCTCTTGCGGTTGCACACTAATTTTGATTGCTATTGGATAGGGTGGTTAAATAATTTCAAAATAACGTTTCCTTTCCCAATCGGTAACTTTAGAAGCAAACTCTCTACATTCCCATTCTCTGGTTTTACAGAAATGATCCACAAAAACTTCCCCAAACAAAGATTTTGCTATGGCCGAATTTTTCATTGCCTCGGTTGCTTCTTTGAGTGATGTTGGGATAGATCCATTAGAAT
>NZ_ATMR01000007.1 GCF_000427335.1 Winogradskyella psychrotolerans RS-3 | reverse complement strand
AAATACGTTTATCTATGTCTAATTGTTCTGTTGCTTTTTCTGTAATTTTGACCAATTCCGTATACACCTCAAAAGCACCAAAATCGCCAATAGTTTTAGCGAGTCTTGTTTTTACAGTTCCTAATTTTATGTTTTTGACAAACACAATAACAAGTGATTTATTCATAGATTTTAGTGCCTTTTAATAACCATTTACTCCAATCCTTAGAGTAAGCGTGTACGTGATCTGTTTCATTTCCTTCTAAATTTAATAGAGGGAAATTGTTGTTCTTCCATTCAAAAATACCACCAAATAAATTGTAAACATTGGTGTAGCCTTTCTTTTTGAGTTGTTCAGCAATGTCTTCAGATCGTATACCAACAGAACAATAGATTACAATAGTTTTTGAAGTATCTGGAATTGATTTTACAACGGTATCTAAATCGAAATCATCATAACCAACATAAGTTGAGTTAGGAATATGACTTACATTATATTCTTTAAGTTCTCTGGCATCCAATAAGATAGCGTCCGTTTTCGGCATCGCTAATTCTTGAACAGAAATATAAGGAACACGCTCTGTATTATGAGTTTTTAATAACTCTTGAAGGGTTTCTTGGCTATTTCCAAAGAAACTTAAGAGTAAAAAAAATATGATAAAGAGGTTTCGCATTTCTAATTAGTATAAATAATTTAATTAACCTTACAATTCTATTGGTTTTCCTTGCTGCTGTTTTTCGGGTTCAGGTAAAATTTCCATGTTGTCCCAAATCCCTGTAACGATCGTTTTTGCATAAGATTCTGGAAGCAATCCGTTTAGCATTAATTTGTTAGTGAGCGTATGGTTATAGTCTAACTTACGAAGATTTACCTGCAAGGGTTTTACAGAATTATCCAAAATAGCAAACCAAACATTGGGTTTTCCATCATTGGCAGGCATACCAATGACACCAGGATTTATCCAACGTTTATTATTGTTTTTGTTTTCGAAAGGTAAACCGCAATGACCAGCAATAATGATGTCACTTTCAGTAGCTTCAAAATTAGAGTGCTTCGTAGTCCAAGGTGTCGATTTAAAAATAAATTCTGAAACGTTAAAATACGAACCATGTACGACAGTTACTTTTTGATTACCGATTGTGAATTGGATATGATCCGGAATCGTGTCAAGATAGTCAAGAGAATCTTTAGAGAGTTTGCTCTTCGCATAAGGATACCATTGTTGCGAAAAACCATCGCATCGCGACCCTTCTCTAAAATCGCAACCGCAATCGTCTTCATCATCACGTAATTGTATTTCTACATTACCAACGATGATTCTGGCATTCCAGTTTTTAAATGTTTGTATGGTTTCTTCAGGTTGTGCGCAATAGCCAATAATATCGCCAGTGCAAATACAATTTTCAGGTGGAATACCTTCAGATTCTGCCACAGCAATTAATGCTTCAAGCGCTTGAAGGTTACTATAAACACCACCAAAGAGTAGTACTTTATCTGAAAGTTTTCCTATGTCAACTATGTTTTTATCCATAACATTTTCCACGAAAGTGGACATCTTATTTATTTGATTTCAACCATTTCGGTATGAAATATAAAATATTACAACTTAAAATTCCCCAAATATTAACCCATAGTAAATCTGCATACTTGCCTTCTGTAAAAATTAAGGCTTCCGGAAACACATTAAAAACTAAGGTAAATCCAAATATTAATCCGGTAATAACACTCAAATAGAAACTCATTTTGGGTACTTTGATATTCCAAAACAGAAAGATGGGTGTTAAACCAATAACCATGGTGCCAGATATGGTGGTTGCTGATAAAATTTCGGCTTCGAGAAAAACAGGCAGTGTACCTAAAATAGCAATTGCTGCCATGGATGCTCTGCCAAAGGTGAGATCGTTAACCATACCTAAATCAATCGCTAATAATTTTGAAAAGGACGAAAAGGTAGAGTCTAATGTTGAAGCGGCTGAGGTAATCATTATAAAATTAATGACTAATAAAATAACCACTCCAAAGGCTTTTCCAACTTCTACGGCGGCTTGACCTTTAAAGCCTTGGGTTTGTGCATAGACACCAATAACACTAAATAGTATAATACAAAGTACACCTAATAAACTTGCCCATAAAAAGCTTTTACGGGTGACTTTAGGAGAGCTGATAAAGGCTCTATCCGTTAAAACGGGATCGTGAAACGGATAACTAAATGATTGGATAATAGCTGCGAAAAATAAATTTAAACCCAATTCAAAACTCCACGTACCAGAGGTTACGACATCCGTAACGCTAAAGGTTTCTATAGAAAAGATATTCCATAAAATTACCATGAGTAAAATACTAAACAATACCATTTGAATGACATCGGTAAAAATAGAACTACTTAAGCCTCCTTTTATCGCATACGCTAGAGTCAAAACGGTAAAAACAATAATCGCCCAATAATAATTTGAACTGCCTGTTTCGCCAAAATAACTACCAATAACCATCGTGTTACTCCAAACTTCATTGAACAACCTGATGGCAATCAATATCGAAAATAAAGCCATGGCTCCTTTTCCGAATTTGGTGGTTAAAAACTGATGAATACTTTTAAATCCGCCAACAACGCGCATTTTGTAAATTAATAAACCAGCGACAGCAAACGAAACATAATAACCAGCATAGGCAACACCACCAACAATACCAAAGTCTAAACCTAAATTGGCTGCATTGGTAATGCTCTTGGCAAAAATCCAAGAAATGATAAGGCTTCCGGTAAGCACTAGGCTGTTTGGTGCTTTCTTTTTATGAACCGCCTTAAAAAATTCCTCCGTTGTCTTTGCTAATGGCGATAATATAAAGAGTATTAAACTCGATGCAATTATCAATGTCCATTGCCAGTTAATTATATCCATCTATGTCTATTCATTCCACCAAACTGGCACGTTTATACTATTGTTGTCTGTTGCATTTGCAGCAACACTGTAATTTTCAAAATTTAAAGCTGCTTCTTCAGCAGGATAAGGCATTCTAATCGGGATTAAATCATTGTTTAAACTTGCTGAAATAGTTTGTAACTGAGGGAAACCTGTTCTTCGGTATTCTATCCAACCTTCGTAACCATTGATCACGCTAGCTATCCATTTCTGAGTTAAAATTTGTTCTATTGGATTTGACCCAAAAGCATTATAAGCCGCAGGACCAGTGAGGTAATCTGTAGGTAATGCTGTGTTCCAATATTCGAAAGCTAAAGTGACTCCGGAATTATAAAGCGTTTGTGCATCTGCGTTGATAAAACCTTTGGCAGCCGCTTCAGCTAAGGCAAGTTGCACTTCCCAAGCGGTAATAAAATTAGCGTCTAAAGTTGAGGTGTCTTCTCGAAAAGCAGTACTTGCTAAAGAGTAATTAGACAAAGCAATAGAAGTAGAGGAGGCGTCAATACCGTTTAGCAAGCCATTAAATTCATTGGCAGTTGAATTAGAAAATGGTCGGAATAAACTTGAAAGTCGCGTATCATTCAAACCCACTAAAATCGTTTCCATTGTTTCGGATAAGACAAAATTGTTGAAATCACCAATGCGTAATTGTGCTAGCCTAAAACTGTTTGGGTCTGTGTTAGTGAAATTGAAAATGGCATTCTCACTGTTGGAAGTGATATAATTACCTTCATCAAAAAGCGTTTGTAAATCATTAGAAACATCAATTTTATCTGAAATACGCACCAAATATTTAATTTTTAAGGCATTCGCGAATTTTATCCAAGCCTCTAAATTGCCATTAAATAAAATATCTCCTTCTAACGGAATGACATCAGTATATCCTTCAATAGCCGCAATGCCTTTATCTAAGTTATCTAAAATGCCGTTTTCATTGAGGTAAATATCTTCTTGTAAATTATATGCTGGTGTTACTGTGCCGTTAACGCCATTAAAAGCTTCAAAATAAGGAACGTCTCCAAATAAATCAGTTAAGCCAGCAGCCATATAGGCTTTTAAAATTAACGCAGGACCTTCATAACCAGCAAAGGTTTCTGTGGTTCTAGCTTGATTTAGTATAATCTCATTATCTCTTAAATTGGTATAAAAAATAGGCCAAGGATTACCTCCTAGTTGTGGCGATTTTAAAGCGTGTCTATCAAATAGATTGAAATCTAAAGCGGTTCTGTGTTGCGCTAATAAATCGCCAGCAACAAAACCTTCATAGCTCATGTTTTCGCCAAAATCGTATATCACTTGTCGCAGTAATAAGCTAGGCTGAACAGAACTTGGTGCATTTGGATTGGTATTGATGTCTTCAAAATCTTTAGTGCAACTCATTGTTGTTGCAATAAATAAAACCAAAAGTATATATGTGAATTTTTTCATATTGCTTTTTTAAAAATTAAATCCGGCTTTAAAACCAATACTTCGTGTGGTCGCATAACTCATATCTTCAACGCCGCTTACAAATCCATTGCCTTGAACGGCTAGTTGTTCTGGGTCAAAATGTGGATTTTCGGTAATTGCAAATAAGTTGTTTCCAACTAACGAAAGACTAATATCAGCACCTTCTTTCAACCCTAAAAATCCATCTTTTAAATCAAAAGTATAGCCAATAGCGAATTGACGTAACTTTAAAAAGGAAGCGTCATAAACATTATTTTCTTCGTGATTTCTATCGTAAAATTGTCGGTAATAACTTTCTGCAGTAATCGCAACGGTATTTGCTTGTCCAGTATTTACATTGATACCTTGTGCAACAATTCCGGCATCTGGTCGGTAACTCGTTTCAGCTAGTTGACCACCAACATTTCCTAAGGCACGTGTTCTAGAAACGACTTCTCCTCCTTGTCGCCAATCGAATAAAAAGCTCATATTCCAATTTTTATAATTGAAATTGTTACTCCATCCTAATGTGAAATCTGGATTATAATTCCCTAATTTTTTAAGTTATCATCGGAGATGTAATTGCCGTCATCATCAATTAAAAATTTACCATTATCATTTTTTTGATATCCTGTTCCGTAGAAATCTCCAACACGTCCACCTTCTTCCACCTGAAACCAAACGGTTTGGTTGGCGCTATCATAAATTCTACTGTAAGCCAATGTTAATCTTCCGTCGGCTTGTGGTAAATCTTTGATGACAGAACGATTAGTTGCAAAATTAAATGTACTATTCCAATTGAAGTTATCCGTTTGAATTGGTTTAGTCCCTAAAATAATTTCCACACCTTGCGTATTTACTTTTCCGCCATTAATCACTTGCTGATTGTAGCCAGAAGAAATAGCCACAGGTAAAGAAATGATTTGGTCTTCGGTATTGGCGTTGTAATAGGTAACATCCAATCGTAATCTATTGTCAAAAAAGCGCAAGTGGGTACCAAACTCATAAGAGGTGGTGCGTTCTGGTTTTAAGTTGGCATTCGGGATAAAATTTTGATCGCTAAATGTGGGCTGACTATTATAAGGGGTTTGTGATACAAAAGCACCAGAAGTTTGGTAAGCACTTGTGTCGTTTCCAACTTGTGCCACACTCGCTCTCAGTTTTGCAAACGATACAGCATTTGGTAATTCTACAACATTAGATAAAATAAAACTTGAAGAGATAGAAGGGTAGAAAAACGAAGTGCCATCTACCGAAAAAGGTGTGGCTAATGCACTAGACCAATCATTCCGTCCTGTAATATCTAAAAATAAAAAGTCTTTATAGCCCAGTTTTGTAATACCATAAAATGAATTGATACGCTTTTCACTTTCAAATTGAAAGACTTCAATAGGTGAAGCTGCATTGTTTAAATTGTAAATTCCGGGTTGTGCCAAACTAACCGTTTGTGATTGTTTGGTAGTTGCGATTTGATTCAATCTATTTCCACCTAAAAACACATCTACAGAAATATTATTAAACTGATTTTTATAGTTGATTAAAAAATCGGTATTCACTTCTCTAAACATTACATCGTGTTCTGCATATGCACCATTACTAAAACGATTACTACTGTAGGCTCTGCGTAATTGTCGAGTTTCGGTACTGTAATCCATTCCTGTTCTAAGAGAAACACTTAATTTTTTAGTCAGTTCTTGTGTAATGGATAGATTTCCAAAAATACGATCGCGATTAAAGGAATTGGTGTTCTCATTTAAAATGAAATACGGATTATCAAAAAATGTGTAATTAAATGAATATTGTTGCGTGCCTTCTAAACCAGGTTGCCAATAATTTTTTAGGTTTTCAATATTTAATGAACGTGGTCCCCAAGCTACCAAAGAATAATTGGCATTTTCACTGCCATAGCCATTAGAAGGTCTGTTGTCACTATTAGAATTTATATAACTGAAAGATGAATTGATTTCGGTAATGTCACTTGGTTGAAAGTTTAATTTGGCAGAAATGGTTTGTCGGTCTAAATTAACGCTAGGAATAATAGATTCGCTTCTCAAATCGGTGAACGATAATCTGTAATTACCTGAATCGAACCCATTAGAAACTGAGATGTTATTAATAGTGGTAACACCAGTTTCATAAAAATCCTTCAAGTTATCTGGATTCGATTTAAAAGGTGTTGCTGTGATTTCTAAACCATCGTAAAGCGCAGTATCTCCACCTCTAACAAAAGTGCCATTTGACAATTGCACAGGACTATCAAATTGCGGAATTAACAAACCAGTGTCTAATTGTGGTCCCCAAGAATAGGTGATGTTGTCGTTAATTCCGCCGCCAAGGCCATCACTATATTCAAACTGACCCGAATTTCCTTGACCATAAGAATTTTGAAAATCGGGTAATTTAAAAGCAGTGTCTACAAAAAGAGACGAATTAAAACTGATGCCTAAACCTCTTTGTTTTTCCGTTTTGGTTTCAATAACAATAACACCATTCGACGCTCTTGTACCATATAACGCAGCTGCACTTGGTCCTTTTAAAACGGTAACAGAGCCAATATCATCAGGGTTGACTTCCATGGCACCATTACCAAAATCAATTTCTTGAAATCCGGCTGCAGCTTCATTGGTGAAATTAAAAACAGTCTCATTGTTTATTGGTACACCATCAACCACAAATAAAGGATTGTTGTTTGAAAAGGACGCTTCACCTCTAATCGTGATTTTCGATGAAGAACCAACGCCTGTAGCACCTTGCGTTACCGTAACTCCTGCTAATTTACCTTGCAGGTTGTCTAAAAAGTTCACCGTTTTTACTTCCGTTAATTTTTTAGAGGAAATGGCTTGTACAGCGTAACCCAATTCTTTGGTATCGCGTTCTAAACCTAAAGCAGTAATGACCACTTCGTCTAAAGTAGCCGAGTCTTCTTCAAGTGCAATGTTGATTATAGTTGTATTACCAACACTAATGGTTTGTGTTTTAAAACCTAAAAAGGAAAAAGTAAGTTTTTCGGTACTTGAGTTGACGACAATACTATATGTGCCTTGCTCGTCTGTCGTTGTTCCATTGCCATTACTAGATGTAATGTTTACAAACGGCAAAGGTGTGTTAGAAACAGCATCGGTGACGGTTCCGATAATTGTAATTTGCGCATTGCTAAATAGGCATAAGCATAGCAGCAAACATGAGTAAATGTACTTCATATTACGACCACAAAACGTGGCGATTTTTTAAGATGTGAGAATGTTTAGTTGTAAAAATTCTTAGACTTTAATAGCATTAAAATCCTTCTTTATACATGAAGTGATATTGGTGAGCCTTTATTGTATGGCGATTTAAAGACTGTAGCATATTGAAAAACGGAAGCAGACGTTAAAATGGTCTTTGTTGTTTTTCGAAGTATTAATAATAATTGTTTTATCTTGAAATCTAAAGTTTTGAAACTTTCTAAAACGAAGTCGATATCTGAAACATCATCAATATCTGTTAGCATTTCTAAATAGGAAACACTTTCGTTTTGATGTTGTAATTCGGTGTTTAAACAATGTCTTA
Organism: Winogradskyella psychrotolerans RS-3; assembly: GCF_000427335.1. Classification (GTDB taxonomy): domain Bacteria; phylum Bacteroidota; class Bacteroidia; order Flavobacteriales; family Flavobacteriaceae; genus Winogradskyella; species Winogradskyella psychrotolerans. The sequence continues at coordinate 228,136 of NZ_ATMR01000007.1, read as the reverse complement.
GTTTAGACGTTTGCCATGGTAAATTCTGGAAACTAGTTTTATTAAAATGTGCTTTTTTGAAACCCATTAAATAAAAACCACCATCGGTTGAAGGTCCTAAAACATAGTCTGAAGTTGCTAAGTTTTGAGTCGCCTTTAGAATGTGATTGGCTCTAAGATGAGGTATGTCGTTTCCGAGAGAAATAACATGTTCAAAACCTTTATTAAAAACAGCTTCAATGGCATTAGTAAAGCGCTCGCCAAATGAACTACCAATTTGTTCTTTTTCGGAAAAATGAAAATAAGCTAAATTCGTTTTCTTAACTGTTTTTACAGTATCAGAATCAAGCAAATTAAAGAAGTCAGAAGAAGAAATTGATTTTGAGTTCAATTGCTTTTCTGCAGAATTTGCAAAGATTAATATGGCGGTTTTGTTCTTCATTATTTATTCCTGCGAAGGCAGAAATCTTAATTGGTTTAAATCTGAGATTCCTGCCTTCGCAGGAATTTTGTTATGCTACAACACCCTGACAGCTACTTCCTGCGCCAGCAGTACAACCGTAACAATGTTGAGAAATAACGATGTTTCGTCCTTCTAATAATTCTTCGTTAAATTCTGAAATATGTCTCGATTTGCTATTTACGGGTAATTCTAGCATTTGATTAAAATCACAATCAAATAAATACCCATCCCAACTAATTGATAAGGTATTGGTACACATCACATTTTCTACAGCAGCCGGATTATAAGCTTCTACTAAAGAATACATATAATCTTCGTAATTTTCTGAAGCAATTAAATAATCTAAGAATCGTGCGATAGGTAAATTTGTAATGGCAAATAGATTATGAAATTCAATTCCGAAATCGTCCATCAAGGCCTTTTTAAAATCCTTTTCCATCGCAACTTGATCACCTGGTAAAAAGGCTCCAGACGGATTGTAAACTAAATCTAATTTTAAATCGCTTCCTGGCATGCCGTAACCTACAGCATTTAATTCTTGCAAGGCTTTTATAGATTTATCAAAAACACCATCTCCACGTTGTTTGTCTGTTTTTCCTTTTGTCCAGTGTGGCATAGAACTCACTACATGAACATTGTGCTTTTTAAAGAAGTCTGGTAAATCGTAATATTTTTTATTGGCTCTAATAATAGTTAAATTAGAACGTACAATAAAATCTGTAATACCAACTTTGGCTGCTTCTTCTACAAACCATCTAAAATCCGGATTCATTTCAGGTGCTCCTCCAGTTAAATCTAGCGTGTGTGCTCCAGAATTTTTGATCACCTCAAGACATTGTCTCATGGTGTCTCTCGTCATAATTTCTTTTCGATCCGGACCTGCATCTACGTGGCAATGGTCGCAAACTTGGTTACACATGTAACCAACATTAATCTGTAGAATTTCTAGTTTTTTTGCTTTAATTGGAAATTGACTCGTTTCTGAAATCTTATCTTTAAAGGTTGGTAATTCACCACTTTTAAAGATACCATTAGAGAGTATTTCTATTTGTTTATTGCTTTGTGCTAAATCGTTTCCGAGTTTTTTTAGGGACTTTGTTGCCATTAATCGTTTCTCTTGTTTGTAATTCGTACGAAATTAATGCGGTTGAGGTTTTTATCTTAACCGTCTAATTTGTTGACTTTATTCATCATTTGTACACCATGTACTAAAGTTGCGCCGCTTTTTATTGCTGCACCAACATGTATGGCTTCCATCATTTGTTCTTTGGTAATGCCACGTTGCAACGTGTCTTTTGTATAGGCATCAATACAATATGGGCATTGTTCTGTATGCGCTACAGCTAAAGCTATGAGTGATTTTTCACGCGCCGTTAAAGCGCCTTCCTCAAAAACTTTTCCGTAATAATCGAAGAATTTTGTTCCTAATTCTTCACTCCATTCCGTGATTTTTCCAAATTTGCGTAAATCCGCAGCATCGTAATATGGTTTCGACATAAAATTATTTTTTGATTTAGAAAAATCAATATAACGATTAAGTCGAAGTTAAATCTTAAAGATTACAGAAAATTTTAAAAGATTGATTTCTATTAAATGGTTTGACTCTAGTTTTGAAAATAGAAGACTATTTAAATCAAAAAACCTTACTTTTAAATTCTCTTTTTTATTAGAAATGCAAAACTGGATTGAATTACTTTCTGAATTTAAACAAAAGCAAATACCTGTTGCCTTTATAACGGTGACCAAGTGTTTAGGGTCAACTCCTTGTGTGGTGGGTTCGCGTATGCTTGTGACTGAGGATAAGGATATTCACGGAACCATAGGAGGAGGGAAGCTTGAATTTAAAGCCATAGACGAAGCTATCGTTGCTTTAAAAGAGAATAAAATTATTGAATCTACCTATACTTTAGGCCCGGAATTTGAGCAATGTTGCGGAGGAAAAGTAGAATTTATCATAGAACCCATGAATCAATCACCAGAATTATTTTTATTTGGAGCAGGACATATTGGTGTTGAAATCTGCAAACTTCTAGTCGATACACCTTTTAAAGTGAACTTAATAGATTCGCGTGACGATTGGTTTTCTAATTTAGAATTAGACAGCAGTGTAACGACACATCAAGCAACCGAAACCGATTTTAAATCGTTTAAAGATGCTGTGAAATGGGGGCCTAATTGTTATGTTTTAGTGTTGACACATAATCATGCCATCGATTTTGATTTGATAACCATGGCATTACAAAATGAAACTAAATTTTTAGGGTTAATAGGCAGTAAAACAAAAAAGTACGGTTCAATAACATGCTCATTAAAGAAATGGATATTCCCGAAGGGATGACAAATGTGGTTTGTCCAATAGGATTAGATATCGGAGGAAATACACCAAAAGAAATTGCGATTAGTGTGGTAGCACAGTTACTACAAGTGCATTATCAGTCAGTAACTAAATAGATTATGTCATTCTGAGCAAAGCTAAGAATCTCTTCATAAAACGAAACTTAAAAAAGATTCCCGTTTTCACGGGAAGTAACATGAAAAACAACAAATCCATCATAGAAAAACTCACCGCACTTTGGGCTTTAAACGAGTCGGGTTTAGGTGGTTTTTTGCATGTATTTAACTCACCATTTACAGGATTGATCGTAGGTGGAGTGTCCATTTTACTCATTAGTTTAATTGCCTATTATGCCACAAATAAATGGCAAGCCATCTTAAAAGCATTGGTCATTGTCTTAATTATAAAAATGGCAGTGAGTCCATATTCACCTTTCGGAGCTTATGTTGCTTTGAGTTTTCAAGCGGTTTTAGCAGCGATTTTATTTTCTAATTTCTCATGGAAAGGAGCTACGATAATGGTTTTAGGAATGGTGACTTTTTTTAGAATCGGCACTTCAAAAATTATTAATTCTAACCATTGTTTATGGAACAAATCTTTGGGAAGCCATTGATATTTATGGAGCTTGGGTTCAGAAAAAATTAAATTTTGTTTCAGAAACCTCTACAACATCGCTTTTAGTCACCACCTATCTTTTGGTTTATGGGATTTGCGGAATTTTAGCAGGGATTTTTATTAAAAATACGATTAAGATTATTTCGAATAAAAAAGAAACTGATTTTTATCTTCATCTTGAAACGGATAAACTTGATAAGAAAACCAAAAAAGTAGCTTTTAAAACGAAAGTCATTTGGGTGTGGTTAGGCACTGTTACGGTTATGGTTTTAGCATTTTCAATATTTGGAGGTCCGCTTTTGGGTTGGCAAAAAGCCATTTATATTGTCTTACGAAGCTTCTTAATTTTAATGCTTTGGTATGTAGTGATTGGTCCTTTTTTGTTAAAAGTGGTTCAGAAGTATCTTCGAAAAAAAGAATCTAAATATCAAGAGGATATTGCGAATGCGATGGATTTGTTTCCGTATTTCCGTCAAATTATTGCATTCACATGGAAAGACACAAAACACTTAAAAGGCTACGCGCGATTCCAAAATTTTATGGCGAATAGTATTTCTAATTGTATTCATTTTAAAGTGCCTTCAGAATGATATATATCCTCACAGGTGCTATACGAACAGGAAAAACAACAGCTTTACTAGAATGGTGTAAAAACCGTGATGATGTTGATGGATTATTGTGTCCGGATAATGCTGAAGGAAAACGCTATTTTCTGGAAGTAAAATCTAAGAATGAATTTGAACTTGAAACTGAATTCGAAACTGAAGGTATCATTGAAATAGGAAATTTTAAATTTTTAAAATCGGGTTTTGAAAAAGCGAATACTTATTTGCAATCTGTTGCTTCTGAAAACGAATCGCAATATCTTATTATTGATGAATCAGGGAAGTTGGAATTGAAGAAAGAAGGTTTGCATTTGTCAGTAGAAAGGTTGATTCCTAATTATGAAACTAATGAAAACAAGCACCTCATTCTTGTTGTTAGAGATTATTTATTGGATGCTGTTTTGGCGCATTATTCAATAGAAGAATATAGGATTCTCACAAAAGTAAATTTAGAAACACTGAATTAGTTCTGAAGACCTAGCAGGTTTTTCAAACCTAGCAGGTCTAGCTATGGGATATGCCGCATCACAGAATTACATTTGTATGCGTATGGTGAGGTCTTATATGAAATAGTAAGACCTCACTGGTTTTTCAAACCTAGCAGGTCTGGTAAAGCAAGAACATATAATCTATTTGTTCGGCTGTTATCCTGATATGATTTTAAAAAACTTTATTGCTGTTAATTAGCTTTTATACCTGTCAGGTTCTAAAAACCTTACAGGATATGTACAATAGTAATTTTATTCTCATTAATGAGATTCCTGCGTTTGCAGGAATTTGGTTAACTAAAAATAGTCTCACTCAAAGCATAATAAATCGCCATTAAAGCAGAAAAAACGGCAGATCCAAGAAACCTCCATTTCAGTCGGAATCGGTTTTGAATAATATAATTTGCCATAAAGGAAATAGGAATATTTACTAAAAACGACCAAAACGCAATCTGTAAAAGGTTAAAATCAATTGCTTCAAACTGACCAGAAAATAATTTAATAAACAGTAAATGTCTGGCAATCCACAAGGGATTAAAATAGGCTATTGCTAAAATAGTTTTACTTAATGTGGCTTTAGCGCCTTTTCGAAACTGTGTCGTTTTTACAATCCAATCAAAATAATTTGGGATTTCAAACGCATAAAAAGTAGCACCAATAAACATCATGCCTAGTAAGCGATACCAAGAGAACTCGTCTAACAAGAGGGCCGCAATAGTATCACCAGCACTGTAAATTAGTGCGCCTTTAAGGATGTTTTGTTTTTGTAATGAAGTGCGATAAGCTAGGTTTTTATCCTGCAAGGTTTCAGAAACCTTGTAGGTATCGTTTTTAATGAGTATTTATACCTACAAGGTGCAAAAAAGACCTTGCAGGATATGTACGATTATTATTTTACTTTTCATATAGCCCCATCAAAACCTTCTCAGGTGTCATCGGTGCATGAAATTCTAAATCATAATTAGAATTAAAAGCTTTTATCGCATTTTGAAGTGCGAAATAAGCACCAATACCATACATTAATGGTGGCTCACCAACGGCCTTAGATTTCAAAATCGCCATGTCATTGCCTTCGGTTTCTACTGGAATCACTTCCACACGTTTTGGTACAGAAAATATATCAGGTACTTTATAGGTTGATAGCGCATTCGATAACAATTTACCATCATCATTATAGGCAATTTCTTCCATGGTCATCCAGCCGATACCTTGTATTAAAGCACCTTCTACTTGACCTAAATCGATGCCTTCACTCATACTTTTTCCGTAATCGTGTACAATTTTAACAGAGTCAAATTCGTAAGTGCCACGCGTACAATCTACAGTCACCGTTGTGATGGCTGTTCCGTAGACGTGATAGGCAAAAGGATGTCCTTTTTCTTTCGTTTTATCAAAGTGAATTTCTGGTGTGGCATAATGGGCATTTTCAGTTAAAGCGACACGTTTGAGCATGGCACTACTAATGAGGTCTGTCCATGATAATTCGGATGGTTTATCATTTATAAAGACAGATTCATTTTTTAAAGTAATGTCCTTTTCTGACACATTTAAATCTTCTGAAGCTACTAGTTTTAAACGTTCTACCAAAGCATTACAAGCCATTAAGGTGGCTTTTCCGTTTAAATCTGCCGTAGAACTCGCAGCAGAAGGTGAGGTGTTTGCTACTCTGGTAGTATTGGTAGTTTCAATCTTAATTTTTTCAATAGGAATCGAAAATACATCCGCAGCAATCTGCATCATTTTGGTGTTCACACCTTGACCCATTTCTACAGCCGCTGTGCTTATACCAACACTACCATCTAAGTAAATATGAACCAAAGCACGTGCATGATTCATTGGTGTGTTGGTAAAGGAAATACCAAAGGTAATTGGCATAAACGAAAGCCCTTTTTTGAATGCTGTATTGTTTTTGTTGAAATCAGCAACCTCTTGTTCTAAAGCATCACTATTAAATATGTTTTTAGCAGAATGCCATGTGTTTTTGGCTTCTACTTTTTTAGCAATTTGTCCATACGAAAATGTGTCATTTTCATCCAACAAATTAGCCTCTTGAATTTTTATAGCTGAAACCCCAATTTCAGAAGCTGCTTTTGCAATCGCAGACTCAATCACAAACATACCTTGTGGTCCACCAAAACCTCTAAAGGCCGTATTTGGTGGTAAATTGGTTTTACAACTCAATACTTTTGTGGTCACATTTGGTACGTAATAACTGTTGGTGGCATGAAATAAGGTACGCTCAGCAATCGCAGGTGATAAATCTGCTGCTGCTCCAGAATTTTGTAAAAATTCGGTTTGGTAAGCTAAAATTTTTAAGTCCTTAGATAATCCAATTTTATAGGTGCTTTCGTAAGGGTGACGTTTTCCTGTCATGCGTAAATCATCATGACGATTCAGTATCAATTTCACCGATTGATTTAGGTGATGCGTTGCCAAAGCAGCCATAACTGCCCAAGGTGTGGCTTGATCTTCTTTTCCACCAAATCCACCACCAAGACGTGTGACATCGACTTCAATTTTATGCATTGCTAATCCTAGAACTCTAGCTGTTGTGGCTTGTACAGCTGTTGGACCTTGCGTAGATGAAGTGATTTTTATATTGCCATTTTCCATTGGTTCAGCGTAAGCGCCTTGTGCTTCAATGTATAAATGCTCTTGTCCGTTGGAAAAGGTTTCACCTTCAAAAACATAATCACATTCTGTAAATGCTTTTTCAGTATCACCTAAACTAAAAGAACGTGGTGCGTTGATAAAACTACCTTTTGCTTTGGCTTCTTTTGCTGTGGTGATGACTGGTAAATCTTCTATTTCAATCTCGATTAAACCTCTCGCTTTTCGTGCAATAAATTCTGATTCGGCAACAATTAAAGCAATTGGCATGCCCCAAAAATGAACCTCGTCTTCTGCAAATAATGGTTCGTCTGCAATGATGCCTCCAATTTCGTTTTCGCCAGGAACATCTTTGTAGGTAAAAATACGTTCGACACCTTCCAAAGCTTCTGCCTTAGAATAATCGATATGTTTTATTTTTCCGTGTGCTTTTGGTGAGTCAAAAACCACGGCGTGAAATGTGCCTTGTCTAATATTAACATCATCAACATACAAGGATTCACCACGAACATGCGTATAAGAATCTAAGTTTTTAATGCTTTGTTTTAATGATTTTGAAACCGCATCTAATTTAGTGTCGCGAACTGTATTTGTCTTGTTATTATGCATACTGAACAAAATCGTTTAAGGTGAAATGATTGGGGAACAACTCCGTAAAATGTGCGAAAAATAATTGTCTTGCGAGTAAACGCTTATAGTCGCTAGTCCCACGAACATCACTAATTGGACTAATTTCCTTTTGAAGCATCTCGTTAGCTTCTAATATCGTTTCTGAAGTCAGTGGTTTTCCTGTTAAAAATGCTGAGGTATCGTGTAAATATTTCGGAATAGCAGCAACACCGCCCAGAGACACATGCGCTTCTGCAATGGTACCATTTTCAACTGATAAATGTATAGCTGAATTGACACTTGCAATATCCAAATGGGTGCGTTTACAGACTTTTTCAAAATTGAAAAAAGACTGCGCTGTTGGTAACTTAAAGCTGATGGTTTTTAAAAGTTCACCATCGTTTAAGTCGTAAGTTTTATAACCTTGATAGAAGTTGTTTAGTGCAACACTGCGCTCTTCGTCTTTTTCATTGGTAATCGTAAGATCACTATTAAATGCTAAGAAAAATATAGTCATATCTCCAATAGGCGAAGCATTGGCTATGTTTCCACCCAAAGAAGCCATGTTTCTAATTTGCTCTGAAGAGACCAACTTTAAGTGTTTTCTTAAATTGGGTAAAATGCTGTTTAACTCTGTGTGATTCCATAAATCGGAAACAGTCGCATTAGTACCAATCGTGCAAATCTCATCTTCAATTGAAATGCCTTTTAAATACTCTTTTTCAGCAATAAGATGGACAGGATTATCTATTAAATTGTCAGCTTGTTGGACGTATAAATCGGTTCCTCCAGAAACATATTTTCCTTTGGGTTGATTTAAATCTTTAGATTCAATATCTTTTAAACGTTGTGGAATACTTTCAAAATACTCTGGAATAAATCCATTGTCAATTAACCATTTAAAAGAATTTTTTTCTTGATGTTCTAATTTTTCAACCACTTGATGTGCCGCTTTTTCAATGGCTTTATAACCTGTACATCTACAAATGTTTCCACTAATAGCGTCAATGGCATTACTGTAATTGTTTTCAGAATTTGATAAAGCAAAGCCGGTTAAGGCTATCACAAAACCAGGTGTGCAAAATCCGCATTGCGTCGCGTAATTTGCTTTCATGGCTTCTTGAGCTGTGGTGAGTTTGTCTTTTAGATTGGTGCCTTCAACCGTTACAATATGTTTGCCATGTGCGTTTCCTATAGGTGAAATACATGAGGTGATACTTTGGTATTCCATCGTATCGTCGCTTAGTGTACCGACCAAAAGTGTGCAAGCACCACAATCGCCTTCACGACAACCAATTTTGGTTCCTGTTAAGCGTTGTTGGTAACGTACAAAATCCAATAAAGTGGTTCCGGAATGCTCCGATGTTTTAATGGTTTTGTTATTTAGGATGAAGGTGATCATGTTAGTTATTTCAATTATAAATGAATTAAAAATGTAACGATAGCGTCACTTCGAATAAAATTCTCTTTGCGGAATTTTGTATCGAGAAGCTTTATTTGTGATGAAAGTTCTCGATACATTTCGACCCAAAAGTCAAAACACTCGAACTGACGTATTGGATTATTTAGTATTCTGTTTTATCCATTTTCTTAGTCCATTCCTGAAAAGGTTCCAATGCAACCTCACGAGCTAATTGTTCAAATGGAATGCTACGTTCTGAATATGGTAATGGAATTTCTTTGTAAATAAATTCATCATCAAAGCCAATATTTGCAGCATCTACTTGGTTACTTCCATAATATACTTTGTCTGGTCTCGCCCAATAAATAGCGCCTAAACACATAGGGCAAGGTTCGCAAGAGGTGTAAATTTCGCAACCATCTAGTTGAAAAGAATCCAAGTTTTTACAAGCATCTCTAATCGCTGTAACTTCAGCATGAGCGGTTGGGTCGTTGGTAGAGGTAACTTTGTTATTTCCGCGTCCTACAATTTTTCCGTCTTTAACAACGACACAGCCAAATGGTCCGCCTTCATTGTTGTTCATTCCTTTTAAAGCTGCGTTTACAGCTTCTTTCATGAATTGTTCTTTATCTGTCATATAGTGTTATTGTCTTATTTGAATTTTTAGTTTGAATAAAGGTATTAAATTTTTGAGAATAGAATGAAAACGGATTTATTTTAAGAGTCGTGAGTCGTGAGTCGTGAGTCGTGAGTCGTGAGTCGAGAGTCGTGAGTCGTGAGTCGTGAGTCGTGAGTCGTGAGTCGTGAGCCGTGAGTTGTGAGCCAAGATGAGCTGTGAATTTAAAATTTCAGTTTCAACTTCAGCTACAACTTCATTTAAAACGAATACCCAATGGCGAAATTTAGCACAGGTTCATCGATTTTAAAGTCCCATCGTTGACCTTCTGGTAGAGAAGGGTCGTGAAATGGTGCAGCCAAATCGAAACGAATGACAAATCCTTGCACATCTATATGAAGACCAATCCCTGTTCCCATACCCAATTGATTGATGAAGTCGGATGTAAATTTGTCTTCTTCATTATCAAAAGATGGGTTCGATTTTGAGTTCCAAACATTTCCAGCGTCAGCGAAAATAGCTCCTTTAAAAAATGAAAATATTGGAAAACGGTACTCCACATTGGCTTCTAATCTAATGTTTCCGGTTTGGTCAAAGTAAGTGCTGCTATTATTGTCTTCATCAGCTTCTGCGCTATACGTTCCTGGGCCTAAGGAACGAATTCTAAAGGCTCTAACGCTATATGGACCGCCTGAGAAATATTGCTTCACGTAAGGAATCACATCAGAATTGCCATAAGGTAAGCCGTAGCCAGCGAAGAATCGGGTTGCTATAGTTTGTGACTTATTTTTTCCGAAGTTGAGATGAAATCGTAAATCCATATCCGCTTTTGCATATTGCGCATATTGCAGCCCAAGAAATGTTTTAGGCTCATCTGGTTCTCCATCTTTACCAAATAAACCAATGGAGTTTCCTGCGACATCTAGGGTTGTATTTAAATAAAATTGATGCGGATCATTAGAATCTACCATTTCGTTGTAGGTGAAGGAAAAGGTTAATCCGGAAATAAATTGCTGATCGAAACTTTGTTGTAAAAACGGATTGTCGTCTAATATCTCTTCAAATTCCGTTGACGTTTTTGTGAGTTGTGTGTAATTAACTGAAATAGGATTAAACTCATAGGTGATGTATTTGTTAGCATTCCATGAATATCCAAAAAGCGCACTGCCAGATAATAACGTGTATAATTTACTTCGACTTAAATAATTAACACCAAGGCTCGTTTTTGTTTTCGGAATGGAATATTCAAAGAAATTTTCGTTGAATGTTATCGGGAATATCACGCGAGGAAAAATTATTTCACCTTTTAAACCCAACTCTAAACTGCTTAAGCCCGAATTATCACCACTCGCAAACTGCGTTTCATAACCAACATTGGTACTAATGTTTAAAGTCTCGCCACCTTTAAAAAGATTTCGGTTACTATACGTTAAGGCTAAGTTTGGCCCTGTGAAATTGTTAGATTTTGTTACGGCTTGTAGCTCAGCTCGCACTGCGCGTTTAGTTAAAGGTGATAAGTAAATATTAGCTTCGAGAGTACCCAAACTATCGGTTTGTAAGGAGTCTATTTCTTTATATTGAATATTGACATATTTATAAGCGCCAATAGTCGATAAGCGCCTTGCTGTATTTTTTGAGGATTGCGGATCGTAAAAATCTCCTTCTTTTAGCGTAATATATTTATCTAGATATTTTGGCTTTATAAAAAGCGAGTCTTGATAGTAATTTTTTCTTTAAAACGCTGCTTTTCGCTATAGGTTGAATCTTGTAAATCGTAGTTTGGGTAAATGTTAAGCTGTTTAATATGGTAGGGGATGGTTGCCTTTTGAGGAACTTCAGCCTTTAGCCTTAAGAATAAATCGAAACGTTTATTATCGTACTGATTGGTGTCTGCTTCAAAAATAAAAAAATCAGGGTTGAGGTTATAATAACCTCTTTTCTTTAATTCTACATCGATACGCTGACGCTCTAATTTCATATTAGATAAGTCAAAACGCATATTTTTGTGAATAGGGGAATCTTGAGTCACATTTTTGACGTCCTCGTATATTGGTGAGGGCATAGAATCGAGTTGGAAATTTGCTAAGGTGTAGGGTTTTGTAACTTGTACTTTATAATTTACAAAAGCCTCTGTTTCTTTTTCTTCTATAGAAGATGCTGCTGAGCTATAAAAGAAACCTTTGTTTTCTAACCGGTTTATCAATACATCTTCGATTTCAAATGTTTTTATATCCGATTGATAAATAGGTTTTTCTCCTATTTTTTTATTTAACCATCGGTTGATGAAACCTGGGTTGTCCTTTTGAGATTTGTAATGGTAATATAAACCTAAATGCATCCCTAAAAATTTTGAATTAGGTTCTGGTCTTAAAACGGTTTCTAAATCTGATTTTAATGCTTTAATATTTTCAACAGCAGAATCGGCTTCAATTTCAATTTTAGCACCAGTGTATAATTTCTCTCCTTCAGGGATGTATTTTTTAATACTGCAAGAGTATAAAATCATTCCGAAGACTATAAAGTAGATACTATGTTTTAAAATTCGTTTCAAATTCAATTCTTTTTCTGTTCTAAGCTTTTTTCTGTGGTTTCTGCTTTAGCTTCAAGTTCTTTCTTTGCCGCTTCTTTTTTTGCGTCATTCGTTTCATCTTCCTCTTTTTTGGAACGTAATATCGCATCCCAAAGTTCGCTAAATTGGTTAAATTCTTGTGTAAAAATTAAACCGATACCACTAACGATGGTTTGTCCGTCTATAACATTTTCAAATTCACTTTTTCTAAAACCTTTTAAGCGATACCTGCCATCTTCTGTAAGAGTATATTCTAAACTTACGTTACCAATTATTGGAGCTTCTTCACCTGTGCTGCTACTGCCTTGAATATCGACTTCACTACCAACTCTAACGGTTAACCGATCGTTAAATAGTTTTTTCTGCGCTGCAATATCTAATTGTGTTCGGTCTGTTGGAGCATCTCCTTGGTAATCGGTGTAGCTATTTAATCCAAAGTCGAGCTCAATACCAGATTTCCCTAATAATTTATCTGAAAACGCGTTCAGCTGATCCGAAACCGCATCGTTTAAATTGTCTCTTGCAATGGTCGCAAAACCACCATCACTACCATCACTGCCGGCATCTGGATAAAAACGATTTAAGACTAAGAGAGAAAATACCTGACGATTAAGTTCTCCTTCTTGTTGATTAACTTGTTGAACTCTACCATAAACCTGTCCGCCAATGGCACCTTGGTCTTCTTCTGGCATATCTAAACCAAAGGAAATTTTAGGCTGTAACAATTCTCCATCGATATTAAGATACACATTAAATGGTAAAACTTGCTTGTATTTGCTTTTTACTGAGGGATCTGATCCCGAAATTTGTGATGCCATTAATCCAGAAGCAGAGGTTTCTAAATTGTAAATAGCACGCACATCTAATTTGGCATCCAAAGGATCACCAGACCACGTCACTCGACTTCCAGGCGCAATTAAGAATTTTCTATTTACTAAATTGTATAGGTTTAGCTCGTAATGACCATCTAAGATCTCATAAGCACCCGTAAGTGTGATTCGTCCATTTGGGTTCATCGTGAAGACAAAATCACCCTCTCCAGAAGCTTTAAAGTTGTCTCCGGTTTCTTCGTCTATAATAATAGTAACTGCTGCATTTTTGCCAATTTTGAGTAATGCAGAAATATCGAAACCTTTAATAGTGGCGGTTTGTTCTTCTGTTTGGGTTAGAATCGCATCAGGATTTTCACGATTTACAAAAATCACCACACCATCGCGTTCTTCAATACTCGCAACAGAAGACGGCATTACATAAGTTAAATCTGTATCGGAGCCTAAGGTTAATTTGGCGTCTAGTTTAGGAATTTGTAAATCGCCAGTTAATTTAGCGCTAGCATCAAAACTAACTTTGCCGTAAAATTCTTCATTATCTTCTTTTGTGGCATTTAATACCTGAAAATTAGTAGCCTTAACACTTAGATCGAATGTAGGATTAATAAAGTTTTTAGTACCCACTTTTCCTGAAAGCACCAATGCATTATTATTTTCATCACGAATGGTGAAATCGGTCATTGAAAGTCCTGCGTTGTTAATGTTCAATTTTTCATTAGCCATGCTAAATTTTGAGTTGAGCTTGGCAACATTAAAACTTGCATTATTGAATGTTAAAGAACCATTGTATTGCGGATCTGAAGTGGTGCCTGTAACTTTAAAATTACCAGAAAAACTACCATCTGTTTCTTTGATTTCTCCCAAAGATAGCGTGTTGAGTGCTTTCATTTTAAATTCATTAATATCAAAATCAAGATCTAAATTAGCAACGGTGTTGGTAACCGTATAATCTCCAACGAGATCAAAGTCGATATCTCCACCTTTTAATCCTGCATTAAACGCATAACTGCCTGCTCCAAGTGAATTACCGTTAATACTTAATGTGCCTAAATCTGTTTTAAGGGCGTTGAATTCTTCAATGCTTAAATCAGCAATAATTCCTGTATTTTCAAAAGGATCTTCGAGAATAAAATCACCATTTAATTTGCCGCTTGCTAATTCTGCTGTAGGGTTTAAATAGTTGAATACTTCATTAATATCAAAATTTTCAAAAGCTATAGCAATATGTTTTTTTGAAATGTTATTTAATTTATCAGTAAGTTCTATGGATTGATTGTTCTTTGTGATTTTGAAGTCGTTAAACTCAAGATTTTTGTCGGTTAGAACCATTTCATTACTTTGAGGAATGGTCCATTTTTCTTTGTTAAGAATTAAACTGTCAGGACTTACAGTAAAAACTAAGCGTTCACGATCTCCTGTGAGTTTAGTATTTATATTCATTAATTTTTCACCGTCATGATAGCCTAAAAAGTCTAGTGATAATTCATGGTCAGTTTGTTTTCCTTTTATGATGGTTTTCGGAACATCTAAAGGACCAGCATTTACATTGTTAAAGCCAAGATTAAAATTGAAATTCTCCTTATCTGTATCTATTGAAAATGCAAGACTATCTAAAGTGTTGCCGCTATAATTAATGTGTGGGGCCGTAATATTTGCTTTTAGTTTACGCCTTCTTTCATTGAAATCTACAGCAATATTTATAGTGTCTAAATCTCTTGCGTTAACTAAAAAGACGTCGTTAAGTAAAGGTGATTGTGCAATTCTACCTTTAAGGTTTAAATTCACAAAATCAGAAATAGAATCGGATTTATCCGTTTCTCTATAGAAATAGCTAAGCACATGTCTTTTTAAAGCCTTACTAAAGGTTTGTGGATCTGTATTTGATTGCAAATCGAGATCTATAATTTTATTTTTTATCGTAACCGAAGTGGTGTCTTTTTCTACATGCGCAAATGCATTAAGATCGCCTATTAAATAACTTCGATTGTCATAAACCACAACACCTTTATCTAGTGTTGCACTAGCGTCATAACGTTCCCCATTGCTTTTAAAATCTGCCGTTAAATGCATGGCTGTTTTAACATTGCGATTCATTAAACCAAGTGCTTGTAAATTCGCACCAATAATATCTAATGTTACATTGGCTTCAGGAGAAATTGAGTCTAAAACAACATAGGCCTCTAGATTAGCATTTAGGTTGTCGTCTTTGTATTTTGAATTAATAGTTCCGGATCCGTCTTTTATGTCACCATTAATATTAAGATTTTTTATAGCATAATTATTAAGCTGAAAATCCGAAATAGTAGCCTCTAAATCCGCATTTAAGGTATTGATAGTACTACCAGATCCTTTAGATTTTAGCGTAAGACTTAAAGCACCAAGTTGAGGGTTGTTAAGTAATTCGTTCACCTTGTATTCCTCAATAGTTAATAGCGCGTCATAAGAAATGTTATCGGTATTTTTAAAATTCCCATCTACTGATGCCAGACCTTGTGAGGTGGTGAGTTTTGCTTTAGTTGAAATGTCTTCAAGGCTTCCTTTAAATTGTGCGACAAATTTCACATCAATTGGAAAGCTAATTCCTAAGTCTTCCTCATTTACAAACTGAATTAAATCAGATCGTTTTGTAACTGCTGAAAACTGTGGAATATTAAATTGAAGTGTTTCAGGATTGGTGACGTTTTGAAGCGTTCCTTTAGTAGAAATTTTTGTTGAATTTCCCCAATTGAGCTCCGCTTTATTTAAATTAATTGATGCTAAAGTTCCTGAAGCATTTAGATTTCCTAAAACTAGTTTTTTGCTTAATTTATTGAGGTATTCGTTATTTTTTAAATCTGGTTGAAATTTGAAAATCTCTGTCAATGAGAGTTGAAACGCTGGTAGATTTAAGTTAACTTTAGTAGTTTCAGGAGCTTCTATTAATTTTGAAAGTGATTGATACTCTAAATGTGCATAGCCTGAAATTGAGTTGTTATTTAATTTGAATTTTAAATCATCCAAATGCATATTTTGGTCTGTTGCGTTAAAATTAACAGCCAATTGATTAAGGTTTAATCCTGAAAATTCATTAAAATTTAGTTGTTCTAAAGCTAGTGTCGCTTCTTTATCTTTTAAAGAAATGTCTTTCGCTTGAAGCGTAAAATTTGAAAGTGAGATCGCATTCGGGTTAAAAATATCCTTGGTAGGTTTTGCGTTACCCACACTATAATTTATGTGATTGTTTTCAAAATCAATAGACGCGATATTAATTGTTAGTTGCGGCCATTCAAAAGTGGTGATATCTGTTTTGGCTTCGTTTGTAACTTCTTCATTTTTTTGCGTTAATCCATTAATTTCAGCATCTGTGGTTAAGCTGATTTTAGAATTTTTAAGCGTGATGTTTTTAAGATTGAAATCACTAGCCGCTAAATTTATGAGCGGTGATTCTGTTGAGAACTCCGAAATGTCAACATCTGCAATAAGCCGATCAGGTTGTGATTCGTAATAAGCAACCACATTGTTTAATGCAATAGTTTCAAAAGATAATTTTGGTAAAGGAGTCTCTGAAGTTGTGGTGTCAATCGTTACTGGTTTTTGAATAAACTTAATATTGGCTTCGCTGAGTTCAATCGTTGAAGCATCAAAAATCATGTCTTCAATATTGGTAGTTTTCATATTAGCCTTCAACTTCCCAATTTTAAATCTAGAATCGATGCCTGCAACCGCATCATCAAAAACAATATCGAAATTGTTGAAATTTAAGTTGCCTAAAACTAAATTAAGTGGAGTGGAAGTGGTGTCTGTTGCAACGGTTGTCGTATCCGTTGAAGCAAAAGCATCAATTAGAAATTGAAAGTTATAACCTTCAATGCTATCTTTTCTAATCACATTGGCACGCAAACCATCCCAATCTAAAGCGTCTACTCCGATGCCATTACCACTTATCATTTTAATGAGTGGCATGTTAGCTTCTAATGATTTTGAATAAACTAAAGTATCTCCTTTTTTATCTTCAAGATAGAGACCATCGAGTTGTATATCACCATCAAACGTAATAAAAAGTTTTTCTATGGCGACTTTAGTTCTGGTTTTATCAGAGACATAACTGACTGCTTTATCCACAATAATACCTTGTCCCCAAGGGCTACGAACAAAAAGAACTACCAGAAAAAAGAACACAAGAATGCCTAGCAGTACGCGTAAGGTTCTGCGAAACCAACGATATTGTCGTTTTTTTGGTGCTTGAGGCTCTGTATTTTCGATCTTATTCAACAGTCAAATATATACGTGTAAAAGTATAACTATTGTCGTTAATGCTAATAATATTAACGCTCTCACATTAATTTTTAACTAAAATTAAAAACGAAAAAAGCCGAACGACTAGTTCAGCTTTTGTTTACATGTAAGGCTCTTTTATGCCACGCGCTGTTCTAGTTTTTCGTTTGCTTTTAATTTCGTCGAAAAAATAGGCTTCAAAAAACGCGCTAATTGATCAAATTCTATTAAAAAAGCATCATGACCATGCACGGATTTAATTTCATGAATATGTACGTTGTCTTTCACTGCTTTTAAGTCCACGTAAGTATTCCAGTTTTCATCCGCTTTAAAAAACAAATCAGAATTAATGGTGATGATATGAATATCACTTTCAATTTTTGAAGCGACTTCTAAAAAATTAGTTCTGTTTCTGGTAATATCAATAGTGCGCAAAATCTGATTCATCAGTTTATATGCAGCAACCTGAAAGCGATTGTCTAGAGCTGAGCCATGGTAACTCAACCAAGACTCAATGTTGTAAAGGGTATCGTTTTTCTTAGTGCGTTCAAATTTTTGAGTCAACGATTCTGGTGTACGATATAAGGTCATGGCGTGCATTCTAGCATCGACTAAAGGTTGTGAAGAATTGTTCAATATCGCATCTTGAATGTGGCAATTCGCAATCACCCAATCCGTAGATTTCCAGTCGGTCGCAATAGGAATTAAATGTTGAATTAATTGCGGTTTTAATGCTGCTAATTCCCATGCAATTCCGCCACCAACAGAGCCGCCAATTACGGCAAATAAATGTTTAATTTCTAATTGTTCTATGGCTAAAGCAAACAGTTTTGCAATATCTCTTGCTGTAAAGTCTTTGTAATTTTCAATGCAGTTTTCTGCAATATTATCATAGCCATTACCAAGAATATTAAACGCTAAAATGGTATATTCATTGGTGTCTATACATTTGTTGTTGCCAATAATATCATTCCACCAACCGTCTTCTCCAACTACATTTGAGTTTCCGGTAAGGGCGTGGTTGACTAAAATTATGGGTGCGGAATGTAATGCTTTACCAAAAGTTTGGTAAGACAATTTAGGGGTTATTGTCTTACCGCTTTCAGTAACATAATTAGTTAGGGTTATGTAGTGTAAATGTGCCATGGCAAATTTTTATATAGCTGTATATTCTTTTTCTACGGAAATTTTTAAAGGTGTTTTATTCTGTAAATTATCTTTTACAGGACAACGTTCTTCAACAATCTGAAGCCATCGTGTTAAGACTTCGATACTGGCATCGGTCTCCGGAATAAGGTTAAGATTAATGGTTTTAAAGCCTGCGCGTTCTTTGGTAGACGTCCCTAAAAACCGATCAGGATTTAATTCGCCCGTCACTTCAATCTTTAAATTTTTAATTGTAAAACCTAATTCCTTTGCTACG
This sequence comes from Winogradskyella psychrotolerans RS-3, assembly GCF_000427335.1. Taxonomy (GTDB): domain Bacteria; phylum Bacteroidota; class Bacteroidia; order Flavobacteriales; family Flavobacteriaceae; genus Winogradskyella; species Winogradskyella psychrotolerans. The sequence goes on along the minus strand of NZ_ATMR01000007.1, from coordinate 209,338 downwards.
AGATGTCCAACAACATTGGCGCAACCGGCAAAGCCTGCTAAAATGTATTCTACCGGATTGGCATCTTCATCGGTGCCACCTAAAGCTTCGGGTTCATCTACAACTAAAGTAAATTGTCTTGTTTTTCCTATAAATTGGGTTGCAGAAGCACTGTCTCCTACAACGGAGAATTTTAAATCACTCATATTTTTGTCTTTTTAGTATTGAATATTATAAAACAGATGCCTTTACAATTAAAGACATCCGTTCTACGTCACAATTTAAATTTAATTTTGAAGAGCTTTTTTCTGTTTTACAACAGCAAAAGCTTCTTTTAAATCGTCTTTTAAATCTTCTATATTTTCAATACCTACAGACAAACGAATTAAATCTTTAGTAACACCTGTAGTTTCTTGTGCATCATCACTTAATTGTTGATGCGTTGTACTTGCAGGATGAATGATAAGTGATTTTGTGTCTCCTATATTGGCTAATAATGAGAATAGTTTGGTTGTATCAGCAATAGTTTTTGCAGCTTCGTAACCACCATCCACTCCAAAAGTGACGACGCCACTTTGACCTTTTGGTAAATACTTTTTAGCTAACGCATTGTACTTGCTAGATTTTAATCCTGGGTAATTCACCCATTTAACTTCAGGTTGAGATTCTAACCATGTTGCTAATTCAAGGGCATTTTCACTATGTTTTAAAATACGTAATTCTAAAGTTTCCAAACCTTGAATAATTTGAAAGGCATTAAACGGACTCAGCGCTCCACCATAATCCCGTAAACCTTCAATTCTAATTTTTGCTATAAATGCTGCTGCGCCTATTGCTTCGCTATACACTAAACCATGGTAACCTGCAGAAGGTTCTGTGAATTCTGGGAATTTTCCGTTGGTCCAATCAAAAGTACCAGCATCGATAATAATGCCTCCTAGGGATGTTCCGTTTCCGGTGATATATTTAGTTAACGAATGAATTACGATGTTTGCACCGTATTCTATGGGATTTAATAAATAAGGTGTAGCTACCGTATTATCTACAATTAATGGCACTTTATGCGCTTTCGCTCCTTTTGAAATCGCTTCAATATCTAAAACATCTAATTTCGGATTCCCTAAAGACTCTACAAAAAAGGCTCTTGTGTTTTCTTGTGCTGCTTTTTCAAATTCTTCCGGGTTTGACGCATCAACAAATGTCGTCGTAATACCATGTCTCGGTAAGGTAACGCTCAATAAATTGTAAGTGCCTCCATACAAACTGCTCGATGCAACGATGTGGTCGCCTGCTCTTAAAAGTGTTAGTAAAGTTGTTGCAATTGCTGAGGTTCCAGAAGCTGTAGCAACCGCTGCAATTCCGCCTTCTAGTGCTGCTAATCGCTGCTCTAAAATGTCGTTTGTTGGATTGTTTAAACGTGTGTAAATAAAGCCAGGAACCGACAGGTTAAATCGTCCTGCGGCTTCATCTGAATCTTTAAAAACATACGATGATGTTTGGTAAATAGGAACAGCTCTTGTTCCTGAAGTTAGATTGGTGTCGTGACCTGCGTGCAACGCTTGTGTTGCGAATTTTTGTGTACTCATTTTTCTAAGTTTTTGAGTTAATAAATGATTAAACCAAAAGCCAAATAAGCCTCTTTTGTTCCTTGAGCGTAGTCGAAGGAAGAAGCGTACTTAATAGAAAAATATTAAAAAGAAAATGCTAATTACAGATGGGTAATTAGTCTTGAGTTATCTATCCAATTTTTCGATTAATGAATCAAATAATTAAGTAGAATTTAGCACCTTCTTAGTAAATCTAAGGGTTGCTAAGGCTTCATAGGGTCATTCCCTCCGCCTTTCTTGATAACATTTCAGTAAGTGTTTGAACTTTGTGAGCACAAATATTGCAATACAAAAACTACAAATCCAAATAATTTCTTGATTTTGTGATTTTTTTATGAAATTCGTAGTATTACGAACTTTTCTTTGCTAAATACTTAGTTTGGATGATTTTACTCACCGGTTTGTTCTCAATTTTACTCTCTAGCCAAGAAATAATATCGAGATATAAAAATGCACGTCGTTCATACGGATGATCTTCAAAAGTCTTCAGCGTTTTGTGTAATTCTATAAATGCATTTTTAAGGTCGTGAGGGTAAATATCCTGAAGGCCTCTAATGAATTTTATCATTTCTTTTTGGACTTCATGCAGGTCGTTCATCTTAATTAAAAACTTATACGTGCTTCGTAAAAGCGTTTCTAAATGATAATCTAAACCAGCTTCATAATGTGCTACAAGATTTAAAACTCTTGAAAAACAGAGTAAATCTTCGCGCATCGAAAGTGTTTTGTTTGAGATGATTTTATCTAAATATTTTATACAAGCTTTATTGTTTCCGGCTCCAAATTGTAAACTCGCAAACTTGTAATAAAATATCATTTTATGATGCGGATCTATTCTGTTGCTAAATGGAATTAATGTTTTTTCAATTTTAGGAATTAAATCCAAGCCTTCCTCAAAACTCCCGTCAATAAAGTGTTGGTTAATACTGTGGAAATTGGTGTAGAGAAAAACCAAAGTGGCAACATTCTCATCTTGTGGAAAATTAGATTTTTGAACAGTAGCTTCAAATTCTGAAAACTTTTCTAAGAATTTTTGTTTGTTGCCAATGAAAACAAGTGCTTCTAAAAGGTAGTTGTTGCCTTTTAAAAAAAACACAGGATTTAAGTTAATCATGTTTGGATTCTGATAAAATAAATCTACCCATTTTGATGCGTATTTGTAACAGTTCAGGAAATCTTGAAGCAAAAAACTTTGCCATAAATTAGCTTTATAAAGCCATAATTTTTCTCTAAATCCTAATTTTTCAATATCAACTTTTGGAACATGTTTATTAAAATAATCAATAACCATGTTGGCTTCTTTTTCATTTCTTATATAGCCTGTTTTTAGAATAGTACTATAAAGTTGAAGTGATAAATTGGAGAGTTTACTGGCAATGACATTTAGCGAACTCAACTCTTTTGCTTGTACTGCCAGTTCATCTGCTCTGGTGCTAATACTTCTTGTAATATATTGTGATTCAATTACTTTTTCGAGCTCAACAATCTCGAAAGCTGAATTTTTTTCTTCGTTAATAATCGCCAACTCTTTGGCTTTATCTAAAATTTTTAAGCTTTGCTTATATAAGCCTTTATGATACAAAATGGAAGCAAAATCGAGTTGTTCTCTAATTTGTGAACGCACATTTTGATGGGATGGATTGAGCTTAAGACTGATTAAAATTTGTTTGTATAAGTGCGCCTTTACATTGGCAAGTTGTTGCTTTTTTACAATGCCACTTTTTATAATAGAAGCTTCATTGTAGGTTTTAGCTTTGTCCAAAAGATTGAATAAATTCAAGAATTTAGAATCTGAATTTACCCCAAGTCTCCCTACGTAAAGTTTAAATTGCCGTTTTTCGGATTTTGTTAAGGACTTTACAAGTGAGAATAAATTATCTTTTTGGTCTTTAGTTATCAATAGAAAATAGATTTATTAATCTGTTAATCAGTTGTTTGAGGTATATTTTGGCGACTGAACATCGTAAACTAACTATATCAATAATGTTTAAATCTAAATCAAAACATACATTCGTTAGACAATACTATAAAATATATTTTGATATATGTCAAATAACAACATACAAATCTTCGATACAACACTTCGCGATGGAGAGCAAGTTCCTGGTTGTAAACTTAACTCAGAACAAAAAGTGGTTATTGCAGAACAGTTAGATCAACTTGGAGTTGATGTGATTGAAGCAGGATTTCCGGTCTCTAGTCCAGGTGATTTCATATCGGTAGAAGCGATTTCGAAAATTGTTAAAAATGCTACTGTTTGTGGTTTAACAAGGGCCGTAGAAAATGATATAAAAGTAGCGGCAGAATCTTTAAAATATGCTAAGAAGCCTAGGATTCATACAGGAATTGGGACTTCTGATTCTCATATCCTTCATAAATTCAAATCTAACAGAGCGGCTATTATTAAACGTGCTTTTGAAGCGGTGAAATATGCAAAGTCATTTGTTGAAGATGTTGAGTTTTATGCTGAAGATGCAGGGCGAACAGATAATGAATATTTAGCAAGAGTATGCGAAGCAGCAATTAAAGCTGGTGCAACAGTATTGAATATTCCTGATACAACAGGGTATTGTTTGCCAAGTGAATATGGTGCAAAAATAAAATATTTAAAAGAAAATGTAAAAGGTATTGAAAAGGCGATTCTGTCTTGTCATTGCCATAATGATTTAGGCTTAGCAACAGCAAATTCTATTGAAGGAGTGATTAATGGAGCACGTCAAATTGAATGCACAATTAACGGTATTGGTGAACGTGCAGGAAACACGGCTTTAGAAGAAGTGGTGATGGTGTTAAAACAGCATCCATATCTTAATTTAGATACAAATATTAATACATCGATGCTATTCGGAATGAGCCAGTTGGTTAGTGATAGTATGGGGATTTATACACAACCAAACAAAGCGATTGTTGGAGCAAATGCTTTTGCGCATAGTTCTGGGATTCATCAAGATGGTGTGATAAAAAATAGAGCAACTTACGAAATTATCGACCCTAGAGATGTCGGTGTTACGGAGTCGGCTATTGTGTTAACCGCAAGAAGTGGAAGAGCAGCCCTGGCTTACAGAGCAAAAAATGTAGGTTATGAACTTACGAAGTTGCAGTTAGATGATGTGTATGCTAACTTTTTGAGTTTTGCAGATAGAAAGAAGGAAATCAATGATAATGATATTCATCAAATTATCGAAACGAGTAATGTATATCAACAAATAATTTCAGCATAAGATAGATGAGTAAAACATTATTTGATAAAGTTTGGGATTCGCATGTGGTCAGTACAATAGAAAATGGGCCGCAAATACTATATATAGATAAACATTTAATACATGAAGTAACAAGTCCGCAGGCTTTTAATGAGTTAGAAGATCGTGGAATTCCTGTTTTCAGACCTGATCAAATTGTGGCTACTGCAGATCATAATACTCCGACGTTAAATCAAGATCAACCGATAAAAGATGTGTTGTCTAGAAATCAATTGGAGCAATTATCTGAAAATTGTAAAAAAAATAATATAACCCTATACGAATTAGGGCATAAATATAATGGTATTGTGCATGTAATGGCTCCAGAGTTAGGGGTGACACAACCAGGCTTAACCATGGTCTGCGGAGACAGTCACACTTCAACACATGGTGCGTTTGGGGCCATTGCTTTTGGTATCGGAACAAGTCAGGTGGCGCAAGTATTTGCAAGCCAATGTTTGTTGCTTACAAAACCAAAAAGTTTAAGAGTTACGGTAAATGGTAAGTTGAAAAATGGAGTTTTACCTAAAGATGTGATTCTGTATATCATTTCAAAATTAGGAACCAATTCTGGTACGGGCTATTTCTGTGAGTATGCAGGAAATGTGTTCGAAGACATGAGTATGGAAGGTCGAATGACCGTCTGTAACATGAGTATAGAAATGGGTGCAAGAGGAGGAATGATTGCTCCAGATGAAACGACTTTTGAATACGTAAAAGGCAGAGAATTCGCGCCAAAAGGTGAAGCGTTTGATAAGAAAGTGGCCTATTGGAAAACCTTGCCAACAGACAGCGATGCTAAATTTGATAAAGAATACAGCTTCGATGCAGAAGATATAGCGCCAATGATTACGTATGGAACGAATCCAGGAATGGGAATTAAAATTTCTGAAATGATTCCTGTGGATGAAAATCCATCGTTTAAAAAATCTTTAGCTTATATGAATTTTGAAGCTGGAGAAAGTTTAATTAATAAGCCCATCAATTTTGTGTTTATAGGGAGTTGTACCAATTCTAGAATTGAAGATTTTAGAGTGGCAGCAGATTATATTAAAGGAAAGAAAAAGGCTGAAAATGTTACAGCTTGGTTAGTGCCAGGAAGTAAGCAAGTGGAAACTCAAATAATAGAAGAAGGTCTAAAATCTATTTTCGTTGAAGCAGGTTTTGAGTTGCGTCAACCTGGTTGTTCAGCGTGTTTAGCGATGAATGACGATAAGATTCCTCAAGGAGAATATTGTGTATCAACCTCAAATAGAAATTTTGAAGGTCGACAAGGGCAAGGTTCAAGAACCATTTTAGCAAGTCCATTGGTAGCTGCAGCAACTGCTGTAGAAGGTAAAATTATAGATATTTCAAAGCAATTGAATTGATATTATCCTACAAGGTTTAAAAAAACTTGTAGGTATTTAAAATGAATTAAAAGAAGATACCCACTTTTGTGGACATTACTATGGAAAAGTTTACAACATTACAATCGAGAGCCATTCCATTAAATATTGAGAATGTAGATACGGATCAAATTATCCCGGCTCGTTTTTTAAAAGCGACGGATAGAGAAGGGTTTGGTAACAATGTGTTTAGGGATTGGCGGTATGACAAAGACGGAACAATTAATACGGATTTCACACTTAATGATTCAAGATATTCTGGAAGGATATTAGTAGCGGGAGATAATTTTGGTTGCGGATCGAGTAGAGAGCATGCGGCTTGGGCTATAACAGATTTTGGATTTAAAGTTGTGGTGTCTAGTTTTTTTGCAGATATATTTAAAGGAAATGCATTAAATAATGGATTGTTACCTGTGCAGGTTTCGCCAGCATTTTTAAGTGACTTAATGCAGAAAATTGTGTCCAATCCAGAGACAGAATTAGTGGTTGATCTCGAAAACCAAACCATTTCAGTAAAAGATTCAGAACTATCCGAAAATTTTGAAATTGATGCCTACAAAAAAACGTGCATGATCAATGGTTATGATGATATCGATTATCTGATTAATAATAAAGAACAAATTGAAGCTTTTGAAGCTCAAAAAATATACTAATAATTAAACGTAAGATTTTCGTTAATTCGGGAATTGATTTTTCTTCGATGAAATTAAACATAGCAATTTTACCAGGTGATGGTATTGGTCCAGAAGTTACAAATCAAGCTATAAAGGCTTTGAAAGCAATTGCTTCGGAATTTAATCATAATTTTAAATTTACAACGGCAGATGTTGGTGCCGTTGCCATAGATAAGCATAATGATGCTCTGCCAGAGAAAACATTAGAACTTTGTAAAAAAAGTGATGCCATCTTATTTGGAGCTATCGGTGATCCTAAATATGATAATGATCCTTCAGCAAAAGTACGTCCAGAACAAGGCTTACTTAAATTACGTAAAGAGTTGGGTTTGTATGCTAATATTAGACCTGTAAAAGCTTATAAAACATTATTGGATAAATCTCCTCTAAAGAAGCATATCATTCAGGGTACAGATATTTCTATTTATAGAGAATTGACTGGAGGTATTTATTTTGGTGAAAAACATACGTCGGAAGATGGTGATTATGCATCGGACTTATGTGGATATTCTCGTGAAGAAATAGAGCGCATTGCACATTTGGCATTTGTTGCCGCTGAAAATAGAAGTCATAAAGTAACCTTAGTAGATAAGGCTAACGTGCTAGAAACATCTCGACTTTGGAGACGCGTAGTGAAAGAAGTTGCGCAGCAATATCCTGATGTAACACTCGACTTTTTATTTGTAGATAATGCAGCGATGCAGATGATTTTAAATCCAAAACAGTTCGATGTTATTTTAACTGAAAATATGTTTGGTGATATTATTAGCGATGAAGCTAGTGTTATCGGTGGTTCTATTGGTTTATTAGCGTCAGCTTCAGTTGGAGATAAGTATGCGATGTTTGAGCCTATTCATGGTTCATATCCTCAAGCAGCTAATAAAGGGATTGCAAATCCGATTGCGTCAATTTTATCTGCTGCTATGTTGTTGAGTCATTTCGAGTTACATAATGAAGCCGAATTAATTAGGTTAGCTGTAGAAAAATCGTTAAAATTAAACATCACAACACCAGATATAAATTCGGTGGTAAATACGGTGACGACCTCTAATGTTGGTGACTTTATTGAAGATTTTATCTACAATCCAAAAGATACTAATCTCAATTTTAAGAATATCCACTTAGGGCAGTCAACAATAATATAATTTAAGATAATGCCCACACAACCAAAATTAACACGATTTAATCAAAACGTATTGTCTAAGTATCAGATATACAATAGTATATTTATGACGTTGCCTTTTGATACCATAACAAAAACAGGTGCTTTATTGCCCTTGTTTCACGAAACTTGTCAAAAGGGATTTACGCATCAAGAGGATCCAACGACAATTGTTGATTCGTTTTTCGAAAAGTATCAAGCCAGACGCTCTCCTGAAAGTCAAATTAATTTATTATTTCGATTTATTCAATATATAGAGAGACAGGTGGTATTGTTTGATGCTATTGAAGATGCTGCTTTTCCGGTTGTAAATAATATGGACGGTATTGGTACGTTGCGTAATTTGAAAGAAACCGTTACGGCGGAAAATAAATTAGAAACACTTCAAAAATATCTTGAAGAGTTTAAAGTACGTATTGTATTAACAGCGCATCCAACGCAATTTTATCCGGGTTCTGTTTTAGGAATTATAACCGATTTAACGGAAGCTATTCGTGAAAATGATTTATTGCGAATTAATGATTTATTAGCACAACTTGGTAAAACACCATTTTTTAAGCACGAAAAACCATCACCTTTTGATGAGGCAGTGAGTTTAATATGGTATTTAGAGAATGTGTTTTATAAATCTTTTGGAACGATTTACGATTATATTCAGCAAAATATTTATGATGGTAAACAGATTGAAAACGATATTATCAATATTGGTTTTTGGCCAGGAGGTGATAGAGATGGAAATCCTTTTGTAACGCCAGAGATTACATTAAAAGTTGCTGCTAGATTACGTCTCTCAGTTATAAAGAGCTACTATAGAAATGTAAGACAATTAAAACGAAAATTAACGTTTCAAGGTGTTGAAGATCGAATGGGTAATTTAGAGCGCGAGCTTTACAATATTATTACAAATGAGCCTTCTGATATAACGTTGCCTTATTTTGTTTCAGAATTAAAAGCAGTAAAGCAGGTAATTATTGAAAAGCATCAATCACTTTATTTAGATGAACTCAATAGTCTTATTAACAAAACACATTTGTTCGGATTTCATTTTGCGAATTTAGATATCAGACAAGATAGTCGTAAGCACGATCAGTTTTTCAATGATATGGTGGATGCACTCATAAAGAGTGGAAGTGAAATATTTCCTAAGAATTATCATGATTTATCGGAAAAGGAACAAGTGAATATTTTATCTAAGGTAAAAGGAGAAGTTGATTTAACTTTAATAAAAGATGAAGAAACTTTAAAAGCTTTAAATACAATGAAAGCTATAAAAACCATTCAGGAAACGAATGGTGAAAAGGCTGCTAATCGTTATATAATTAGTAATAATCAAACAACGTTAAACGTAATGCAATTGTTTGCGATGTTGAAGTTGGTGGCGTTTCATGATAAATTAACCGTAGATATTGGACCGCTTTTTGAAACGATTACAGATTTAGAAAATGCACCAGCAGTAATGGAAGAGTTGTATTCGAATCCAGAATATGCTAAGCACTTAAAATCTCGTGGTAATAAGCAAACTATTATGCTTGGTTTTAGTGATGGTACTAAAGATGGTGGTTATTTAATGGCTAACTGGGCAATTTATAAAGCGAAAGAAAATTTAACTAGAGTGTCTCGAGAACATGGTGTCAAAGTTATTTTCTTTGATGGTCGTGGTGGACCTCCTGCAAGAGGAGGGGGAAAAACGCATAATTTCTATGCATCTTTAGGACCAACGATTGAGGATGAAGAAGTGCAGTTAACCATACAAGGGCAAACGATAAGTTCTAATTTCGGAACCTTAGAATCTTCACAATATAATCTTGAGCAATTAATAAGTTCAGGTATTGGAAATAGTCTTAGTACTAAGGATTTGAGCATGTCTCAAGAAAATAGAGATGTAATGACGGATTTGGCTGGTAGAAGTTATGAGGCTTATGTGAATTTTAAAGCACATCCGAAGTTTATACCTTATTTGGAAAACATGAGTACGCTTAAATATTATGCGAAAACCAATATTGGAAGTCGTCCATCTAAACGTGGAAAATCTGAAGGCTTAGTTTTTGAAGACCTAAGAGCAATACCTTTTGTCGGTTCATGGAGTCAATTAAAGCAAAATGTACCTGGTTTTTTTGGAGTCGGAACGGCTTTAAAACATTATGAGGATACTAATGAATTTGAAAAAGTTCAGACCTTGTTTAAAACATCAGATTTCTTTAAAACTCTTATTGAAAATAGTATGATGTCTTTATCTAAATCGTTTTTTGGTTTAACTAGATATATGGCGGAAGATCCTGAATATGGTGAATTCTGGAATGTGATATATAAAGAATATGAAACCTCAAAACGTTTAATTTTAAAACTCACAGGTTATAAAGAATTAATGCAAGAAGAGCCATCAGGAAAGGCATCGATTGCAGTAAGAGAATCTATTGTGTTGCCGTTATTAACGATTCAACAATATGCTTTAAAGAAAATACAAGAGCTAGAAAAAGCTGAGGTACGAGATGAAGAGCAGATTAAAATCTTTGAGAAGATGGTAACGCGTTCTTTATTTGGTAATATTAACGCGAGTCGTAATTCAGCATAAAACAAAAAGTTTATAATATTATAAATCCTCAGAAATTTTAAACTTCTGAGGATTTTTTTTGTGTAATTATAAAACAGTATTAAAGCAAAAACCCTCGAAGGTTAGGCTTCGAAGGTTTTTATTCTAACAACTAAATTAATTATCAATTTAAACTTATATGAAAGAATGTTACAAGTTAATTATCTTTCTCTTTTTCCTGGGTAAGCAATTTCACCATGCTCAGAAAGGTCAAGTCCAACTAGTTCTTCTTCTTCACTAACACGAAGACCCATTGTAGATTTTAATATTTTTAGAATAATGAATGACAATCCAATAGACCAAGCGGCGTAAGCTACCACTCCAGTTGCCTGAGCGCCTAATTGAGTAAATCCTCCGCCATTAAATAGGCCTATTCCTGTTTCTCCATCAATTCCCCAAAGACCAATAACGATTGTTCCCCAAACTCCGGCAACACCGTGAACAGAGGCAGCGCCAATAGCATCATCAATTTTAAGTTTTTTCTCAATAAATTCTATAGAGAATACAACGATAATACCACCAATTAGTCCGGCTAAAATCGCACCTAATGTAGACATGTTTCCGCAGCCAGCAGTAATACTTACTAAACCAGCTAAAGCTCCGTTTAAAGTTTGTGGTAGATTTGGTTTTCCGTACCAGATCCATGTCGTTATTAGTGCGCCTAAACCACCGGCCGCTGCTGCTAAGTTTGTTATTAAAACAACATTAGACGCTGCGATAGAGTCTGCACCTCCCCAAGCAAGTTGAGAACCACCATTAAAACCAAACCATCCTAACCATAGGATAAAAACACCTAATGTTGCGAGTACTTGGTTATGTCCAGGTATAGACATTACTTTTCCATCTACAAATTTTCCTATTCTTGGGCCTACCATGTAAGCGGCAACTAAAGCAGCCCATCCGCCAACAGAGTGTACAATTGAAGATCCTGCAAAGTCAATAAATCCGAGTTCTGTTAACCAACCAGATCCTTGCCATTGCCATCCACCAGCAATTGGGTAGATTAATGCCGTCATCACTATAGAAAAAATAGCATAAGTAGAGTATTTTGTTCTACCTGCAATTGCTCCTGATACAATAGTTGCAGCTGTTGCAGCAAACATAGTTTGGAATAATAAATCAGCTCCTTCTCCTTGCATTAAGCCACTCCAGAAAAACCATCCGTTAGATGTGTCTCCGTACATTAAAGAGTAACCAACAAACCAATAGGTCAATGAACCGACACAGATGTCTAGTAAGTTCTTCATGGCGATATTGGCTGCGTTCTTGGAGCGCGTCATACCTGTTTCAACTAGCGTAAATCCAGCTTGCATAAAGAATACTAGAATTGCTGAAATCAACATCCAAAGCATTCCCATGTCGCTATTTATTGCTGCAACTGCGGCTTCGACTTCTGTAGGTTCAGCGGCATCTTGCACTGCTGCTAGAGTTGGGAGTATTGTTAAAAAATTATATATCATAATAGTAGAAATTAGTTAGTGTTGTGATTTAGAATGTGTAGATAGCGGCTAAAGTAAAAGCACTTAGACTACTAGCTGCTAAGCCATCATTGTCAATAACATTACCGTATATACCTCCATCGGCATCAGTTAAAGAATCTAATCTAAACTCTGGCTTAATTATTAAGTTACTATCTACGGTATAGCTACCTGTTAATGTAACTCCAAATACACTTGGGTAGTCAAAATCATCAACTTCACCATGTAAAGCAAAATACTCGCCTCTTAAGCCAATGCTAAAATCTTCAGATGTAGCATATTGTGGATATAAAGCAGCACCATAAAAACCACTTCCATCATTATCATTGTAGGCTGCGTTGATTCCTAAGAAAAAGGCATCAGAAACATCAAAGCCACCTGTGTAATCAACTTCAAAACCTAATCCGCCGTTGTTTCCACTGTCATAATAAAAATTTAAGAATTGACCAGAATAGCCTAATTGCGCTCCAAATGAATATTCGCCAGTTGTAGATGTATCATTAGTGTCCCAAGGATTCATAACGGCTAGCATTAAACTAAAATCATCAGATAAAGCAAAATCTGCTTTTAAGCCCATGTGAGAGAAAGGACCGCTAGAGAATAGGTAAGATGTGCTATAGTTAAAGTTTGCTGCTGGAGCAATTACTTCGTAACCTAAAAATGTATTAAAACGTCCCATTGTTAAGGTTGTCTTTTCTGAAACATTCCAGTAAACATATGCTTGGTTTACAATACCATCAACAATGTCAGTATTAAATGTAGCGGCACCACCTCTTGGTCCTGTAACTAAATCTAAAACGGCACCTACTTTGCCACTTTCATAGCTGGCAATTATATTACCCATACCAAAGGCGAAACCTGATTTATCTGCGAAAGCTGTACCGAATGTTGCGCCAGCATCATCAGGGGCAGATATGTAGGTTTGGTAATAGGCGTCAACGCTACCGCTAATAGTAAAGGATTTTTTTTCCTCAGTTTCCTCTTCTTGAGCAAATAAACCAAATGCAATAAAGAACATTGAAAGCGTAAGTAATTTTTTCATAATAATATATTTAATAATAGTTAGTTCGAGTCAAATCTATATAATCTTTATTTACACCCTATAAAAAAATGGGGTTAAAATGTAATTTTTATGAATATTCAATTTTATACCCTATAAAATTTAGGGTTAAAATTAAATCAAGTGATTTTTTTATTATATCGATAATTAGAATTTTCATAAATTGAGTAAAAACCCGTAATGTTTAAATTATATTTAGTTCTATATCCTTGTTTTAGACGTTTTCGCAATAAAGTGTGATTTTTGTTGAATATTTATAATTGTTTATTCATCATTATATCCCGTTATTATTGCAATATTTTCATTCTGAATGCGCTTAACTATCGATATGGGAAAAGTGTTTCAACTATTTTTTAAATCAATTTTTTGAATATATATTAGAGGAGTAATAAGGTGTAAAAACCTTGAAATTTTATTGAAATATGTTTAAGAAACAAGGGCTCTATTTACCAGAATTTGAACACGAAAATTGTGGTGCAGGATTCATCTGTAATCTAAAAGGAGAAAAGACAAATCAAATTATACATGACGCCTTAGAAATACTGGTAAAATTAGAGCATCGCGGAGGTGTAAGTGCTGATGGAAAAACAGGTGATGGAGCAGGTCTTTTAATAGATATTCCTCATGCTTATTTTAAACGCGTTTGTGGGTTTAAAGTTCCTGTAAAAGGGAAATATGCTGTAGGTATGGTTTTCTTGCCAAAAAACAGAAATCAATATAAATTTTGTAAAGATACTTTCGAAAAAGAAATCATTGCTCAAGGTCTTACTGTTATAGGATGGAGAGAAGTGCCTGTAGATTCTACACAATTAGGTGAAATAGCTTTAGCATCAGAACCAAATATTGAGCAGCTTTTTGTTGGGAAATCGAATGAAGTTTCTGAAGCTGATTTTAAAGCAAAACTATATGCAGCGCGTAAGATAACGGAACATACGGTTCGGAAATCTAAAATGTCTCAAAGCGCTTATTTTTACGTCTCTAGTTTGTCAATGAATACATTGATATATAAAGGTATTATTATGCCTGAAGATATTGGGCCGTATTATAAAGATTTACAAGAATCAGATTTAGTAACGCGTTTAGCATTAGTGCATCAACGTTTTTCAACCAATACGATGCCGACATGGGAATTGGCGCAGCCATTCCGTTTTATGTGTCAAAATGGTGAGATCAATACATTGCGTGGTAATGTGAGCCGAATGCGTGTTCGAGAAGAAATTATGAAAAGTGAAGTCTTCGGTCCGCAAATAGATAAATTGTTTCCAATCATTTTACCAGGAAAATCAGATTCAGCGTCTATGGATATGGTTGTTGAACTATTAACGCATACGGGACGTTCATTGCCAGAAGTCATGATGATGATGATTCCTGAAGCTTGGGAAAAACACGCTACAATGTCGCCAGAACGAAAAGCATTCTACGATTATAATGCTTGTATTATGGAGCCATGGGATGGACCTGCTTCTGTACCATTTACAGATGGAAATTATATTGGAGCACTATTAGATAGAAATGGTTTAAGACCATCGAGATATACAGTTACAAAAAGTGGTAAATTAATTATGTCTTCTGAAATTGGAGTTGTTGATATTGCTCCTGAAGATGTAGAAAGTCATGGCCGTTTAGAGCCAGGAAAAATGTTCTTGGTGGACATGAACCAAGGTCGAATTATTAATGACGAAGAAATAAAAAGTAAAATTGTTAAAGAAAGACCATATCAAGAATGGTTAGATAAAACGAGATTACATTTAAAAGACATTCCTTATACAGGAGAAACATGTCCAATTGAAACTTTAGATATCAAAACAAGACAGCGTTTATTTAATTATACGTTCGAGGATATTCAAGAAGTTATTACACCAATGGCTATAAATTCTAAGGAAGCTTTAGGTTCTATGGGAACTGACACACCTTTAGCCGTTTTGTCAAACAAACCACAGATCATTTCTAACTATTTTAAGCAATTATTTGCTCAGGTTACCAATCCACCTTTAGATGGAATTAGAGAAGAAATTGTAACTGATATTAGCTTGTCATTAGGTAAGGATAGAAATATTTTCAGTATTACAGAACGCCAATGTAGAAAATTAAAAATTCAGAATCCTGTAATCTCAAATGATGATTTAGATAAAATCCGACATATTAATGTTGAAGGCTTTAAAGCTGAAACCATAGAAATGTTGTACCAGAAAGATAAAGGTCTTAATGGATTGGAGGATGCTTTAGACAATGTAATTATTCAAATTGAAAAAGCATTATTAAGAAAAACAAATATTATCATTCTATCTGATAGAGGTGTAAGTAAAGCTATGGCGCCAATTCCGTCGTTATTAGCGTGTTCTTATGTAAACCATCAGATGAATCGTTTACGTAAGCGTTCTTATTTTGATATTATTATTGAATCTGCAGAACCACGTGA
The DNA here is from genome assembly GCF_000427335.1 of Winogradskyella psychrotolerans RS-3. GTDB lineage: Bacteria > Bacteroidota > Bacteroidia > Flavobacteriales > Flavobacteriaceae > Winogradskyella > Winogradskyella psychrotolerans. The sequence continues at coordinate 193,742 of NZ_ATMR01000007.1, read as the reverse complement.
GCCACATCATTTTGCAACTTTATTTGGATATGGTGCAAGTGCTGTAAATCCTTATATGGTAAATGAAATCATCAGAGCGCAAGTAAAAGAAGGCTTCATTACGGGAATGGATGAGCAAAAAGCAGTGGATAACTTCAACAAAGCTATTGGAAAAGGTATTTTAAAAGTGATGAACAAAATAGGGATCTCTACATTACATTCTTACAGAGGTTCTCAGATATTTGAAATCGTTGGTTTCAACTCTCAATTTGTTGAAAAATATTTTCCATATACAGCTTCGCGAATTGAAGGTATAGGCTTGTATGAAATCGAAAAAGAAATTGATAAGCGCTACAAGTATGCGTATCCAAATACAGAAGTTGATAAGCGTTTAGGACTCAATATTGGAGGTGATTACCGTTGGAGACGTAATGGAGAGAAGCATTTGTTTAACCCTACAACGGTAGCAAAATTGCAACAAGCAGTTCGATTAAGTGATCAGGCTAGTTATGATGTTTATGCAAAAACAATTAATGAACAGTCCGAAAATTTAATGACCATTCGTGGCTTGTTTGAATTTAATAATATCGACCCAATTCCTATTGAAGAAGTAGAGCCTTGGACAGATATCGTAAAACGATTTAAAACAGGAGCCATGTCTTATGGGTCAATTTCTCGTGAAGCTCATGAAAATTTAGCGATTGCCATGAATAGAATTGGAGGAAAATCTAATTCAGGTGAAGGAGGAGAAGACCGCAGACGTTTTCAACCCGATGTAAATGGAGATAGCAGAAATTCTGCGATAAAGCAAGTTGCTTCGGGTCGTTTTGGAGTTACTTCTCACTATTTAACGAATGCGAAAGAGATTCAAATAAAAATGGCTCAGGGAGCAAAACCTGGAGAAGGTGGTCAGTTGCCTGGTGAAAAAGTATTACCATGGATTGCTGCAGCTCGAAACTCAACACCATTTGTAGGTTTAATTTCTCCACCACCACATCACGATATATATTCAATTGAAGATTTAGCACAATTAATTTACGATTTAAAAAATGCAAATCGCGAAGCTAGAATTAACGTAAAACTTGTTTCAGAAGTTGGGGTAGGAACAATTGCTGCAGGAGTCGCCAAAGCAAAAGCAGATGTTGTGTTAATTGCGGGTTACGATGGAGGTACAGGAGCATCCCCTTTAACATCATTAAAACATGCGGGCTTACCTTGGGAACTTGGTTTAGCCGAAGCACAACAAACCTTAGTGCTTAATAATTTAAGAAGTCGAATTGTTGTTGAATGCGATGGACAATTAAAAACGGGTAGAGATGTTGCAATTGCAGCCTTATTAGGTGCGGAAGAATTCGGATTTGCAACGGCGCCATTAGTGGCTTCAGGTTGTATTATGATGCGAAAATGTCATTTAAATACCTGTCCTGTTGGAATCGCAACTCAAGACAAAACCTTGCGTAAAAACTTTAAAGGCACGCCAGAACATGTCATTAATTTCTTCTATTATATCGCTGAAGAATTAAGAGCGATTATGGCCGAATTAGGATTTAGATCTATGGCTGAAATGATTGGTCAGACACATAAAATAAACGCCAATAAAGCAATTACGCATTATAAAGCTAAAGGCTTGGATTTATCTTCAATTTTATACCGACCAGAAGCTTACAGTAAAATGACAGTTAAGAATACTGAAAAGCAAGATCATAATCTAGATAACGTTTTAGATTTTACGATTCTTAAAGATTCGCATCGTGCTTTATATAGAAAAGAACAGATGACTTTGTCTTATCCAATTAAAAATACAAATCGTACGGTTGGAGCTATTGTGAGTAACGAAATTTCAAAAATATATGGTCATTTAGGCTTGCCAGAAGATACGTTGAATATCAATTTTGAAGGCTCAGCCGGACAGAGTTTTGGTGCCTTTGGAGCGCACGGGTTGACCTTCAAATTAGAAGGAAATACCAATGATTATTTAGGGAAGGGTTTGTCTGGAGCTAAACTAATTGTTAAGAAGCCAACAAAAGCAGATTTCAAAGCAGAAGATAATATCATTATTGGTAATGTTTGTTTGTTTGGAGCTGTGGAAGGGCAAGCGTATATCAACGGAATTGCAGGTGAACGTTTTGCTGTCAGAAACTCTGGAGCAATAGCAGTTGTAGAAGGTGTTGGTGATCATTGTTGTGAATATATGACGGGTGGAAAAGTAATTGTTCTTGGTAAAACAGGACGAAATTTTGCTGCCGGAATGAGTGGTGGTATTGCTTATGTTTATGATCCTGAAAACAAATTTGTAAATGGATTATGTAATACAGAAACCATAGAATTTGAAAAGATTCTTAAAAAAGATGCGCTTGATTTAAAAGCAATAATTGAAAATCATGTAAAATTTACAGATAGTAAAAGAGGTGCTGAATTATTAGCAGATTGGGAGACGAGTTTAAACAATTTTGTTCGGGTGATGCCAACGGAATACAAACGTGCTTTAAAGCGTTTAGAGACAGAGGAACAAATGTTTGAGGAATTAGAAATAGCGTAATTCCAAATCCAATTAGTTGGAGAAAAAAATAAACTTATAGTAGAATTAAAATTAGAAAGTCAGGGTGAGATTCCTGCTTTCGCAGGAATAAAATGGGAAAAGTAACAGGTTTTAAAGAGTTCGAAAGAAAAGATGAGTCCTACAAGCCAGTAAAGGATCGTGTAAAGCATTATAATGAATTTACGGTGCCTTTAAAGGATAAAGATATGGCCGAACAAGGGTCGCGTTGTATGGATTGTGGAATTCCGTTTTGCCATAGTGGTTGTCCTCTGGGTAATTTAATTCCAGATTTTAATCATATGGTACACCAAGGCGAATGGCAAAAAGCATCTTGGATATTACACTCAACTAATAACTTCCCAGAGTTTACAGGACGTTTATGTCCTGCACCTTGCGAACAAGCTTGTGTCTTAGGTATTATTGAAGATCCAGTTTCTATAGAAAATATTGAAAAAAATATTGTAGAACGTGCCTTTAAAGAAGGTTGGATTAAACCGCAGCCACCTAAAACGAGAACCGGAAAAACAATTGCCATTGTCGGTTCTGGTCCTGCAGGTTTAGCAGCTGCTCAACAATTAAATAGAGCAGGGCATTTAGTAACCGTGTTTGAGCGCGATGATGCTGTTGGTGGATTACTACGTTACGGTATTCCAAATTTTAAAATGGAAAAAGGCATCATAGATCGTCGTTTAGCCATATTAGAAGTGGAAGGTATTGTCTTTAAAACTAACGTAAACGTTGGAGTTAATTACGATGTAAAAGATTTAAAAAAGTTTGACGCTGTAGTACTTTGTGGTGGTGCAACGGAAAGAAGAAGTTTACCGACACCTGGCATTGAAGCAGATGGAGTGGTTCAAGCTATGGATTTTTTAACCCAACAAACCAAAGTTGTTTTTGGTCAGAAAATTGAAGACCAAATATTAGCGACGGGCAAAAATGTCATTGTTATTGGTGGTGGAGATACAGGATCGGATTGTATTGGAACATCAAACCGTCAAGGTGCAAAATCAGTTGTTAATTTTGAAATTATGCCAAAACCACCAGGACATCGTTCGCCTGCAACACCTTGGCCATATTGGCCGTTGCAATTAAAAACGTCATCGTCTCATAAAGAAGGTGTGGAACGTAATTGGTTAATTAATACTAAAGAGTTTGTTACGAATGCTAAAGGTAAGTTAACAGCCCTAAAAACTGTAAATGTAGAATGGGAAATGGTGCCAGGAGAGCGTCCTAAATTAGTTGAGGTTGCTGGTACTGAAAAAACTTGGAAATGTGATTTAGCATTATTAGCTTTAGGTTTTACTGGGCCAGAATCTACAATCGCAGATAAATTGGGATTAGATAGAGATGTGCGTTCTAATTATAAAGCAAGCTATGGGCAATATCAAACTAATATTCCCAACGTATTTACAGCAGGTGATATGCGCAGAGGTCAGTCATTGATTGTTTGGGCAATTTCAGAAGGTAGAGAAGCGGCTAGACAAGTTGATATTTACTTAATGGGTAAATCCGATCTAGCGACCAAAAATGAAGATGGCGATTTAGTAGGATTATAATTTAATAATACTTCTGCTGCTATAAATTCTAGGGTAGTCTTTTACTAGAGTAGAAACTTAAAAGCATCTGTTTTACAGATGCTTTTTTTATTTTTCGTGATAAAGATTCAAAACATTTATTACTAACACGCCCTAAAGGCCCCTCAAGGGGACAATCCTCAAAATAAACTTTAGTACTAGTGTCCCCTTGAGGGGACTTTAGGGGTGTTATTTACTTTGGAAACTTCTCTCTAATATCATCCAAACACAAATTATGAATACTTCCTATATGAGAGTGTTCTTTTCCTAAATCTGGTTTATAAGTTCCAGCTTGTACTTCACTTCCAATTTTTTGATACGCTTCTCTAAAGCTCATACCTTCAACCACTAAATTATTAATGCTATCTACTGTAAATAAGTATTGGTATTTCTCATCAGTTAGGTCAATATCCTTCACGATGATTTGTTGAATCGAATAATTAAAGATGTCTAGAATATCTTTTACATCTTCAAAAGCATTGATGATATTTTCTTTCAACAATTGAAAATCTCTGTGGTAACCACTTGGTAAATTATTGGTAATTAATAACATTTCAGAATGTAAGGCCTGAATTTTATTACACTTACCTCGAATCAATTCAAATACATCAGGATTCTTTTTGTGTGGCATGATGCTACTTCCTGTGGTTAATTCATCTGGAAACGTCACAAAGCCAAAATTCTGACTCATATACAAACAAATATCCATGGCAAAACGCGCCATTGTATTACATAAACCGCCTAAAGCACTGGCGATAGCACGTTCACTTTTCCCTCTACTTAACTGCGCGGCAACCACGTTATATTTTAAGGTTGAAAAGCCTAATTCTTTAGTGGTAATGTCTCTATCAATAGGAAAAGAGCTTCCGTAACCAGCAGCTGAACCTAATGGGTTTTGGTCTGCGATTTTAGATACTGCATTTAAAACGTATACATCATCAATCAACAATTCAGCATAGGCAGAAAACCATAAACCAAAAGATGATGGCATGGCGACTTGCAAATGTGTGTAACCTGGTAAAAGTTGTTTTTTATGAGTATCGGCTAAACCTAAAAGCGTATCAAAAAATGTTTTTGTTTTAGAATTTATAATTTCAAGATTCTCTTTATAGTAGAGTTGAAGGGCTACTAAAACTTGATCATTTCTAGAACGTGCTGTGTGGATTTTCTTTCCGACGTCGCCTAAGGTTTTTGTGAGTTCGTGTTCAATTTTAGAATGGACATCTTCAAACGAGTCTTCAATAATAAACGTGCCATCTTCAATAGATTCCGCTAAAATTTTTAATCCTGATTTCAATTGTTCTAACTCTTCCGAAGTTATTATTCCGATAGATTCTAACATCACAGCATGTGCTCGCGACGCTTCTACATCATATTTTGCAATATGCATATCGATTTCTCTATCGTTTCCGACGGTAAATAATTCTATTTTTTTATCTATTGAAAATCCTTTGTCCCAAAGTTTCATACTTATAAATTTTACTTATTAAAATTTAGAGTCAAGATGCAAGACCGCTGCGCTTCTAGAACATAGACTTCTTACTCATATGAATGAGCTATTGGTCTTGATTCTTGTCTCTTGATTCTATTATCTTTTTATTACAATACTTTCTCTAATAATTTAATATACAAATCAACACCTTCTTCAATTTCAGCCAAATAAATAAATTCATCTGCTGTGTGCGAACGTGTGCTATCTCCTGGTCCTAATTTCAGTGAAGGGCAAGTTAAAACCGATTGGTCAGATAATGTTGGCGAACCATAAGTTTCTCTACCTAATTCAATTCCTGCCTCAACCAATTCGTGATTAATAGGAATTGAAGACGAATTCAATCGTAAACTCCGCGCTTTAATACTTGTGCATGGTGACTTTCTAATTAAAATTTCTTCAATTTGTTGATTCGTGTATTTGTCATTCACACGGACATCGATGACTAAATCAACTTCAGCAGGAACCGCGTTGTGTTGTTTCCCAGCATTAATTTGAGTAACGGTCATTTTTACATCACCTAAAACGGGTGAGTTTCGTGCAAACTGATAATCTTTAAACCATTTTAAAACCTCAATAGTATTGTAAATTGAATTATCCTTATTTGGATGTGCGGCATGGCCAGCTGTACCTTTTACTTTGGCATCAAAAACGACTAAACCTTTTTCGGCAATAGCTAAATTCATTAAAGTAGGTTCACCAACAATGGCGACATCAATTTTTGGAATGATGCTTAACATGCTATTGAGTCCGTTTGGGCCACTACTTTCTTCTTCAGCAGAAGCGACGATAACTAAATTATAGTTAAGGTCTTTTTTGTCGTAGAAATAAGTGAATGTTGCAATTAAAGACACTAAGCAACCACCAGCATCATTACTTCCTAAGCCATATAATTTTCCGTCTTCTTCAATGGCTTTAAGCGGGTCTTTGGTATAGCCGTTATTAGGTTTTACGGTATCGTGATGCGAATTTAATAAGAGTGTTGGTTTGCTGTCATCAAAGTGTTTGTTGGTAGACCAAATGTTATGATGATCTCTTTTAAAAGGAATCTTGTGTGACTTAAACCAATCTTCTATAAGCAACGCTGTGTTGTCTTCTTCTGACGAAAATGATTCTGTTTCTATAAGTTGCTTTAGTAAAGCAATGGCTTGTGTGGTTAGTTTTTCAATCATTGGGTTATAGTTGTGTGTCTATTGTTGTTATTGAAAAGCATGTCTGATTTTCCAATACAAACTTTTTGAACGTTTTGATTTATGGCATGAAAACAGTTATCTAATTTAGGTAACATGCCTTCAAATATGATTTTGTTTTCTTTTAATGTTTTGTAGCTTTCTGTATTGATGTTTTCAATTACAGAATCGTCATTATTTACATCTTCTAAAACACCACTTTTTTCGAAACAATAATAAAGCTCTGTGTTGTAAATCGAAGCAAAGCCAATGGCTAATTCTGAAGCAATGGTATCTGCATTTGTGTTTAATAATTGACCGTTTTTGTCGTGTGTAATAGCGCAAAAGACAGGTGTAATATTGTTTTTTAAAAGTATTTCTAAGGTTTCAGTGTTCACTTGTTTTACATCGCCAGCAAATCCATAATCAATCGGTTTTGTTGGACGTTTCTCTGAAACAATCGTGTTACCGTCTGCACCAGAAAACCCAATAGCGTTACAGGTGTTGGCTTGCAACTGCGCAACGATATTCTTATTGATTTTCCCTGCATAAACCATGGTGATAATATCTAAAGTATCCGCATCTGTAATACGTCTACCTTCATTCATTTGCACAGGAATATTCATTTGGGTCGCTAATTTAGTAGCTAATTTCCCTCCTCCATGCACTAAAATTTTAGGGCCTTTTAGAGCTGCAAAATCTGTAATGAACGCTGCTAGTGCATCGTCATTATCGATGATATTTCCACCTATTTTTATGACTTTTAGTATTTTCATCTTGTTGTTTTTGTCATTCTGAACATAGTGAAGAATCTTAAACTAAGAGATTCTTCACTCTGTTCAGAATGACATTCGCTTACTTTTATAAATCCTCCAAAATCTGCTTCAGCACAATTTGTGCCGCATACGTTCTATTATTCGCTTGCTTAATCACCACCGATTGGTCGCTATCTAAAACGGCGTCTTCAACCACAACATTTCGTCTTACAGGTAAACAATGCATAAATTTGGCGCCACCTAATTTGGCTTTCGTCATCATCCAATTCTCATCTTGGTTCAAGACTTTACCGTAGTCTTTATAGTTACTCCAGTTTTTTACATAAACAAAATCGGCATCTTTTAAAGCCTCTTCTTGGTTGTGATTTATAGGCGTATCTTTTGTGATGGCTTCACTTAATTCATAACCTTCAGGATGCGTTATTGTGAAATCAACTTCTAAATCTTGCATCATTTCTACAAACGAATTCGCAACCGCTTGTGGTAATGCTTTGGGATGTGGAGCCCAAGATAATACGACTTTAGGCTTTGCTTTTTCGGTTAATTCAGAAATGGTAATGGCATCTGCTAACGCTTGTAAAGGATGTGCTGTAGCGCTTTCCATATTTACTATGGGAACAGTCGCGTATTTTTTAAAGTTATTGAGAATATATTCTGATTCATCCTTCGCTTTGTCTTGCAACGTTGGAAATGCTCTTACAGCAATGATATCGGCATATTGCGAAATAACTTGTGCGGCTTCTTTAATATGTTCAGATGAATTGCCGTTCATAATGGAACCATCTTCGAATTCAATATTCCATGCGTCATTGACGTTTAATATCATAACGTCCATTCCTAAATTTTTTGCCGCTTTTTCGGTGCTTAATCGTGTTCTTAAACTCGAATTAAAAAAGAGCATGACTAGAGTTTTATGTTTCCCTAAATCTTGAAATTCAAAAGGGTTCATCTTTAATAAGATGGCTTCCTTTATGGTTTGTGACAAGTTGGGTAAATCTTTTATTTTGGTGTAATTCTTCATCTCTGTGCCCACGAAAGTGGGTAACTTTTTAATTAAACTTAATTTAAACCTACAAGGTTTTTAAAACCTTGCAGGTTGCTTCAAAAAAGATGTCAATATGTTTTTTCTGAATCGTTAAAGGTGGAAGAATTCTTATCAAATTAGGATTTGTAGCACTTCCAGTAAAAATATGATGATCGAAAATCAGCTTTTTTCTCAATTCTGAAATCGGAAAATCAAATTCTAATCCTATCATTAAACCACGACCTTTAATTGATTTTAAGTTTGGTAATTCTTTTGCTTTTTCTTGAAAATAATCAGCAATATCTTTAGCATTTTGCATCAGCTTTTCGTCTTCTAAAACATCTAAAACAGAAAGCGTTGCTGCACAAGCTAAGTGATTGCCACCAAACGTGGTACCTAGTAAACCAAAAGAGGCTTTAATTGAAGGGTGTATTAAAATCCCTCCAACCGGAAAACCATTCCCCATGCCTTTGGCAATAGAAATAATATCTGGTGTAATATTGTGTTTTTGAAATGCAAAAAAGTCGCCAGTTCTACCAAATCCTGATTGTACCTCGTCGGCAATTAATGCGGTGTTGTAGTGCTTACAAAGTGTTTCAAGACCTTGATAGAATTCTGTTGTGCTTTGGTCTAAACCGCCAACACCTTGGATGAATTCTACGATGACTGCGCAAGTGTCGTTTTGTTTTAAAATGGCTTCAACAGCATCTAAATCTCCCAATTCTACAAAGTCAACCTGTTGTTGTGCATTTATAGGTGCTACAATTTTTGGGTTGTCGGTTGCAGCAACTGCAGCAGAAGTTCTGCCGTGAAACGAGTTTTTAAAAGCTAAAACTTTCTTTTTACCATTATGGAATGATGCTAATTTTAAAGCATTTTCATTCGCTTCTGCTCCAGAGTTACATAAAAATAATTGGTAATCTTTACAACCAGAAAGCGTTTCCAATTTATCGGCTAATTCTACTTGTAATGGATTTTGAATTGCATTACTGTAAAACCCTAATTTTTCAACTTGATTTGTAATTGCTGATACATATTTTGGATGCGAATGTCCAATAGAAATCACAGCATGGCCTCCATAAAGATCTAAGTATTCAACATTTTTATCATCATAAACGTAAACATCTTTGGCGCTTACGGGAGTGATGTCGAATAATGGGTATACATTAAATAAACTCATGTTATTTTTTTTATCCTGCAAGGTTTCAAAAACCTTGTAGGTATAGTTTGTTATTTTTATACTTACAAGGTCAAAAAAAGACCTTGCAAGATTTATGATTCAACAGAATGTACTATATCTGCTCTTTTTTAATGTTACTAATTTTATTGAACGAAGCTACCATGCCTTGAATTAAAGACGAGCTCAATCCTTTGTGCTCCATTTCATTTAAACCTTCAATAGTACATCCTTTTGGTGTGGTAACACGGTCGATTTCTTCTTCAGGATGATGCCCGTTTGTTATTAATAAGTTGGCTGCTCCTTCGCTAGTGTACATGGCTAATTCTTGTGCTTCTTTAGCATCAAAACCTAATTGAATAGCGGCTTGTGTTGTAGCTCTTATTAATCGCATCCAAAATGCAATGCCACTAGCACAAACAACGGTTGCGGCTTGCATTTGTGATTCTGGAATCGCTAAGGTGTGACCTAATCTGTTAAAAATAGCTTCAGCAATTGGTATGCGTTTTTTGCCGTTTTCATTACTACACATGCAAGTCATGGATTTACCAACCGCAATGGCTGTATTTGGCATAGCTCTGATGATAAATTGATCCGTGCCGACAATAGCTTCAATTTTCGGAATTAAAAATCCTGTAATAGTGGAAATTAATACGTGTTTTTCAGTTAAATGTGGTTTAATGTCATTTAGAATCGTTTCAAAATGTGCTGGTTGAACGGCGAATATTATAATATCAGATTGTTTAACAGCTTCAATATTATCGGTTGTTAATGTTACATTCTTATAACCATCTAAATCTTGAATGCCGTTCAAGTTTCGTTTGGTTAAGTATAGTGTGGTAATGGCGTTGTTGGTGATCAGTCCTTTTGCTATGGACTTTCCTAAATTGCCTGTTCCTATGATTGCTATTTTCATTTTGCTTTTCTATTCTTTTTTAATGGTAAAATGTGTTCGCATTAAAAAATGCTCGGTTCATATTTATTAACCGCGAAAGCGGTTATCTCTTTAAGTTAAACTTTATTTTAATCTAGACCTTTCGACTGCGCTCAATGTGACAACTTTTATCGATTTTAAATTTGATTTTAGACCTGCTAGGTTTTTGAAACCTGACAGGTTTGAGTATGTGTTAAAAATAATTAGCCTTTAATTTCAAGCCTTCAGTTTCCTCATATCCAAACATTAAATTCATGTTTTGAATGGCTTGTCCTGATGCACCTTTTAATAAGTTATCGATGATACTCGTGACTAATAATTTATCGTTGTGTTTATGTAAATGAAGGATGCATTTATTGGTGTTGACCACTTGTTTTAAATGAATGTCGTCATCTGAAATAAATGTAAATGCAGCATCTTTATAGAAGTCACGATATAATTGTTTTGCCTCTTCTAAACTGCCTTCATATTTTGTGTAAAGTGTAGCAAAAATGCCTCTTGAAAAATTCCCGCGATTCGGCATAAAGTTGATATCAGACTTAAAATCTGATTGCAACATATTTACAGTTTGATTAATTTCTCCTAAATGCTGATGCGTAAAAGCTTTATAATGTGAAAAGTTATTATCTCTCCATGTGAAATGTGTGGTTGTAGATAATGAGGTTCCTGCACCTGTGGCGCCTGTTACGGCATTAATATGCACGTCATCTTGTAATACTTTGGCGTTAGCTAGTGGTAACAATGCCATTTGAATCGCGGTTGCAAAACATCCAGGATTAGCAATATAATTCGCTTTTTTTATGGCTTCTTTATTTAATTCAGGTAAACCATAAACAAAGGTTTTGCCATCTAAATTTGACTCTGCGTCTAGCCTGAAATCATTACTTAAATCAATGATTTTAGTCGCGTCGGAAAAGCTGTTATTTTCTAAAAACGCTTTTGAATTACCATGACCTAAACATAAAAACAGGACATCAACTTCTGCATTAATGACATCTGAAAACACTAAATCTGTTGACCCCAATAAATCTTGATGCACCTTACTAACGTTGTTTCCGGCGTTAGAGGTGCTGTAAATAAAATCGATTTCTACTTTAGAGTGATGAATCAATAATCTAATTAATTCTCCTGCTGTATAACCAGCACCTCCAATGATACCTGCTTTGATCATGATTCTGAATTTACTTGCTGATAAATCTTATTTTGATTGCCAAATATTTTAATAAATCCTTTGGCTTCATCTGCAGTCCAACCTTTATTTTCTTCACCATAACTTCCGAATTTAGCATTCATTAAATCGTGCTTAGATTTGATGCCATCTAAAGAAAAATGATAAGGCTTAAGCGTTACGATAACATCACCTGAAACTTTATCTTGACTACTTTGTAAAAAGGCTTCCATATCTCGCATTACAGGATCTAAATATTGCCCTTCGTGTAAATGCATGCCGTAAAAACTAGATAAATAATCTTTGTGTTGCAGTTGCCATTTCGTCAACGTATGCTTTTCTAGTAAATGATGTGCTTTGATGATAATTAAAGCCGCTGCAGCTTCAAAACCAACACGTCCTTTAATACCAACAATCGTATCTCCAACATGTATATCTCTGCCAATCGCGTATGCAGATGCTAAATTGTTTAAGACTTCAATATTGACTTCAGGATTATTTTCAACACCATTTAGAGCGACTAATTCACCTTTAGAAAATGTTAAGACTACTTTTTCAGGATCTGAATGTTTTAATTGTGAAGGATAAGCCGAATCTGGTAATGGTTTTTCAGATGTTAAAGTTTCTTCTCCTCCAACACTCGTGCCCCAAAGTCCTTTGTTTACTGAGTATTTAGCTTTATTCCAAGACATATCGATTCCGTTTTCTATAAGGTAATCAATCTCTTGTTGTCTACTTAAACTTCCATCTCGTATAGGTGTAATGATTTCAATTTCTGGTGCTATAGTTTGAAAAATCATATCAAAACGTACTTGGTCGTTTCCCGCTCCAGTACTTCCGTGGGCAATATATTTGGCGTCTATGCTTTTGGCATATTGTACAATTTCAATGGCCTGAATAATACGTTCTGCACTAACAGATAAAGGGTAAGTGTTGTTCTTTAAAACATTTCCAAAGATTAAATACTTAATTACTTTATCATAATACGATGCAATAGCATCAATGTTCTTATATGTCGAAACGCCCATTTTATAGGCATTGCTTTCAATAGTCTTAATTTCTTCTTGAGTAAATCCACCGGTATTCACACTAACCGCATGAACATCATATCCTGCTTTACTTAAACTTACTGCGCAGTATGAGGTATCTAATCCTCCGCTATATGCTATAACTAATTTTTTACTCATCTTTTTTGTCTTTTTTTAAAAACATATTCTGTTTTATCAATTTTAATCGTGTCCATACTTTCTTGTCGTAAGGACGTTCTTTGGGTTTTGATGTTTCGGCTTTAGCAGGATCATATAACATTCCTGTACACAAGCACATTTTTTGTTCTGTACGTGTTAAAACATCGAAATTTTTACATGTTTGACAGCCTTTCCAGAAGGATTGGTCGTCTGTTAATTCTGAAAATGTAACGGGTTTATAGCCTAATTCGCTATTCATTTTCATAACAGCTAAACCTGTGGTAATACTAAAAACTTTAGAATCTGGAAACTTGGTTCTAGAATGATCAAAAATGACTTTCTTAATTTGTTTCGCGAGTCCTATATTTCTAAAGTCAGGATGTACAATTAAGCCAGAATTTGCCACAAATTTACCATGACTCCATGCTTCGATATAACAGAACCCAGCAAACTGATCTCCTTCTAAAGCAATAACAGCATTACCGTTTTCCATTTTGGTAATGATGTATTCTGGTTGCCGTTTTGCAATACCTGTACCTCTAACTTTAGCAGCTTCGGCAATGGTTTCGCAAATAAGTTCTGCGTAAATACTATGCGATTTATCAGCAATAACAATTTTCATTGTGATTGTTTTTTATAGATTATAAAATGTTTGATTTTCTTTTGAATGAAGAACTGGACACACCTAAGTTCCTAATATAAATTGTACCCTTACGGGCGACGACTTAAAATATGGCGTACAGAAACCAGCTTAGTAGTTGGGGCTGCTATAGTTGAAAAAAGAAATAAATGTGATGAATTGTTCAATGTAAAAAAAATTAAAATTGATTAACTAAATGGTTTAAAGTAGATTCCATTAGCGACGTCGCTTGTTTAATAACAAGCGTGTGGGTCTTTCAATTCTATTTCTTTGACTTAACATAATGTAAATTTAGAATTAATATTTAAATATTGACTCAATATGTGGGCTTTTATGAAATTTTTATCAAATTCATAATTCTTTTAAAAAATACTTTAAATAATTCAAATTGAGTGGCTTCAAACCACCTTTCACTAAAGTATATAATCTGTACTCACAAAGTTTGAAGCTCTAGAATCTAATAAATCTTTTAAAATAGCATTGTTATAATCGTTGTCTTTAGAGGCTACAAATGTTCTAATTGAAAATGAACGCAAAGCATCATGGACACTCAGTGTAGCAACTGCCGAATCTTTACGACCTGTAAACGGGTATACATCTGGTCCACGTTGACATGAGCTATTTAAATTCACCCGACAAACTAAATTCACAAGAGTATCAATTAATGGCGCTAATGTTTTTACATCGTTTCCAAATAAACTGACTTGTTGCCCGTAATTAGATTCTGCCATATCATCTAATGGCTCTTCAATATCTGAAAATGGAACGATAGGAATTACAGGTCCAAATTGTTCCTCTTGAAAGACGCGCATATCTTTTGTGACAGGATATAAAACCGCTGGAAATATGTAGTTTTCAGTGGTGTCTCCACCTTTCTCATTAATGACTTTTGCTCCTTTTTCTGTAGCGTCGTCAATTAGATCTTGAATGTAATCTGGTTTATCTGGTTCTGGTAATGGAGTTAATTTAGCTCCATCTTCCCATGGGTTTCCAAATTTTAAAGCATCGACTTTAGCTGAAAAACGTTTATTGAATTCTTCAACAATGTCTTCATGTACATATAAGACTTTTAAAGCTGTACAACGTTGACCATTAAAAGAAGTGGTTCCTGCAATACATTCATCTATGGCTAAATCTAAATCGGCATCTGGTAACACAATTGCTGGGTTTTTAGCTTCAAGACCTAAAACTAAACGCAGTCTATTACTTTTTGGGTGCTGATTTTGTAACGCATTTGCTGATTTACTATTTCCGATTAAAGCCAAAACATCAACTTTACCAGATTGCATAATTGGCGCAGCAACTGTTCTTCCACGACCATAAATGATATTAACAACTCCTTTTGGAAAACTATCTCTAAACGCTTCTAATAATGGTGAAATTAATAACACACCATGTTTTGCTGGTTTAAAAATGGCTGTATTTCCCATGATTAATGCAGGAATCAGCAAAGCAAAAGTTTCATTTAACGGATAATTATAAGGACCTAAACACAAAACAACACCTAAAGGTCCTCTTCTAATGTGTGCGTTAACGCCAGAACTCTTTACAAATTTAGCACTATCGCGATCCATTTGTTTGTAGTCTTCAATAGTGTCGTAAATGTATTCAACGGTTCTATCAAATTCCTTTTCAGAATCTGGTAGGTTTTTGCCAATTTCCCACATTAATAATTTTACAACTTCCTCACGTTTGGTTTTCATTTGTTCTACAAATTTTTCCATGCAAGCAATCCGATCTACAACTTTCATTGTTGGCCACAACCCTTGTCCTTTATTGTATGCAGAAACAGCAGAATCTAATGCTCTTATAGCTTCTTTTTTTCCTAAAGTAGGAATAGTTCCAAGTAATGTTGGTTTGTAATCTTCAGTGGAGGAAATTGTAGAATATACTTTAGAAGTTTCTCCTCGCCAAGGAATCAGTGCGCCGTCTACTAAATAGGTGTTCTGGTCGACTAAATTTTTAATTTGAAACTGTTCTGGAATATTCACAAATGTTGAAGTCATATTAACTTGTTTTGAACTATTAATTGTAAGTAATAAAGATACTTAATTGTATCCTTTATGTGGGTTAAGTATATGTTAACCTATACTAAAAATTGAAATAAATCGGGTTTGTCATTTAGGTAATCTCCATAGAAATTATGAAGTTTCATTTTGGTAATTAATGGCTCTAAATCATCAGGTGATTTTAATTGTATGCCAACTACGGCCACATCGTTTTCGCGGTTAGCTTTCTTGGTGTATTCGAAATGTGTAATATCATCATTTGAACCTAAAATATCAACCACAAAATCCCTTAAGGCTCCTGCACGTTGTGGAAACTTAACGATGAAATAATGTTTTAGATTGGCATAGAGTAGGGCACGTTCTTTAATTTCTGCCATTCTAGTAATGTCATTATTACTTCCGCTAATAACACACACTACATTTTTGCCTTTTATTTCTTCCGAAAATTGGTCTAATGCACAAAGACTTAAAGCTCCTGCAGGTTCAACAACAATAGCATCTTTATTATATAGGTCTAAAATAGTTTGACAAATTTTACCTTCGTCTACAGTAACCACACGATGTAATGTCTCTTTGCAAATAGCAAAACTTAAATCACCAACACGCTTAACAGCGGCTCCATCTACAAAACTATCGATGGTGTCTAACTTCGTGTTTTTATTAGCTCTAATAGATGTTAACATAGCCGGAGCACCTTTTGGTTCTACGCTAATGATTTTTGTTTGAGGTGATAAGATTTTAAAAACAGAGGACAATCCTGCTGCGAGTCCACCACCACCAACAGGTACAAATACATAATGAATGGGATGCGTTTCTGCTTGGTCAATAATTTCTAAACCAACTGTTGCCTGTCCTTCAATAACTTTTTCATCATTAAAAGGGTGTACAAACGTTTTGTTGAGTTCTTCACTTTGTTGCATTGCGGCATGGTAAGCATCGTCAAACGTATCTCCAACTAAAACAACTTCAACAAAATCTTCCCCAAACATTTTTACCTGTTCAATCTTTTGATTGGGAGTAGGAGAAGGCATAAAAATAGTCCCTTTTATTTTTAAAAGCTTACATGAAATTGCAACACCTTGGGCGTGGTTTCCTGCACTAGCGCACACAATCTCATTTTCAATTTGAGAAGGACTCAAAGAGGATATTTTATTATAAGCACCACGGATTTTGTAAGAACGTACAACTTGTAGATCTTCTCTTTTAAAATAAATGTTAGCATCAAAATCTTTAGAATATCTGGCGTTTTTAATTAAAGGTGTTACTGATGCAATACCTTTTAACTTTTCTGCTGCAGCTTCAATAGCTTTTAATGTTGGTCTGTATGTAGTTTTGGTTTCCATATTCCTGCGAAAGCAGGAATCTCTTGAGAATGACCTACTTTCATTTTATCTTAAAGTTAATGTTCTACGAAGTTTTAATTTTCGCAGTAAACAGAGTTTTTTTTGTCTTAAAACCTACAAGGTTTTTTGAAACCTTGCAGGATAATTTTTGTTACGCTAAAACAGATGCTTTCACATCATCAGTTTTAATCACCTTCATTGCTGTCATTGCCGCACGTAAACGTTGACCAACAGCTTCGATAGGATGATTTCTAATCGCGTCATTAACAGCGATTAACTCTATATTGTCAACTCCTGTTGTTTTTGAAAATGATTGACCAATAATAGATGTATCTACCGTTTTCATGAAATCCGTTAATAACGGTTTACATGCATGATCAAATAAATAACAACCATATTCGGCTGTATCAGAAATGACACGATTCATTTCAAATAATTTTTTTCTAGCGATTGTATTAGCGATAAGTGGTAATTCATGTAAAGATTCGTAATAAGCAGAATCTTCAATAATACCTGCACTCACCATAGTTTCGAAAGCGAGTTCAACACCAGATTTCACAAAAGCAATTAATAATACACCATGATCAAAATACTCTTGTTCTGTAATGTGATCTGAAGTTAATTCTGTTTTTTCAAAGGCAGTTTCTTCAGTTGCAGCTCTCCAAGTTAAGAGGTTGATATCGTCATTTGCCCAATCTTCCATCATAGTTTGAGAGAAGTGACCAGAAATAATATCATCCATATGCTTTTCAAAAAGCGGACGCATAATACCTTTTAATTCTTCAGATAATTCGAATGCTTTTAGTTTAGCAGGATTAGATAAACGATCCATCATGTTAGTAATCCCACCATGCTTCAATGCTTCGGTAATCGTTTCCCAACCAAACTGAATCAATTTAGCAGCATAACCAGGTTCTATGCCTTCTTCAACCATTTTATCAAAAGATAAAATGGCTCCGGTTTGTAATAAACCACAAAGAATAGTTTGTTCTCCCATTAAATCACTTTTCACTTCTGCAATAAAAGACGATTCTAATACACCAGCACGATGACCACCAGTTGCGGCAGCATAAGCTTTAGCTTGAGCCCAACCTTTTCCTTCAGGATCATTTTCAGGATGTACAGCAGTTAATGTTGGTACACCAAAACCACGTTTGTATTCTTCTCTTACTTCAGTTCCAGGACATTTAGGTGCTACCATTATTACTGTTATGTCTTCACGAACTTGTGTGCCCTCTTCAACAATATTAAAACCATGAGAATAACTTAGAGTTGCTCCTTTTTTCATTAAAGGCATTATGGCTTTTACAACATTTGTGTGTTGCTTGTCTGGTGTTAAGTTTAACACTAAATCTGCTGTTGGAATTAATTCTTCATACGTACCAACAGTAAATCCGTTAGAGGTTGCGTTTTTGTAAGAATCACGTTTTTCATCAATAGCTTGTTGACGCAACGTGTAAGAAATGTCTAATCCGGAATCGCGCATATTTAATCCTTGATTTAGGCCTTGAGCACCACAACCAACAATTACTATTTTCTTTCCTTTTAATGCGTTTACACCATCTTCAAATTCTGAAGCGTCCATAAAACGGCATTTTCCTAACTGATCTAATTGTTCTCTTAATGGTAATGTGTTGAAATAATTTGACATTGTTTTTTGTTTTTGAGAAAATAGAAGAAAGATAAAAGAGTAAAGACACTGTAATTGTATGTCATTAAATCTTCTGTTTTCTTTATTCTATTCTCTTATTTCTTTTTAAATTTAATGTTGCAACGCTTTAAGCATTGTTGATATTTTCATTTCGTCTTTAGTTACAGCAATGCGACCTGAACGTGTAAATTGCATGATTCCGAAAACGGTTAATTCTCTATGTAATAAATCTATTTCTTCTTTTCTACCTGATTTTTCTATAACGAAGAAATCACGATTTACAGTGACAATTCTAGCGTTGCTTTCTTTTATTATATTTTGAATTTGGCGTTCATCAAACAATAAGTTAGATCTCATTTTGAAGATACAGGATTCTTGATAAATGATTTCTTCCTCTGTATGATAATAGACTTTTATAACTTCGACTTGTTTTTCAATCTGACCTTGAATCTTTTTCATTTGAGATTCGGTAATATTGACGACAATTGTGAATCTTGAAACACCGTCTATTTCTGATGGTGATGTATTTAAACTTTCAATATTCATGTGTCTTCTTTGGAATATTGCAGAAATTCTATTCAACAATCCAATGTTGTTTTCCGTATAAATTGAAACGGTATATTGTTTGTTTTCTGTACTCATTTTTTTGAGATTATAAATAAAAGAAAATTGAAAACAGACTCATATTTAGTTCTATTTTACTTTTTTCTCTATATTCTATTTTCTTCGTTTTACTCTAATCTTATATCTGAAACACTTGCTCCGGTTGGAATCATTGGGAATACATTCCCTTCCTTTTCTACCCTAACTTCTAAGAAATAAGGACCTTCACAGTCAATCATTTCTTTTACAGCAGCTTTTAAGTCTTTACGTTCTGTTACTTTTTGTGCTTCAATAGAATAGCCTTTTGCAATGGCTACAAAATCTGGGTTGACCATTTCGGTAGAAGCATAGCGTTTATCGAAAAATAACTGTTGCCATTGACGTACCATACCAAGGAATTCGTTGTTTAATACCACAATTTTCACAGGTACTTTTTGTTGAAAAATTGTTCCTAATTCTTGAATCGTCATTTGGTAACCACCATCACCAGCGATCATAACGACTTCTCTGTCTGGCGCTGCCATTTTTGCACCAATAGCTGCAGGTAAAGCAAATCCCATAGTTCCTAAGCCACCAGACGTAATATTACTTTTGGTTTTGTTGAATTCGGCATAACGACAGGCAGTCATTTGGTGCTGACCAACATCACTAACAATCGCAGCATCTCCTTTGGTTTGAATGTTGATTTCTTTCAACACTTCAGCCATAGTTAGGCCTTCTTTGGTAGGATGCAAATCGTCTTTAATTACTTTTTCGTATTCTATTTTATATAGATCTTTAAATTTTTGATGCCAATCATTATGAGAATTTTCATTCAATAATGGTAACAAACTTTTTAGACTGGCTTTTGAATCCCCTAAAACAGCAACATCTGTTTTTACGTTTTTATCTATTTCCGCAGGGTCAATATCAAAATGAATGATTTTTGCTTGCTTAGCATAAGTTTCTAAATTGCCCGTTACACGATCATCAAATCGCATTCCAATAGCAATTAATACATCACAATCGTTAGTTAAAACATTTGGTGCATAATTGCCATGCATACCAACCATACCAACGTTTAATGGGTGAGAAGTAGGGATTGCTGAAGCACCTAAAATTGTCCATGCAGAAGGAATTCCGGCCTTTTCAATAACAGCCTTAAATTCTTCTTCGGCCTTTCCTAAAATGACTCCTTGTCCCCAAACGACTAATGGTTTTTTTGCATTATTGATAAGTTCTGCTGCAGCTTTTAACGAATTTTCATCCGTATCAGGAATCGGTTTATAGCTTCTAATGCCTTTGCATTTTTCGTATTTAAAATCGAATTCTTCAAATTGAGCATCCTTTGTAATATCTATTAACACAGGCCCGGGTCTTCCGCTTCTAGCAATGTAAAATGCTTTTGCAAAAGCCTCTGGGATTTGAGACGCTTTAGTAACTTGACAATTCCATTTGGTAATAGGTGTAGAAATTCCGACAATATCAGTTTCTTGAAAAGCATCACTTCCTAGTAAATGCGAACCTACCTGACCAGTGATACAAACCATTGGAGTAGAATCGATTTGAGCATCAGCAATACCAGTAATTAAATTGGTAGCTCCAGGTCCAGATGTTGCCATGCAGACACCGACTTTTCCTGAAATACGAGCATAACCTTGTGCAGAATGTGTGGCACCTTGCTCATGACGTGTAAGCACATGATGAATTTTATCTTGATACTTATATAGTTCGTCATAAACTGGCATGATGGCTCCGCCAGGATAACCGTAAAGGATATCAACACCTTCGGCTAATAAACATTTAATTACAGCTTCGCTACCAGAAATACGTTCTGTAGTTTCGGTGCTTTTAGTTTTATTTTGTATGGTTTGAGTTTCTTTCATGTTTTTACTTCCCGCTAAATTGGGAATCTCATTTTAAAATCTATCATCTCTTAGGATGCTAGATGGGTTATTCTATACTTATATTTTAGTTCTCTTTTTCAGCGATTGGCTTGATGCTTTTTAACTAAGAGATTCCTTTTTGCAAAGAAATTTTTTAGAATTCGTCTGTGACACACCCTTTAGATGCTGATGATACTGTTTTAGCATATTTATAAAGTACACCACGTTCAAATTTTAATTCTGGTGCTTTCCATTTTTGACGTCTTCTTTGAAGTTCTGCTTCTGAGACTTCTAATGAGATGGAGTTGGTTTCTGCGTCAATAGTAATAATGTCTCCATCTTTTACAACTGCTATGGTACCACCTTCTTGTGCTTCTGGTGTAATATGGCCAACAACAAAACCATGTGTTCCTCCTGAAAAACGACCGTCTGTAATTAAAGCCACATCTTTACCTAGACCTGCTCCCATAATTGCAGCCGTTGGTTTTAGCATTTCGGGCATTCCAGGTCCACCTTTTGGTCCTTCATATCTAATGACGACGACATCTCCTTTCTGAACTTTACCATCTCTAATACCATCATTTGCGGCATATTCTCCTTCAAAAACTTTAGCTTTTCCTCTAAAACATAACCCTTCTTTTCCTGTTATTTTAGCTACACTTCCTTCGGTAGCTAGGTTTCCATAAAGCATTCTTAAGTGTCCTGAAATCTTGATAGGTTCTTCAATCGGTTTTATAACGTCTTGTCCTTCTTTTAGATCTGGTACATCTAATAAGTTTTCTGCAATAGTTTTTCCTGTTACAGTTAAACAATCGCCATGAATCATACCTTTCTTTAAAAGATATTTTAATACTGCAGGAATTCCTCCAACAGCATGAACATCCTCCATTAAGTATTTTCCGCTAGGTTTTAAATCTGCTAAAAATGGCGTGTTATCACTGATAGCTTGAAAATCTTTTAGCGTAAAATCTATTTGAGCAGCTCTAGCAATGGCTAAAAAGTGTAATACAGCATTTGTAGAACCTCCTAAGATAGTCACTAGTCTTACTGCGTTTTCTAAAGATTTTCTAGTAATAATATCTGAGGGTTTTATGTCTTTTTCCAATAATAAACGTAAAGCTTCACCAGCTCTTATGGATTCTGTTTTCTTAGCATCACTTAATGCAGGATTTGAAGAGTTGAAAGGTAAAGTCATTCCTAAAGCTTCAATTGCAGATGCCATAGTATTTGCCGTATACATACCGCCACAAGCACCAGCTCCTGGACATGCTTTTTCAACGATACTTTGATATTCAGTTTCGTCCATAGTTCCAGCAACTTTACTTCCCCACGCTTCAAAAGCAGAAACGACATCTAACTTTTTCCCTTCGTGGCAGCCAGAATCGATTGTACCTCCATAAACCAATATGCTTGGTCTATCTAAACGAATCATAGCCATTAAAGCGCCTGGCATATTCTTGTCGCAACCTACCACAGTTATTAATCCGTCGTAGCTCATGGCCTGGACTACGGTTTCCATAGAATCTGCAATAATATCTCTAGAAGGTAATGAGTAACGCATTCCTGGTGTTCCCATAGAAATACCATCACTAACACCAATGGTGTTGAAAATTAAGCCAATGATATCTTCGTTTTTTGTGCCTTCTTTAACCAATTTAGCTAAGTCATTGAGGTGCATGTTACAAGGGTTGCCCTCATAACCTGTACTTGCAATACCAACAATAGGTTTAAAAAAATCTTCTTTTGTTAATCCAATAGCATGCAACATGGCTTGAGCAGCTGGTTGTGTTGGGTCTTGGGTAACTGTTTTACTGTATTTGTTTAATTCGCTCATACGTTTTATTAATGCAAAAATGATTTGCTGAATCTAAATTACTTGATATGCCATGCTTAAGTAGTAGTGTTCTATTAGTTCTTCTAAATCCAATACTGATAACGTTGGTTTAAGTTGTTGTATATCAGGTTTTTTGAATCTAAATAATTATGATGTTCAAGTGGGTGAATTTTTTATGGAAAAAGTAGCGTTTACCTTTTTATATAGGCTTAAATTCTGTGTCTTTTTTATTGTTAAAGTTATATTAAACCCGACCTTGATAAAATCCATAGGCCTGTATTACCGTATATATAGTATAACCAAGTAAATAAGATTTAATTATGAAATTAAAAATGAATAGAATATTAGGAACCGTAACGTGTATGTTATTTGTAGTATTAACAGCATGTAACGATGGAAAAAAGGATGCGGAGAAGATGAAGATGGAAGCTGAAAAGGTTGAGGTGGAGGCCATGGATAAGAAAGATATGGAAATGAAAAATATGGAAGAAGAGAAGAAGGCAATGGCTAAGGAAACTAGTATTACAGGAAAAGCCTTGTCTAATACTGATTTATCTACTTTAGTCGCAGCATTGAAAGCTGCTGATTTAACTACAATGTTGTCAGAACCTGGAAACTATACTGTTTTCGCACCATCTAATCAGGCATTTTCTAAATTGCCAGAAGGTACGGTAGATAACTTGCTGAAGCCTGAGAATAAAGAGAGTCTTAAAAGTGTTTTACAATACCACGTAGTATCTGGAAAAATAACTTCGGATAAACTGATGGAAGCTATTAAAGGTGGGAAAGGTAAATATACCTTTAAAACTGTGACAGGCGAAGAGTTAACGGCTATGATGGACGGTGATCAATATGTAATCCAAGATTCAAGAGGTAAAAAATCTCAAGTCGTGCAAGGAAATGTTGATGCATCAAACGGTATTGTATATATTATTAATGATGTATTGATGGCTAAAAAATAATAACATTCTAAATAGTAATTGATTAAAGGCTCAACTCAGGTTGAGCCTTTTTTTATATCACGAATTATTTACGTAAGTGCAGTCACGTTGAATGAAATTCTTATTTTTAAAGCGTTTTCATAAAATTTGTATATTGTTGCTACATGAAAAAAATATTATTTTTCTTAATTTTCTTACTTGTTTTTTCTCCAGACTGTTATAGTCAATTCTCTCCAAACATCCATAATTTCACTTTGGCAGAGTATAAAGCGGGTAATCAAAATTGGGGCATTTCTAGAGCTGATAACGGTAAAGTCTATGTTGCTAATAATAGTGGGTTATTAGAATATGACGGTTTAATTTGGAAATTCCATCAATTACCTAATAAGACTATCGTGAGATCTGTTTTAGCAGTTGATGACATTGTCTATACAGGATCTTATGAGGAATTTGGGTATTGGAAAAAAGATGAATTTGGGTATCTAAAATATTATTCCTTAAGTGATACCGTACTTGACTTAATCTCTCCAAACGAAGAAATATGGGAAGTTGTAAGCTTTAACGGTAAAATCATCTTTAGATCATTTCTGAATATTTATATCTATGATTTTGAGAGCGTCATTCAATTAAGTCCTGGTTCGGTTATAATTTCTTGTAGCGTCGTTGAAGACAACTTATATATAAGCACCTTAAATCAAGGTATATTTAGATTGAAAGAAAAGGCACTAGAGCCTTTTTATTCTAATGAGTTATTATTAGATACTAAAATTGTTTCTGTCAATAAATACAAGGATAAACTTTTATTAATGACGTCACTAAAAGGAAGTTTTTTCTTGGGGAATGGACGGCTAATTCCAACGAATTTTGAAATTGATGAACAAATACGTCTACATCAATTAAATGCATTTTCCATTTTGGGCAATGGAGATATGGTTTTTGGAACTATTAAGGATGGTGTATTCTTAACGGATAATAATGGAAAGTCCAAGTTTCATATTAGCAAAGAGAATGGCTTACTTAATAATACGGTTTTAGGGCAGTCTATAGATAATACAGACAATCTTTGGTTGGGCTTAGATAATGGTATCGCTAATATTGAGCTTAATAGTAGTAACTATTTTTTTAATGATGTTTCTGGTAAACTAGGGGCTGTTTATGACGTCGTAAAGTATAAAGGTGTTATTTATATAGGAACTAATACCGGACTTTTTAGATTAGATGAAAAGGAAAAATTGAAATTCATTGAAGGGTCTCAAGGTCAGGTTTGGGATTTAGAGATTGTTGAAGATCAACTTTTTTGTGGACATAATGAAGGTACATTTATTGTAGAAGAAGATCGGATGATTAATATTTCTACGTATACAGGTGGTTGGACCATAAAAAAAGTACCAGAACGGAACCACACCTATATACAAGGTACATATTCTGGTTTAGTGCGGTTTCAAAAGGTATCTGGAGAATGGCATGTGAAACATCTTGGTAAAACCTCAGTTCCTTCACGTTTTTTAGTGTTTGAAAATCCACATACGGCATGGGTGGCTCATGCAACCAAAGGGGTTTCTAAAATTAGTTTTGATGAGAATTATGATGAGATTACTGAAGTTAAGGAATATGATGATAAAGGTTTAAGTTCTCATTATAATGTACGGGTTTACAACATTAGGAATAATATTAGTTTTAAATCTAATGAAGGCTGGCAAAAATATGAACCGATTTTAGATTCTATAGTGCCTTATGAGTTACTCAATGATTTATTAGGTAAGAATAGTTACATTATTTCAGAAGACAATACTGATGTTTTTGCCTTGAAAAATAAAGGTGGTTTTATAGAGTTTAAATCATTTGATACTACACGAGACGATTTTTATTTAAACGACATATTTTTAAAGAATAGATATATTGTCGGCTACGAAAATGTCTCTAAGATTAAAGATTCCATTTATGCTTTAAATCTTGATAATGGCTTTATGATGATAAATAATACCTCTATTGCAGGTGTCAATTTATATAAACCAAACATAGAGACTATTTCAATAAGTGGAGTTCCTCTTAGTGTTTCTGCTATTGAAGATGAATCTGTAGATTTTAAATTCAAGGAAAGTGTTGCTGTAGAGTTATCGTCTTCTAAATCTCTAAATCATTTTTTTGAGTATCGTATTTCAGAAGCAGGTACTGATGAGGATAATGAAATATGGTATGTTATAGATGGTAATAAAGTAGAGTTTTCTAATCTTATAGACGGTGATTATACGATTTCGTTTAGAACTAGTGATAATGCAGGTAATGTGTCAGCGAGTCAATCTCTACGAGTGGATGTCTATCCTCCTTGGTACAGAGATACCTTAGGGTATGTATTATATTTTCTTTTAGCGGTTTTGGTAATATTTATATTTTACACACTTCACAATAAAAAAATAGCAAAAGAACAGCGAATTATAAAAATTAAATATCAAAAAGAGCAGCAAAAGTTATTGCGAGAAAAAACCTTAGAAAATGAAAAGCGAATCGTTCAGCTTAAAAATGAATCATTACAGAACGAAATAAAGCTTAAAAGCAAGCAGCTAGCTAATAATGCTATGGCCTTGGTTAAGAAGAATGAAACGCTGCAAGACATTAAAAAGGATTTAATGATTAATAAGGATGGCTTCAATAATTATTACTCATATAAAAAACTGGTAAAGAAGTTAGATAATTCAATTGTTCTAAAAGACGAATGGGAAGTCTTTGAGAATAATTTTAGTCAAGTACACGATGAATTTTTCGAGGCTTTAAAAGTGCAACATTCTAAACTTACTCCGAAAGATTTAAAAATTTGTGCATACATCAAAATGAATTTATCTTCAAAAGAAATTGCACCACTTATGAATATCTCAGTTAGAGGTGTTGAAACTCATCGATATCGATTAAAAAAGAAATTAAACTTAGAAAATGATATTTCTTTGGTGGATTATTTATTAAATATTAAAAATTAGGTGTGTTTTCTTACTTTATCGCTGTTCTTTAATACGTCATCACTACGTCACATTGTTAATTCTCTTTCTACTACAACGTTTTTTTTATAGCTTTAGAGTACGTCAAATGGGGTTTTATTTACAGTTAATAGCCTTCTTCATAATATGTGGTGTATTTAAAATGTAAATGGATGTTATCAGAGTTTAACTTTTCATTATAATTTAGACTTTTAAATAAACTAACTCTAATTTATTAAATATTAATCAATCTATATGAAAACAAAAATTAGTCTATTGTTGATGTTGTTTATTTCAGTCTGTTCTTTTGCTCAGCAGATTGAAATTAATGGAATTGTAACAAGTGAAAGTGACGGGATGCCTTTACCAGGTGCAAGTGTCATAATTAAAGGAACGAGCAGAGGAACTACAACTGATTTTGATGGTAGATACATAATTAAGGCAGATGCTGGAGAACAAATTGAATTCAGTTATGTCGGTTTTGTTCCACAGCTCATTACTGTAGGTGGTCAAACACAAATAAATATTACACTACAAGATGATGTGGCATCTCTAAACGAGGTTGTTGTTGTCGGTTATGGTACTCAGAAAAAAGCGGATTTAACAGGTGCTATTTCTACTGTAAAATCGGAAGATATTGCTAAAACACCTAGTGGTAATATTATGCAGTCCATACAAGGAAAAGTGGCAGGTGTGCAGGTTGTAAGTAGTGGTTCGCCTGGTGGTTCACCAACGGTTAGAATTAGAGGTGTGAACTCTTACAAAGGAGGATCAACTCCTTTATATGTCGTTGATGGTATGTTTTACGATACTATTGATTTCTTAGATAGTAATCAAATTGAAACAATTTCGGTTTTAAAAGATGCCTCTTCAATTTCTATTTTTGGTCAAGCTGGTGTTAATGGTGTAATCATCATAGAAACAAAGAACGGAAGAACGGAGCAGAAGCCAGTTTTCACTTATAACGGATACTCTGGTTACCAAAATGCTCAGAATGTTGTTAAAATGGCAAATGCAGAGCAATTTGTGACTATGGCTTATGAGTCAAATTCTCAACCAGATATTGATTTTGTTAATAACGCAATGCAACGTTTTGGACGTAGCAGAGTGAATCCTAATATTCCAGATGTTAATACTGATTGGTATAAAGAGATCTTGCGCGTTGCACCAATTTCAAGTCATGGTATAGGAGTTACTGGTGGTTCCGAAAAAACATCTTATAGTGTTAATGCTAACTATTTTTCTCAAGAAGGTATTTTAGATATGGAAAACGAATATGAGCGTTTCAACATTCAATCTAACCTTACGATAGAGTTATCTGACCGTTTAAAAATTGGAACTAATGCTATTTTTAGTAATGCAACGCAATATAATCCTGAAAATGGAGCATGGTTTCAAGCGTATTCTGCAGTGCCAATTTTACCAGTTTATGATTACGCAAATACGCAAGCAACTTCTACGCCGTATTCAGATGCAAGTCTATTAGGATATCGTGGCTCGCAAAACCCGTTTCCGGCTATGACTTACAATAATAATCAACTAAAGATTAGAAAAGTTTTAACCAGCATGTTTTTAGAGTATTCTTTAGTTCCTGAGAAATTAAAGTTTAAAACATCTTATAGTCATGATTACTCAACAATATCTGAACGAAATGTAAGGTCTCCTTATTTTATATCATCACAATCGCAAAGAGCACAGTCTTCTATTAGACGAGCAGAATTAAAGTATTCAAAACAAATTTGGGATAATACATTAACTTATAATGATACTTTTGGGGATCATAATATAACCTTACTAGCAGGTTCTTCATATAGAGATTATCAAGATAATTCTTTTGAAGCTACAGGGAATGAGATACAGGGGATTGATTTAGAAAGCTCTTGGTATTTAGATTTTGCAAATCCAACGACATTTAGTGATCAAGTAAAAGAAATAGGAGATCGCCAATACTCAATAGCATTTTTTAGTCGATTAGAATATAGTTTTAAAGAAAGGTATTTACTTAATGCTACCATAAGACACGAAGGTGACGGAAGATTTCCTAGAGAAATTTGGGTAACTACGCCAGCTGTAGGTTTAGGTTGGATCATTTCTGAAGAGAACTTCATGAAAGATAATAGCACTATTAATTTCTTAAAGCTACGTGCAGGTTGGGGACAATTAGCTAACGGATTTTTAGGCGGAAGCACAGGGACAAGAACCGTATCTACAACAACAGCAGATATAGGTGACTCACAGACGAACGGTATTTTAACAACGAACACATTTCTTAATTTAAAAAGAGAAATTTTAGAAGAAACCAATTTTGGTATTAGTTCTCGTCTATTTGATAATAAATTAAGTTTAGAGATCGATTATTATATACGTGATACTAAAGATTTGGTACTTCCAAAAGATACACCAATTACAGCAGAGGTTGTTGACACTAATATTGGTGAGATGAGAAACCAAGGGTTAGAGGTTGCAGCCAACTGGAACCAACGTATTAATGATAATTGGAGTTTCTCTGTTGGAGGAAATATAGCAACGCTTAAAAATGAAATAACTAAGATTGATAGTGAACAAGGTTATTTTGATACAGGTGAAGCTGAGTTTCGCCAAAGACTTATAGTCGGTGAACCTGTAAATGCTTTTTATGGGTGGGAAGTTGCAGGAGTGTATCAAAATGCAGGTCAAGTAGCAACAGATCCAACGGCTCAGAATGAAGCTTCAGCAAACAATAACCAGCTTATACCTGGTGACTTTATTTATAAAGATCAAAATAATGATGGTATTATTGATGATAAAGATAGAGTGGTTCTAGGGTCGTATTTGCCAACATTTACTTATGGTGGAAATTTTAATGTAACTTATAAGAACTTTGATTTATCAGTAGCAGTTTCAGGACAAACAGGAAATAAAATACTGAACCGTAAAAGAGGTGAAGTAATATTTACGAATGATACAAATATCGATGCTGACTTTGCTGTTAATAGATGGCATGGTGAAGGAACTACGAATTCATATCCTTCTTCTGAAGGAAGAAGAAAAGCATGGAACCAGAAAATGAGTAGCTTCTTTGTAGAAGATGGGGCTTACTTTAGAGTTCAAAATATTCAATTGGCTTACACGATTCCTGCGAAATCACTTGGTAAAAATATGCCAGAAGTTAGATTTACATGTACAGCAGAGCGTCCTATAACATTGTTTAGTTATAATGGATTTAATCCTGAAGTAGAGAATGGAGTAGATCGTCAAACATACCCAGTTCCAGCGGTATATACATTTGGTGTAAATATTAAAATTTAAAAAAATGCTAATTATGAAAAATATAAATCAAGTAATAAAACAGCTAGCATTAATGTTAGCAGTCTGTATGGTCGTTTTTTCTTGTACAGATAAATTAGAAGAAAATGATGGTCAGCTTGCTGCAGGCGATTTAGACTTTACAATCTCAGATGATATGGTATTACCTCTTATTGGAGGGTATTCAGCTGTATATTCTAGAGGTTGGGAAGATCCTTTACTTATTGGTGTTAGGGGAGATGATGTTAATGCAGGTGGCTTAGGAGATCAACCTCAGTTCGCCGATACAGATCTTTTTATCTACGATAATGGGTTTTGGATGTACAACCAAATTTGGGAGAATTTCTATGGTGATATTGTTAGAATTGTAAGCTCTCGCGAAACCATTCAATCATATAAAGATTTTGCAGTAGAAGATGAAGATTTAGATAAAGCAGATCAATACATGGCAGAATGTAAAGTGTTAAGTGGTTTTACACATTTTCAGATGTCAAGACTTTGGGGAGATATTTTCATAATAGGAACTTCAGATATTACAGCTGAGCTAGATAAGGGTGTTAAAACAAAAGCTGAAGTTATGCAATACATCTCAGATTTAATGGATGAAGCTATTCCGTTTTTGCCAGATGCTAGACCTAATGAAAGACAAGATGTTTCTGGAGGTGTTACTAAATATACAGCTTTGGCTATAAAAGCCTTAGCGAATTTAGAATTAGAGAATTATCAAGCAGTAGCGGATGTTACGGGTGAAATAATTAATTCTAGTAAATTTAATCTTTATCCAGATTTTTATGATCTGTTTAAGAAAGAAGGAGAGCGCAGTAATGAAAATTTATTCGAGTTGCAATATTCAGATTACGGTACCGAATCTGGTGCAGAGAATTCTCATGAATATGGCCCATTTGGTCCTTCTAATTGGACTCCAGTTGTAGCGGGTGCATCTGAAGGCTGGGGTTTTTACGAGCCAAGTTTAAAGTTTATTAAATTTATGCTAGACAGAGGTGAAACGACGAGATTAATTACAAGTGTTAATTTTACACCTCGTGGTATAGCTGAAATTACATCAGATCCTGCTTATGCTACCTTACCGAGTTTTGTTTCTAACGTAACACCAGATGGTGATATTTTTAATGACTATTCTAGAGCTAAGTTTGCAAGTGGTAAACATTACCTACCTTCTATTGATTTAACTCCAGGAAGAACAAGATATGGTTCTGGAAAAAACCTCATTGTTATCAGATACGCAGAAATATTACTTATGTATGCTGAAGCTTTAACTCAAGGTGCAAGTGGATCAGCTGGTTCTGCGGATCAAGCAGTTAATACAGTAAGAGCAAGAGTTGGAATGCCTGCACTTTCAGGTGTTACAACAGATGACGTTATGGATGAAAAATTTGCAGAGCTTGCTATGGAATGGGGAGTACGCTATTTTGATATGATTCGATTGAATAAATATGAAGAGTTGAGCTACGAAGGACGCACATTCACAGCGGAAGACGAGCTTTTACCATATCCACAAGCACAATTGGATTTATTACCACTTGATAACAACTAAAAAATTAGAAAATGAAGAAAATTAATAAATATATTGTAGCAATTACTGCATTGCTGATGATGGTGTCTTGTTATGATGGCATAGATCCAATCACAGAAGTAGATTCAGGGCCAGATCTAGAAGATCCTACAGCAGAGCTTATAAGTCCAAATGGAAATGTATTAATTCCATTTACGGATACAGAGGTCGATTTAGATATTGAGGTTTTAGTAGAAGATGATATAGAAATTAATAATGTAACTGTCACTTTAGACGGTAATACAATAAGAACTTTTGATAGTTTTTTAGATTACCGAATATTTATGGAGGCATTTCAATATGAAAACTTACAATTAGGAAGTCACACTCTTGTTGTAGACGTGACGGATACTAGTGGTAAAACAGCATCAGATACCTTAGCGTTTAATCTAGATAATACTTACTTGCCTAGTGTGGAAGGGGAAACGTTTTATATTCCGTTTTTTGAAGGATTGTATACTGAGTTAATTAGTGAATCGGATCCTATAGTTATAGGAACACCAGATATCGTTTCTGGTGGTTATTCTGGTAATACATATGAAGGAGCTACCGATTCATACTTAACATTCCCAATTGAAGGTTTATTTGGTGAAGATACATTTAGTGCAACATTTTGGTATAAGATAAATAGTACACCAGATCGCGCAGGGATTCTAGTTGTTGGAAATGATATTCCTGAAAACAGAAACCAAGGTTTCAGACTATTTAGAGAAGGTAGTGCAACGGAACAAACTATCAAAGCAAATATAGGTGTTGGTACTGCAGAAAGTTGGAATGATGGAGGAATGATTGATGTGACAGCCGGAGATTGGGTTCATGTAGCTTTCACTGTTTCTGCAACAGAAAGTAAAATCTACTTAAATGGTGAACTTAAAAACACAACTGTTCTCGATTCTAGTATCGATTGGACAGGGTGTACAGATATTACAGTTGGTGCTGGTGGGGAAACTTTCAGCTATTGGGGCCATTCATCTGATTTAAGTTTAATCGATGAGTTAAAGTTGTTCAATAAGGCTTTAACACAAGCTGAGATAGAGGATATGCAGTAAAAAGGATAATTCAATTGAGTTAGTCTAATAATTTTTTAATTATCACTTATTTATTTTAAGCGGCATTTTATTTTCTAAGATGCCGCTATATTCTTACTTAATTTTTAAATGATGAACTTATATAAAACACTGGTCATTGGTTGTTTATTGTGTCTTGTTGTTGGGTGTAAATCCAATGATAAAAAGGACGATGTAAGTAATCTAGAAGTGAACCAAAATGAGACGAGCCTTGTAATGGATTTACGTAACAATGGTCTTCTAGATACCATCCAAAAACAAACCATCAATTACTTTTGGGAAGGTGCTGAGCCAAATTCTGGTTTAGCTAGAGAGCGTTTACATATGGATGATGTCTATCCTGATTCTCCAAAAAATACGGTAACAACAGGTGGAAGTGGTTTTGGTTTAATGGCAATCTTAGTTGGTATAGAAAGAGGATATATTAATAAAGTAGAAGCCTTAGATAGATATCTTAAAATCGTCAATTTTCTTGAAAATGCAGATCGATTTCATGGGGCATGGCCACATTGGATAAATGGAGAAACAGGAAAAGTACATCCCTTTGGTAAAAAAGATGATGGAGGAGATTTAGTAGAAACCGCATTTCTAGTTCAAGGTTTATTAACCGTTGCAGAATATTTTGATGGTAACACAGAAAAAGAAAAGCAACTGGTTTCTAAGATCGATGAATTGTGGAGAAGTGTAGAATGGGATTGGTATACTAAAAACGGAGAAGACGTATTGTATTGGCATTGGTCTCCAAAATATGGTTGGGATATGAATTTCCCTGTAGGCGGTTATAACGAATGCTTAATAATGTATGTATTAGCTGCAGCCTCACCAACACATGCTATTACTAAATCGGTTTATGAAAAAGGTTGGGCTAAAAATGGAGCTATTGTTTCTGATAAAACCTTCTACGATGAAGAGGTGGTGTTAAACTATTATGAACACAATGATTATTTAACCGGGCCACTGTTTTGGGCCCATTATTCTTATTTAGGTTTAAATCCAAAAGGCTTGTCTGATCAGTATGCAGATTATTGGAAATTAACCCAAAATCATGCTAAAATCCATTATAAATACGCTGTAGATAATCCAAAGAATTTTAAAGGTTATGGAGATAGTCTTTGGGGATTTACATCGAGTTATTCGGTTAAAGGCTATTTTGGTCACAGTCCAGAAAATGATATCGGCGTAGTGTCTCCAACTGCTGCATTATCATCATTTCCATATACTCCACAAGAGAGTATGAATGTATTAGAAAATATTTATAAAAACCACGATAGCTTGGTTGGTAAATATGGGCCATATGATGCTTTCAGTTTTGAACATAAGTGGTCTACACCACGATATTTAGCTATCGACCAAGGCCCTATTCCTGTAATGATAGAGAATTATAGAACAGGTTTATTATGGAACTTATTTATGAAAAATAAAGATGTACAATCAGGTTTGGATAAGCTTGGTTTTAATTATATAAAGATTGATTAAGATGAGAATTTTCAGTTTAGTATTAATCGGCTTAATGTGTTTTAGTTGTGGTTCGGATGATGGTCCTGGTTACCAAGAGCCTTATAATCCAAACGATGATGATCCTGTTGTAGAAACGTTGACGGATGAAGAATTAATGGATTTAACACAAGAAACAACCTTTAAATATTTTTGGGATTATGCTGATGCTAACTCAGGTGCGGCAAGAGAACGCTACCATCCTAATGATCCTACAAATAGTGAAAATATAGTAACTACTGGCGGAAGCGGATTTGGATTAATGGCCATTTTGGTAGGCATAGAACGTGGTTATATTTCAAGAGCTGAAGGCTTTAATAGATTAAGTCAAATTGTAGACTTTTTTGAAGGCGCAGATCGTTTTCATGGAGCTTGGTCACATTGGGTCAATGGAACTAACGGAAACGCAATTGCATTTAGTACAGAAGATAATGGTGGAGATTTAGTTGAAACTGCTCTCTTAGCTCAAGGTCTTATTTGTGTTAAAGAATATTTTAAAAATGGCTCTACCGATGAAGCGGCTTTAGCGACTCAGGCAGATGAATTATGGAAAGGCATAGAATGGAATTGGTACACGCAAAATCAAAATGCATTGTATTGGCATTGGAGTCCTAATAATGGCTTTTCAATAAACTTAGAACTCAAAGGTTATAATGAAACGCTAATAGCGTTTATCTTAGGTGCAGCTTCGCCGGACTTCCCTATTCCGGCAGAAGTGTACCATCAAGGTTGGGCTGGTAATGGAAATATTGTAACCTCTACAAGTCAATATGGTATTCCATTAGTATTAGATCACGCAGGTTTTGGTACTGGTCCATTGTTTTGGGCGCACTATTCGTTCTTAGGCTTAAACCCTACTAACCTTTCAGATCAGTATGCTAATTACTGGGATCTAAATGTAAACCATACAAATATCAATTATCAACACAGTGTTATCAATCCTAATAATTTCGCAGGTTATGGTGAAGATTGTTGGGGTTTAACAGCAAGTTATAGTCGAAATTCAGATGGTTCCACAGGCTACTCAGCACATAGTCCCGAAAATGATTTAGGTGTTATTTCTCCAACGGCAGCCATTAGTTCTATTCCATATACTCCAGAGAAATCATTAGCAGCAATGCATTATTTCTATAGTAAAAAGGACATTTTAATGGGGCCTGCAGGTTTTTATGATGCCTTTAGTCCACATTATAACGATTGGGTAACCGAACGTTATTTAGCCATAGACCAAGGACCAGAAATTATTATGATTGAAAATTATAGATCAGGTTTACTATGGAATCTTTTTATGCACAATGAAGATATTCACAACGGCTTGGATGCTTTAGGCTTTAACTATTAAATAATAAAAATAACTGAATATGAAATATCAATTATTAACCTTAATATTTAGTGTTATGGTCTTTAGTTCAGGTGCTGTAAATGCGCAGCAAAATGAATCTTCAAAAGAATTATTTTCATATGAAAATCATATTGTAGATGGAGACACGCTTAATTATAGAATGCTTTTACCTAAGGATTTTGATGAATCTAAAACCTATCCATTAGTCCTAATGCTTCATGGAGCTGGTGAACGTGGAAATGATAATAAAAAGCAACTCGCTCATGGTAGCACCTTGTTTTTGAAGGAAACGATAAGAGATTCGTTTCCTGCAATTGTGATTTTTCCTCAATGTCCCCGAAATGATTATTGGTCTAAATTAGAAGCAGATCGTTCAACAAAACCAATCACATTCAAGTATAAATATAATGAGGCACCAACTACTGCGATGGCATTAGTGATGGATTTAATGGACGAGATGGTTGCCAAACCTTACGTAAAAATAGATCAGGTTTATGCTATGGGATTATCGATGGGAGGCATGGGAACTTTCGAAATTATCTACCGCAAATCTGAAATGTTTGCAGCAGCTATTCCAATCTGTGGAGGTGGTGATCCAGCTTCAGTAACGGAATATGCTAAGACAATTCCTTTATGGATACTACACGGAGCAAAAGATGATGTGGTGGATCCTAAATTATCTTTAAATATGGCTTCTGCAATAATAAGTGCAGGTGGCTTTCCTAAATTGACTTTATACGATTTTGCAAACCATAACAGCTGGGATCCAGCTTTTGCAGAACCTGAATTATTAACATGGCTTTTTTCAAAAATAAAATAACACAATGACAAAACAAATTTTCCTTAAACTAACTGCATTTTCTATAATAGCATTCACGTTAACGAGTTGCGATTCAAATTCGACGGCAACTAAAACAGCTTCTGCAAATAATAATCCATTTGAAGCTCAAGTCGATTCTATTTTGGGTCTTATGACTTTAGATGAAAAAATAGGACAACTTAATCTTCCTGTTTCCGGAGATATTACAACGGGTCTGGGTACGAGCTCTGATGTAGGTAAAAAAATCCAAGACGGTTTAGTAGGAGGTATGTTCAATATCAAATCGGTTGAAAAAATTAGAGCAGTTCAAAAGATTGCTGTTGAAGAAAGCCGCTTAAAGATTCCATTACTTTTCGGAATGGATGTTATTCATGGTTACGAAACAACATTCCCAATTCCTTTAGGTTTATCGTCTACTTGGGATATGGAACTTATAGAAAAAACAGCACGTATGGCGGCGACCGAAGCGAGTGCGGATGGTATTAACTGGACGTTCTCTCCGATGGTAGATATTTCTCGCGATCCACGATGGGGACGCGTTTCTGAAGGAAATGGTGAAGACCCATATTTAGGAAGCCGTATTGCAGAAGCGATGGTGAGAGGGTATCAACAAGATGACTTAAGTGAGAATAATACGTTGATGGCATGTGTAAAACATTTTGCTTTATATGGAGCTTCAGAAGCTGGTCGTGATTACAACACGGTTGATATGAGTAAAATCAGAATGTATAATGAATATTTAGAGCCTTACAAAGCTGCTATTGATGCAGGTGTAGGTTCTGTAATGGCTTCGTTTAATGAAATTGATGGTATACCAGCAACAGGAAACAAATGGTTGCTTACAGATTTATTAAGAGATGATTGGGGTTTTGATGGTTTTGTAGTTACCGATTATACCGGAATCTATGAAATGATGGCACATGGAGTAGGTAATGAAGAAGAAGTGGTGGCTCAATCTTTAAATGCAGGAATTGATATGGATATGGCAGGTGATTCGCCAATTGTAACAGCTGCTTTTGTAAAATCTTTAAAGGGTGCTTTAGATAAAGGCATGGTTAAGATTGAAGACATAGACATCGCCGTAAAACGTATGTTAACTGCAAAATATCAATTAGGTTTATTTGATGATCCTTACAGATATTTGGATAGCGACAGAGCAAAAAACGAAGTGTTTACAGACGAAAACAGAGCTTTTGCTAGAAAAGTGGGAGCAGAGTCTACAGTATTACTTAAAAATGAAAACAATCTATTGCCATTAAAAAAAGAAGGTACTATTGCTTTAATCGGGCCACTAGGAAATAATGCCGTAAATATGGCTGGTACTTGGAGTGTGGCGACAAACCAAGAAAAATCAAATCCGTTTTTAGCAGGTTTAAAAACGGTTGTTGGCGACAAGGCTAATGTTTTATATGCTAAAGGAAGTAATCTAGATTACGATTTAGAACTAGAACAAAAAGCAACCATGTTCGGTAAAACCATTCCAAGAGATGGTAGAACAGATAAACAATTATTAGATGAAGCCTTAAGTATCGCTAATAAAGCTGACGTTATTGTTGCTGCTATTGGTGAGTCTGCTGAATTTAGTGGAGAAAGCAGTAGTAGAACAGAAATAGGAATTCCTCAAGTTCAAAAAGATTTATTAAATGCCTTACTTAAAACAGGAAAACCTGTCGTTTTAGTATTGTTTACAGGACGACCTTTAGAATTGGTAGAAGAACATGAAAATGTACCTGCGATTCTTAATGTTTGGTTCCCTGGAAGTGAAGCTGGTTTAGCTATTTCAGATGTGTTATTTGGTGATGTAAATCCTTCAGGAAAATTAACGGCAACCTTCCCAAGAAGTGTTGGTCAAATTCCAATTTTTTACAATCATAAAAATACAGGAAGACCTTTAATGAATGAAGAAGGTAAATTTGAAAAATTCAGAAGTAATTACATCGATGAACGCAACGAGCCATTATATGCTTTTGGTTATGGATTAAGCTATACGACATTCGATTATTCAAATTTTAAGACCAATACAACTTCAATTAATATGGATGGTACTGTAGAGGTTTCTGTAGATGTGACTAACTCTGGTGACTACGACGGTAAAGAAGTGGTGCAACTCTACATTAGAGATGTTGTAGGTTCTGTAACGAGACCTTTAAAAGAATTAAAAGGTTTTCAGAAAGTTGAAATTAAAAAAGGAGACACAAAAACAGTAAGCTTCAAAATAACAGTTGAAGACTTAAAATTCTATAATTCAGATTTAGATTTTGTAGCAGAACCAGGAAAATTCCATGTGTTTGTGGGTACAGATTCTAATACTAAAATGATGAAAGAATTTGAACTAATAAAGTAAATCGAGCATGAAATTAAGATTTCTATATATCGCACTTATTTGCCTTTTCAATCAGAGTTTTTCTCAAAACTATGAAGCTAAAGTAGATTCGTTAATGCAATTAATGACACTTCAAGAAAAGATAGGACAAACGGTTATGTATGGTGGTCATTGGGATCAAACAGGGCCGTTTGTTGGAGCTGATAATGGCAAATATATTCGCGAAGGTAATATGGGCGCCATGCTTAATGCTATGTCTGTAAAAGGCACGCGCGACTTACAGAAAATTGCAGTAGAGGAAACCCGTTTGGGAATTCCGTTATTGTTTGGCTATGATGTCATTCATGGGCATCGTACTATCTTCCCAATTAATTTAGGCTTATCGGCAAGTTGGGATCTTAAAATGGTAGAAGAAAGTTCAAGAATTGCAGCGGAAGAAGCCTCAGCCGAAGGTATTCATTGGACGTTTGCTCCTATGATTGATGTGTCTAGAGAACCACGTTGGGGACGCATTTCTGAAGGTGCTGGTGAAGATGTCTACCTGAATAATGAAATGGGTAAAGCTTACATTCATGGATTTCAAGGAGACGATTTATCACAACCTAATACCATTTTAGCTTGTGCTAAACATTATGTTGCTTATGGTGCTGCACAAGCCGGAAGAGATTATCATACCACCAATATGGGGGAAGGAGAACTTAGAAATGTGTATTTACCACCTTTTAAAGCTGCTGTTGATGCAGGTGTAGAAACCTTTATGTCGGCTTTTAATGAATTGAATGGTGTGCCAACATCTGGAAATAAGTTCACCTTACGAGATATTCTTCGTGATGAATGGAAATATGATGGCTTCGTCGTTTCAGATTACACATCTATTAACGAAATGATTCAGCATGGCTTTGCTAAAGATAGTATCGATGCGGCTAGAATAGGCATGAATGCTGGTGTAGAAATGGATATGATGGGCCATGTTTACCGTTTACATCTTCAAAAATTAGTAGAGGAAAACAAAGTGCCTGAAGCTTATATAAACGACGCTTGTAAACGAATCTTATTAGCTAAATTTAAGTTAGGCTTATTTGATGATCCTTATCATTATATCGATGAAGAGCGTGAAGCGACTACAGCATACAAACCAGAATTTTTAACTAAAGCGAGAGAAATTGCCGCAGCATCATCGGTGTTACTGCAAAATAAGAATAATGCTTTGCCACTTTCAAAAAACATAAAAAAGATTGCGTTTATAGGACCTTTAGTAAAAGATGAATCTGATATCATTGGCAATTGGGCGGCACAAGGTGATCGTGGAGGAAAAGCAGTTAGTGTGTTCGAAGGTATTTCAGAATATCTAAATTCTAATCAGATTTTATACGCCAAAGGTTGTGACATTTTAAAAGATGACGACTCTGGTTTTAAAGAAGCGATTTCAATATCTAAAGAAGCTGACGAAATC
This sequence comes from Winogradskyella psychrotolerans RS-3, assembly GCF_000427335.1. GTDB lineage: Bacteria > Bacteroidota > Bacteroidia > Flavobacteriales > Flavobacteriaceae > Winogradskyella > Winogradskyella psychrotolerans. The sequence continues at coordinate 153,514 of NZ_ATMR01000007.1, read as the reverse complement.
GTTTTGGTCATGGGTGAAGATCATCACATGAGTGGAGAAGCAGCATCTAGAACGGACTTGAAAATCCCAGGGATTCAGCCAGAATTGATTAAAAAAATACGAGAAGCGAATCCTAATAAAAAAATCACTTTGGTTTTAATGAATGGTCGTCCTCTAAATCTTTCTGATGAGGTAAACTTGGTGGATGCTATTTTAGAAGTTTGGTTTCCAGGAACGATGGGTGGAGCTGCAACTGCAGATTTATTGTTCGGAACGGTTAATCCTTCAGGGAAATTGACGGTTACATTTCCAAGAAATGTGGGTCAGGTACCAATTTATTACAATATGAAAAATACAGGACGTCCGATTCCTGAAAGCAATCCTAAAGAGGATTATAAAAGTAACTATATCGATGTGCCAAATACGCCTTTGTTTGTCTTTGGTCATGGTTTAAGCTATACGGAATTTAAATATTCGCATTTCAAATTGTCTTCAGAAAACCTCACATTTTCAAATACAATTGAAGCGAGTATTATGATTACAAACACAGGGAATTCTGACGGCCATGAAATCGCTCAACTTTACATTCACGATAAAGTAGGAAGCGTCACACGACCAGTTAAAGAATTGAAAGGCTTTCAAAAAATATTTCTAAAAAAAGGAGAAAAGAAAACAGTCACTTTTACGATTTCAGTAGAAGACCTAAAGTTTTATAACAGTGAAATGATATATGGAGTGGAGACTGGTGATTTTGAGATTGCCATTACACCAAGTTCTGATTTTAAATTTAAACATAGCTTTCAATTACAATAACGGCAATAAAAAATTACAGCGGTTTAAAAACTGAAGTTTTTAAAGAGCAACTTAAATATGTAAGGTCTTTAATTTTAACTTAATAGATTAATAATCAAATTATGCTACATAGAACAACATATAAAGTTTTAGTCTTTAATACATTGTTAGGTGTAGCTTTTTTTATGCAGTAGTAATGTTGAAATATAACACCTTAATCTAGTGCGTGATTTTTAAGGAGGTAAAAGAGTGTAAGGCATTGGAATATGGCAAAAGCAGATGATGATAAATACAGAGTTGAACAAACTGCTTAAAGGCATATTAAAAATAATACAGGATTAACAATTACTCCAAATTCATTTAAAATTGATAGAGTACTAAGTGGAATTTTAATTGAGAAAATAAACGAAATGAAAACTATACTAATCACACTCGTAACACTAATTACGTTTAGTCTTTCTGCTCAAAAAAAGGAAACCTATATCTATTCTATTAAGGGAAAAGATACCTTACGAATGGATGTATTCACTCCGAAAAACATTAAAAAGTCAGATTCACTTCCTGTACTTCTTTGGATGCATGGAGGTGGGTTTTCGGGCAGTCATCGTGCGTATCCAGATGACACCAATTTGGTAAAATATGCAGCTGAAAAACAAAATTATATAGGTGTTTCTATCGATTACCGTTTGCTTAGAAAAAATAAAACTACTGGCTTTGGATGCGATTGCACTAAAGATGAGAAAATGGAAACCTTCAAACAAGCTGCAATCGATTATTTAGATGCCGCAAAATTTTTGGTTGAACGTGCTCAGATGCTTCAAATTGATCCTACTAAAATTATAGCAGGAGGCAGTAGTGCAGGGGCAGAAGGCATACTAAATGCCGTGTATATGAAGGATTATTTTGTAACGGACAAAAACGCTTATATTAGTGTGTCATTTGCAGGAGTGTTTTCTTGTGCAGGTGCTGTGGTTGATGCGAGATATATTACAAAAGAAAATGCCGTTCCAACAGTATTATATCACGGAACAGAAGATCGATTAGTGCCGTTTGCTAATGCATCACATCATTATTGTAACCCAAAGAAAGATGGTTATATTATGTTAGATGGTTCTGAAATTATAGCGAATCAACTCGAAAAATTTGATACTGCATATTCCTTTAATATCGTTAAAGGTGGTGGTCATGAGATTGCCCGAATTCCTTTTGAAGATTTAGAGAAGGTCTTCCGCTTTTTTGAGCAAACTATGCTTAATAAACAAGTTATTCAAACTAAAATTATAAGAACTAAATAATCATGAAAAACATACTTTTTCTAATCACTATAGCACTTCTTTTTTCGTGTAACAACGACAAGAGTCAGCGTTCAGAACAACTTTCTAATGCCAAGGAAAAAGCAGAACTTATAAAAGGGCTCGACACCTATATTAATCCATTAGATATAGATTACACCTATATGGTTTATAATTCTAGCCAAAATAAATCGTACCGTTCTGGGGCAGATCCTGCTGTTATAGAATTCAAAGGCGAATACTACATGTTTGTAACGCGGTCGTTTGGATATTGGCATTCTACCGATTTGGTTAATTGGAATTTTATTAAGCCGCAACAGTGGTTTTTTGAAGGCAGTAATGCACCGACAGCTTTTAATTACAAAGATTCGTTAGTGTACTTTGCTGGTAATCCTGCGGGTTACGGAAGTATTCTTTATACCGACGATCCAAAAAGTGGAAAATGGGAACCAACAGCGTCTATATCGACTGATATTCAGGATTCGGAATTGTTCATTGATGATGATGGTAAGACCTATCTATATTGGGGGTCTTCTAATGTGAATCCACTTCGTGTAAAAATGTTAGATAAAGACGATCGTTTTTTAGAAACAGGAGTTCAGAAAGAATTATTTAACCTGGTTGAAGAAGAGCATGGATGGGAACGTTTTGGGGAAAATAACTTTCATCCTACTTTAAAAGAGGGTTATATGGAAGGGGCTTCCATGACCAAACACAACGGAAAATATTATTTACAATACGCAGCGCCTGGTACACAGTTTAATGTATATGCCGATGGGGTTTATGTTGGCGATACGCCTCTTGGACCTTTTACATATATGAAAAATAATCCGATGAGCTTTAAACCTGGTGGATTTACAAATGGTGCAGGTCACGGAATAACGGTTAAACAAACTAATGGACAATATTGGCATTTTGGTACTATGGCGCTTGCTTCAAATGCGCAATGGGAACGTCGTTTGTGTATGTTTCCGACCTATTTTGATGCCGATGGTTTAATGTATACCAATACGGCTTATGGAGATTATCCGCGTTTTGGTTCTAGTCATCCTACAAAAGCAGGACAGCATAATGGTTGGATGTTGTTGTCTTATAAAGGAGATGTTACGGTATCATCTTCGTTAATGCAGATCATGAAATTTACGTCGAATGATGATGACGTAAAAGTCACCGAATTACCACTCGAAAAAAATGCGGATGGTGAAATAACATCTGAAATATTAACCGATGAAAACCCTAAAACATTCTGGGTAGCAGAAGCTAATGACGATAAACAATGGATAACTATAGAAATGCAAAATCCTGGTAACATCAATGCTTTTCAACTAAATTTTCATGATCATGACTCTGGAATTTACACACGTGTGGAAGGGTTGAAACATCAATTTACTATTGAGGTTTCAGAAGATGGTACAAAATGGCAAACTGTAGTCGACAGAAGTAATAGTGAAAAGGATACACCAAATGCTTATATCGTATTAGATGAAGCGGTAAAGGCAAAGTATGTGCGTTATAACAACATAAAAATACCTGGAGCAAACTTTGCGATGTCAGAGTTTAGAGTGTTTGGGTTAGGACTAGATGCTAAGCCAGCAAATGTTTCCAAATTCGAGGTTAAAAGAGAAGAAGATCGTAGAGATGCGTCATTTTCTTGGAATCCTGTAAAAGGAGCTCAAGGCTATAATATCCGCTGGGGAATTGCAGAAGATAAGCTTTATCAGTCTTGGCAAGTATATGATACTAATGAACATTTTATGCGTTCTCTAGATCGCGATACACCATATTATTTTACGATAGAAGCGTTTAGCGAAAATGGTATTTCTGAAAAGAGTGAAGTCATATTTGTAGAATAATTTTTTAATATGAAGTGTTAATTGATACATGTAGTATCCCTCAAACCATTTGCAAATTTTAATTACATTGCGGCTATAAAAGCTTAAATAAACTAAAACTCTAACTAATATTAAATAAATTTATAAAATGAAAAAAAGTGTTTTTTTATTATTAATCGCAGCGGTTTCCGCTTTAGGAGGCTTGCTCTTTGGTTATGATACAGGTGTTATTAATGGAGCGCAATTTTATCTTACTGAGTATTTTGACTTAAGCGACGCCTTAAAAGGCTGGGTTGTTGGTAGTGCACTTTTAGGGTGTTTTGTAGGGGCTATTATTGCAGGACCTCTGAGTATTAAAATAGGTCGAAAAAAATCTTTAATAATTTCGGCAATATTCTTTACTGTTTCGGCTTATGGATCGGGTTTACCGGAGCTATTCCCTCAAACAGTTAGTATGTTAGTGGTTTTTAGAATTATCGGTGGATTAGGTATCGGTGTGGCATCGATGAATGCACCTATGTATATCGCAGAAATTGCTCCATCAAATATTAGAGGACGTATGGTTACCTATTATCAATTGGCGATTGTAATTGGCTTTTTTGTAGTATTCTTAGCGACTTATTTTATTGGTAACGATTTAACCGTGGCAGAGAATATAGAATTCGGTTGGCGTCGTATGTTTTGGTCAGAGTTAATCCCGAGTTTTTTATTTTTAATACTATTGTTTATAGTACCTAAAAGTCCGAGATGGTTGGCTTTAAAAGGAAAAGAAAAAGAAGCTTTAGCTGTTTTACAAAAGATAAATGGTGATGATTTAGCTGCTGAAGAAATGGTGAATATCCAGAAATCTTTAAATGAAACTAACGATGGTGCTAAAGTGAGTTACTTCTCTAAAGGCATATTAGCTATTATCGCTATTGGTACAGTACTTTCTGTATTGCAACAATTTACAGGTATTAATGCGGTGTTGTATTATGGTGCTGATATTTTTGAAAAAGCACTTGGCTTTGGGAAAGAAGATGTACTTGCCCAACAAATATTATTGGCTTTTGTAAACTTAGTATTCACATTCGTGGCGATGTTTACAGTAGATAAATTTGGAAGAAAACCGTTACTTTATATTGGTTCTATTGGAATGATTATTGGATTCTTACTTTTAGGAGTTACACTACAACAAGAAAATGTAGGTGTGTTATCTCTAATTGGTGTGTTGATTTTTATTGCGTCGTTTGCATTATCAATGGGACCAGTAGTATGGGTTTTATTATCAGAAATGTTTCCAAATAAAATAAGAAGTGTCGCTATGTCTGTTGCTGTTGCTGCACAATGGGCTGCTAATTATGTAGTGTCACAATCATTCCCTGTTGTAATGGGAAGTGAGGTGAATAATAGTGCACCTTGGAATGGTTCCTTGCCTTATTACATATTTATAGCATTTATCTTAATCATAGTCTTTGTAACCTATAAGTTTATACCAGAAACTAAAGGAAAGTCTCTTGAAGAGATTGAAGGCTTTTGGAAGTAAGTAAAATGAAATTTTAAAATATAAAGAAACCCGATTCACATGAATCGGGTTTTTTATGTTAGAGCCAAAAAACTAAAGGAGTAACTATTATAAAAAATAGGATTTATTTAAATTCTGGGATAACTAGAAATGGGATTATAGTATGAAATCCAATTTTCTGAATTACAGGTTCGTTTAAAAAACTTTCAATAAAACTGTGTTTATAGTTTATCATCGTAAGAATATTAATATCAAATTCATCAATAAAATCTATGATGGCTTGTTCTTTAGTTCCAAAGCTTGGCTTCCAATTAATAGAACTTGGATGATCTTCAAGATAAGCCTTTAGCATTGCTAAATTATAACTTTGCTTTTGTGTTAAATTGTCTTTTACATTGACATGAACAACTTGTATTTTAGAATTGTGTAATTTGGTTAACTCTAACAACGGTTGCAATTCATCACCATAAAACCTATTGAAATCAGTAGGGAAAGCGATTTGTGTTGGTTTAACAAAGTCGTAAGCATCTGGAATAATTAAAATAGGGCAAAGTCTTATTTTGTTAATGATATTTACAGTATTACTACCAAAAATAAATTCTTTAGCACCAGTGGCACCTTTAGTACCCATAATGACTAGGTTTATTTTGAATTCTTTAATGGTGTTTTTAATCGTATTCAATAACGGTTCTGTACTATAAACCGTTTTAAATTTGTGATCGGGATTTATGCTTTCTGCCTTTGCTTTATCTTTTAACTCAACAAGATCCTTTTTTGCTTCTTCTTTGTTTAAATCTATAAAACTTGAAGTGATATAGGTTCTAGATGTTGGATTCTTAAAAGACCATGTATGTAAAAAATAAAACGTACAAGGTTCGTTAGCGTATAGTTTTAATGCATAAAGTATAGCACTCCATGAATTATCTGAAAAATCGGTTGGAAGTAATATGTGATGTCTCATAATCTTTTGTATATAAGCAAAATTAAAGCACGGCTACTCTAATAAAAATGATTTATATCAGTTTTGAGGTATGACTAAAAAAGGAACAGTAGGATGAAACCCAATATTGGTTATTACAGGTTCTTTGATTATGTTTTCTATAAAGCTATGCTTGTAATTTACCATAACTAAAATATTGATTTTGAACTCCTCAATAAACTCTTGAATCGCTTTTGCTTTTCTATCGTAATTAGGCACCCAATGTAAACTATTGTCATAATGCTCTAAGCTCATTTCTAATAAAGCTAAATTTTGTTTTTGAGTTTCAGAAATGTCATCTTCATTATTAATATGAACAATTCTAATCTTAGAGTTATTAATATCTGCTAATTGTTTTAGTGCTAGTAATTCATCTCCATAAACGCGGTTAAAATCTGTAGGAAAAGCGATTTGCTCAGGTTTAACGAAATCAAATTTATTTGGAATAACCAAAATAGGACAGTTTTTTACCTGTTTAATAATATTTACGGTGTTACTTCCAAAAAGTATTTCTTTAGCCTTAGTTTCTCCTTTTGTACCTATAACAATAAGATCTATATCTTCTTTTTCTACTATAACTTCAATTAAACTATGCAAATCATTAGAGCTTAATATAACTTCGAAAGTATGGTTCTCATTAGCATAATCTCTTTCTGCCTTAGTTTTTAAATCAGATAATTCCTTTCGTGCATTTTCAGCTAAAACACGAGATAGTTTATTAGACATACTAGTCATTGAAGACATATTTATTTTAGAAGAATGTAAAAAGTGAAATATACAATGTTCTTCTTCGTATAATTTTATAGCGTATATAGCAGCGCTTAAGGCATTATCCGAAAAATCGGTAGGTAAAAGAATATTTTTTGGCATAATTACGTTTTTATATTAAGGGTGAATACTAAGTTTTAATTTCTGACCGTGTTTTGAAAAGCCAGAAGAGGAATGTCTAACCCAAGACTTACTTTGTCTATGGTAGATGGAAAAAGCATATCCTCTAGAAATGAATGTTGTGTGTTTATCATGGTTATCATTTCTATAGTGTTGTCTTTGATGTGATTAGTAATGGCATCCGCAATTTTTTTACTGTCTTTAATAATAAAATTTACTTTGTTAGGTGATAAGGTGTCTTTAATAAATTTTTGATTATCCTCTTGTCTCATAGATAATTTTGAGCTTGTGCTGATGTAAATGACGTCGATTTCACTTCGGTATGATTTTGCTAAAACGGATAACAGTTTTAATTCGCGTCGTTTATAGGGAATGAGATAATTTGTTGGAAACAAAATTTTCTGAGGTTGTGTATTATTATAGTTCTCAGGAATAGCTAAAACCGGACACTGTACATACTTTAAAACTTGAAATGTCTGACTTCCAAATACAATATTACGAGCATTAGATTTTCCTTTTGTACCCATAACAATTAAATCGATATTCTGCTCATTAGCTATTGTGTTTGCTTCTTCTACAAGTGTATTGTCAGCAGAAATACTATGGTAAGTATATCTAGGGTTTGGTGCAATTTGTTTTAACTCAGTTAATAGTTTATCTAAATTATTTTGAGAATTTGTTTTTACCTTATTCAATACACTTTCAAAAACATCACGAGAAACCAATTCTCCATGGTCATAAAACTCATTTCTGTAAGCATGCATCACATAGAATTTAACGTTTTGATATTTAAAAAACTCTAAAGCATACATTATGGCATTTCTAGAATTTTTAGAAAAATCGGTAGGTAAGAGTATGGATAACATAGCTTTGTATTTTACATTGAAATGTAAAATTAGAGACTAAATATATTTTAAACTATGATAAATGTCAGTAGATAAGTAGGTATCAGTAATTAAGGTTTACAGCAAAAAGAAGAAAACTTAGTATTTAGGTGCGGTAAATACATGATAGAGGTATTTCAAAAATTTTTTAAAACCAAAAAAGCCTTAAATCATTTATTTCTAAATGTTTAAGGCTTGTTAGTGGTGGTGCCTCCAGGAATCGAACCAGGGACACAAGGATTTTCAGTCCTTTGCTCTACCAACTGAGCTAAGGCACCAATTGCTTTGTTAAGCGGGTGCAAATATAAAAGCATTTTTATTATTAACAAAAGGAATTTGATAAAATTTGATTTTATAAATTTGCAAATAACAAAATTGATTATGAATCTTATTGTAGATGTGGGGAATACGTATGTTAAGTTTGCTGTTTTTTTTAACGCAGATTTAATTTATAAATTGAGTTTTGAGCTTAAAGAGTTTAAAAAGCAGTACAAAATTGTAAAAAAAGACTTTCCAAAGTTGAAAAAAGCAATCATTTCATCCGTTGGTCACTTGTCAAAAGAGCAAGTAGAACTTATAGAAAATGATTTAAATGTGATGGAATTAACATCAGAGTTAAAATTTCCATTTAAAAATGATTATCAAACACCAAAAACATTGGGTGTAGATCGTATCGCTTTAGTTTGTGCTTCGGTAAATCAGCTTCCAAATAGAAATGTTTTAATTATTGATGCAGGTACCTGTATTACATATGATTTTGTTACAAAAGAAAATCATTATAAAGGAGGTGCTATTTCACCAGGATTAAGATTGCGCTATTTATCTTTAAATAATTTAACAGCGAATCTTCCGTTATTAGAGACCATGATACCCAATAATGTTATCGGAAACTCAACAGAGACATCAATTCATTCAGGTGTTGTTTATGGTGCAATTAATGAAATTGATGGAGTAATTAATCAATATCTAGAAAATTACTCAGATTTAACAGTTATTTTAACAGGTGGAGATAGTAAATTTTTGTCAAACCAATTAAAAAATACCATATTTGCGAAATCAAATTTTCTTTTAGAAGGTTTGAATTTCATTCTAGAATATAATTCAAAATAATGATAAAACGTTTTATTGTAATATGTATTACAATTATAAGTTCTGCAGCTTTTGCACAACAAGGGACAGGTTCTCCATACTCATTTTACGGTATTGGAAGTCTAAAGTTTAAAGGAACTGTAGAGAACCGTAGTATGGGAGGCATGAGTGTTTACTTAGATAGTATACATTTTAATTTGAAAAATCCGGCGTCTTACGCAGGCAATCCTTTAAAGGGTACTTATTTCAATGGTGAAAGTAGACCAGTGAAATTTACAGTTGCAGGTACTATGACTGAATCTACATTAAAAAGCGACTCTGGTGAGGCAAATACCAATAGTACTATTTTTGATTATTTGGCTGTAGCAGTGCCTTTAGGTAAATTTGGATTAGGATTTGGTTTATTACCATATACTTCGGTAGGTTATAGACTAGACGATGTTAATGATGAGAGTGTTATAGTCAATCGTTTTAATGGTGAAGGTGGTTTAAACAGAGTTTTTGCTGGTTTAGGGTATCAAATTACAGAAAAATTGAGTGTTGGAATGGATTTTAACTATAACTTCGGAAACATACAGAATGTAGCTCTCGAAATTCAATATACTCCAGAAGGTGATGTTGTACAGTACCAGACAAGTGAGTTTAATAGATCTGATTTAAGTGGTTTAAACGTTAATTTTGGTTTGAATTACAAGACCATGATTACTGATAAGTTAGAGTTGTCTACAACAGCGACGTATGCGCCAGGAAGTAAACTTAACTCAGATAATACTAGAACATTTTCAACGGTTACTGTTGATGCTACTACGCTTGAAACTACAGCGACATCTAATAGAATTGAAGCAGACCTTGGAGGACAAAAAAGCACAAAATTAACTTTACCGGCAACATTATCTTTTGGTGTAGGCGTCGGAGATCCAAAATCATGGTTTGTAGGTACAGAATATACCTACCAAAGCTCAGCTGATTTTTCTAATCCTGTTTTTCCTAATCAAAATTCTACTTTCGAAAATTCTTCAAGGATTGCTGTAGGTGGATTTTTTATTCCGGACTATAATGCGTTCTCAGGGTACTTAAAACGAGTAGTTTATAGGGCTGGATTTAACTTTGCAAATACAGGTTTAGTTGTAAAAGATGAATCCATAAAGGAGTTTGGCATATCTTTTGGTTTAGGTTTACCAGTTGGGAATCGAAATATGTTCTCTAATGCCAATTTAGGCTTAGAGTTTGGAAAACGAGGAACAACGAATCAAAACTTAATTCAAGAGAATTTTATAAATTTAAATGTAAGTTTATCTTTGAACTCTCGATGGTTTGAACAAAAGAAGTATAACTAACAAAATAACTAAAGATGAAGACGAGAATTACAATACTTTTTTTAGCACTATTTATGAGTGTTAATTTAGGGTTTGCTCAACAAGATGAAGAATGTATGAACAACCTATCAATTTTTTGATAGTTATGTAAAGAGCAAAAAATATGATGACGCATACGGTCCTTGGAAAATAGTTAGAGAAAAGTGTCCAAAGTTTAATAGAGCGATTTATGTACATGGAGAAAAAATCCTAAAACATAAAATTGAAAACTCGTCTGGAGCAGAACAAGTAGCACACATTAAAGATTTAATGTTGTTATATGATCAGAGTAGAGAGCATTTTGAGTCTAGATACGATCTTGGTGAAATTTTAGTCGATAAAGCTAACTTAGCTTACAAATACAGAAAAGAGTTAAATCTGTCAGACGAACAAGTCTATAACATGTTTGACGAAGCATTTAAAAAAGATGTGGAGAATTTTGATAGTTCAATAGGGCTTTATACTTATTTTTCATTAGCCGTAGATTTATATGATGTGCAAAAGAAAACTGCGCAGCAAATGTTTGATAAGTATGATGATGTCATGGAGATGATTGAATCTATCGAGGAATCTTACACAGAGAAACTAAACAAATTAGTAGAGAAAGAAGAAGCTGGTACGGCGTTGACTAAAAATGAACCAAAGTACAAAGCTAATTATGAAGCCAATCTAGAGGCCTTTGATAAAGTGAAGTCTAGTATGGATCAAAAAGTTGGTGAAAGAGCAACTTGTGAGGTTTTAGTACCATTATACGAAAAAGATTTTGAAGAAAACAAATCTAATGGTGAGTGGTTACAACGTGCAATGAACAGAATGTATGCTAAAGGGTGTAAAGAAGATCCTTTATTTTTAAAATTAGTTCAGCAAAAAAATAGTATTGAGCCTAGTGCAGATACAGCATTCTATTTATACTTATTAACTGGTGAGCAAAAGTATTTTGATCAGACTGTTAAATTAGAAACAGACCCATTAAAAAAGGCAAAGCTTTACAAAAAATTAGCGCAAGAACTTAAAGCTAAAGGTAGTTACGGAAAAGCAAGACAATATTATATGGAAGCTTTAAAACTTAACCCTTCAGATGGTTCACCGCATTTATCAATTGCTAGCATGTATGCTAGTAGTGCAAACAACTGTGGAGATACTAATTTTAATAAAAGAGCGGTGTTTTGGTTAGCTGCTCTTGAAGCAGAAAAAGCAGGGCGAGTAGATGGACGCTTAAGAAGTGCTGCTGCTCAATCAGCAACTAGCTATAGAGCAAGTGCTCCTTCAAAAACTGATATTTTTAACTGTACATGTGCAGGTGAAGTTATCCAAATCGGTTGTTGGATAGGACGTTCGGTAACGGTTCCTAAAAATTAATGAGAAAACATTTTTTACATATAATAAAAAACCTAGTCACAGCAATTGTTGTGACTTTGTTTTTTTCGTGTGATAATGACTTTAACGAAGTTCAAAAAGTTGGTGTATTACAAAACCAACCTATTGGTGAGGCTGAAAATATAGATTTAAAATATACTGAGGTAAAAGAAGATACCGTTAGGTTACTCGCCAATTTACTAAGTCCGAAAATGTTAGATTATTCTAATCGGAATTTTGCGTTTAATGTGTTTCCAGATGGTGTGGTGCTTTATGTCTACGATGATAAAAAAAATAAGACTACAATAACCTCAGATTATGCCATTGTCTATTCTGAAACGGATATTATTGATTTGCGTGGAGATGTACAGATAGCAACCCACCAAAAAGATACGTTATTTACAGAGCAACTGTATTACAACCAAAAGTTAGAGTGGGCGTTTACTAATGAGCCCTTTGTCTTTAAAAGTTTAACAAATAGCACACACGGTGTCGGCTTTGATTCTGATAAAGAATTTAAAAGGTATCAGATGTTAGAAATGGGAGGCGAAATAGAACTCGATAATTAACTATCTTTGCCACATAATTATATTAATTAACAGATGAAGATACAGAAGATTTTTCATTACGCTTATATTATTTTTGCAGTACTGTTTGTATACGATGCCATTACTAAATGGACCGAAAATAGAGACGGTGCGTATATGTCATTAGTTTTTGCTGCTTTGGCAACGTTTATGTTTTTCTTTAGAAAACGCTTCAGCAAAAAGTTTGAAGATCGTAATAACCAATAATTCATGACTTCCGACATAGTCATTATTATAACTACACTTATACTTTCAGCCTTTTTCTCTGGTATGGAAATCGCTTATGTATCTTCCAATAAAATTCATATTGAGTTAGAGAAGAAACAAGGGGATTTTTTAGGGAGAATCTTGGGTAAGCTTACAGCTAAACCTTCCAAATATATAGCAACCATGCTTATTGGAAATAATATAGCATTGGTTATCTATGGTTTTAAAATGGGTGAGGTTTTGGTAAGTTGGTTTCAGACCAAGTTGCCTTCAGATAGTCCGGCACTAACTTATATGCTTGTCGATTTGCAGTTGTTAACTCAAACGGTGATTTCAACTCTAGTAATTTTAATTACAGCAGAATTTTTACCTAAAGTATTCTTTCAAATTTACGCTAATACTTTATTAAAGGTGCTAGCCTTTCCAACGTATATCTTCTACATCTTGTTTTCGTGGGTTTCAGATTTTATTATTTGGATTTCGGATGCTGTTTTAAAATACATATTTAAAGCCGAAGGTGAAGATGTTGTTTTAGCAATGACTAAAGTAGAGCTTGGTAATTATATTACTGAACAAATGGAGTCGGTGGAAAATCATGATGATGTTGATAGTGAAATTCAGATTTTTCAGAATGCTCTAGAGTTTTCAGAAGTAAAGGCACGTGAGGTAATGGTGCCACGTACAGAGATCACAGCTGTAGATATTTTAGATTCTATTGAAAACTTAAGACAGCTTTTTATAGAAACAGGTAGAACTAAAATTATCGTTTATAGGGATAGTATCGATGATATTTTGGGATACGTTCATTCTTTTGAACTATTTAAAAAGCCTGAAACCATTAAATCTATAATTATCCGTGTTGCTTTTGTGCCCGAAACCATACTTATAAAAGACGTATTGAATATTTTAACTAAGAAACGTCGAAGTATAGCAGTGGTAATAGATGAATATGGTGGTACCTCTGGAATTATGACTGTTGAGGATATCGTTGAAGAATTATTCGGTGAAATTGAAGATGAGCATGATGTGATTGAGATGGTTGAAGAGCAACTTAATGACAATACTTATAAATTTACAGCAAGACTAGAAGTAGACTACATTAACGAAACCTATAAGTTAAATCTTCCTGAAAGCGAAAATTATGAAACCTTAGGAGGATTAATCGTTCATGCCACAGAAGGTATTCCACAAGAGAATGACGATGTGCAAATCGAAAATTTCAAGTTTACAATTACAGAAGTATCCTCTACAAAAATTGATGAAGTTATACTAAAGGTTTTAGATGTGGACTAACCATTTTTGAGCGTTTCAAAAATTAGAATCTTACAGTTATATCTTCATATTATAGTGAAGTTATTTAGGCATATTTTAATGAGATTTTGAATAAAGCTTCTTACGCTTATAAAAACTACGCTTCTCCTTTTATTATTTAGTAGAATATACTATTTTCGCAGACTTATTTACACCAAATTAAAGACATTACAAAAGACTATGGCAGTTTTAAATAAAATTAGACAACGCTCACTGGTATTAATATTAGTAATTGCATTAGCGTTATTTTCATTCGTAATTGGAGATTTATTCAAAAATTCTGATGCCTTAACAGGAGGATCACAAGATGTGGTTGCTACTATTAACGGAACAGATATCAACCGAAATGAGTTTCAGCAAAAAGTAAAAAGCTATCAAGATAGATCAGGTGGAAGACAAACGTCTACACAATCTATGAATGCTATTTACAACCAAGAAGTGCGTAGAATTGTATTACAATCAGAATTTGAAGAATTAGGATTGTCTGTCGAAAAAGACGAAATGAGAGATTTATTGAAAACTAGTTTTTCTTCATATCCAGAATTTCAAGATGTAAATGGAAACTTTGATGTGAATCGTTTAAATGCATTTATTGCAAACTTGAGAGATTTAAATGGTGACACTGCTCCTTTAGGAAACTTTTTAGTAAACTATGAAAGTTGGACAAGCAATGAACAAACTATTGCTGCAAACGCAATTCAGCAAACCTATTATAATATGGTTAAAGCTGGTATCGGTACAACAGTTTCTGAAGCAGAAGAAGACTATTTTGGTGATTCTAAAACAGTAGATATTAGTTATGTCCAAGTGCCTTATACAACTATTGCAGATAGTTCGGTTGCTGTTTCTAAAAGTGAAATAACTGCTTATATGAAGAAGCATGAGGATACATACAAAACGGATGCGACTACAGAAGTTGTTTATGTAGAATTTAAAGAGGGAGCTTCTAAAGCGGATGAAGATAAAATAAAAGCAGATTTATTAGCTTTGAAATCGGATAGAACTGAATATAACGAGAATAGTAAGAATACTGAAAAGATTCAAGGTTTTGATTCTGCTACTGATGTTGAAGAATTTGTAAATTCAAATTCAGCTATTAAGTACAACGATGCTTTTTTAAGAGCAGCACAATTACCAGCTGTAGCTAAAGACACGTTGATGAAATTAGGTGTTGGTAGTTACTACGGACCTTATAAAGATGGTGAGTTTTATAAATTGTCTAAAATTGTTGCAACTCAACAATTACCAGACTCGGTAAAAGTGCGTCATATATTAGTTCCTTTTGTAGGTGGACAAAGAGCAGATGCGTCTGTAACTAAAACACCAGAAGAAGCTAAGAAAACTGCGGACAGTATTTTTGCGAAAATTAAATCAGGTACTAAATTTATGGATTTATTAGAGTTATCTTCTGATAAAGTAAGTAATGAGCAAGATGGTGAAATTGAATTTGACTATTTAGCAGGAATGGCACCAGAATTTAAAGCATTTGCTTTTGATAAAAAAGAAGGTGATATTGATGTTGTACAGACATCTTTCGGATACCATATTATTGAAGTATTAGAGCAGAAGAGTTTTAATAGTGCAGTGAAAGTTGCAACAATAGCAAGTAAAATTGAGCCTTCAGATCAAACACTTCAAGATGTGTTTAACGTAATGTCTAAGTTTGAAATTGCTGCTAAAGATGGTGATTTTAATGCATTAGCTCAAGAGCGTGATTTAACTGTAAAACCTATTACATTTGCAGCGTTAGATGAAAATATTCCAGGTCTTGGAAGTCAAAGAGAAGTCGTTCGTTGGGCTTTTGATGGTGATACAGAAGCAGGTGATTTTAAGAATTTTGCAATATCTAACTTTGGTTTTATCGTTGCTAAAGTTGTAGAGAAGAGAGAAAAAGGATTAATGAGTACAGAAGATGCTTCTATTACTGCATTACCAGAAATAAGAAAAGAGAAGAAGGCGAAAATGATTCGTGAAAAGATTACAGCAACGACATTAGCTGATGTCGCTAAAAATCAAGGTCAGAGTGTTAGAACAGCGGCAGCAGTTACTATTAAGAACACAACCTTATCAGGTGCTGGTGTTGAGCCTAAAGTTGTAGGTGCAGCGTTCGGTTTAGCTGAAGGAGCAACATCTAAACCAATTGATGGTGAAAAAGGTGTTTATGTTGTACAAGTAACTAAAGTTAACGACGCTACTAAGTTAGAGAACTACGGAGCTATTGTAAACAGATTAAATGCTGAACGCAGAAATACAGTACAAACTAAAGTGTTTACAGCGTTAGAAAAAGCTGCAGATATAGACGATAATAGAGCTAAAACGGTTTACTAACCTAATAGCAATTAGAATAATTTGAAATGGCTTTGCAGAAATGTGAAGCCATTTTTTTTGTATTATAGCACCATGTCTTTATAGCTCAAGATAGTATCAAAACCTTTGGCATTAAAATAGGCGGTTGGATCTTCCTTAGAGGTTACCAATACAAAATCGCCTCCCCAAGCTCCTAAACTTTTTATGGCTCCTGAAAAATCAGAAAATAGTCGGGTTTTAATCGGACTTTGTTCTATGAGGTTAGAAATGATAGTTTCATGAGTGTCAATTAAGTTTTCAAAAATAGATAGCGATTTGCAACTGATCATTGCTTCACTAATAGTATTTATGTTTTCGATAGTATTAGAATCAATTTTACCAAGGGTCTTGTAGGCCGAAATCCCATCTCTACTATTCTGCTTCTGATTAAGATATACAAAATAGAGTTGATGTTTAAATTCAGGTTGAAAATCGACTGATGTAACCAGCGGTTTTTGTTCTGATTGTAATTGAAATGTGATTGAAGTGTTATTTTGAGCACAAGCAATATCATAACCACTGCCTCCAAATGTTTTTTGAAGTAATTGATGAGCGTCAACATTAGCCCAGTTTGCTATATTATTTATTAAAGTAGAAGATGTGCCCAAACCCCAAAGTCGATTAAAGTCTTGGTGTGTCGTAATATCATAACCTTGATTTGAAGCTAAAAATTCAGGATTTAAGCTTTGAGTCGCTTTTAAAATTTGTAACAACCGTTCTTTAACGTCATTGTTCGGTTGGCTTTTTTCGTCAGTCGTCGTAATCTCATTAAATGATATACGACACTCAAACCAAACCTCATTGAGTTCATTATAACTCATCCAATTAATTACTTTAGAATCATTAGGCTTAACAACTAAACTCTGTCCATATTTAGTTGGTATAGCCAAAGCTTTTGCGCCATCTAAAACAGCATATTCTGCGGTGAGTAATAGCTTTCCGTTACTTCTGTATGTTGTCGGTTGTGGATTCAAAGTTTAGCGTTCAAAAAATTAAGTAATTAAGTTATTAAGGCTTTGCAGCTCTGCAACTTTGCGTATTTGCGAGATGTTCCATCCGAGTAAGCATTAAAATTTAGTTATTGCTATTTAAAATTCCCTGACTCACGTATTTTAGTAATAGCCTCAACAACCGAACTATGCGTAACGATATTCGTTTTAAAATGTTCAATTAAAGTTACTTTCTCGGTATCTGCAGCTTCAAACTGATTCAAAATATTCATTAAGTGCATTTTCATATGCCCTTCTTGAATTCCTGTTGTCGTTAAAGATTTTACGGCACCAAAATTCTGAGCTAATCCTGCTACTGAAACAATTTTCATTAAGTCTTTTGCAGTTGGTTTCTGAAGCATTTCCATAGAAAACTTCACCAAAGGATGTAAGCTAGTCAATCCGCCAACGGTTCCTAGTGCCAACGGAATTACAATCCAGAATTTAAAAATACCATCCGTAATTGAACAGTGTGTTAGGCTAGAATATGTACCATCTTTTGCTGCATACGCATGTACGCCCGCTTCAACAGCTCTAAAATCATTTCCGGTAGCTAAGACAACGGCATCAATACCATTCATAATGCCCTTATTATGTGTCACAGCTCTATAAGGTTCAACTTCGGCTATGCTAACCGCTTGCTTAAATTTTTCTGCAAACTCTTCGGGATTAGGAATGTCTTTACTTTTTAAATCTTCAATCTTACAAGAAACTTCAGCACGCACTAAACATTGTGGAACATAATTAGAAAGAATACTCATTACAATAGAAATGTTACTTTCGTCACCAGTAAAGTCTTTAAACAGTAGGGCTTCATTTTTAAAAGTCGTCGCAAATTGTTCTAAACACGTATTGATGAAATTGGCTCCCATCGCATCTAAGGTTTCAAAAGTGGCATGAAGCTGATAATAATTTGGTAAATCTTCAGATTTATTGCGTAACTGAATATCTAAAATCCCACCCCCTCTGCGTTCCATATTTTTAGTTATGGAAGCTGTGTCACTGATTAATTTTGGCTTAACATTTTTGAAAAAAGCTTCGAGTTTATCAAAACCACCTTTATATATAAAATGAACTTGTCCAATTTTTTCTGTAGATAATACTTCGGCTTTAAAGCCACCACGATCCAACCAAAATTTAGCAGCTTTACTTGCCGCAGCAACAACTGAGCTTTCCTCAATTGCCATTGGAATCGTATAAATAGTCTTGTTAATTAAAAAATTAGGAGCAACACCTAGTGGTAAATAGTAATTAGTAATGGTGTTTTCAATAAACTCATCGTGTAACTTCTGAAGTTTATCATCTGTATTCCAATACTGTTTAACAAGTGCTCTTGCGCTATCTTTATCTGTAAAATACGTGTTTAAAAGCCATTCAATCTTTTCGGATTTAGAAAGCTTAGAAAAGCCAGAAATGGTATGAGGCATGTTGGTTCTTATTTTTGTAAAACAAAGATACTAGGATTGGTGTAAAATGTCTGCATAATCAATTCTAAATGCCGATTTACTGTTAATAATAGCGATTTTTTGCGTAATTTTTAGTAAACTTGGCATTGCTTTATTAAAACAGGAAATTTAAGAAAAGAGCATGCTAAAAAATAGTATTGATTGAGGAAATGATCAATAGCCAGCAGGTTCTACGCTTTTATAAATACTAAATATAAACATATGAATTTGAGACATCTTGCAGCTGTTTTTTGCTTTTTAATGACCTCATTAGTTTTTTGTCAGGAAAAACAAATCACGCTTCAAGACATTTGGAGTGGAACTTTTAGAACTGAAGGAATGCAAGCTTTACATTCAATGGAGAATGGAAATCAGTATTCAGTGTTGAATTTTGATAGACAAAGCCGAACATCTACCATAGATATTTACGATTATAAAACGTTAGAAAAAGTAAAAACCTTAGTGTCTTCTACTGATATTTCTGAGATTCAAGGTTTTTTTGATTATTCATTTAATGCTGACGAATCTAAAATAATTCTAACTACAAAATCACAACCCGTTTTTAGACGTTCTACTTTGGGTGAATATTATATATATGATATAGCTTCGAAAGACGTAACTAAAGTATCGGATGATTTGGTACAAGAACCAACATTGTCACCAGACGGCACTAAAGTGGCTTACGGATTTGAAAATAATTTATTCGTAAAGGATTTAAAATCAGGAAACGTAGAACAGTTAACTACAGACGGCGAAAAGAATAAGATTATAAACGGTATTACGGATTGGGTTTACGAAGAGGAGTTTAGCTTTGTAAGAGCTTTCGACTGGAATGCAGATAGTAACCAAATTGCATTTATAAGATTTGATGAGTCTGAGGTTCCTGAATTTTCTATGGACGTTTATGGTTCAGATTTATACCAGACACAACATGTGTTTAAATATCCAAAAGCAGGTGAAGCGAACTCTATAGTATCTTTACATTTATATGATTTAGATTCCAAAAAACTTACTGAGTTAAGTGTTACGAAGGACTATGTAGATTTCTATATTCCAAGATTAGAATGGACTAACGATACTAATGTGTTGAGTGTTCAGTTTATGAATCGTCATCAAAATGAATTAGATCTTTGGATGATTGATACCAAAGCCAAAACTTCAAAAATTGTATTGGCAGAAAAAGATAAAGCCTATATTGATGTCACTTTCAACTTAACGTTTTTAAAAGATAATAGTTTTATCTGGACGAGCGAGTTAGATGGTTTTAATCATGTTTATCATTATTCAAAAGAGGGCAAGCTCATTAACCAAGTTACTAAAGGCAATTGGGAAGTTACCGACTACTATGGTTTTAATGAAAAAGCCAATACAATTTATTACCAATCCACAGAAAATGGTTCTATAAATAGAGATGTATACTCCATACAATTAAGTGGGAAAAATAAAAAACGTTTGACGGAAAAAGTCGGAACAAACAGTGCTTCTTTTAGTGCTGACTTCACCTATTTTATTAATACGTTCTCAAGTGCAGCAACACCTCAAGAATACACGTTATACAGTTCTAAATCGGGTAAAGTTGTTAAACAAATTAAAGATAATGATCAATTAGCAAAGAAACTCGAGGGCTATGTGATGTCTGAAAAGGAATTTAGTACTATTTCTGTAAATGGAAATGATTTAAATATGTGGACGATTAAGCCTAAAGATTTTGATCCTAATAAAACGTATCCATTATTTATGTATCAATATTCAGGTCCAGGCTCGCAGCAAGTGGCTAACCGTTGGAATAGTACAAATGATTATTGGTATCAAATGCTAGCACAACAAGGTTATATTGTAGTTTGTATTGATGGAAGAGGAACGGGTTTTAAAGGAGCCGATTTTAAAAAACTAACACAAAACGAATTAGGTAAATACGAAGTTGAAGACCAAATAGAAGCCGCAAAACAATTAGGTAAACGAGATTATATTGACGCTGAAAGAATTGGGATTTGGGGCTGGAGCTATGGTGGCTTTATGAGTAGTAATGCGCTTTTTAAAGGAAATGATGTTTTTAAAATGGCTATTGCAGTTGCACCTGTAACGAGCTGGAGGTTTTATGATTCTATTTATACCGAACGTTATATGACCACACCTCAAGAAAATCCAACGGGTTATGATGAAAACTCACCAATAAATCATGTAGATAAACTTAAAGGGGATTTTCTTTTAATTCACGGTACTGGAGATGATAATGTACATGTGCAAAACACCATGCGAATGGTTGAAGCATTAATTCAGGCAGACAAACAATTTGAATGGATGATTTATCCAGATAAAAATCACGGCATTTACGGTGGAAACACAAGATTGCATTTATATAAAAAGATGACAGATTTTATCCATCGAACATTGGGTGATAAATTGTAATCGTTATAAGATTAAATGCTGAGATAAATGACGACAAAACTAACTAACACTAACTAATAATATTATGTCAACAACAATTAAACAAGCACATCAAAAAGAATTTTTTGGGCATCCAGTAGGTCTATTTATTTTGTTTTTTACAGAAATGTGGGAACGTTTTTCTTATTATGGAATGCGAGGTATTTTAGTGCTTTATATGGCAACTTCTGCAACTGCAATAGATCCAGGTTTAGGTTGGTCTAATAAAGATGCGATTTGGTTATACGGTTGGTACACTATGTTAGTTTATGTAGCTTCTATTCCTGGAGGTTGGATAGCCGATAAGTTTTTAGGTCAAAAGAAAACTGTAATGCTCGGTGGATTACTGTTATGTTTTGGTCATGGTATTTTAGCAATACCTCAGAGTTGGGCCTTTTTTACAGGTTTAGGTTTAATTATTTTAGGTGTTGGTGGTCTTAAGCCAAACATTTCTACAATGGTTGGTGGTTTATATAAAGAAGGAGATATTAGACGCGATAGTGGATTTACAATCTTTTATATTGGTATTAATGTTGGTGCATTCTTAGCAAGTATTACTGTTGGTTTAGTAGCTTATTATTACGGATGGCATTATGGTTTTGGTTTAGCTGGTATCGGTATGTTACTTGGACAAGTTGTATTTATCTGGGGGCAAAAATTCTTAAAAGGAGTTGGTGAATTTACTGGTGGTAGTCAGGCTACAGAAGCAGAACGCTTAGCTTCAAAACGTCCGTTGAGTAAAATTGAAAAAGATAGAGTTGTTGTTTTATTAATTTCATTCTTAATTGTTGTTGTGTTTTGGGGAGCTTTTGAGCAAGCTGGAGGACTAATGAACTTATATACGGATGCTAAGGTTGATAGAACAACTGGATGGAGTTGGATGGAGGAAATTCCTGCAGCTGTTTTCCAATCTTTAAATGCAGGTTATATTATTATATTCGGAACGATCATAGGTGGTTTCTGGATTTGGTGGAAGAAAAGCGGAAGAGAATCTTCTTCATTATTCAAAATGGCTATTGGTACTATCATTATGGGTCTGGGATATGTCTTTATGATGTTTGCTTCTCAAGAAGCTAGTGCAGAAACGTTTGGAAAAGCAGCTATGATGTGGATTTTCTTAGCGTACTTATTCCATACAATTGGAGAATTATGTACATCTCCTGTATCATTATCGTTTATAACTAAGTTAGCGCCATTAAAATATGCTTCTATTATGATGGGTGTTTATTTTGCAGCCACAGGTTTTGGAAACAAGTTAGCTGGTACTATTGGTGAGTCATCTCAGTTAGAGTCTTTTACAGGTGAAATGATTGTTAGCAAACAAGAGATGTTGCCATTCATTTCAAAAGAGACATTTAAAATTAAAAATGAAAACAAGAAAGTTGTTGAAATAACAGAGTATCCAATTAATGAAGATAAAAACTTCATTATAAGGACTACGGTATATCCTGAAAATGGAGAAGTGGTATTCAAGGATTTTGAAACAGGTAAAGACTTAAATTCTTTATTCAAAATGTCTCAAGGAGAAGATTCAAATACGAAACAGTTATTGGAAGATTTAACTGAGAATAATGTTTCTGCTTCAAATCCATATCATGCAAAATTAGTATTTGAAAAAGATAAAGACAAAGCTCAAATTACAGAAAACAAAGGAGACGGAAAAAATTATGGAGTATCTTTTGTGTTAGAGGAAGAGCAAAGTGAGCAAGAGTATGCAACCTTTATGTGGTTAACTATATTTACTGTTGCCTTTGGATTATTATTGCTTTTATTCTTGAAGAAATTGAAGAAATTAACCCATGGAGCAGAAGATAATGAACATGAAATTTTAGAAGCAGAAGAGTTCGAGTTAGCAAATCCAGAACTTAACAAATAATCTAAACTCCTAAAAAAAAGAATTCTCCCTTAAGAATTCACTCTAACTAAATTATTTTTTATGAATACTGATATCGAAAATTTATTTAAAGATAAGGTCATTGGTCATCCAGCTGGACTATTCGTGATATTTTTCACCGAAATGTGGGAGCGTTTTTCCTTCTATGGAATGAAAATATTATTGGTGCTGTTTTTAACTGCACCCTTTTTAAGTGATAATCCTGGTTGGGAATGGTCTCGTGAGAATTCGTTAGCCCTAATTGGAACCTATTCTTCATTACTGTATTTAACACCAATTGTTGGTGGTTGGTTGGCTGATAAGATAACTGGTTATAAATGGGCAGTTATTATTGGTTGTTTTATAATGATGCTTGGTCATGCTTTTATGGTTTTTGAGACAACGTGGTCTTTGTATTTAGGTTTGGCTCTATTGGTTATAGGTACGGGTTTCTTTAAACCAAATATGACCTCAATGATTTCTGAAATGTATAAAGGTAAAGAGTCTAAAAAAGATGGAGCATACACTATTTATTACATGGGAGTTAATGGTGGTGCCTTTTTTGGGATGATGCTGTGTGGTTATTTGGCTGAGAATTTAGGTTGGAGTTATGGTTTTGGTTTAGCTGGAATTTTTATGCTTGGTGGCTTGATTCAATTTTGGTTAGCAAAAGATCTTTTTGGAATGATTGGTGAAAAACCTTCAAAAATTCATGAAGTAGAATTGCCTCAAAATATTAATGAAGAAAGTCCTAAAGAGCATGATGTAACAGATGTTCAAGAGAAATTGAATCCTTTTACTTCAATAGACAAAATCTTAATTATTTTGTCTTCAATTGGTGGTGTATTGTATTTGTTTAATGATCCTTTGTCTAAAATTGGAAACATTAATTTATTAGACTTTGAATTATTAGGGTTAGATGGTTCTAATTTTATTGTTTTATTGGCATTAGCACTATTCTTGTTTTTAATAACTTCAAGAATATTAAGATACAATGCAATAGTAAGAGATAAGATTATTGCCGTGTCTATATTCGGTGTTTTTACTGTGTTTTTCTTTGCGGCTTTTGAGCAGTCATTAGGCTCTATGACATTATTTGCAAGAGATTATACAGATAGAGTTTTAACAGGTTCTTCTGCAACGATATTTAAAGTTATAGATACTATTCTTACCATTGTTCCACTAGCTATTATAACTTGGGTATTGTATTTATTGTTTAAGAAAACATATTCAAAAATTGCAGCTTCGAATATTGTGTTAGGATTAACTTTTGTCTTCCTTTGGATTGTAGTTGGTTATAAAATTTATAACGAATTTAGTAAAGATGCAACTGAAGTTGGAGCATCTTGGTTTGGTATTTTAAATTCTTTCTTTATTATTACTTTGGCTCCAGTATTTTCTAAATGGTGGGAAAGTAAATACAATCCAAGTGTAGCGATGAAATACGGTATGGGTTTAATGTTATTAGGCTTAGGATTTGGAGTCTTAGTATTTGGAACTATGGGAATTGAACCCGGTGCTAAAACCGCTTCAGTAAGTATGATATTCTTAATTCTCGCTTACTTATTACATACTATGGGCGAATTATGTATTTCTCCAGTAGGGCTCTCGTATCTAAGTAAATTGGTTCCTGGAAGAATGATTGGATTTATGTTTGGTATTTGGTATCTGGCCATTGCTATTGGTAATAAAGCAGCTGGTTCTATGGGTGGAATGATTGATAAAATTACGGCAGAATATTCATTAAGTACATTCTTCTTAATCTTTACGTTAGTTCCTGCAGGAATTGGTGTGATCTCAATGTTACTTAACCCATTACTTAAAAAATTAATGCACGGTGTACGTTAACACAAACCGTTAAAAATATCTAAAATGCTCCTGTTTAGGAGCATTTTTTGTAAGTTCGGCTCATTATTTGCAACAAATCGAATATGATGAAAAAAATAACCTTAGGATTAATAGCTATTTTTGCATTTTCATTAACTGCAGTAGCGCAAGAGATTAATTGGGTAACTTTAGAACAGGCTTTAGAGCTTCAGAAAAAGGAGCCTAAAAAAATATTTATGGATGTTTACACCAATTGGTGTGGACCGTGTAAAATGTTAGATAAGAATACATTTCAGAACCCAGATGTAGCCACTTATGTCAATGAACATTATTATGCTGTGAAATTTAATGCAGAAGGTAATGAAGAAGTGACTTACAAGGATCAAACGTTTAAAAATCCAAATTACGACGCTGCAAAAGCAAATAGACGCAACAGTTCACACGAGTTTTCGCGATACTTAAAAGTACAAGCCTATCCAACGATGGTCTTTTTTGATGAAGAAGGTGGGTTTATTTCGCCAATAACAGGATATCTAAAACCACAGCAATTGGAGTTGTACTTAAAACTTTTTCAAAGTGATAAACATAAAGAAATGACTTCGCAAGAACAGTTTAATGAATATTTTAAGTCGTTTACTCCAACGTTTAAAGAATAGTAAATCGAATTATTTAATTATAAAAGCTCCCTTTTCATTCGTTTGATGGAAAGGGATTTTTTTATGCTCACAAGTCGCCTTCCAACGTTTTAAATAGGACTTGTAATTACTAGCGTCTGCAATGATTAATTGTGGCTTTAAACTATCAATAACTCTATTGAGATTCAGTTTTGGGGAGTTCCGTAATAAGATATAACTGGGTCTAAATGATAGTCCTTCATAAATAGATAAACTGTCTATGGCTAAAATAATCTTGTCCTTGTATTGGTAAACAGATTGTAAACTATCCGACATTATAATATCTAGAGATTCTCCTACTTTATAATTCTTTATGGCATAATCTGATTTTAGTTTTCCAGAATCGAGATTATGGTATACGGTTAGTTTATTGTTTTCTTTTAGTCCAATCATTGAATAGCGACTCTTATTAAATATCACTAAAGCATTATGTTGCGTTTGATACGTATTATAAAAGTACACACCTTGAAGTCCTATTATAGCGATTAAGCTAATTGCTGTCCATTTAAAATTCCGGAATTTGCAAACCTGAATCAAAGCCACAACAATCATATAACAAACAATAACCTGAAGTAGTGTAAACGGAATATCTCTAAATAGAAAATTTTCAAACTGAGCTACCCAAGCGATAAAACCATTTAAGCTATCAATTATATAGCTATAAGCCGTTACTATGGAGCTATGAAGCATATTCATAAGCGCTAAAGCAATAACGAATAAACCAAAACCTAGGATTAAACCTAAAAATGGAATTACGACAAGATTCGAAATAAAAACAAACCTGGAAACTGATGAAAATAAAATAAACTTATTGGAACAACTCCAACTTGTGCAGCTAAAGTCACTGTAAAAATTTGCCAAGGCTTGTCAATAATCCAATATTTTGGTTTCCATAATCTATAAATGATTGGTTGTACACTCACAATACCTAACACGGCTAGATAACTCATCTGAAATCCAACAGCAAACAAAAATGTAGGTTTAAACAGTAATATAATAAATGCCGAAATCACCAAAGTATTATAAATATTAGTGCGTCGTTTAAGATGCATAGCAATACTTATAACGCTAAACATAGTTACTGCTCGTGTTACAGAAGGCGACAAACCTGCAATAACAGCAAAGCTCCATAATATGCAGACTAAAATAAAAGGTCTAATAAAATGCCCGTATTTAATATAGAGTAGAGGTCTAAATAAAAAATTTAGAATCCATAAGATAATACCAACGTGGAGCCCAGAAACTGCGAGAATGTGGATTGTACCAGAGTCAACATAATTATTATAAATGGTTTTGTCTATACTTTGTCGTTGTCCAAGCAAAAGCGCGTTCATAATACTAAGTGCATCTTTTTTGAATCCTGCAGCTATAAGTTTGGTGTTAATTGTTGTTCGTAAGGCATCTGCATATCCATAAATTGTAGATTTAGAGTCTGAAAGTTTTAAGATGTTACCTGTATTTAGATACATCTGATGATACACTTGATCTAATTCTAAATACTTGCTATAGTCAAACTGATACGGATTTAATGGTTGTTGAATTGTTTTTAATTCCGCTTTGGTATAAAACACATCATCAACATTAAATTGAATAGGAATACTATCGCGCCTAGTGTTTATCAATACTTGTCCGATTGCTTCTTCGTCATTAAAAGCGATTATAGAAGCAATATATTTATCATTATAAGAATCCGGTTTTAGTCGTTCTTCAATTTTAAAAACGATAGCATTATAATTGTCAGATGAATTTTGATTTGTATAATGTTCAGGTCTCAGTGTTTCATCTTGAAGATTGTAAGAAGTCATTCCAACTCCAACCATGCATAAGTAAACAAGGCTTCCAAAAAATATTGAGCGATTAATTTTAGATTTTATTAAAAGCCAGTAAACTCCAAGGCAAATGACTAAACTTATAGTCGTATATAATACCACATAGAAATCTAGCCTAATAAAATGCGCTAGAAGGATTCCAATAACCAAGCAAATGGTCAGTTTTATAATGGTGAAATTTAGTAACTTCATGGTTGTGAGTTACTAAGATAATTAAAAATGTAATTATAACACGCGTCTTGCCTGCACAAAAGAAAAGTACCAGTACTTTTCAGCGATAGAAGAAATCATAACACCTCTACTGGTTGAGGCATGGATAAACTCAACATTACCAGTTCTTACATTGGTTACAATGCCAACATGATTCACTTTTCGACTGTTTTTGTTAGTCGCGAAAAACACTAAATCACCAACGTTAACTTCTTTTAAATCAACCCACTCTCCAGTACCTTTTAGTCCAGATGTTGTTCTAGGTAAGCTAACATCATGTTTTTTGTAACTCGTATAAATTAAGCCAGAACAATCCATACCGCTTTTAGTAGTACCCCCATACTTGTAACGTGTGCCATCAAAAGTTTTAGCATATTTTACAATACTTTCGGCTTCAGCAGTGGGTTTTGCAGACGTATTAACCTTTACAGAATGTGTTTGGTTTTTTTTACTAGAATAGGTTTTTTTCGATTTGCAACTGCTAACAATAAAGAGTAGTAAAATAAGGGGTAATAGTTGTTTCATTTTTTATTAAGATTTGGTAAGCTGTTTGTATATGTAATTTAGGTTAAGTCGTTGTTATTTTGAATTTCTAATAGCGTTGTAAATTAATTTTGCCGTATTCTCACTAGCTCCACGTCCGCCTAATAGTTTCTCTAATTCGTAATAATCTAAAAAGAGTTGTTCTCGTTTTTTGGTGTCTAAAATGGCAGTTAATTCTTTTTTAAGGCGTTTTTTATTTAAATCACCTTGAATAAGTTCAGTAACCACTTCCCGATCCATAATTAAATTTACTAATGAAATATATTTCAAGGTTATAATACGTTTTGCAATTTGATAAGAAATGGCATTCGCTTTGTAACAAACCACTTGTGGTACTTTAAACAGAGCTGTTTCTAATGTTGCAGTGCCAGAAGTAACTAAAGCAGCAGTAGAAATACTTAGTAAATCATATGTTTTGTTAGAAATAAATTGAATGTTCTTCTTTTTTATAAAGCCTTCGTAAAATTCATAATCTTGACTAGGAGCTCCTGCGATAACAAACTGATAGTCTTTAAAATCATCAACTAAACTCAGCATTACGCCAAGCATTTTAGTTATTTCTTGTTTCCGGCTTCCAGGTAGTAATGCAATGATAGGTTGGTCACTAAGGTGGTGCTCTTTTCTAAAAACGCTATCTTCAATCTGTGGCCTATCTGCAATCGCATCGATTAATGGATGACCTACAAAATTAACTTCGTAGTTGTATGTTTTGTAAAATTCTTTTTCAAAAGGAAGAATGCAATACATCGCATCAACGTCATGTTTTATTTTTTCGACTCTACTTGCTCTAGAGGCCCAAACTTGAGGAGATATATAGTAATGCGTTTTATAATTGAGTGCTTTTGCCCATTTGGCAATTCTAAGATTGAAGCCAGAATTATCAATAAAAATAAGCACATCTGGCTGAAATTTTTCAATATCAGATTTACAGAATTTTATGTGTCCTAAGACTTTTCTAAGATTTAGAATCACTTCAGCAAAACCCATAAATTGGCGCTCCTTATAATGCATCACTAATTCTCCTCCAACATTCTGCATAAGGTCACCACCCCAAAATCTAATATCAGCTTGTTCATCTTGTTTAAACAAGGCTTTCATAAGATTTGAGCCGTGTAAATCACCCGAGGCTTCACCAGCAATGATATAATACTTCATTTTAATTCATAAATTTAATGATCATTGTAGTGATGAGTATTAAAACTGTAGATATTAAAACACCTTTTGCTCTATGGTCTTTATTTTTCTTTAGGAAGAGGAAGAAAGCTCCCAAGTTTAAAAGCGCGCCAATACTCATAAGTTTTGTGAAAAAGCCTTCTGAGATGGCTTGTTCAATAACAATTCCCCAATCATCGGATTGTCCAAAAAACTGAATTGCAAAAACAAACCCGAAAACTGCAGCTATCACACCGACTAAAAAACCTATTAATATTTCTTTTTTCATATACTATTGCTTCTGCTATGGTTAGGTTTTAACTATTTAATTTCCAAGTATTCAAATTCTGTATGGCATGGTGTGCTGTTAAATCAAAATGAACAGGCACTACGGAAACATAACCGTGTTCTAAAGCCCATTCGTCAGTATCTTCGCCCTTATCCATATTTACAAATTTACCGCTGAGCCAATAATAGTCGCGACCCATAGGATTTGTGCGTTTATCAAATTCCTCTTTCCAATTGGCACGAGCTTGTCGGCAAATTTTAATGCCTTTTATAGCGTCTTTTTCTAGGTTTGGTAAATTTACATTTAGCACCACACCGTCAGGTAATCCGTTTTCTAGTACTTGTCTGGTGATTGTTTCTACAAAAGATGTGCAATGTTCAAAATTAGCATTCCAATTATAGTCTAGTAAAGAAAACCCAATAGCAGGAATACTTTCAATACCAGCTTCTAGAGCCGCGCTCATAGTACCAGAATAAATGACATTAATAGATGAGTTAGAACCATGATTAATACCTGAAACACAAATATCTGGTCGTCTTTCTAAAATTTCATTGACAGCTAATTTTACACAATCGGCAGGAGTTCCAGAGCAACTATACTCGGGTTGTTTACCATCTACTGTAATTTTCTCCATATGTAATGTAGAATTTAGAGTAATAGCATGTCCCATGGCGCTTTGTGGACTGTCAGGCGCAACGACAACGACATCTCCAATTTTGTTCATTACCGAAATCAACATTCTAATTCCCGGTGCCGTTATTCCATCATCATTAGTAACTAAAATTAAAGGGCGTGCAGACATTTTGTTCAAAAAATTTAATGAATTGTAAAAATACTAAAAAAGGTATCGATTTATAAGTAAACTCACCTTTAACAAAAAAATAGGGTACCTATTTTTTATGGCACGGTTTTTTCTTCTATTTTAGTGAAAAATTGAGAACCTACTTAATTAATAAGTAAAAAAAAGATGAGTCTATCCATAGATAAACCTTCAAGTGAAGAAGAATTATAAATGGCGAACACATTTTTTCCAAATTAAAATAATAAAAAAAGAAAAATGAATCGAGCCATAGATGAACCTTCGGTTGAAGAATTAGTGTAAATGGCGAACACATTTTTTCCAAATTAAAATAATAAAAAAAAGAAAAATGAATCGAGCCATAGATGAACCTTCGGTTGAAGAATTAGTGTAAATGGCGAACACATTTTTTCCAAATTAAAATAATAAAAAAAGAAAAATGAAAGGGAATTATAAATTTTTGTTACTCGCTTTATTAATAGCATTTGCCTCATGCAGTTTTACGAGTAAAAAATTCGAGGATCCAGATAAAGATAAATTGTTAATCCAACTTATTTCGTATCTGCTCGATCAAGGTCATTTTGAGCCTAAAGACATTAATGATGATTTTTCATCACATGTATACGATAGTTACTTAAATAATTTAGATCCATTTAAGCGGTACTTTTATGAATCGGATATTAAAGAATTTGAAGCGTACAAGGATAAAATTGATGATCAAATTAAAGCATACGATGTATCGTTTTTTAACCTTACACATCAACGTTTATTACAGCGTATCGCTGAGTCTAAAGAAATGTACAAGGATCTGTTAGATAAACCTTTTAATTTCTCTAAAGACGAAGACTACAATGCTAATTATGAGAATCTTACTTATGTAGCTAATAAGCGTGAAATGAAAGAACGTTGGAGACAACAATTAAAATTTTCAACCATCGTTAATTTTGATGATGTTGTTTCGCAACAAGATATTGATATGGATTCGGAAACAGCTGCAGATCTTGATGTTTCAGAAGCTAATGAAAAACCAAAGGCTAAAAAAATCTGAAGCTAAAAAATCAGATAAAGAATTAGAAGTAGACGCACGTTTGTTGACAAAAAAATCACTCGATGAGCTTTACGATTACATTGATGATAGAACACGTAACGATTGGTTTGCGATGTACATAAATGCTATTGTAGAAGGGTATGACCCGCATACATTTTATTTCGCACCAGAAGATAAGGAGCGCTTTGATAGAGATATTTCAGGTAAATTTGAAGGTATTGGTGCGCGTTTACAAAAGAAAGTAGACGGTATTATGGTAAATGAAATTATCAGTGGTGGACCAGCGTGGAGAGCTAATGAGTTAGAAGTGGGTGACCAAATTCTAAAGGTTAGACAAGAAGATGAAAAAGAGGCTATCAACGTTGTTGGTATGCGATTAGATGATGCTATTAAATTTATAAAAGGGCCAAAAGGAACTGTTGTGACATTAACCTTAAAAAAGGTAGATGGAACGATTCAGGATGTTTCTATAAAAAGAGATATCGTGGAACTCGAAGAAACGTACGCAAAATCTTCAATCGTTGAAAAAGATGGTAAAACCTTCGGAGTTATTAATCTTCCTAAATTTTATATCAGTTTTGAAGATTATAATGAAAGAAATGCAGCTTCAGATATTAAACAAGAAATTTTAAGATTAAAAGAAGAAGGAGTTGAAGGTTTGGTAATGGACTTAAGAAATAATGGAGGTGGTTCTCTACAAACTGTTGTAGATATTGCTGGTTTATTTATTGAAGAAGGGCCAGTTGTACAAGTAAAAACTACAGGTGAAGCCAAGGAAGTGCTTAGTGATAAAGATGCATCTATAGTTTGGGATGGGCCTTTAGTGATTTTGGTAAATGAGTTATCGGCATCTGCTTCTGAGATTTTAGCAGCAGCAATGCAAGACTATAAAAGAGGAATTGTTATTGGTAGCAAACAAACTTATGGTAAAGGGACAGTACAAACTGTAATGGATCTAAACCGAATGGTAAAGAATAATACCAAAGGAGATATGGGAGCTTTAAAGTTTACCACTCAGAAATTTTATAGAATTAATGGAGGTTCAACACAATTAGAGGGTGTAAAGAGTGATGTTGTTGTTCCAGACCGTTATAGTTATATTAATATTGGAGAAAAAGATCAGGACAATCCATTAGCATGGGATAAGATTGATGCTGCTGATTATGAAGTTTGGGGCAACTATTTTGATTACGATACTACAATTAGTAAAAGTAAAGAAAGAATGGCTGGTAATGAGCAGTTGAAGCTTATTGACGCCAATGCACAATGGGTGAAGAAAATAAGAGACCGTGAGTCTTACTCGTTAAACTATGATACCTATAAAAAGGAAATGGAGATTAATGAAGATGAAGCGAAGCGTTTTGCAAAGCTTTCAGAATATCAGACGAATTTAACATTTAGCTCATTGCCTTATGAAGTGAAGCTAATGAACGAAGATTCGGTGTTATTAGAAAAGCGTAATCGTTGGCATAAAGCTTTGTCAAAGGATGTGTATGTGGAGGAAGCAATTAATGTGCTTCATGATTTGAAAATGACTTACGCTATAAAAAATAAAGTTGCAGAATCTGTAAAGAATTAAAGTAATAAATCAGCCTTGTTTTGCTACACTAAGTTAAGTCTAAGTGTAGCAAACAAGAAGCTTACTAATTAATAAAGATGAATGTCTAGTCAAAATAATTCATTAACAAGTTTAGCGCTTCAAAAGTTTAAAAAAACTTTTGGGGCGTTTTTAGTTTGGGTATTATTATTTGTATTGGTTTAATTTCTGTGTTTGCATATGTATTTGCGCCAGATGCTTCAAAAAATGCCAATCAAATGCATTTGGCTATTCATTCAAAATCACCTGGTTTTGAAGTGCAAATGTTAACGATTCCTTCAGGGATTTTGTCAGAAGGTAGCTTTATTTCAAGATTATTCTTTGGATATAATAATACAGATACAGAGATTCCTATTCAATCATACAAACTTGAAAAGGATGTTTTATATTATGTAGAATATGCGTCAGATGGCTTACAGGGTGAAGAAAAACAAATTGCTGTGTCGCGGTTTCCTAATTCAAATTATGAATCTTATATAGATACTAAAAGTTTTGTTTTTGGTACAGATAAATATGGAAGAGATTATTTGAGTCGTATCTTAATCGGTTCTCGTATTTCGTTTTTTATTGGTTTTGTAGCTGTCTTTATTTCATTAATTGTAGGGCTCTTAATGGGGAGTTTAGCGGGTTACTATGGAGGAAAAGTAGATACGGTTATCATGTGGATAATTAATGTGACGTGGTCTATCCCAACCTTATTATTAGTGATTGCCATTACGTTGGCTTTAGGAAAAGGCTTTTGGCAAGTGTTTATAGCTGTAGGTTTAACCATGTGGGTAGAAGTGGCAAGAGTAGTGCGAGGGCAAATCATTAGTGCTAAGGAAATGCAATACGTAACAGCTGCTAGAGCTTTAGGTTATAACGATTATAGAATCATCACAAAACACATCTTACCCAATATTTTTGGACCATTAATAGTGATTTCCGCTGCCAATTTTGCAGCAGCGATTTTAATAGAAAGTGGGCTGAGTTTTTTGGGTATTGGAGCGCAACCACCAATGGCAAGTTGGGGAGCGATGATAAAAGATCACTACAATTATATCATTTTAGGTAAACCATATTTAGCTTTAATACCAGGTGTTTGTATTATGCTATTGGTTATGGCTTTTATGTTGGTTGGTAATGCCTTGCGTGATGCATTGGATGTAAAATCTTAATTTAATTATTAGATCTTAATTGTTCAATTTCTTCGTTGGTTTCTTCAATGAAATTTAGTACTTCATCCTTGCCCGTGTAATTAGAAGCTGACGTTACAAAATAAGGTGGTAATTCTTCCCAGAATTTAAGCAGCTCTTGGCAGTATTCATTTACATGACGTTCAATAGCAAGAGGCTTTAGCTTGTCAGCTTTCGTAAATATAATGCCAAAAGGAATTTCGCTTTCTCCCATGTATTTCATAAATTCCAAATCTATGGGTTGCGGTTTGTGTCTAATATCTACGAGTACAAAAGCAGAAACCAATTGTTGACGTTTTTCAAAATAATCAGTAATAAACTTCTGAAATTTCTTCTTAGAGGATTTTGAAACTCGCGCATAACCATACCCTGGTAAATCTACTAAGTACCAAATGTCATTAATAAGAAAGTGGTTTATTAATTGTGTTTTTCCAGGTCGTCCAGAAGTTTTTGCTAAACTTTTTCTGTCAGTTAGCATGTTGATTAATGACGATTTTCCAACATTACTTCGCCCAATAAAGGCATATTCGGGTAGGGCATTCTTGGGGCATTTTGCCACTTCAGAATTACTAACTACAAATTCAGCTGATTTTATTTTCATCTTCAGTTCCCGTGAAAACGGGAATCTTTTTTAATTAAACTTAGTTTTTTGTGAAGTAAAAAAGGGGATTTTCCAAAAGGACAAATGCTAGTAACATTTTTTAAAGTATAAACGTTGTGTCTCTGCGCCTTTGCGTGATATTTTTACTTCATGCTTCCGACTTATCAGTCTTCAAGCTTTTTTCTTACCTAAAACCCACGCTTCTCCAGCCAACCCATCAGAATCGTATTAAATTCTTCTGGATGTTCCATCATAGCTGCATGTCCGCATTTATCAATCCAATGCAACTCAGAATCAGGCAAAAGTTCATGAAATTCTTCAGCAACTTCAGGTGGAGTGACATTATCATTTTTTCCCCAAATAATGCAAATAGGCGTATTCATTTTTGGTAAATCTTTAGCCATATTGTGTCTAATAGCACTTTTGGCGATCGCTAAGGTTTTTATAAGCTTATTACGATCATTTACGGTGTCATAGACTTCATCAACAATTTCTTTGGTTGCTACTGCCGGATCGTAAAACACTTCTTGTGCTTTCTTTTTCATAACCTCGTAGTCGCTCCGTTTAGTGTAACCACCTCCCA
The DNA here is from genome assembly GCF_000427335.1 of Winogradskyella psychrotolerans RS-3. Lineage (GTDB taxonomy): Bacteria > Bacteroidota > Bacteroidia > Flavobacteriales > Flavobacteriaceae > Winogradskyella > Winogradskyella psychrotolerans. The sequence goes on along the minus strand of NZ_ATMR01000007.1, from coordinate 118,052 downwards.
TTGCACTTTCGTAAAGTCCTGAGCTTCCGGTGATAATTAATGCTTTTACTTTTTTAGGGTATAATTTTGTATGGTATAAGCCAATGTGTCCACCAAGAGAATTTCCTAGCAAAATAACATTATCTAAACCTTTGTACTCAATAAAATCTTTTAGATAATTAGCAAAGCTTTTAACGTTGGTTTTTAATAACGACATACTGTAAATAGGAAGTTCTGGAATAATAACTTTATAGCCCTTAGAACTAAAGTATTTAGTGACTCCATCAAAATTACTGAGCCCACCCATTAATCCATGCAACACAATAATTGGTGTGCCTTCGCCTACTTCAATATATCTAAAATCCTTTTCTTTTTTTAAAAGGTGTGCCATGTGCGAGTTCGTGCTTATGTGTTAGAAACAAATATAACCAAATCCTTTAGAATATAAATAATATGGAAAAAATATCAACTTTTTTTATCAAGAGGGAGATGCGTGGGGTGATGTTAATAATTCCCACTTGAAAATATTTGCTTAAAAGTTGAATTCATTGACGTGATAATATATTGAGGCAATTTCAAACCAAAACTTATCAACAAATGTGGTAGAATGTGGTAAAAAGTGGTGATTTTTTCAATATCTTTGACTCTTAACCGTTAAAGTAGTAAACGAAACCTTTTGAATTCATTTATAGGAACATACGAATGTAAAGCTGATGCCAAAGGAAGGCTAATGATACCTGCTGTGCTTAAAAAGCAGTTGTCGGCGGCTTTGCAAGATGGTTTTGTTTTAAAGCGCGCTGTATTTCAGCCATGTTTGGAGCTGTATCCTATGTCTGAATGGAATAAAATGATGGAGAAAATTAATAAGCTCAATCGCTTTAAGAAAAAGAATAATGATTTTATCAGACGTTTTACGGCTGGTGTTAAAATTGTAGAAGTAGATAGTGCTGGTCGCTTATTAATTCCTAAGGATTTAATTGGATTTTCTGGTATTGCTAAAGAAGTGGTTTTGGCATCTGCAGTAAATATTCTTGAAATCTGGGATAAAGATAAATACGAACAAGCTATTGATGATGCGGCTGAAGATTTTGCAGATTTGGCCGAAGAAGTAATGGGACAAGATGACGACGAGAATGGATTATCATAACGCAGTATTACTTAAGGAAACTGTTGATGGTTTAGCAATTAAACCCGACGGTGTGTATGTGGATGTGACTTTTGGTGGTGGAGGTCATAGTAAAGAAATTTTATCACGATTGGGTCCAAATGGAAAGTTGTACGCTTTTGATCAAGATAAGGATGCATTGGCGAATACAATTGACGATGATCGTTTTGTGTTGATTAATGAGAACTTCAGATTTGTAAAGCGATTTTTGAGATTTTATGGAGCTAAAGAAGTTGATGGTGTGTTAGCAGACTTCGGAGTGTCGTCGCATCAATTTGATGTTGCCGAGCGTGGTTTTTCAACACGTTTTGAAGCGGATTTGGATATGCGAATGAATCAAGATAGTAAGCTGTCTGCTTATGAAGTTATTAATAATTATAATGAAGAGCAACTAAGAGCTGTTTTGTTTCAATATGGTGAATTAAGAAATGCTCCAGCAATGGCAAGAGTAATTGTTGATGAGCGTAAGAATGCTGAAATTAAAACAAGCGAGCAGTTAAAAGCGGTTTTAAAACAATTTTTAAATCATCAAAAAGAGAATAAGGTTTTAGCGCAAATATATCAAGCTATTAGAATTGAGGTGAATCAAGAAATTGAAGTGTTGAAAGAGTTATTGCTTCAAACACCAGAAATCTTAAAAAAAGATGGTCGCTTAAGTTTTATCTCATACCATTCTTTAGAAGATCGGTTGGTAAAGCGTTTTATACGGAATGGATTATTTGAAGGGGAACCAGAGAGAGATATGTTCGGAAACTTTGAAGTGCCATTGAAGAAAGTCGGAGGTTTAATTGTGCCTTCCAAAGAAGAAATAAAACAAAACAATAGAGCGCGAAGTGCGAAACTGAGGATTGCCAAAAAAATATGAAAAAAAATATATACAGCATATTAAGAGGTAAGTTTCTAATCAGTGATGATTCGTTCAAAAATTGGCGTATCATCATTTTTATTTCGTTTCTAGCTATCATAATGATTGCAAGTTCGCATAGTGCAGATCAGAAAGTATATGAGATTGCAAATTTAACAAATGAGGTTAAAGAATTGCGCTCGGCATTTGTAGATAAAAGAGGAAAGCTGATGCAGCTTAAAAAAGAATCTTTTGTAGAAGCAGAAATGAAAGAAAAGGATATTGGGATTTCCTTAAATCCACCGACAAAAATAATAGTAAAATCATCTAAACCAGTGAAGTGAGCAGGTGAGAACTTGAAATAGGGTATAAAAAAATCCTAAATATAATTAAATCTCGATTATCGAGTAAAATCACAACAGCAATAATAATAATAGACCTTGGCAATAACAGAAAAAAACATATTAAACAGATTGTACTTCGTAGCAGGCTGCATGTTTGTATTCGCCTTGGCTGTGGTGTTCAAATTGGTGAGTATTCAGTTTATACAAGGTGATGAATACAGGGCGCTTGCAGAGAAACGAACTTTAGAGGATTTTGATATTCCTGCAAATCGTGGTAATGTGTATTCTGCTGATGGCAGTTTATTAGCGACTTCTATTCCTAAATATGATATTAGAATAGATGCCATTCAAGCAAAAGAAGCCACATTCGAAAAACATATAGGTGCTTTAGCAGATTCACTTCATGCGTATAAAGGAAAACCAGTATCCTATTACAAGAATGTGATTCGCAAAGCCCGAAAAAATAAAAATAGATATTTTCTTTTAGCTCGAAATATTAGTTATTCCGATTATATAAGAATGCGCAATTTTCCTTTACTAAATCTCGGAGCAATTAAAGGGGGTTTAATTGTAGAGCAAACGACAAGACGTGAGCATCCAATGGGAGGTATTGCAGAACGTACCATTGGATATGAAAGACAGGATGAAGATGGTAATTTTACAAGACCAGGTATTGATGGTGCCTTTGGTGTGAAATATTTACAAGGTAAAAATGGAAAACGTCTTAAACAAAAGATCGGTAATGGGCAATGGAAGCCTATCGCTGATTTCGATCAAATTGAACCTCAAGATGGTTACGATGTTTATACGACTATAGATGTTAATATTCAGGATATAGCACACCATTCGTTATTGAAGCAATTAGAGATTTACCAAGCAGATCACGGTTGTGTGGTGGTGATGGATGTGAAAACAGGAGAGATAAAAGCGATTTCTAATCTTGGGAGAAACAAAAACGGAAACTACTACGAGCGTTTAAACTATGCGGTTGGAGAAAGTCATGAGCCGGGTTCTACATTTAAGGTCATGGCAATGATGGCTGCATTAGAAGATAGAGTTATTGATACATCAACCGTTGTTGATACTAAAAAAGGGAGAAAATCTTTTTATGGTCGTGTAATTACGGATTCGGGTAATGGTTATGGAGAGATTTCTGCAGCACGCGCATTAGAGGTGTCTTCTAATATCGGTATGGCAACGATTATAGATGAGCATTACTCAAAACAACCAGAGAAGTTTTTAAATAGGTTGAGTTCTTGGGGACTAGATAAACCTTTAGGTGTTGCTATCATTGGAGAAGGGAAACCAGATATTCCTAAGCCTGGAGCTTCAAACTGGAGTAGAAACGCGTTGCCTTCTATGGCTTATGGTTACAATCTTAGAATGACGCCACTGCAAACCTTAGCATTCTATAATGCGATTGCTAATGATGGAGAGTTGATAAAACCGCGTTTTTTGAAATCAGTAAAGTCTTTTGATAAAAACATCGAAGTGTTTAAAAAAGAAGTGCTTGTTGAAAAAATCTGTTCTAATAGAACATTGAATGAAATGCGAGATATTTTAAAGAATGTTGTTATTCGTGGAACGGGAGCGCGAATGTATTCGGAGACGTTTTCTATGGCTGGTAAAACAGGTACGGCCAGAACGGATTATGCAAATACTGAAGAATGGAATAAAAACAGGAAATATATTTCTTCGTTTGCTGGTTATTTTCCTGCGGACAACCCAAAATATTCGTGCATCGTAGTTATTCACAAGCCTAGTACAAAAGTGGGTATTTATGGGTCTGATGTGGCTGGTCCAGTATTTAAAAGAATAGCGCAAAAGATATATACAGATACACCGATTATAGATGAAGTTGAAACTCTAAACTTTAAAAGCAAATTAGTTAATAGAGATTTTGAGAGTTATTATGAAAACGCTCGTAAGTATAAAGAGTTAATGCCAAGTGTTGTTGGTATGCCTGCTATGGACGCTCTTGCATTGTTAGAGAATTTACAAATTGATGTTAGAGTGAAGTTAAATGGAAATGGAGTTGTTAAAAAACAGTCTGTAGAAAAGCATCAAAAATTACAAACGAATCAAACCATTGTTTTAGAAGCGTCATGATGGTACTAAAAGACATATTATATAAGGTTACTATCAATGCAGTCGTTGGCAGTACAAGTATTACTGTGGGTAAAATTGAATTTGATTCACGTCAAATAGAAGTCAATGACATTTTTGTAGCCATATCAGGTACTATAACAGATGGTCATAATTTTATTGAAAAAGCAATAAAAGATGGTGCTACGGCAATAATCTGTGAGGTGCTTCCAGAGAATCTAGAGGATGGTGTTACGTATATTGAGGTCGCTAATTCTAACCAGGCTATGGCTTATATGGCGGCTAATTTCTATGGTCATCCATCTGAGAATCTAAAATTAGTTGGTGTAACAGGAACGAATGGAAAAACAACAGTCTCAAGTTTATTGTATCAGTTGTTTAAAAAGGCAGGTTATAAAGTGGGACTGCTATCTACCGTGAAAATTATGGTGGATAATACAGTATATAAGACAACGCACACCACGCCAGATTCTTTAACTATTAATAGGTATTTGCAGTTAATGAATGATGAAGGTGTTGAGTTTTGCTTCATGGAAGTGAGTTCGCATGGTATTCATCAAAGCAGAACTGAGGGCTTAAGGTTTGAAGGTGGCATTTTTACAAATCTATCGCACGATCATTTAGATTATCACGATACGTTTGCGGAATATAGAGATGTCAAAAAACGGTTTTTCGATCAATTACCAAAAGATGCTTTTGCGCTAACCAATATTGATGATAAAAATGGTTTGGTGATGTTTCAGAATACAGCAGCCATAAAATACACATACGCCTTAAAAAATTATGCGGATTATAGAGCGCAAATTTTAGAAAATGAATTCAGTGGTCTATTATTAAAATTGAATGATAGTGAATTATGGACGCGTTTAATAGGGAGTTTTAATGCCTACAATATTCTAGCAATTTATGGAGCGGCAGAATTATTAGGATTAGATAAAGTAGAAATATTACGCTTAATAAGTGAGCTCGAAAATGTAGCAGGACGTTTTCAATATTTTATGTCGGAAGGGAAAATTACGGCCATTGTCGATTATGCACACACACCAGACGCCTTAAAAAATGTTTTGGAAACCATAAACGATATCAGGACTAAAAACGAAGAGTTGATTACGGTTGTGGGTTGTGGAGGAAATAGAGATAAAACAAAACGACCAAAAATGGGGCATATCGCTTCGGCTTTAAGTACTAAAGTGATTTTAACAAGTGATAATCCGAGAAACGAAGTTCCTGAAGTCATAATTGAAGAGATGGAAAAAGGCGTAGAGCCTCAGAATTTTAAAAAGACCTTATCCATAACAGATAGAAATCAAGCGATTAAAACAGCGTGTCAGTTGGCTGGGCCAAATGATATTATTCTAATTGCAGGAAAAGGTCATGAAACATACCAAGAAATTAAAGGTGAGCGCTTTGATTTTGATGATTATAAAATCGTTCAAGAGTATTTAAAACAATTGCAGAAATAAATAATAAAGAAGAATGCTGTATTACCTATTCGAATATCTAGAACAACAGTTCCAATTTCCTGGAGCATCACTTTTTGGGTTTATAACCTTTAGAGCGGCTGTGGCAATCATATTGTCATTGTTGATTTCTACGATTTTTGGTAAACGCATCATTCGATTTTTGCAAAAGCAACAAGTTGGCGAGACGATTCGTGATTTAGGCTTAGAAGGTCAGGTTGAAAAAGCAGGAACACCTACAATGGGTGGAATCATTATTATTCTAGCGACGCTTATACCTGTGTTGTTATTGGCTAAGCTTGAAAATATATATATCATTCTTCTGATAGTGACAACGCTTTGGATGGGGGCCATTGGTTTTATTGATGATTATATTAAGAAGTTTAAAAATGATAAAGAAGGATTAAAAGGGAAATTCAAAGTGCTTGGGCAAGTTGGCTTAGGAATTATTGTAGGGGCAACATTGTTTTTTCATCAGGATGTAACGTTAAAAGAAAAATTACCAATTCAGCAACAGAATGAAATACGGGCTGAAAATCCAGATGCTCCAGCAGCAAAATTATTTAAAGCAGAAGAAAAGTCCACGAAAACAACAATTCCGTTCTTAAAAGATAATGAATTTGATTATTCAGATTTAATTACTTGGATCAATCCAGGTTTAGAGAAATACACATGGATAGTGTTTATTTTGGTTAGTATTTTCATTATCACAGCAGTTTCAAATGGTGCGAATCTTACCGATGGAATAGATGGTCTTGCAGCTGGAACTTCGGCCATAATAGTATTAACATTAGGGATTTTTGCATGGGTTTCTAGTAATATCGTTTTTTCAGGATACTTAGATATTATGTATATACCAAGAGCGGAAGAAATTACAATATACATCGCAGCATTTGTTGGGGCTTTAATTGGGTTTTTATGGTATAATACGTATCCGGCTCAAGTATTTATGGGTGATACTGGAAGTTTAACCATTGGCGGGATTATAGCAGTGATCGCCATTGCGGTAAGAAAAGAATGGTTGATTCCAATATTATGTGGAATATTTCTAGCAGAGAATCTATCAGTAGTATTACAAGTTAGCTATTTCAAATACACAAGAAAAAAGTTTGGTGAAGGACGACGTATTTTTAAAATGTCGCCTTTACATCATCATTACCAGAAATCCGGCTATCATGAAAGTAAGATTGTCACCCGTTTTTGGATTATTGGAATTCTGCTTGCTATTATAACAATAGTAACCTTGAAAATTAGATAAAACAATTTGTCATTCCTGCGAAAGCAGGAATCCACAATAAGAGTAGTAATAAAGTAGATTCCTGCCTGCGTAGGAATGACAAAAAGGATTAATGAAATGAAAAGACTTGTAATTCTTGGTGGAGGTGAAAGTGGAGTAGGAACAGCGCTTTTAGGAAAAGCAAAAAGATACGAGGTATTTGTATCAGATAAGGGAAAGATTAAAGAAAAGTATAAGGACGTTCTTTTAAATAATGAGATTGAATTTGAAGATGAGCAGCATACGGAATCAAAAATTCTGAATGCAGACATCATTATGAAAAGTCCTGGTATTCCAGATAAAGTGGCTTTGGTGAAACAAATTCGTGAAGCAGGAATTAAAGTGGTTTCTGAAATTGAATTTGCTTCAAAATTTACCGAAGCAACTTTGGTAGCTATTACCGGTAGTAATGGTAAAACGACTACGGCAACGTTAACGCATCACGTGTTAAAGCAAGAACTAGATGTCGGGTTAGCTGGTAATATAGGTAAAAGTTTTGCGAAGCAAATTTTAGAGGAAAATCATGATAACTATGTATTGGAGATTAGCAGTTTTCAATTGGATGATATCATCGATTTTAAGCCAAAAATTGCGGTGTTAACAAATATTACACCAGATCATTTAGATCGATATGATTATAAATTTGAAAACTATGTCGCTTCAAAATTTAGAGTCGTAGAAAATCAAACGGAAGATGATTATTTCATATATGATGCGGATGATGAAGTCATTTTAGACTATATGAAAACGCATCAAATTCAATCCAAAAAATTGCCTTTTTCATTGACGAAGAAAATTGATGAAGGAGCGTATTTAGACAACAACAATATAATAATAACAATAGATAACAATAAAATCATTATGCCAACAGATAATTTAGCATTAGAGGGAAAACACAACGTGAAGAATGCAATGGCAGCTTCTACTGTGGCGCATTTACTTAAAATTAGAAAACAAACGATACGCGAAAGTCTTGAAAATTTTCAAGGTGTAGAGCACCGTTTAGAGCACGTCTTAAAGATTAATAAAGTGCAATATATCAACGACTCAAAAGCAACCAATGTTAATGCAACCTATTTCGCTTTAGAAAGTATGAATGCACCAACGGTTTGGATTGTTGGAGGAGTAGACAAAGGAAATGAATATAGAGAATTATTCAAATTTGTAAACGAAAAAGTAAAAGCAATCATTTGCTTAGGTGTAGATAATGCAAAACTTATGGAGTCTTTTGAAAACATGGTAGATGTAATTATTGAAACGCAGTACATGAGTGAAGCGGTAAAAATAGCATACAAACTAGCTAATGCTGGTGATAATGTATTATTGTCTCCAGCTTGTGCAAGTTTCGATTTATTTGAAAACTACGAAGACAGAGGAAGACAATTTAAAAATGCAGTTCGTAATTTATAGAACACTGTAGTTCTTGTGAAGGCAAGAATTCAAAATATAATGGATACATAATTAGATTCCTGCATGTGCAGGAATAAGAAAACAGAAAATGCAAAATTTATTCAAACAGATAAAAGGGGATAGAGCCATTTGGGCTATAGTCACGCTGTTGGCTATATTTTCCTTTCTGCCTGTGTATAGTGCTGCAAGTAATTTGGCATATCATGGAGGAAATAGCAGTACATTTTCTTTCTTTATTAAGCACTTTATGCATTTGTTTTTAGGCTTTGCAATTATGTTTGGTATACATAAGGTGCCTTATAAATATTTTCGTGGTTTATCTATGGTTATGATTCCAATTGTACTTGTGCTGTTGGTGGTTACGATGTTACAAGGCACTACGATAGATGGTGCGAACGCAAGTCGTTGGATACAAATTCCTATTGTTGGGATGTCTTTTCAGACGTCAACGTTGGCAGCAGTAGTATTAATGGTTTATGTAGCGCGGTATTTGTCAAAAATTAAAGATAAAGAAGTTCAATTTAAAGAAACGATTTTGCCTTTATGGTCACCTGTATTCTTAATTTTAATCTTAATACTTCCGGCTAATTTTTCTACGACAGCTATTGTTTTTACTATGATTATGATGTTGGCTTTTATAGGTGGTTATCCTTTAAAGTATTTGGCGTTAATGATGTTATCTGGTTTTGTTGGTTTAACGATTTTTATTCTTGTTGCAAAAGCATTTCCAGAAGCTATGCCAAATCGGGTAGATACTTGGATCAGTAGAATTGAAAACTTTTCTAATGGTGAAGATACGGAGGCAGATTATCAAATAGAGAAAGCTAAGATTGCGATTGCCACAGGAATTACGCCTTTGGGTCCTGGGAAAAGTATTCAGAAGAACTTTTTACCACAATCATCATCGGATTTTATCTTTGCCATTATTATTGAAGAGTATGGCTTATATGGTGGAGTATTTCTATTGGTTTTGTATTTGTGGTTGTTATTTAGAATTGTAGTTGTAAGTCATAAATCAGATACCATTTTTGGTAAGTTATTGGTTTTAGCTGTTGGCTTGCCAATTGTGTTTCAGGCTTTAATTAATATGGCTGTTGCAGTAGAGTTATTTCCTGTAACAGGACAAACGTTACCCTTAATTAGTAGTGGAGGAACCTCTATTTGGATGACGTGTTTATCTATAGGAATCATATTAAGTGTAAGTGCAAAACGAGAAGAGTTAAAAGAACAAGAGGATTTGGAAGATAATCCATTGGCGATTTTAAGTGAAGCAATTTAAATAAAAAATAAAAGAGAGTCAAGAACCAAGAAAAAAGATTTGAATTTAGAGTAATTTGAATTGAGTTATTGTCTCCTTGGGGAGCCTTTAAGGGGGGGGGGTTACTAAAGTTAAAACGTTGGAATTTTAAAGTTTGAAAAATAATAAAACATATCGATTTATCCTATCAGGAGGAGGAACAGGAGGACATATATATCCTGCGGTTGCGATTGCAGACGAATTAAAGTCGCGCTATCCTGATGCAGAATTCTTGTTTGTGGGTGCTTCAGACCGAATGGAAATGGATAAAGTGCCACAAGCGGGTTACAAAATTGAAGGTTTGTGGATTTCAGGGATTCAGCGACAATTAACCTTAAAGAATTTGGCATTTCCTTTTAAGTTGATAAGTAGTTTGTTGCGTTCAAGGAAAATCGTAAACACATTTAAACCAGATGCTGTTATTGGTACTGGTGGTTTTGCAAGTGGACCATTGTTGCAAGTAGCGTCTTCAAAAGGAATTCCAAGTTTAATACAAGAACAGAATTCATTCCCGGGAATTACAAATAAGTTATTAGGGAAAAAAGTAAATACAATTTGTGTGGCTTATGAAGGCTTAGAAAAATTCTTTCCGAAAGCTAAAATTAGAGTAACAGGAAATCCAATTCGAAAGGATTTACTGCAAGTAAAACATAAACATAGTGAAGGTAAAGATGCCTTTGGTTTGATACATAATAAACAAACACTTTTAGTTTTAGGTGGGAGTTTAGGAGCGAGGCGAATTAATCAGCTCATAGAAGCGAATATTTCATTTTTTGAAGCGCAAGACATACAAGTGATTTGGCAATGCGGAAAGTTGTATTACGATCAATACAAGCAATATAATGACTTGAAGAATGTGCAAGTTCATGCGTTTTTAAACCAAATGGATTTAGCATACGCTGCAGCAGATGTCATCATATCTAGAGCGGGAGCCATTTCGGTTTCTGAGTTATGTATCGTCGGTAAACCTGTGATTTTTATCCCGTCACCAAACGTGGCTGAAGATCATCAAACTAAGAATGCGAAATCGGTTGCAGATAAAAATGCAGCTATTTTGATAAGAGAAAATGACTTAGATACTGATTTTCAAACCGAATTTTCAGAATTAATGTCTAATGACAAAAAACAAAAAGAATTAAGTGAAAATATCGAAGCTTTAGCTTTAGTGAATGCCACTAATGCTATTGTTGATGAAGTTGAAAAACTATTGGGAAATAAATGAATTTTGAAAACGTAAATAGCGTCTATTTTATTGGTATCGGAGGCATCGGTATGAGTGCCCTTGCGCGTTATTTTGTAGCCAATGGTAAGCAGGTTGCTGGTTACGATAAAACGGCAACGGATATCACAAGATCGCTTGAAGATTTGGGTGTGGCGATTCATTTTAATGATAGTGTTTCTGAAATTGATGCTACGTATTTAGATTCAAAATCCACCTTAGTCGTATATACTCCTGCAATTCCAAACGGACATTCTGAATTTAACTATTTTAAAGATAATAGTTTTCATCTTTTAAAACGCTCAGCCGTTTTAGGAGAAATTACACGGCAAACCGTGTGTCTTGCAGTTGCTGGTACGCATGGTAAAACAACAACGACTAGTATTTTAGGTCATTTGTTGAAGGCATGTAATGTTCCTGTCACGGCATTTTTAGGAGGTATTAGCGAGAATTATAATTCTAATTTAATTATCAACGGAACGGAAGTTACCGTTGTAGAAGCTGATGAGTTTGATCGGTCGTTTTTAACGTTATCGCCAGATTTAGCTTGCATTACGTCCATGGATGCTGATCATTTAGATATTTACGGCAACGCAGAAGAGTTAGTAAAAACCTTTAAGGATTTTTCAGAGTGTATTAAGCCTAACGGAAAGTTATTTGTAAAAAATGGTTTGCCGCTAAAAGGTATCACTTATGGTATAGAGGATGATTCGGACTATAGTGCACAAAATATTTCTATAGAAGATGGTCGTTACGTGTTCGATGTAAAAACACCAACCGGAACGCATAAGGATTTCAAATTTAGTTTACCAGGTAGGCATAATCTTTCTAATGCTATTATTGCAATAGCAATGGCTGCTGAGTATGGCTGTTCTTATAAAGATCTATCTCAAGCTTTGGAGACTTATAAAGGTGTGAAACGACGATTTACATATCAAATTAAAACGGAGAATTTTGTTTTTATTGATGATTACGCACATCATCCTGAAGAAATTAATGCAGTACATCAGGCAGTTAGAGAAATGTATCCCGATAAAAAAGTATTGGCCATATTTCAACCACATCTATTTAGTAGAACAAGAGATTTTATAGATGGTTTTGCGGAAAGCCTTTCAAAATTTGATGAATTATTGCTGTTAGATATCTATCCAGCAAGAGAGGTTCCTATCGAAGGAGTGACTTCGGAGTGGCTTTTAAATAAGATTGAAAATTCAAATAAAAAATTAGTTCAAAAATCGCAATTAATTGATGAAATAAAAAAATCTGATGCTCAAATTGTATTGACTATTGGGGCAGGTGATATCGGAGAAGAGGTAAAACATATAAAAGAAGCGTTTTATGTCGAAAATTAATTTTAACTATATTAAAGTCATAGGGTTGGTTGTTTTGGTTGGCTTTTTGTTTGCCTTTTCAAATGAACGAAATAAGGTTCGGAAGGTTAGTGAGCCGGACATAAAATTTTTGGGAGCGAATAAATTGTTTATTACTGAGGCGAATGTTAGTAAATTGTTAATACTAAATCAAGAACCTGTTTCGAAGCAACCCAAAGATATTATAGATTTGAACGAATTAGAAATTGCCCTGAATTCTAATCCAATGATTAAGCAAGCCGAGGTGTTTATGTCAGTAAACGGTAGGCTTTCAGCTGAAATCGAACAAAAGAGACCTATAGCAAGAGTTAACACAAATGCATCATATTATATAGACGATGAAGGTGGTTTTATGCCTTTGTCTCATAATTATGCAGCAAGAGTGCCACTCGTCACCGGAAATATTAAGAAAAATAAGCTTGAAACTGTCTTTGAATTTGCGAAATTTGCAGACGAGGATGATTTTTTGAAGAAACATGTCATTGAGATTCGTCAAAACGACGATAACACCATTGATTTTAAAATTAGAAAAAGTGATTTTATAGTTCATTTAGGAACTTTAAAACAACTCGAAAAAAAGATAAACAACTTTAAGGCGTTTTACCAAAAGGCTATAAAGGACCAAATTTTAGATAGCTACAGTATGGTGAATCTAAAATTTGATAAACAAGTTATTTGCACCAAAAAGTAAGCTATGGACAAACAAAATATTTCAGTTGGTCTTGATATAGGAACCACAAAAATTGTGGCCATGATTGGTCGCAAAAATGAATACGATAAAGTTGAGATTTTAGGTTTAGGAAAAGCCAAAAGTATGGGTGTGCATCGTGGTGTGGTTAATAATATCACGCAAACGATTCAATCTATTCAGCAAGCTGTGCAAGAAGCTGAAGCAGCAGCTGGCGAAAAAATTGTAGATGTTACCGTAGGTATTGCGGGTCAGCATATTCGCAGTTTGCAACACAGTGACTATATCACACGTCCAAATTCTGATTTAGTTATAGATGAAGATGACATAGATCGTTTAATCAACCAAGTGCATAAATTAGTGATGCTTCCTGGTGAAGAAATAATTCATGTATTACCACAAGAGTTTAAGATTGATGGTCAAGCCGAAATTACAGAACCAATTGGTATGTATGGAGGACGATTGGAAGCTAATTTTCATGTTGTAGTTGGCCAGGTATCTTCAATTAGAAATGTTGGTCGTTGTATTAAAAGTGCAGGTTTAAATCTTGAAGGGATCACTTTAGAGCCCTTAGCTTCTGCAAATGCAGTATTAAGTAGAGAAGAGAAAGAAGCTGGTGTTGCGTTGATTGATATAGGAGGTGGAACAACTGATTTAGCTGTTTTTAAAGATGGCATCATTCGTCATACCGCTGTAATTCCTTTCGGTGGAAATGTAATTACTGAGGATATAAAAGAAGGCTGTTCAATTATAGAAAAGCAAGCAGAGCTTTTAAAAGTGAAGTTTGGTTCTGCATGGCCAGGAGAAAATAAGGATAATGAAATTGTGTCTATTCCAGGATTAAGAGGAAGAGAACCAAAAGAAATTACATTAAAAAACTTGTCTAAAATTATTCACGCGAGAGTTGTGGAAATTGTAGAACAAGTTTATGTTGAAATAAAAAATTACGGTCACGAAGAGCAGAAGAAAAAACTGATTGGCGGTATTGTTTTAACAGGAGGTGGAGCGCAACTAAAACACTTAAAACAATTGGTTGAATATATCACAGGGATGGATACCAGAATAGGATATCCAAATGAGCATTTAGCTGGTGATAGCGACGAAGATATAGCGAGTCCACTTTTTGCCACAGCTGTTGGTTTAGTTATGGATGGCTTAAAACGTCAAGAGCGTAAAAAAGTTGAAGCCATCGAAGAAGAGGTGATTGAGGCTGTTGAAGAAGATCAAATCCCAGAACCAGAAATGGAAGTTAGAGAGGAAGCGCCAATAAAGGAGCGTCGTTCCTTTTTAGATAAGTTAACGGAGCGTGTAAAGGATTTTTTGGATAATGCGGAATAAGTGCTAGGCATTTTTATTTCGCGTGAATTCAAATTAGAAAGAATAAAATAAATAAAACTGTAAGAGCAACTCACAAGTTGTTTTTACTTACAAAGAATAGAATAATAGTAAATCCATAATAAAATGAGTAGTAGCAACGAATTTGGAAATATTTCATTTGATTTGCCAAAGCATCAATCAAACGTCATCAAAGTAATTGGTGTCGGTGGAGGTGGAAGTAATGCCATCAATCACATGTTTCAACAAGGTATTAAAGGAGTCGATTTTGTAATCTGTAATACAGATTCGCAAGCGCTTCATAATAGTGGTGTTCCAAACAAAATACAATTAGGTGTTGCCTTAACAGAAGGTTTAGGGGCAGGAGCAAATCCAGATGTTGGAGAAGAAGCGGCAATAGAAAGTTTAGAGGACATTCGCAGAATGTTAGATACCAATACAAAAATGGTATTTATAACTGCAGGAATGGGTGGTGGTACAGGTACAGGTGCAGCACCAGTCATTGCTAAAATGGCTAAGGAACTCGATATTCTAACGGTTGGAATTGTAACTATGCCATTTCAATTTGAAGGTAAAATGCGTAACGCACAAGCCCAACGCGGTATTGAAAAATTGCGTTCTCATGTCGATTCGTTAGTTGTGATTAACAATAATAAACTTCGTGAAGTATATGGAAACCTCGGATTTAAAGCAGGTTTCTCTAAAGCAGACGAAGTGTTATCAACAGCCTCTCGTGGTATTGCGGAAGTTATAACACATCACTACACTCAGAATATTGATTTACGTGATGCTAAAACCGTATTAAGTAATAGTGGTACAGCAATTATGGGATCTGCTACAGCTTCTGGTCAAACAAGAGCGCAAGAAGCTATTATGAGTGCTTTAGATTCGCCATTACTTAACGATAATAAAATTACAGGAGCTAAAAACGTATTGTTGCTAATCGTATCTGGTTCTCAAGAAATTACTATTGATGAGATTGGTGAAATCAATGATCATATCCAAAATGAAGCTGGTCATGGAGCCAATATTATTATGGGTGTTGGTGAAGATGCTGAGTTACAAGAATCTATTTCAGTAACAATTATTGCTACAGGATTTGATTTAGATCAGCAGAATGAAATTTCTAATACTGAAACTAAAAAAGTGATTCATGCTTTAGGAGAAACTACAGAAACTAGTACTCAAGAAAAAGAGCCTGCGATTATCACTCCAGATATTGTTTTAGAAAAAGAAAAAGAAGCTCCAATTGTTCGTCATACATTACTTGAAGAAGAAGAGGTTAAAGATGTGCCTAAAGCAGAAGAAAATAAGGGTACAAACTTAATTGCAACTACAGATTTCTTAAGAAATATGAATGTAGTTTATGATGAAGTTTTAGATAGAAAACCACAAGCTACAATAGAACCTGAAGAATTTGTTATTACACCAATAGTAAATAAAGCAGAACCAATTGAAGAAGTAAAAGAAGAGCAAATAACATTTTCATTCGATTTACCAATAGCAAATAAAGAACCTGAAAAGGGAGAAGAGCCTAAGGTTGAACAAGAAAAGATGTTCTTTAGTTTAGATGAAGACGTTAAATCAATTGATGTTAATGAGCCAGTTGAAATTATCGCAGTAACTGAAGTTAATGAGCAAGGAGAAAAACGCTATGCTTTAGATGATTTTGAAACGTTTCAATCGTCTATAAATACTAAAAAAGAAAAAACAGAAGTAAAAGAAGAGATTGTTTTTGAAAAGAAAACAATTCCTATGGAAAAAACTGAGCAGGTGTCTGAAGACGAAATAGACCCAATGAACAGTCCAATTTCTGAAATGCTTATTGCACGTGCTGATGAGCGCAGAAGAAAAATGAAAGATTTCAATTATAAGTTTAATGATGCTAAAATAAACGAAATCGAAAAAGTACCTGCTTACAAAAGGCAAGGTGTTAATTTAGAAGATGCTCAGCATTCATCTGAAACAAAAGCTTCAAGAATGTCTGTTGGTACAGATGAAAATGATGACATTCAATTAAGAAGTAATAATTCATTTTTACACGATAACGTAGATTAATAGCACGTTTAAGTTATAGTGTTAAATCACTAAAATCTAGTCCAAAAAGTTTCTTAAGCTTTTTGGACTTTTTTTTAGATAAAATTTAAACAGTATCTGCTATTCTTCTGTAAGCTAAGAAGAACTTTTTAGTATCTTTGCTCTTCTTAATTAAAGAATAAAGTTATGAGTTTACAAGTCGATATAATGACTGCTATGAAGGCAGCAATGAAAGAAAAAGATCAAACAGCTTTGGCTGCATTGAGAGCTGTAAAATCAGAAATATTATTAGCACAAACAGCAACAGGATCTAAAGAAGATATTTCTGAAGTTGAAGAAATAAAGATTTTATCTAAAATGGTAAAACAGCGTAAGGATAGTGCTGCTATTTTTTTAGAACAAAACCGCAATGATTTAGCTGAGCCAGAAATAGCACAAGCTGAAGTTATTAGTAAGTTTCTACCAACACAACTCTCTGAAGAAGAAATTACCGTTGTAGTGATGAAAACTATTGCAGTAACAGGAGCTGAAGGTATGAAGGATATGGGTAAGGTTATGGGAATGGTGAGTCAAGAATTAGCTGGTAAAGCTGATGGGAAAACAATATCGAGTATAGTAAAGGCAAAATTGTCTTAAACATAATAATAGATTCCACTTTTAAGTTGGAATTAAGGCTGCGTAGTTCAATTGGATAGAATATCAGATTTCGGCTCTGAGGGTTGGGGGTTCGAATCCCTTCGCGGTCACAAATAAATAGTTTCAAAAGAAAAAACGCCAAGCTAGCTTGAGCGTTTTTTTGTTGAAACTATTTTCAGAATGGAGCATAAGGGATGCGCAGCAATCCCTTGAGCGCCGATCTGTTTTAAAAGGAATTAATATTATAAGCTATCTTGAGCGTTTTTTTGTTGAAACTATTTTCAGAATGGAGCATAAGGGATGCGCAGCAATCCCTTGAGCGCCGATCTGTTTTAAAAGGAATTAATATTATAAGCTATCTTGAGCGTTTTTCGTTA
This sequence comes from Winogradskyella psychrotolerans RS-3, assembly GCF_000427335.1. Lineage (GTDB taxonomy): Bacteria > Bacteroidota > Bacteroidia > Flavobacteriales > Flavobacteriaceae > Winogradskyella > Winogradskyella psychrotolerans. The sequence continues at coordinate 100,509 of NZ_ATMR01000007.1, read as the reverse complement.
AAACTATTTTCAGAATGGATCTTAAGGGATGCGCAGCAATCCCTTGAGCGCCGATCTGTTTTAAAAGGAATTAATATTATAAGCTATCTTGAGCATTTTTTCGTTGAAACTATTTTCAGAACGGAGCTTAAGGGGAGCGCAGCAATCCTCAGAGCTCCGTTTTGTTCTGAGGAAAAAACGAGTTTCATAATGCTGTCAAATACCAATTTTTAAGTGATGCTAAGTATCTCTAGAGTCTAATAAATGAAAATCTAAATGTTTAAAAAAGACAATAATTTAACAATCATTTTGCATAGGATTATCCAATTATAGATTTACTTTGTAGTATAATTTGAATTTAAAAATGATTAAAACACTTTTTAGTATCGTATTGTTTCTTGCTAGTTTTGGTGCTTCTGCCCATACTTGCGATATTCAATTGCTAAATAGTGATTTAGAATACTCATTAAGTTCTGATATTTCTAATGAAGTCAATGCGTATTCTACAACGCATCATTCGTTTTTTGATATTCAAACTGAGAATTATAGTGTTGTTTTCTTTAGTGATACTGAGCCTTCTCGAGTAGATAGGGTTTTAGAAAGTTCTGATGGAATTACAAATCGCAGTACTCAACTTTCTGCAGTACTACGTTCTCAATTTAGTATCGCAGAACTCCATAGTTTTAAGAATCTTTATTTACGGGAGATCCTTTTTCCATTTCATTCTTTTTGGTAAACTAAGTGTACTAACATCATTAAATATGATGTCTGTCTATGACGTAAAACCGTCATGTCATTTATTATACACTTAAAATTAATATCAAAAAAAATTAATTATCATGGGAACAGGATTATTTATTATCGATGCGATTATAATCGCTATCGTTATTTTGCCTTTTGCTTTATTTATAAACGGAAGCAAAAAAAGAGAACGAAAATTAAAAAAAGCATTGCAGTCTGAAGCAACACAAAACAATTGTAAATTAACTAAAATTGAAGTAGATAGTAACTTTGCAATTGGAGTTGATGAGGTTGAAGAAAAGTTGTTTTTTTATAAAGAAACAAGCGAGTCAGCGTTTGCGCAAGTTGTAGACTTAAAATCAATAGTGTCTTGCAAAACGATAAGAGATAACAAACGCGTTAAGGACAAAACGAAGCATTACGATGTTATTGATAAGCTTCAATTGTCTTTTGTGCATCACAATTTAAAAGAGGCTACAGATTTGATGTTATACAATAATGATGATGAAATGGTTTTAAATAATGAAATAGCTATAGCACAAAAGTGGCAAGATTATGTAAATCATCTTTTAGCAACTAAAGCTTCGTCGTTAGAAAACGATAAAGGAATGGTTATGGCTTAATCTCATTCTTCTTTTTCAAAAAAACTTCTTTCAAAACGAATTTCGAAAGAAGTTTTTTTTTGTGTCACTATTTTGGAAGCTTTTAGTGGTAAAATGAAAGATTAATCGACTTTAAACTTAGATGTTAACTTTAGCATTTTTTCACTTAGCGAAAACAACCAATACAATTGTTCCCAAACTAAATGTGCTTCTTTGTGAGTGCGTTCACTATCTGTTTGTGAAATAGTATCATTTGCAATACGATCAAATGGGAAATCAAAAGGTTCTGGTTTATAAATTGAACCATTGATTCTTGAGTCTTCAAAATTTATATCTTTTAATAGGGTACAGACTTTGTCGAGATTGTTATTAATTTTTTCCGAAACAGCTATAAAATCTTCTGAAGCTTCAGTTGTTGTGTGGTTTTGTATATAGGAACTCAAAGAGGCCAAGGACGATAAAAAACTATGGTTAATTACTACAAGTTCATAAATGTCGTCTATATGGTTTTGTTTAGATTCTGGTTCTTGAGCCATCCGCTGAAATGCAGAACTTAGATTAGAGGTTTGTAAAAAGGCTTCTTTTCGATTTACTTTTAAACTTGTTGGTACTAGACCTTTTTTCTGGTAAAAGGTATTAATTGATTTAAAAAATGCTGTATTCGCTTTTAAACTATCCCTAATGTTATCGCCAATTTCCATAAACGACCAAGCAGGCCATAGCCAGCGCATTACCATATAAGAAAGCGTAGCGCCAATTAACGTATCAATAACTCTGAATTGAATGACTTTTAAAATGTCGGGTTGTATAATAGCATATATAAATATAACACTCAATGTAATAAAGGTTGCGGAGGCTTTGTAATTTTTCTGTACCATAGAAAATGCTATGACTAAAGATAGTACACCCAATGCTCCATATACATAAGGGTCGTTAATTAAAAAGACCAATCCACTTGCTAAAGCTGCACCTATGAGGGTGCCAATCATTCGGTCTTTAGAGCGTGTTTTTGTAAGTCCGTAACTTGGTCGCATTATAACAATTACAGTAAGTATAATCCAATACGGGTTCTGAAAATCAAAGAACAAACCAATACCGTATCCTAACATTACAGCAACTGCTAATCGTAAAGAATGCTTAAAAATGGTTGATCTAAAACTAAGATTTCTAAGAATTAATTTGGGATCGTAATCTTGTGAACCTATAAAACGTTTTAGTTTCTCGTTTTTAATAATATCGTCTGATGATAGTTCGGGATTGCCTAATAACCATTTAATTTTCTTTAATTTTTCAAATTGCTTCTTTTGATAGTCTAGTAGATTTTGAAGCATTAAGTAACGTTCATAATCTTCTGTTTGATTTTCATTTTTTAATTTTAAAATGTCATTTTCAAGAGTTTTTAAAGCATCAGAAAGCATTCTGTTAGACGGAAATAGTTTTGATTTGTTGATGTTTTTAGTAATAGACCGAAGTTGATAAGATAATTCTAAAATCAATTTTTGAAAATCAGTTTTTAACTCAGGATATTTGCTGAATAGCACATCCATTTTATCATAATTTACGGGATTAGCAATAGCAGTTTCTAATAGTTCTACAAGTTGGATAAAAACTAATAAACGTCTGCTTTGATAGTTAGATTTTCCTGAGCTTTTTCGAGATAAAATTAAGATTTCGCGTAAGGTCTCATGATGTTCTGTCAACGCACTTTGCAAGGTCATAAGCTGTGTTTGCAAGCTCTCTCTGTCTGGTTGATCTCCTATGAGCTGTCTTCTAGTATCTAGAAAATCAGCTGTGAGTAAAAAAGTTTCATTTAGTGTTTGTTCGGTTTGGGCTTTTGGATTTAGTTGAAACCATAATGTTGAAAGCAATAAATACCATAAGCCACCAACACCAATGAATAAGGCATATTGGTAGACTTCTAAGTTTTCAGAAGTATGTGCAAAACTTAAGACCAATGCTAGTAGTCCCGAAAAGCTAATTAACGATGCTCTAAAACCATAAATAGATAAAAAGGCTATACTAAACGTTAGTACACCTAAAATAGGAAAGAGTAAAAAGTTTGAAATATCGAGATAACCACCAATAAAACTAATGACTACGACTAAAATAGCAGAAAAAAGGATCCCAACTTGTTTGTGTTTTAAACGACCGCTAACATCACTTGGTGAGCACCAAAATGCACCAAAACAAAGAGCAAGGCCAATTTCAAAGTGATCAGTTACAAGCCCTAAAACAATAGGGATACTAACTGCAATCCCAATTAAAACGGCTTTTGAGAAGCTAGTGCTTTTAAAGAATTCTATTAATTCTTTAGCGGGTTTTGAGATGAAAGTTAAAATTGGATTAATGATTTAATGGTTTCGTACAAAGATACGATTTGAATAGAGAAGTGTATTTTTATTTATCTGCAGCGAAAAGAAGGACATGCTAGAAAAAATAAAAGCTGTTAACTTATGTTTTGACTAAAGTTAACAGCTAAAAAAAATATAATAAGTATCCGTATTATTTCATAATACGAGTTAACTGGAAAAACTTTTTGTATTCCTTAGGTATCGTATCAATGTTTAATAAAGACCCTTCTTCAATAGGAGGGTAAATGTCATGGTATGTTTTCACAATGTATAGACCAACCCTTTTGCTAATATGATCTCTTGTTAATTCAGCAGGACTATTAAGACCAGCTGCAGCTACAAGTTCTAAGAAACTGTGAATTGTTGCTTCGTGATATCGTTTTGCTCTTGGTGCCTTATCTTCAACAACTAACCCTTTTACTAAAGAAGGGTTTTGTGTTGCTACGCCAACAGGACATGTATTCGTATTACATTGTAATGCTTGTATACATCCAATAGAAAGCATCATAGCACGTGCGCTATTGCAGCCGTCAGCACCTAAAGCTAAGGCTCTCGCCATGTGGAAACCAGTGATTATTTTTCCGGCAACAATAACTTTAATATCTTTTCTTAAGTTGAAACCAACTAAAGTATCATGCACAAAAATTAAACCTTCACGCAATGGCATACCCATAGAATTAGAAAATTCAACAGGAGCAGCACCTGTTCCTCCTTCACCACCATCTACGGTAATAAAATCTGGAAGAATTCCTGTGAAAATCATAGCCTCACAAAAATCCATAAATTCTTGTTTTCTACCTAGACATAATTTAAAACCAACAGGTTTTCCATCAGAAAGATCTCTAAGTTTTTTTATGAAATGCATAAATTGAATAGGATCCGAAAATGCTGAGTGCGACGGAGGCGAGTGTACTGCAATACCAGGTTTAACGTGTCTTATTTTTGCAATTTCTTCCGTGTTTTTTGAAGCAGGTAAAATACCACCATGACCAGGTTTAGCACCTTGAGACAATTTAATCTCAATCATCTTAACTTCTGTTCGTAACGCATTTTTTCTAAAGGTTACTTCGTTAAATGTACCATCATCATGTCGGCAACCAAAATATCCTGTACCAATTTGCCAAATTAGATCTCCACCATGTTTTAAATGGTAATCACTAATAGCACCTTCACCTGTATTATGAGCAAAATTCCCCATTTTGGCACCTTTGTTTAATGCCATTACAGCATTTTTACTTAAGGATCCAAAACTCATCGCTGATATATTCAATAGGCTTGAAGAATAAGGTTGCTTACAATCTTTTCCTCCAATTAATAAACGTGGAAATTCACCAATGTTTTTAGGATTCGTTTTAGCATACATAGAATGTTCTAACCACTCATATCCCGAGTGATAAATATCCATCTGTGTGCCAAAAGGTTCCGTGTCATTTTCTCCTTTTGCTCGTCTATAAATTAAAGATCGTAAAATACGATTGAGCGGCCTTCCTTCAGTATCAGTTTCAACAAAATATTGCATAATTTCTGGACGAATAGATTCTAACATGTACCTAAATCGTCCTAGCAATGGAAAGTTACGTCGTATCGTATGAGACGTTTGTAAAATATCAAAAACACCCATAATAATGAGTGGACCTACTAACAGGAATGCCCACAAAATAGGCTGCCAAACAAAAGCTATTCCGATAATAGCCAAAACAAGAAGTATAGAAACTATAATAAAATATTCACGGACTTTCATGGTGATAATTTTAAATTAATTGGCAAAGATAGGATTACCCAATCAAATAATAAATTAAAACTGCGTGGTTTATCTTTTTTTGCTAATTATTTTTTTAAATCGATAATTATCTCTGATGTTTTTTAAAAATCTCATAAAATAAGTATTCGAATAAATAAAGAAGATTTTTATTTTTTGTGATAAGATCTTCTTTTTAGAATGTATACTTTATCAAAAAGTAACGTTAATTTTTAATTATTTTGATATGTAAATCTTATATTTGAAGTTAATCTTTCTCGGAACAAAACTACTTATATGATTAAAAGAGTATTTCTCACACCATTCCAAAAATTCGTAAAAATTGAAAGCTTTAGTGGTATTTTACTATTGCTGGCTACAATACTAGCTTTAGTTTGGGCAAATTCACCTTGGGGTGATATCTATAGAGAAATATGGCAATATGATATAGGAATTGTAACTGATACATTTGAATTTAAAAAGCCGTTAATTCTGTGGATTAATGATGGGTTAATGGCCATATTCTTTTTTCTGATAGGATTAGAAATAAAGCGCGAACTCTTAATTGGTGAACTTAACTCACCTAAAAAAATCGCATTTCCGTTAGTTGGCGCTATCGGAGGTATGTTGGTTCCTGTAATTCTCTTTTTGGTGCTTAATCAAAATCCAGATACAACTAAAGGCTGGGGAATACCTATGGCAACTGATATTGCTTTTTCATTAGCTATTTTAAATGTATTAGGAAATCGGGTGCCCTTAAGTTTAAAAGTGTTTCTAACTGCGTTTGCTATTGTAGATGATATAGGTGCAGTCTTAGTTATTGCCTTGTTTTATAGCGGTAGTATTAACATTACCTTATTATTAGTTGCCGTTGCCATGCTTGCTTTTTTATATTTTTTATCTTATAAAGGATTTTATTCTAGGTTTTTGGTGTTTTTCTTAGGAGTAGTTATTTGGTTCTTGTTTTTAAAAGCAGGAATTCATCCCACGGTAGCAGGTATTTTATTGGCATTTTCTGTACCTATTAGACAGAAGATAGATACGTCAACGTTTTTAGAGCAATTAGAAAATGTCTATAATGATATTAAGACTGCAAGTGTATTAAAAAAACCAATTCTTTCTACGGAACAAATTTTGCATATAGATGACTTAGGAGATTGGTCTTCTAAATTTCAATCTCCATTGCAACACTTAGAGCATAATTTACATGGTTGGGTGGCTTATTTTATTATTCCAATTTTTGCACTTGCAAATGCAGGAGTTTTAATTAGTGGAACAGAAAACCTCGAAATGGCATTAGTAACTAATATTATAATTTGTTTAATATTAGGTAAAGGTATTGGTATAAGCTTAATAGTATTTTTAGCTAAGAAAATTAAATTGATAGAAGTGCCGAGCGAAATTAGCTTTAAACAGATTTTAGGTGTCTCGTTTATTGCAGGTATTGGCTTTACTATGGCTATTTTTATTGCAAGTCTCGCATTTGCGTCAACACCAGAATTTATAGACTCTGCTAAAATTGGCATTTTAATCGGATCCTTCATTTCTGCAATCATTGGTTATCTGATTTTACGCTCTACATCAATGAAAGTTCAAGTCGAAGAATAGTTCATTAGTTTATGATTCAAAGGACATGAAGTTAAAGTTGTCCTTTATATTAAATGAACTTTATCTAATTCAATTATTCCGCAATTCTAATTACAAATGAGGGCAGGTCTCATTGAAAAGCCTGCACATTAAAACGTGATGGTTATTGACATAAGCAAAATATTTTAATAGCTTAAATAGTGCCTTGGTATTCCTTAAGAACCACTTATATATTGTACAATAATGGTAATATGAATTATCAATAATTTTTTCGTAAAATCTAATTTAGTTATTTACTAATATAACCGCTTTATATTATTGAAAGTGTTATTTTTGCGTTAGAAAAATATATAATTCCAAAAATAAGACCACATAAATGGGAAATTCAAAAAATAATACCAAACCAAAAGTTAAAAAAGTGCCTTTGAAAGGAATGATGGATAATGTAATGGAGCAGTTTAATAGTGCTGCAGACCACATTAATCTACACCCTAATATTAGGAAAATATTAAGCATCACTAATAATGAAATTTTAGTGAATTTTCCGGTAAAAATGGATAGCGGAGAAGTTGAGGTTTTTACAGGTTATCGCGTACAGCATAATGGTGCTTTAGGTCCTTATAAAGGTGGGTTACGTTACCACGCTACAGTAGATTTAGATGCAGCAAGAGCATTAGCAATGTGGATGACATGGAAAACGTCTTTAGCTGGTTTACCATATGGTGGAGCTAAAGGAGGTATAAAAATTGATCCTGCATTATATTCACAAAATGAACTAGAACGTATAACAAGACGTTTTACATATGCTTTAGCTGACAATATTGGTCCAGAGCACGATATACCTGCTCCAGATGTTAATACTAATAGCCAAACTATGGCGTGGATTGCAGATACATATATGAGTACGAGACCTCCAGCGCAGCGTACCGCGAATCAGCATGTAGTTACTGGTAAGCCAGATGGGAGTGGCGGATTAGAAGGTAGAGATAGAGCGACAGGATTTGGTGTGTATTTAACAATTAAGTTTTGGGCTGATAAAAACAATACGGATTTAAACGGTAAAAGTTTATTGTTCAAGGTTTTGGCAATGTAGGGTATTGGGCGTCACACTTTTTAGAAAAAGATGGTGCTATATTAGTAGGTGTTCAAGATGCGCAAGGAAGTATTGAAAATCAGGACGGATTAAATGTTGAAGCACTTTTCAAATATAATGAGGCCAATAAAGGAACTATTGTAAATTATCCGGACTCTAAACCAGTTAAAAAGGGTGAATTCTTTTCAATAGATTGTGATATCTGTATTCCTGCAGCGTTAGGAAATCAAATTACAAAAGTAAATGCGCCTAATATAAAAGCAAAATTAATTGCAGAAGGTGCCAACGGGCCAACAAATGTTGAAGGAGAAAAGATATTAAAAGATAGAGGGATTTTTATTATACCAGATATTTTATGTAATTCAGGTGGAGTAATTGGTAGTTATTTTGAATGGTTACAGAACAGAAGTGGTGAGATATGGCACCTAGAAGAAGTTATGGAGAAGCTAACGAAGAAGCTAAATGGTTCGTTTAATAAAGTCTACGACTATTCAGAAAGTGAAGGTATAGACATGAGAACGGCAGCGTTTTGTATCGCTATTGAACGCATAGAAAAAGCTTATGTACAAAGAGGTATTTTTCCATAGACTTTAGGTTTTATAGATTTATTATTAAAAAAGTAAGTATTGTTTTATAGCGATACTTACTTTTTTAGTTATAGGCAGTATTTAAGAGGTTTAGTTAATTTAATTTGAAGCCGATTAGAAAGAATACAAGTGTTACAATGAATTGATAATTATTATTGTACACTCGTGGTTTTAGTTTAAAACTTATTTTTTAGACCGACCTTTTATTTTATGACCCCAAATTGCAAAGAATAAAATCATAAGATAACAAGGAATAAGTATCCAATAGCTATCTGTTGACGCGTTTGCTAAAGCATCTGATTCATTCATTCCAGAACTGATAAGGTCTAGTTTTTTACTATCAACTATTTTTCCATATAATGGTGGGATTATTGCACCACCAGAAATAGCCATAATTAATAAAGCAGAGGCTGTTTTAGTGTGTTTACCTAAACCGTCTAAAGTTAATGGCCAAATAGCAGGCCATACTAATGCATTAGCAATTCCTAGAGCAGCTACGAATAAAACAGATGTTAATCCTGAAGTTGATAAAATAATAAGACTAAATATAATTCCTAAAATGGCACTAATAATCAATGCTGTTTTTTGTTTAATATATTTCGGAATTAAAAAGACACCTAAGGCGTAAGTTGCAACCATAGCCATTAAGGTGTAAGTTGTAAAGTATTTAGCTTCTTCACCTGTAAAACCTAATGAAATGCCATAAGCGATTATGGTATCACCTGCAATTACTTCAGCACCTACATATACAAATAGTGCTAGAACGCCTAACCATAAATGCGGGAATTGGAAAATCGTTTTGTTTGAAGCCCCTTCTTTAGTCGTTGCTTCATCTTCTATGGCCTCAACATGTGGTAAAGGAGCTTTTCTAATCAAAACACCTAAAATAATTAAAACAATGGCCATAATAATATAGGGTACAAAAACACTATCTGCCATAGTATCTAGAAGTACGGCTTTTTCGGAATCAGAGGCATTTGCTAATTGTTCTTTTACGGCATCAATTCCTGAGAGAAGAAGTGCTCCAAAAATTAATGATCCCAATGCGCCAGCTACTTTATTTGCAATACCCATAATTGCTATACGTTTTGCTCCGCTTTCTATTGGTCCTAAAATTGTGATGTATGGATTGGAAGCCGTTTGTAAAATGGTCATACCAATACCTTGAATGAAAATTCCAGTTAGAAATACCCAATAGGTTCTGGCTTCTGCTGCTGGAATAAATATCAGAGCACCAATAGCCATAATAAATAAACCGAGTGACATACCTTTACGATAGCCTATTTTATTTAGAATATACGATGCAGGAAGCGCCATCACCACAAACGAAATATAGGACGCTGATGCAACCAAATAAGATTGAGCATCCGTAAGTTCATTAATGGTTTTCATAAAAGGTATGAGTGCACCATTAATCCAAGTTACAAAACCAAAAATAAAGAAGAGTCCTGCAATAATTATAATTGGAACTAGGTTGTTTTGTGATTTTACGTTTGTGCTCATAAGATCTAATGTTGTATTTAGTTTTTGCGCTATGAATTTAGGTGTTAAGATAATAGTTTTGTTTATAATTTAGTTATGCTTGCTTATTAAATTGTACTTATATCATATAGACATTCATATTTAAAATGGATATGTTTCATTATATTTTTATATTTAAGCATGATAAACATTTTAAAAACACAGATTCATATTTTTAAGCAAAATTTAGAGTTCATAATTATTAAATTAGGTTATTAATGGTATCTAAGACTGAACAAGAAATTTTTGAAATGGGATTAATTTCTAATTATATAGTACCAATTGGTATTATTGTAATAGGTGTTTTTGTACTGTATAGACTGATAAAGATTTTTCAGTATTCTTACGCCTCAATATATAAAAAGCCATTATTTGCACAACGTTATTTTATGCTGAATAATTTAACACGAGCGCAATATGAGATTTTAAAAAACGAGCATTCTTTCTTTAGGGATTTATCAAGGAAGGATCAACTTCAATTTGAACACAGGGTTTCTAAATTTATTCAAACGAATACATTTGTTGGTAAGCAAGATCTTGTAGTTACCGATGAAATGAAAGTTACGATTGCGGCTACTGCAACCATGTTAAGCTTTGGGTTTAAAAAATATCAATTAGACATTGTAGAAACTGTTATGATATATCCCAATGCCTATTACTCTCAAATCAATAAAAAGTTTCACAAAGGTGAGGTGAATCCTCGGTTAAAGGCTATTGTGTTTTCTTGGGAAGATTTTAAACATGGGCATAACATTGAAGATGATAATCTTAATCTTGGTATCCATGAATTTGGACATGCCATACATTTAAATGCTTCTAAAAATAATGATATAAGTAGTTTGATTTTTAATCAAGGTTTCAATAAGTTAACTACGTATTTGCAAAGTAATGAATCTGTTCGACAAAATTTAATTGCCTCAAAATATTTTAGAGCTTATGCTTATACCAATCAGTATGAGTTTTTTGCTGTATTATTAGAGAATTTTATTGAAACTCCTTCAGAATTTCAATCTCAATTTCCTGAATTATATAAATGTATGAAACAGATGCTTAATTTTAAGTTTGCAAGTTATTAGCCGTTGTTCTCAGAATAAAAATAGCATTTGAGACTTTTAAAAATATCTTATGAGTTTTTTTTAAATTAATATTATAGAGGACTTATTTTTTGAAATATGCGCAAAAAAAAAGACTCACTATTGTGAGTCTTTATATATATAATACTAAATGTTATAGCTTAAATACAGCTTGTAGATGATATTGGTAATGGTTATTATCGTAACCACTGTTAGCATGATCAAAAGCAAATTTTGCAATAGTTTGAGCTCTTAGACCAAAAGTTCTATCCTCGTTTAACCAAAATAATACACCACCACCTAAATTTGCAGATATGTTACTTTCGTCTATATGAAAGAAACCGACACCAACATTAGCGTATATGTCAAACCAATCATTTCTACCACGACCAAAAATAAGTTCGCCAAAATAATATTTAACATGCGTATCTAAAGATATATAATTATAGTCTTCATCTGTAGAATCGAAATCAATACTCTCATCATCACTAAAACCGTTGAAAGTAATAGATTGTTCTATTGCAAATTTGTCTGTCCAATTAAATTCAACTCCAGCAGAGATTGGGGTTTGAAAGCTCCAGTCTCCTGGACGATCAAATGGTGATTGAGTTCCCAAGCTGTTTATAGCATTAACACCAATACTCATAGACCAATCGCTATTGCGTCTTTGTGCAAAAGAGGATAGACTAAATATTAATATAAGTGCTAGTAAAAGTATTTTTTTCATACTAAAATAATTTTGTCAAAGGTAAACTTTATAGATTATAAAACAAATATAGAGGTAAAGTTCTTATAATAATAAGCAAAAAAAATTAAAAGTGATTTTAATTCGACTTAAAATTAATTTATCTAATGTTTTTGTGTCATATTTTGCGTTTAAATGATTCTGTTTTTTTTATAAAACTGAAAAGCAATGGATTAATGCGAGCTAAAAAATCTATTATAGAAAAAAATAAACTTGGATATTTTTAAAGGCGGGAGATTAAAAGCTCTTGAAAAGATTTATTTTCTTCAAAAAATTTCTCTTTTATTATATGTTTTGTGTAACTTTTATTGGTGTAAATTAAGTGTAAGCGACTCGTTATAAAAATGGTGATTAGTTTGATATAATTAATAACAACGCGTAGAGGTTTAAAGGACATTTTCATTTTATGAAAAAAACCTCTGTATGTCATAAAATTATTAGAAGTTATATCAGAGAATTCAGGAAAATAGTATTTCGCCAACACTAAATAAGATTGTCCATATTTGGAATTTAACAAAGTATCTATGTAATTTTTATCCTTGTAGGTTTCTATGGAAATAAGGTCATAAATTGATTTTAAACTTATCATATTATAATAATGTCCCTTATCATTAAGCTGCCAGCTCAATATGAGGTGTCGGCTTAAGTCGTGTGTATTCGGAATAGGAATGGTGTTGTTAATTTTTTTAGAATTAAGAATAGATGGCATATTCATTAGCGGCCAATGTCTTTTATTCAAAAGTTCGGTGTGAAGTTCTATTGCAGCTAGTTCATTTTCTGAGATCAAGCGATCAAGATGTCTAAAATCTTTCTTATTATACGCAAAACCAAATGTTTTGTTATAGCCTGAGTTTTTTAAAATATCAAACGCATTATATACTTCCGATTTTTCAACTAAAATATCAATATCACCGATCATACGTTCTCCTTCGTCATTGTAGTAACCTGAAGCCAGTAGGGCAGTACCTTTTAAAAACACATGATCAATATTGTGTTGGTTTAAAATTTGTGATATGGTATGTACTTGATTGAGTATTCTTAGGTTTCTAGATCTATTTATATTGGTGATTTCTTCTAAATAAAGAATTAACTCTTCGGGTAATAGATAAAGAAGTCCTTTTGCTTTTAATCTACAGTATATTGTAGGTAATACTAAGTGCTTGCTACCTTCTATCACTATGGCATCCCAATCAAAAGTAGGTTCACTAATCGTTTTCTCTAGTTTAGAATTTGGAGTTTCAAAACTCAAGATATCTGCGATATGTTGATATGTAGTCGCTAAATTATCCATAGATCTTAATACAGACTACTAATATAGGTTATTAATTTTCGTGAGTAAATTGTTTAAACAAGGTTGAGATTTGAGAACATACACTATTCGTGTCGCTATAAGTTACTTCATATAATTTAACGTTCTGTAACCAGTCTAAAAACTGCTGAGCATGCTTAGGGTTTGGTGATAACCAAGAATCTTCAATTAAGGTTTCTAAAATGTGTTTAATAGAAATCGGCTCAATTATAGTGTCTGACTCAGGTTTATAATTCACTAAAACAATTGCACGGCATGGATAGTGGTCTTGTTTTGGTTTTGCACAAGGCATATATTTTAATTGACCTTTAGTTTTGTTAAATTCTACTATAGGTAATTCTTCAAAATTCTTTACTAAGGGTTGTAGCAGGTTAAAAGCTCCTTCTTTAATAGAAATAGAGGAGGGGTTATAATATATATGTTGGTTTTCGGAAAGCAAAGGAGATACATCATCAGCTAATAGTTCAAAGCCATTTGTGGCTAATAATGCTGATAAGGTGCTTTTTCCTTTTCCAGATTTGCCAACAAAAAGAATAGAAGAATTACCATCTGTTATCGTTGACCCATGAAGTGTTCCAATCCAATCTTGCTCTACTTTATTATGTAATTCACAAAGTAATTGCATAATAAATTTACCTTGAATAAGATGATAGTCTCTTTTGGGAACACAAGACAGTAATTCTCCATTCTTAAAAAGGTATAACTTATCATGCTTTAAATAAATATCGAATGTTACATCTGTCTCTTTTGTACTTGTATTGCAGTAATGAGCAATAGCAGGATGAACTGTTTTTAATACTAATTCTGAGCTGTAATAAATTTGAACTCTCTTAGATCCAAATACATAATGCTTAGTAATGTTTCGGTGAGACGTATCTAAAGTGTCTGAACTTGTATAGGGTGGACTGTAAGGATTATTGCAATCCTTGAGATAGTTATGAATTGTTTCGGAAAGTTTTAAGCTATCAGAAACAGAAATTTGGTTAGAAGTGGTATTGGAAAATTCTGTTTGTGTATTGGCGGCGAGATAAGAATCTAAAAATAGCTTAAATTCAGAATTGATAATACTATAACTATTAGAAATGGCATACCACAATACCCAATAGTCACCGAACATCATTTCGTATGTTGGTGCTAATTTAGTATTCAAAATAGAAATAGAAAATTAACCGAATGGATTTCCACCTGGATCTGGAGGTAAAGATTGTGCCTGTGATTTAAGTGGATTTAAAATCACAAACGTTCCTACTGCTGTTATAGCAGCATATTTACCCATTTTTGAAATGGCTTCTTTACGAGTGATTTTATCTATGTTGTTTTCTTGCTTCATGGCTCTTGCCCTAAATTTGAGTTCAAAAATAATAAAATTATTTATTTAACAACCTAAAATATGAAAAGGTTTACATTAAAAATTAATTTCATCTCTAAAATGCTGATGTTTTTAAATATTTGATATCTAAATTATTAGACTTCAAAATTTCAAAGCACCCTTTTATCTTGTAATACTTAGTTTATAGTGCTTATAGTTGATACAAGTTACAATTATATGAATCTAAACGTAACGTGTTAATTACTAACTAACTTATGATTAAAACCGGGCGCAAGATATGTAATATTTTATGAAATAACCACAAGTACTTAGCGTATAATTGCTTTTTTCGTTGTAGTTAGAATTTATCTGTTAATATGAGAGCATAAATACTTACATAATGTGACCTGTGGATAAGTGCAGCGCTACATTCGTTGTTTTCTATTGATTTCTGAAATGCATGTTTTGAATTCTAATACTGAATTTATAGGGAGTCCTAATCTTAATTTTTTGAAATCCCCACCTGTGGATAATATAACTCACATAACCATAACTAAAAATAACAATAGCATGCATTTAAGTAGCGTTCATTGCTAAGAAATCGTTATTACGTAAGTGTGTATTTTATAAAAAAAAACGCGCTAAACCTAGTTTAACGCGTTTTCTTAACAATAAGAAATATAATAAGACGACTTATCTTATAATCACTTTTTGAGTTTTGTTTTGAGCTGCATTATGCAGTTTTACAATATAGATACCATCATTTAATTGACTTACGTCTATAGTCTGTAATCTAAGAGATGTTTGTAATTGCGTAGTAGATACCAAACGTCCTTGAACATCATAAACAGATGCTGTTGTAGGCTCTAATAATTGACCTGCAATAACAACCGTTTTATCTGCTTTATTAGTGTAAATACTTAATTGGTCTAAGGTATGATCTACTGTAGATAATGTGCTATTTGCTACACGTAAATAGAATCGACCTGTACCATTTAATTCTGTATTTGGTGTTAGCACATAATCATTAGTATTTAATAGGGTAGAAGTGCTAGCCACATTATCTTCTAAATACACACTTACTGTACTTGGTAATGTGGACGCGTTAATACTAAATGTTAATTGCTCTCCTTGGTTTGCATTTACACCAAGTGGAATTGTAACATTAGAAAGATCGGTTACATCTAAGGTTTGCAGCGCTATAGGTAACCCACTATTATCTTCAACTAAATGTGAGAATAATGAGAAATTAGGAGCAGTACCTCCCCAAATGGTAGCATCATATCCGGCATCTAAACCTTTAGTAGCATTAGCATTAAAGTAAAATTGAGTTGTGTAAAATTGAGTTGTAGTACGCGCGTTAAGTTTCAAAAAGGTTAATGTATTGGCATCACGACCAACAATAAAATCATCACCACTTCCTGTGGTTCTCATAGTTGCTTTAAATTCTAAATCGTACCCAATAACATTTGCAGCATCTGCACCTATTAGGAAGCCTTGACCTGGCGTCATAAGTTTTCCAAAGGCATTAGAAAGATTTATGATATCCCATCCATTTGAGGCATCGCCGTCATAGCCATAGATACCAGAAGTATCACCTAGTAAATCAATATTCTTAATGTCTGTGTCTACTTCATAGTTTAAAAAGGCATTAATATCTAAATACGAAGGATAAGGATTTCCAATTAAATTCCATTCTTGGTAACTAGGTCCAGAATGGTCAATATTAATGTCGATATCTCCTGAATTAGCAGTACCTGTAAAAACAAGTGTTGACGTGTTGTCTGATGCAGCTCTATAGCCTGTACCTGCTACTAATAGTGTACCAGCATTATCATTTGTATTATAGTTTTCATAATCACCTGTAGACTTATCAAATATGGCAAATGCTTTTTCTGAAGCATCCCCAGGGTTAGTAAGTAAGTTACTATTGGCAGCAACAAAATCTCCAAATGTTTGACCAGATAATGGTGGTGTAATTAAATCGTTATTACCAATTGCATTAGCATCTTCTAAAATAGTGTTACCATTTACATGACGCTCATAGTTAATAGTACCTGAAACAATTCCATCTAATAGTAAACTAGAATAACTATTTGATACAGATTCTAATAATAAACCGTTAGTAACAGTAAGTGTAATACCGGTGTCCACAGTAAGACCAGCACCTGCATTTACGGTTATTGAATTAGCAGTAGTGTTGGTGTCAATTATTGCATCTCCTGAAGTAATAACAATATTATCATTAGCTGTAGCTGAACCATTTGGGTCACTTGGTGACCATGTGCCATTGTAGGTGTAGGTTGTAGGTGTTGATGTTACTATTGTTCCTTCAATTTTAAAGTTATCTACTCCAAAATAATCACTTCCTCCATTGAATTTAGCTAGAATTTGTAAACTTATTGTATTAGTTCCTTCAGGAGCATTAACACTAATAGTACCCTCGTTGTTTTGTTGGTTACAACCATCACATAAAAAGACTTCGGTTTGTGATATAGTATTAAATGTGATTATATAACTTAATTCATCTGACACACCATTAAAACCATCAACTTCATAATCAAATGATACAGTAATGTCTGTATAGTTAGCAGTATTTATGGTATTAAAATCTATGGTTGCTATACCGGATGTTCCGCATCCATTAGAGCCTTCTAGATCTTGTCCGCCGAAAAAATCACCAGTACTATTGGGAACTGTTATATCGCCTAGGCTACTTACCACATTCCAAACATCACCACTAGATACACAAGAAGAATTGTTTTCAGACGGACTAGTTGTATATGTCCATTCCGGTGTAGTTCCATCAAAATCTTGAATAGCAATAACAACAGGTCCTACAGGTATTGCTTCAATATCAAAAGCACTACTATTTACAGTTGGATATAAATCATCATCAGCAGTTAATACTAATGCTGTTCCTAATGCAGTATGAGTTAAACCTGCAAATGTTGCAACACCATTAACCGGAGTTGCTACTAGTGGACTTCCTGTTAAGGTGCCAGTAGAAGTGATTTTTATATCTAAATTGTAACTCGTGTCTATGTTACCATTGGCATCAACTGCAGCGACAGAGACATCTGGTGTCATGGCTGCATTCACAAAGGTGTTAGATGGTTCTTGAGAGAAAATCAATTCTGTTGCATATACATCTATGGTAAAGTTGTTACCAACGACATCTTCAAAAAGTAATGAATCTGCAAAACTAGAGCCACTAGCATCGGCTTCAAAGCCATGGGCAGTCTCATTTATTTGAAATTGTATGATGCTCTCATCTACAATATTAGTAGTGTTAAGATAAAAACCAAAGAAGAACTCTAAAGCTGTACCATCTACAATGGTGATTGGTGTATCAAATTCTAGAATTAGCTCTGAGTCTGTAATAGTTGTTGTAGGACTGTAATCTACAAAGTTTTCATCGTATAAAGTAATCCCTTGAATATGATCGCTCCAATCTGCCGTATTATTTGGGCCAGGTACAAAACGCATGGTGGTAACTTGGGTTGGTTCGCCATCGGTGGTTCCTTGGTCTTCAATGATAAACGCAAGCGCATCTTTAGCGGTAGCACTGGTAGTAATAGCATTGGCATAATAAGAGTTTCCTGCAATTTGCGTCATGGATTCATACACTTCGGTGTCTGAATCTAAAGCAATATCCTCATAGATTTCAATGTTTTGCACTCTCCAGTCTTCTGGACCATTGCCATAAGTCATATCGTATTTAAATGCAATATACGCTACTCCTGTAATACCAGAAGCATCAACAGAAGTAATAGAAGGAGTTGATAAGCCCCAACCATCCGATGTGTTATTTGGATCAAATGTAAGTGTTGTCCAAGTAGCTGTTGTTGGATCTCCAGATCCTGCATAATCGGTTGAGTATAATAATTCAAATTCACCAGGTGTATTTGTGGTGTCTCCATGTTGTTCTTGCGTAGTCACATCAATGTTTACTGATGTATAAGCGTCAAAATCTATAGAGAAATCTGAGATTAACCAATCTACGTCTGTACTCCCATAGCCATTCATAGCGTACTCATCACTATCAATATCACAAGACCAAGAGTTATCTCCAGCTTCATCAAATGCCGTCCATTCTGCAGCGCCACAATCTGAAAAATCTTCACTATAAGGTAATGCAATTGGAGGTGTTACATCATTATTAGTAATAGTAAGTGTAAATGTACTATTTGAACCTGCAACGGCATTGTTGCCACCTGATACATTTTGGATTTCAAACGTTAAGGCTTCATCAGTCTCTAAATCAGTATCATCTGTAATAGTAAGTGTAACGGTTTGGTTAGTACTTGTGCCACCGGGAAATGTTACTGTTTGAGTAGTATATCCATCTATATCTGTAGCGTCACCATCGCCACTTGTAAGTACCACATCAAAACTAGTGGCAGCAGCATCTTCATTAGTTATTGAAAATTCCAAATCGTAAGTTCCTGTATCTTCAATAACAGTTGCTGTAGAAGCTGTGAATTCAACGAGTGTGTCGGTAGTCGGAATTTCTCCATTAATTTCGATGTCATCCAATACGACACCACGGCCATAATTTCCAGTTGCATCAAATGCAATATAATAATCTGAAGTAGGGTTAGGTAGTAAAACAGATTCTTGTGTCCAAGACCCTATTGAACTAGTGAATTCTTGTCCTGGAATAAGTGTCCAAGTACCACCCGCAGACGTTTTGTAATATACTCTAAGCTCATCTTGATCTCCACTCCAATCTAATTGTGCATGGTAAAAGGTTAACGTCGCATTAGTAATACTTGATAAATCTAAGGCAGGAGTGATTAATTTAGTTTGATCCCCATTCGTATCATAAAAATAGGCATTCTTAGCGCCAGTATGTGCATTAACCGAACCGTTTTGATTTCCGTCTTGGTATGCCCAATCCACCGTTCCTATTTCATATTCTTGAGACCAACATGTTGGTAATGCTCCATCTTCAAACCCTTCCGTAAAAGGGAAAGAATTTACGGTTGCACATGGTGTCATTGCATCTGCACTCAAACCAGCAGAATAATCTGTACCATCATAAGAATATGCTTTATAATAATAGGTAGTAGAAGCACTTAAGCCTGTATGATTATAAGTTCCAGAACCATTACTGTCATATAATATGATTCCACCTGCAAAGGTGTTACCTACAGCTGCAGGAATTCCACTTGGAGCAGTAAAGGTGTTATCGGTATCGAAAACTATAATAATATCATCTCCGTCCGTGTTATCATTATATATTAAATCTATTTGAGATCCGGAAATTGCTGCTGCAGAGAATGTGTCTGGGTTGGCTGGACCTGAAGCGAAAGATGTTATTTCAAAATCATCTATAATCAAATGTCCAGCATTATCATCACTTAAAATTCGAATAGTTAAATTAGAGCTAGCATCATTTATATCATAACTGAAAAGGGTAAAAGTACTTCCTGAGTATGATTGAGTCGTTATCGTAGTATAATTTGAGCCGTCCGTTGATTTTTGTACTTCGAAAGAACCGCCTCCACTAGATAATTCACGGTACCAAAATGTTAAAGTGCCTGCTCCAGTCATGCTCGGTGATGTTAAATGGGCACCAGATTTATCATCATTAATTCTAGCTGCACTACCAGATCTAGAAGAACTAGTTTCTTTAAATACTTCTTTCATTGTCCAAGTTCCACTAGTTAGTGTTTGACTACCTGTGTAGTATCCTGATGTAGATAAACCAGAATCGAAATTTTCTGAAAGTTGAGCAAACCCAAAACTCCCAATAAATAGAGTAATTAAAAATGTGTAAATGTGTTTCATGTGTTAATTTGTGTCAGTTTTAAGATGATATGCGGATAAATAAATAGTACTATTTAGAGAAAAGTCCTACGTATTTATGACGTACAACATCATAATGAGTTATTAATAGCTAAAATATCAAAAAAGCGCGTAAACGCCCTAGTGATAAGGGATTGCAAATATAGCAAAAGTGTGTAGTGCACGTTTTTAAATATATTAACAAATCATTAAGGTTAAGTGAGATATATGTTAGAGGAGAGCTGTAACTTAGGCTTAAGTTGCTGTTGTTTAATTTGTTAAATAAATGGTGTTGAGGTTGAAAAAATGTTTATTTTTTAGAGATAAGTTTTGTATAGGTATTTAGGAATGTATTGGTTTATAAACACAAAAAAGTGCATCTTATTAAGATGCACTTTTAGCTTAAATGATATAATTATTACACTTATCTAATAATAACTTTTTGAGTTCTGTTGCCAGTTGTATTTTGTAATTGTACAACGTAAATACCAGCGGAAAAATTAGACGTATCAATACGATGTTGCATCGTAGTCGTCATAATCAGTTCAGAAGCGACTAAGCGCCCTTGCATATCATATACATTTGCTGTTGTAGAGGCTACTAAAGATCCTGCAATAACAATGGTTTTCTCATCAGATTGGGTGTAAATGCTAAGAGCGTCTAAGGTAGTATCATTTATAGATAATGCACTTTCTGTGACTCTTAAATAAAAACGTCCTATACCATTTAAAGAGGTCGTTGGAGTGATGATGTATTCACTAGAATTTAAAAGTGTAAACGTGTTGGCTACCGTGTCTTCTAAGTAAACTTCAACAGTACTTGGTAGTGTAGAAGCATTAATACTAAATGTAATAGCTTCTCCTTCATTGGCGTGAACTCCTAACGGAATCGTGACATCAGATAAATCACTATCTCCTAACGATTGAATGGCCATTGCTTTGCCTTGGTTATTTTCAACTAAATGAGAGTAGATATAAAATGCTGGTGAATTACCATTAAAAATTGCAGCATCATAACCTGGGTCTAATGCTCTTGTAGAATTGCTGTTAAAATAAAAATCAGTATGATAATTAGAAGTCGCATTTTCAAGATTAAGACTTAAAAAGGCATTAGTATCTAAAGTTCTTCCTAATATAAAATCATCACCACCTGAAGCTCTTCGCATTTCTGGTGTAAAGTTTAGTGTTGCGGAACCTTCTGCAGCAACTAAAAAACCTTGTCCTGGCGTTATGTTCTCAGATGTATTGGCATTATTGAAATTAATAATAGTCCAATTGTCTAATGCACTACCATCATAACCGTAGATACCTACAGCGTTTTCATCTAAAAAGGAAGCATTTTCTGTTAAGAAATCCCCAGCATTAATATAAGACGGGTAAGGATTACCAATTAAGTTCCAATTATAAGCAGAGCCAATATCAATACCAACAGCAACCGTTCCGGTTTCAACGTCACCGACAAATGTAAAAGTAGACGTATCCGTAGAAGCTGTTCTGTAACCAATACCTGCGGTTAGTGCCGTAGCATCATCAGCTGCAGAATATAAGGTGTATGGGTTAGATGCGCTATCATTATCGAATGGTCCAAATAAATACATGGTTGCTCCACCTCCTATAGTTCCTGAAGGGATATTAGCATTAGTACCTCTAAAAACCCCAAATGTTTGGCTAGCGTTTGTAACAGGAGCAGAAATTAAATCATTTTGACCTGTAACTGAGCCTGTAGTAGTATTAAATGTGTTAATATGGCGCTTGTATATAACACTTCCTGTAAGAGTACCATCTAAAATTAAACTAGAATATAACTGTGAAGATGATTCTAAAGTTAGTGTATTTAATGATAACGTTGTCCCAGAATTTACAGTTAAGCTAGCACCTTCTTCAATATATAAATCGTCTAAATCTACATCTGTTGTAAATGTTGTGCTCTCGTTAGGCTTAATAAGACCTATTCTTGTGTCGGTGTCTGTTGATGGTGTTGTATTCCAAGCTCCATCTTTAAAAACTAAATAAGAGACTATTTGATCTGTACCGTTAATGCCAGGAGAACCAAAATCAACAGCAATACCTTCGGCAACTGTAGAAAAAGCCCAAAGCGAACCATCATTATTATCTTCTATATCACTACCAATAAAGATCATTGCGGGACCAGATGTCATAGGATCTGGCCAAGCGGCACCACCATACGCTACACTGTCAATTCCTGTTCCGCTTGCATTTGTTAAAATAATTTCGTCGGCAAAATTTGAAATAGAAATATTATCATATTGGTAATCTATGGTTACCCCACCATTTGCGAGCGTGTCTGAATTGCGACCTAGCACAGCAAAGCCGTAAGCAGGTACAACAACACTAGTTGCTATAGTGTGGCTATCAGTATGTGTATCTAGTATAACCCATCCAATCAGGTCTATAGGGCTATCTGTTGTGTTGTAAACTTCAAAATATTCACCATTAGTATCACCAACACTTGCTGGGTTTATCATTATTTCAGTAATCATAATACTGTTAGAAGATGCAAGTAAATCGGGAGTAGCATTACCTATAATACCTGTACTCCAAGACAATCCTTTACGAGCAAATACTTTAAAATGATAAGCGGTAGAATTTGTTAAGCCTGTTATAGTTTCAGACGTACCAGTCCCTTTGTAAACGGCATATTCGTCTGTTCCTATAGCTGCACCAGCTCCAAAAATGGGATTTGCGCTGTAAGTAGTGCCATCGCCAGTTGGTGTAAAAGTAACAGCAGAGCCTTCCTTTGCTATTATTAATAGTTCATCAAAACAAGCAGTATTAGTCCAATTTAAATCAATTGTGGCATCATTGCCTATGGCATTGAATGCAGAAACGTCCGTTGGTGTAGTACAATCTGTTGTAAAACTACCAGTTATTTCATTAAGATTATAGCAAAAGTTTGTAGCGTTATATTCATAAACCGCAACATGGTAAGTTGTAGCTTCTTCTAAACCAGTTATGCTTACAGATGAAGTTGTAGATGAAGTTGCAGGACCACTTTGTACAACATAATTACCAGTACCAATAACATTTCCAGTTCCAAATACGGTATTTTCAATATAGTCTACTCCATTTGAAGGATCAGTATCTACAGCAGTTTCTTTTTTTACGAGGACTAAAACGTTATCTCCATTTCCAACCGTCCAATTCAAAGTAGCGCTTGTAGTACCTATACTTGTTGTATTATATGCTGACGCTTGAGTTGTAGGATAGCAAGGAGGTACTAAACTTTGACCAGTGTTTAGGGTACCTGTTGTGGCAGTTGCAGGAGTATGCCATGTGAAATCTGAATACATAGTTCCTGTTCCAGAAAGTTGCAAAGATTCACCAATTGGTGTGCTACCAGTTTCAGAAACGCCGA
Source organism: Winogradskyella psychrotolerans RS-3 (assembly GCF_000427335.1). Taxonomy (GTDB): domain Bacteria; phylum Bacteroidota; class Bacteroidia; order Flavobacteriales; family Flavobacteriaceae; genus Winogradskyella; species Winogradskyella psychrotolerans. The sequence goes on along the minus strand of NZ_ATMR01000007.1, from coordinate 76,706 downwards.
TGTCTGTTGAGGTTTGTCCTAGTGCAATGCCATTAGTAGCGGTAAAACTACCTTCGTAAGAAAGAAACTGTACTAGAGTTGTGCCATTGTAAACGAGCGCCATACCTTCAGTATCATTCTGAATACCTGATTTTGCTTGCCATGCTATTGTGAAACCAGAATCTATGCTTGTAGTTGAGGCTGCGTCGTAAGTTACTGTTCCATAGGTTTCCCCATTGTTGCCATTATATAATACTACAGTCCAATTTTCTAAAGGATAGGTTGCTGCATCAGCAATAACAATTTCGATGCCTTCACCAGCATCTGTACTAGTGTTGTCATAATGAATTTCATTTATCCAGCCATCAGCAGAGGTTTGGGCAAATCCTATGCAGCTTAAGCATAGCGCAATTAAAAAGGGGTAAAGATTTTTCATAGTAGGTTTGGGGTTATTATTATTATTATTATTAAATGAAGAATGGGAGATATTTTAATTTTTTCCGACGAAAAAAAAATATAAAATCTACCACACCGCATTTGGTTAGGTTATTTACTTTTTAATAATTATTGAGTCAGCAAGACACGAGGGAAGATGCAAAAATAATAAATTTAAGTATGAGTTTTTTTAAGGATAGTAAAAAGGATTAAATAATTAAAAATAAAGCTATATTATTTTAAACTAAGTATGTGTGTGTTTTAAATAAGGCATAAAAAAAAGCGCATCTTATAAAGATGCGCTTTTTAAATATAATGATATAAGTATTAGACTTATCTAATAATAACTTTTTGAGTTCTGTTACCAGTTGTGTTTTGTAATTGTACAACGTAGATACCAGCAGTAAGATTAGAAGCGTCAATATTATGCTCTGTGTTATTCGAGTTTAGTGATTGTGTGGTTACTAATCGTCCTTGTATATCAAACAATTTGAATGCTGTTTGGCCTTCTAACTGTCCTTTTACAACAATTGACTTAGGATTTGCATTTACAAAAATTTCTAAACCATTAAGCAAATTGTCATTGACACCTAATGTAGATTGTCCGAAATGTAAATAGAAACGTCCAGTGTTATTCAAAGTTGTAACTGGTGTAAACGTATAATCAACTTCTAATAGATTCGTAAATGTATTGGCGACATTATCTTCCAAAATGACTGTCGTACCTTCAGGAATATTACGTTCCGCAATACTAACGACACCTTGTTCACCTTGTGCAATATTAATTCCTAAAGGAATTGTGACATTGTTTAAGGCAGAATAACTAACCGCTTGTGCTGCTAAATTGTTTCCTGTGTTATCTTCTACAAGACGAGAATAAATAGAAAAGTCAGGAGCGATAGTTTCAAATAGTTCAGAATCGTAACCCGGATCCATGCTTAATGATGCATTATCATTAAAGTATAATGCGGTTTGGTAAGCCCCACTTTCTTTAGAAACTCGAATATTTAAATGTGCTAAGTTTTGATTCTCAGCTCTACCACTAATATAATCGTCAATTGTTCCTATTCTTCGCATTTCTGGTGTGAAATCTATCATAGCTCCACCCGATTTTGAGGCCACAAAAAATCCTTGCCCTGGTGCGATACGTGCTGTAGGATTGGCATCAGAGTACGCTTGGTTCCATATAATATATCCAGTTAAAACATCTCCTCTATAACCATATACACCAGAGTTTAATGAGTTGAATTTAGTGTTGTTACTTGCTAAAAAGCTAGAAAGGCTTAAGTAAGATGGGTAAGGGTTTCCAATAAGATTAAAGGTGCTTTGAGTACCTACAGTAATAGGAACAGATACAGATCCTGTTTTAACATCACCAACAAACTCAAAAGTAGAACCTGTAGGAGTGTCTGAAGCTGTTCTGTAACCTATACCAGATTCTATAACGGACGCATCGTCGGCTGCAGTATAGTTAGTATAAGCCGTCGTATTATTATTGTAAGGACCAAATAAAAATGAAGGTACTCCATCTATATTTCCAGATGGCATATCTGCATTAGCGGTTCTTAATGCAAGGAATGTTTGATTAGCATTAGTTACAGGTGCAGAAATTAAATCATTAGCACCAGTTGTAGAACCTGAGCTTGCAAATTGATTAACGTGACGGTTATACGTTACTTCATTTAATATTGAACCATTAACTATTAAACTTGAATAACTGTTGCTTATAGAACTTAATATCAAAGAGCCTTCGTTTATTAAATTGTTGGTTGTTATCGACTTACCAAAGTCAATAACTGTAGAAGCAGCACTGTTAATTATGAGGTTATTAATGTTTACATTGTTGTCTACATTATACGTACCATCAATAACTAGAGCGTTTAATGCGCCTGTTGTGGCGTCAGGTTTAATATTGTCTTTCCAGCCATCTGAATTGGTGTAGATTAATCCGCTAAACTGACTAGCTAATCTAAAATTGTCAAAACCAGAATAACCATTTGCAAGATTATTTCTTAGTCTCACTTGAAGTCCTACAGTAGAATTACCATCAGGTATAATGATTTTAGTTCTACCTTGGTCGTTGTCATTACTGTCATCTCCAGAGATACCATTAAAAACAGAAATCCATCCGCCACTTGTACTACCATTTAGGAATAACCTATATTGTACGTCGTTTGCATTGTTAAGGTAACCAACAACTTGCCAGTCAAATTCTATTCTTATAGCCGTTAGATCAGTAACATCGATATCTGAAAACGTTAAAGTTGCAAAAGAATTTCCATCATCATTTAAATCATTTTCTCCAAAAATTTCATCAACAAACAATGTGTTATCTAGTGGTGACGCATCAGCTAAGGCAATTTCTCCAAAATAACCTAAAGTATCGCCCCAATCTGCAATAGTGCCAAAAGGTGCTCTATTCGTAGTGTAAGCCCAACCTGTAGCGGTATCAAAGTTCTGTTCTGCGATAGTAATTAATGGGCCGTTAATAGTAAAGGTATCACTCGTTCCAGATATACCCGGTGCATTAGCAATTATGCTTACACCTGTAGCTGTACTTGTAAAGACCACATTATCTAAAGTTGCTTCACCATTGACCATATCATAAGTTTCTGGTACAATACTACTGCTAGGAGAAGCGGTAACGCTAATGCCTGTAATGTTCGCGTCTAAATCTAAATTTGAATTCACATCAACCGCAATTATTGTAGGAAAAGGTATTATAGCTTCATTTTGATTTCCATCGGTAGGTTGTTGGGTATATTCAAATTTACTTGCAATGACTTCAATACGGTTGTCGTCTCCAACTATTGAAGTTTGTGCGCCACCTGCGTTCGCTAATCCAAAAAGAGAACTGCCAGTTGTAAGTGTAGTTGCATTAGTAACCGTTAATTGTAGTTGCTCGTTATCGGTTACTACAGGTTTAAATGATCCTAAAATAATGAATTGTCTTGTGCTATTATCTGAAGCTGTTAAATTTAAACCACTAAACGTAGTAAATTCTGTAATGGTTGTAACTTCTGAAACAATTGTAAACGTACCTAAGTCTAAGATAGCTAATGCAGCTAGGTTTTCGTAATTGTCTACGGCAAATTCAATGGACGTTAATGTCGTGCCATCAGAATCGGTATCTGTACCGATACCACCATCTCTAATAGTAAACGCTCCTAAAGGTACTGAGTTACTTAAATTAAGACCAGAAGGTGTAATATATGTTGAATTATAATCGATGTTTTGTTGAACAGGAAATAAAGCGAAAGTAGACGCGATAATATCAGAATCAGCACTATTCGTTGAGCTCGTTGATACGCTACCAATCAATCTTAATCCTGGGGTTGGAACTGCAGCAGATATTGACCAAGCAGCATTAGGCAGTACTCTTAAAATACCTCCACTACTTGTAGCGCCCCATGCATATAGTCTAAATGTTATGGTTCCAGAAATTCCAGATAAAACACTTAAGCTAGGTAAGTTGAAATTTGTATTTGTATCAGCAGCTAATGTTTCAGAACCAGCTAAAGCACTACCTGCCGTAGTAAAGCCGTCTAAGCTGTAAAATATTTGGAAGTCACTTGGTCCATTTGTATTCCTTCTCAGCCTAATATCTAGCTCATCTAATGTGATTTCGAATGCAGTATTAGCTGTAATAGACCACTCTATATAGTCATTATTAACTGCCGAAGTGGGTTGGTCTCCCCCAATAGTCCAGTCATTTGATGTGAAATTGACATTAGCAGTACTTAGGTTAACACTTGCTCCACGTATAAATCCACTAGATGAAACAGAAGTTACGTTATCTGTTTGCGTTGGTCCAACAATATTGGGACGATCTACGGTAACGATTGTTTGGCTAAACCCATATGAAAAAAGGGTAACCAAGATGCAAAAAATGTAAGTTTTAGTCATAGTCTCTATTTAATTAAATCTTTTAAAATGTAGTAGTAGTTTACTGAATTGTAGGAGGTTTGCTTAAATTTGAGACAGGTCAAAGATAATGAAAATTGTGATAACTACACCTCAGAAAATATGTTGAGGTTAGAATGTTTTATTGTCAATTTTACTTGCAAATAAGCAATATTATTTACTATATGAAAAATCGTACTTTTTTATTTGATTAAACGTTAGGAATGTTTCTTTTATCATGCTTCAGCATTTTTTGTTCTAACGATTTAGTACTGATTTTTATATGATTAAACATCCCAATCTTAAATTTTATAATGATATTGAGTTTCGATTTGTCTAAGAATTGAAGTTAAAAAGCGACTAGATTGAGTTTAAATCATAAATATTGGTTCAAAAATTTAAAATCTTAAAATATCCTAATAATAATTCTCAATTTATCAATTGTATGAATAATGTGATTTTTTTAAAAGCTATGAGCTGTTAATTAAGTATTTTTGCTCAATTTTCATTTGTATATCGGTTCGTTTTTTGTTCTAATAGTGGTGAAAATCATCCCTTTATTTAAAAGAAAGCACGAAGGGAATATGTGATTAAAAACACTATAAATAAATGACTATAAAATTTTAATATTGGTAAAGTTTGAAATTTAGTAAAAGACATTTCGCTAAAACGATTACGTGGCGCATTATAGGAACCTTGGACACGTTATTATTGTCATGGTATATTTCTGGTGATTTAGCCATTGGTATGAAAATGGGGGCATTTGAAATGATTACTAAAATGGTCTTGTATTACATACATGAAAGGGTTTGGTTTAAATCGAAAATAAAGTCGTCTAATAAACGACATATTCTTAAAACCTTTTCTTGGCGTGGAGTAGGTACTTTAGACACCATTATTTTAGGTTGGTTGATTTCAGGGAATCCGCTAACTGGACTTAAAATTGGTGGTGCCGAAGTCGTAACAAAAATGCTATTGTATTTTGGACATGAAAAACTTTGGTACAGAATTAATTTTGGACTAGACAAACGAAATGAACGTAAGCGATTAAATAATTTAACAAAACAAAGTGAATTATGAGTCTAAATACCGTTAGACATGATTATAAAATCACAAAAGCAGATCGAGAGCGCATAAATGATCATCGCTCTTTTTTAGTGTGGTTTACAGGGTTGTCCGGATCAGGCAAATCTACTTTAGCTAACTTAGTAGAGGTTGAATTACACAAAAGAAACATTTCAACCTTTAGTTTAGATGGTGATAATATAAGAGAGGGTATTAATAAAGACCTAACATTTGCTCCAGAAGATCGTACTGAAAATATAAGACGTATTGCCGAAATCGCTAACTTAATGGTGGATGCAGGTGTTGTTACTTTCGCTGCTTTTGTATCTCCTTATATTAAGGACCGAGAAAATATTAAAACCATCGTTGGTAAAGAAAATTTCATAGAAATATATATTAACACCTCTTTAGAAGAGTGCGAGCGTAGAGATGTTAAAGGTCTCTACAAAAAAGCACGAGCAGGAGAAATTAAAAACATGACTGGTATTTCAGCACCATATGAAGCGCCTGTCAATCCAGATTTAGAAATAGTAACAGATAATCAGTCAATTGAAGCATCTGTTCAAACTATTCTAGACTTTATTATTCAAAAATTAAAATAAATAACATGAGTAATTACGTAATTAATCATTTAAAAGAATTAGAATCGGAAGCCATTTTTGTGATTCGAGAGATAGCAGCACAATTTGAAAATCCAGTATTATTGTTTTCTGGAGGAAAGGACTCTATTTTATTAACGCATTTGGCAAAAAAAGCATTCTTTCCTGCAAAAATACCGTTTCCTTTAATTCATATAGATACAGGTCATAATTTCCCTGAAACGATTGCTTTTAGAGATCAATTGGTTGAAAAACTTGGGGTTAAACTTATAGTAGGTTCAGTACAAGAAGCTATTGATAACGGGCGTGCTAAAGAAGAAACTGGTGCAGATGCGTCTCGTAATTCACTTCAAATCGTGTCTTTATTAGATACCTTAGAAGCCTACAAAGTAGATGCAGCAATGGGTGGTGCAAGACGCGATGAGGAAAAAGCACGTGCTAAAGAACGTTTCTTTTCTCACAGAGATGAATTTGGGCAATGGGATCCTAAAAACCAAAGACCAGAACTATGGAATCTTTTCAATGGTCGCAAAAACTACGGAGAGCATTTTAGAGTGTTTCCTATTTCTAACTGGACAGAAATGGACGTTTGGGAATACATCAAACTAGAAAATATTGATTTACCATCACTTTACTTTTCACACCAACGTGATTGTGTGGTTAGAGACGGTGTGATTTTAGCAAACTCAGAATTTATTAAATTAAAGGAAGGTGAAGAAGTCGTAAACATGACCATTCGTTACCGAACTTGTGGAGATATGCCAATTACTGGTGCTGTCGAATCTGAAGCAGATACGCTAGATAAAATCATTGAAGAAATTGCAACTACAAGAACAACAGAACGTGGAGGTAGAGCAGATGATAAACGTGCAGAAACAGCTATGGAAGATCGTAAAAAACAAGGTTACTTTTAAAATATAAATAGAAAATTAGGTTGAGACTTTAGAAGTCGAAAAGCTTACAAGCAGAGGACTAAAGACTAACAACTAGCAACTAACAACTATTAAAAATGAAATACCAAGACATAGAATTACTAAGATTCACAACAGCAGGAAGTGTAGATGATGGCAAAAGCACATTAATTGGGCGCTTATTGTATGATAGTAAATCAATTTTTCAAGATCAATTAGATGCCGTTGAAGCCTCTAGTAAATCTAAAGGTTTTGATTATGTAGATTTATCATTACTTACAGATGGTTTAAAATCAGAACGCGAGCAAGGCATTACGATAGATGTAGCCTATCGTTATTTTGCGACTCCAAAGCGTAAATTCATTATAGCAGATACACCAGGTCATATACAATATACCCGTAATATGGTAACGGGGGCTTCTACAGCGAACTTAGCCATTATACTTATTGATGCTCGTAAAGGAATGTTAGAGCAAACGCATCGTCATGCCTTTATTGCGTCTTTATTACGTATTCCGCATGCTATTGTTTGTGTTAATAAAATGGATTTAGTGGATTATAGCGAAGATGTCTATAATGGAATCGTTTCAGATTTTAAAGCCTTTTCATCAAAGTTAGGTATTAGTGATATTCAGTTTATTCCTATCTCAGCTTTAAATGGAGATAATGTGGTTAACCGTTCTGAGAACATGGACTGGTATGGAGGAAGTACGTTAATGTATCATTTAGAAACGGTGCATATTTCAAGTGATCATAATTTGGTAGATTGTCGTTTTCCTATTCAATCTGTAATTCGTCCACACACCTTAGATAATCAAGATTACAGAGGTTTTGCTGGTCGTATTGATGGTGGCGTTTTTAAGCCAGGTGACAAGGTGAAATCATTGCCTTCAGGATTCGTATCTACGATTAAAACGATTGAACTTAATGGGGAGCAAATTTCAGAAGCATTTGCACCTATGTCTGTTACGATGACTCTAGAAGACGAAATAGATAACAGCCGTGGCGACATGATTGTGCGCGAAAATAATGTGCCTTTAGTGAGTCAAGATTTAGAAGTGTTAGTGACTTGGATGAGTACTAAACCAATTCAGGCACGTACAAAGGTGGTCATTAAACATACCACAAACGAGTCTATTGGTATGGTTAAGGAATTAAAGTATAAAATAGATATTAATACATTACACAGAATAGAAGGTATTGATAAGGTGGAGATGAATGATATCGCACGTTTGTCTATTAGAACAGCTAAACCTTTGTTTTATGATGCGTATAAGAAGAATCGTCAAACCGGAAGTATCATTATTATAGACGAGCAAACCAATGAAACTATTGGTGCTGGGATGATTATATAGTGGTGATGCGGTGATACAGTGAAACTGTGATGCGGTGAACCTTTAGAATAGGGATTTTAAAATTTTAATTATGACTCATAAAGATTTAGAAGTTTATAAATTAAGTTTAAATCTAGTAGAGGAAATTTATAAACTTACAAAGGGTTTTCCTTCGTCTGAAAACTTTGGATTGACCTCTCAACTTAGAAGAGCAGCTGTGTCGTTGCCTTCAAATATAGCTGAGGGTTCGAGTAGAGGTTCTACAAAGGATTTTATTCGATTTTTAAATATAGCATCGGGATCACTGGCCGAAATAGAAACACAGTTAGTCATAGCAGAACGAATAGGGTATATAACGTTCGATGATACATTACAAAACAATAGCATTACAATTAGAAAAATGTTATACCGTTTAAAACAGGCTTTAAGTAAAAAACTAAGTAAGTAAAATGAATAATAAAAGCTCCAATCTAACGAATCACCGTCTCACCGAATCACCGCCTCACGGCCTCACCGCCTCACCGTCTCATCGCCTCACGGCCTCACGGCCTCACCACCTCACCGAATTACTGCATCACAGTATCACCGCAGCCCTAGAAGCCGGAAAAGTAATTCTAGACATCTATCATTCCAATGATTTTGAAATAGAACTGAAAGGAGATAATTCACCATTAACGAAAGCAGATTTAGCGTCCCACGATGTGATTATGTCGCATTTAAAAGCAACGAACATTCCTATACTTTCCGAAGAAGGTAAATCTATTCCTTACAATGACCGTAAAGACTGGAATCAATTATGGATTGTAGATCCCATAGATGGAACTAAAGAGTTTATAAAACGCAATGGTGAATTTACCGTAAACATAGCTTTAGTTGAAAATCAGAAAACAGTACTTGGTGTTATTTATGTTCCAGTATCAGGGGAGCTTTATTTCTCAACTAAGGCATTGGGGTCTTTTAAAGTAACCGTAAATCTTGAAGATTATAATATAGACAGCTTATTAAGCAACGCCAATAAATTACCATTAGAACGAGAAGACAAAACATTCACTATTGTAGCGAGTCGCTCGCACATGTCACCAGAAACGGAAACTTACGTTTCCGAAATGCGAGAACAACACGGAGCCGTAAATCTAATTTCTAAAGGAAGCTCATTAAAACTGTGTATGGTTGCCGAGGGGAAAGCCGATTGTTATCCAAGATTCGCTCCTACTATGGAGTGGGATACAGCTGCAGGCCAAGCGATTTGTGAACATGCAGGTTTTGAGGTTATAGACTGGAGCACGAAAGAGCGCATGTTATACAACAGACAAGAATTACTGAATAATTGGTTTTTAGTAAAGGGAGTCTAACTAGCTGAAATAGAACTGAATGTTCGCATAAGTATCTGAACGTATAGTTGCATTTTAGATGTCACTAATGGCTATTTTTGTTGGAAGCTTTAATGTTATTTTTTAAGCTGAAAAGAGGAGCAAGTCTTATATTTTGTTAGCTTTGCTGACTGAAATAATATTTTATAACTATTTTATTTTATAGCTTTTATGAGTAAAGTTGCCTTTATAACAGGAGTTACAGGACAAGACGGAGCCTATCTTAGTGAGTTTTTACTAAAGAAAGGGTATGAAGTTCATGGCCTAAAACGACGTTCGTCATTATTTAACACCGACAGAATTGATCATTTATACCAAGATCCGCATGTAGATCATCGAAATTTTTATCTGCATTATGGTGATATGACGGATAGTACGAACCTTATTCGATTGATTAAAGAAATTCAACCCGATGAGATTTATAATTTAGCGGCAATGAGTCATGTGGCTGTATCGTTCGAAATTCCGGAATATACAGGTAATGCAGATGGTTTAGGAACGTTACGAATCTTAGATGCTGTACGATTATTGGGTTTAGAAAAGAAAACAAGAATATACCAAGCCTCAACATCCGAGTTATACGGTAAAGTACAAGAAGTACCACAATCTGAAACGACTCCGTTTTACCCACGTTCACCTTATGCTGTAGCAAAAATGTATGCCTATTGGATAACGGTAAATTATCGTGAAGCATACAATATGTATGCGTGTAATGGGATTTTGTTTAATCACGAATCACCAATTAGAGGGGAAACCTTTGTAACACGAAAAATTACGAGAGCAGTATCTCGAATAGCTTTAGGTTTACAAGATAAATTTTACTTAGGAAACCTTGATGCTCAAAGGGATTGGGGACATGCAAAAGATTATGTGCGTATGATGTGGATGATTCTTCAAGCTGATGAAGCAGAAGACTGGGTCATTGCAACGGGAAAAACCACACGTATCCGTGATTTTGTACACATGAGTTTTGCCGAAGTCGGCATAGAACTAGAGTTTAAAGGTGAAGGCGAAGCAGAGAAAGCTTATGTCGTAAAATGTAATAATCCAGAATATCAAATTGAAATAGGTAAAGAAGTTTTAGCGGTAGATCCACGTTATTTTAGACCAACAGAGGTAGAACTACTTATAGGAGATGCTTCTAAAGCTAAGAATAAATTAGGTTGGGAATGCAAATATGATCTAAACGATCTTATTAAAGATATGATGACTAGCGATTTAAAACTCATGAAAAAGGAGCAATTCTTAGATCAGTCGGGTTATAATACAATGAATTATTACGAATAAACCGGAACACCTTATTAAAAATGTCTAAAAGCGCACTTAAAAAAAGTAATCACGAATCACGCATCTACATTGCCGGTCATCGTGGAATGGTTGGTTCTGCTGTTTGGCGAGCATTGGAAACAAAAGGCTATACAAACCTTATAGGTAAAACAAGTGCCGAACTCGATTTAAGAAATCAACAAGCAGTAATTGATTTTTTCAATAAAGAACAACCAGATGTTGTCATAAATGCGGCAGCAAAAGTAGGTGGGATACTCGCGAATAGCGAGAATCCCTATCCGTTTTTAATGGAAAACTTACAGATTCAAAATAATTTAATTGATACGGCTCATAAGACGGCTGTTTCAAAATTTGTGTTTTTAGGAAGTTCTTGTATTTACCCAAAGTTTGCTCCGCAACCACTAAAAGAAGAATATTTACTGACAGATAGTTTAGAGCCAACGAACGAATGGTATGCTATCGCTAAAATAGCAGGAGTAAAAGCCTGTGAAGCGATACGAAAACAATACGGTAAAGATTTTGTAAGCTTAATGCCGACAAATCTTTATGGCCCGTTCGATAATTTTGATTTAAAAAGTTCTCATGTGTTACCAGCCATGTTACGAAAGTTTCATGAAGCCAAGGCAAGCAATGCGCCAGTAACATTATGGGGAAGCGGTACACCAATGCGCGAATTTCTGTACGTAGATGATTTGGCGCAAGCTGTTGTATTTGCCGTAGAAAATATATTACCAGAACACCTCTATAATGTAGGTACAGGTACTGATGTGACCATAAAAGAATTGGCAGAAACAATTCAGTCTATTGTTGGTCACAAAGGAGAATTGGTTTGGGATAGTTCTAAACCCGATGGTACACCACGTAAATTGATGGATAGTTCGAAGTTGCGAAGTTTAAATTGGGAACCAAAAATTGCATTGCACAACGGTATTAAATTAGCTTATAGTTGGTATTTGAAAAATGAAAATACCACGAGCTGATTAAAGATGTTTTAAGAATAAACGGTTATTAATTTTTGTTAGTACGATACTTAACTATATTAAGGTTAGGTAATTTAAAATAGTATTAAGGAAAAATTCAAAAATAAATTTTGAAATTTAAAAATATCCGCATTGGTTAGCGTTTATAAAAGGTAATAGATAGTTTTTCAATGCATCCAATAATCCAGAATACAGTTGAAAAGTTTACTTTTACACGGAATTGTTATTTTAGCTTTCAAAATCTCATATAGTATTGCAAAATGGTATTAACGGATAGTGACGGCATACAAGAGGAAACCCCTTTAAGTTAAAGCCTTATTAAATACTGCGCTCAAATACAGAGCGACCTAGCACTATTATAGAAGACTCAAATACCTTATTAGATTTTGATACCCAAAACATTATGGAGTAGGCGGAAGCAATAACAGCCGGAAATTATAAATACAGTTCTGTTCCAAAATTTTGGGATGTTAACGTTACAGAACGTATTTTAGCGGTTGTTGAGAAATTAAATGAATAAGAATATTTTGTATAAGTATCGTTCTAACTCATAAAAAGTAAAATTGATGTTTTAATTTAAATATCAGATGAAAAATAATTATAAAAGTTTATGTGAAAATTCTATTTGTTTTTCGTAGAATGAATTTTAGACTTTATATAAGTATTAATCGTGAAATTCCGACTGCATAATAAATAATTACCATGCTCTAAATAATATTAATCAGTTATATGAATTACCTTATTACTCTTAAACCACTAAAGCATAATTCAAATATAGGATCTTACTCTATTCTTGCAGAATTAGATTCTACAACTAATAAAATTATAAGAAAACTATTAATTCCATCAGCTAATTTTACAGCAAAGGACGGATGTATGCGAAGTTTTTCGCAAGGAGTGCAAAAAGTAAATGATTTAATTTATTTGGCTGGCTATAATTTCATAATGATAATAGACTATGCAACTTTCAATATCGTAGACACTTTTTCACACCCATTGATGTCTGATATACATTGCTTAGAAGTATTTGAAGATGAAATTTATGCTGTTTCTACAACGATTGATGCTTTATTGTGTTTTGATAAAAAACAAAAGCTCTTAAATGGCATTGGAGAATAGAAGATTCTAATTTACAAAGTAAAATAAGTCTTAATTACCGACTTTCTAAAGTTAGAATGAAGTCAACTATTGTCGGTAAGTATTTTTCTGTATTAGGTTTGAATAAGATATTTAAAATCCAATTCTTGAAATTTGATTTTCGAGGAATAGGTAAATCAACATCACCATACCATAGTTGTCACTTTAATGAATTAAAAGTTATCGACCATAATACGATATTACTAGGGACTAAGGGGTGGCAAGATTTGAGTCTTAAAGATAGTTCTTTGATTAAATTATCAACGAATGATATGTCCGCTGAATTTTTAGCAACCCCAGGGTCTTTTATTGCTTCTCATGATATATTGAACACATCTGATTGTGTAATTGTAACCGAGTCGATAAATGAGTCAATCGGAATTTTCAATAAGAAGACGAACGAAACATATAGGATTCAATTACCTAGAAGAGGATATTTTATACGAGGTATTGCTAAAACAAATAAAGGTTATCTTGTTGGTTTTTCACCAAACAGAACATTGTTGAATTCTAAAGAATACAAGAAAAAAGATAAAAAAAATGCTTTTATTGAACATTACAATAATGATTTCACGAAGGTATTTGGTGAAGTAGATTTAGATAATTTTTATCCAGAATATACAGGTAGTGCTATTCACAATATTGTACAATGTGATTAATTTTACATAATTAAATTCAATTGAAAAAAACTATACTCTGGGCCATATTAGAACAAACAGGACCGCAAGTAATTGGCTTTATTACGTCAATTGTATTGGCAAGATTACTTTTACCGAATGATTTTGGACTAATTGCCATGCTTGCTATTTTTATGGCTATTGGGCAACTCTTTGCTGATTCAGGAATGAGCCAAGCATTAATACAAAGAAAACACAACTCCGATGACGATACCACCAGTGTGTTTTATCTAAATATAGGAATTGGGCTTTTAATGACGGCTTTACTGTTTTTATCAGCTCCTTTAATTTCAAGGTTTTATGACCAACCAGAACTAATAGACTTAATCCATTGGCAATCTCTTGGTTTTTTTTATCTGCTTTTGGTATTGTACATCACTCATTGCTTTCTAGAGATTTAGAGCTTAAACAAACGACGATTGCTAGTTTTTTTAGTACACTTATTGGAGGTGCCGTGAGTATAATAATGGCTCTAACGGATTATGGTGTATGGAGTTTAGTCGCTGGTTACCTTGTAGGTACTGTTACACGTGTTGTGGCCTTATGGATAGTAAGCACATGGAGACCAAGAGGAAAGTTGTCTATGAATTCAATAAAATCAGTTTGGAAATATAGTATTAATATTTTATCTGCTAACATATTTATGACTATCGTTAATAATTTGTCTAATGTTTTAATTGGTAAAAAATATACAGCAAGTGACTTAGGACTCTATAATAGGGCATTCAATCTCTATTATTTACCAGTATCGCTTTTAACGGGTGTAATCAATAGAATTGCATTTCCTGTATTTTCAAAAAATCAAGATAATCTAACGGCAATGAAAGGGCAACTTAGAAAAGCTGTTGTTTTTTCGGTATTTTTATCTGGTTTTGTCTGTTTTTTAATCGCCATACTAGCAGATCCTTTTGTGCCTTTGTTATTGGGTGATAATTGGAGTGGATCAATTGAATATTTGCAGATTTTATCTTTAGGAGGTGTTTTTTTTCCTGTAAATGTATTATTAATTACGGCCATTAAGTCTACGGGACGTTCAGATTTGTATCTCAAAGTAGAACTTCTTAAGAAAACAATAATTATGATTGTTTTATTCATTACTGTAAATTATGGTATTATTTACATGACATGGGGGCTTTTGTTTACTGGCTTTCTAGCTTATGTATTAAATGCAAAATTTACAATGAAAAAAATAGACTATTCTTGGAAAGAGCAGTTTGAAGATTTTCTTCCGGTATTACTAATGTTAGGTGTTGCATCGGCAATAGCACTAGGGTTTAAAGTTGTATTAAATATAGATAGTAGATTGTTAGAAATGGTAGTGGTTGGAATTATTTATTTTATAACATGTTCAGCTGTTATTTATAATTTTAGACATACCATTTATAAGGAAATCTATACCAAGTGTTTTGAGTTTTTAAATCCAGTATTAAAGAAATTAAAAATAAAGTAAATGTTTAAAAAGTTACTTCCAACAGGTTTAAAGGAAACTTTAAAGGATAAGATAAAGGCAGGTCTATTTCTAGTGCCCGAGCGCAATTTAAATATAGCCAATAGAGTGGCGAAAGATGGTATAGATAATTATATAAATTTTGATTATGAAACGTTTAAAACTAAATCTTTGGGTTATATAGAAACCATGAAGATTGAAGGCTATGAATATCGTTTCGCAAAATCTGTAACTAAAAGTACATTGTATGCATCCATTTATGCTTGCATGATTAAAGGGTTATTTGGGGAGTTAAAAAACTTAAGTCTAGACGAAAAAAAAGCATGGGCGAATTATTTAGATGCATTTCAGTCGGAAGCTGATGGGTATTTTAGAGACCCTAATTTAAATGGTGATGAATTTGAAACTGATGGTGCCTGGGGAGATGGCTGGGGAAAAAATCACTTAGCGGGTCATATAATTATTGCTTACGGACGTTTAGGTCATAGACCTAAACATAGTTTTAAATTTTTAGAACCTTACTATAACGAAGACTATTTAAATAAATGGTTAGCTGAGTTTGATTTTTCTGATAGAGTATGGCCGCAAAGTAATTATATCATGAATTTAGTTACTTTATTGCAATATTCAAGAGATTATATGAATAATGAAAAAGCCCAAAAACCAATTACCCGTATTTTAAATTGGTTAAGGGAATCTCAAAGAAGAGATACAGGTATGTGGCATACTTATGATTTAAAAACCTATCATAATGTTGCAGATGCCATACGAGGAGCTTATCATTTTTATCCGCTCTTTTTTTATGAGAATGAGGTTTTACCTTTTGGAGATAAAATTGTAGATGTCATTTTAAAGTCTCAAAACTCATGGGGTGGTTTTGAAGATGAAGGAAAGGCAGCAGGTGCATGTGAAGATATTGATGCTTTAGATCCATTGTTGCGTTTTGCTTTATGCACAGGGCATAAAACAAAGGACGTAAATTTTGCGGTAAAAAAAGCGATGATATGGTATCTGGCTAGTTTAAATAAGTCAGGTGGTTTTGAGTTTATGGTTGAGACCCCAAATGAGTATGGGAAACACCCAGTAACTACGAGTAAAATAAATGAAGCAAATATGTTTGCAACTTGGTTTAGAACGCTTGGAATGGCATACATCTGTGATTATTTGGAAGTGGATAATGATTTTGATATTGGAACTTTTCCAGGTTACGAGATAAGCCTTAATGTCAAATAAAGTATGAGAATCGATCAAATTAGTTTTAAAAGGTTTCTAGTAGCAATGGCAATAACTATTTTTAAGACTAATAAAAAATGCCTGCCATATGTGTAAAGTATCCGTACTCATGTCCGTGTATAATGGTGAATTGTATTTGGCAGAAGCTATTGAGAGTATATTAAGTCAGACCTATACAGACTTTGAGTTTATTATTTATGAGGATTGTTCAACCGATAATTCTTTATCTATTTTACAAGATTATGAAAAACAAGATAAACGTATTACAGTCATAGTAAATGAAAAGAATAAAGGCTTAACAGCAAATTTAATTGATGGCGTTAATACAGCAAAAGGAACGTATTTGGCACGTATGGATGCCGATGATATTTCTTTACCTAAGCGTTTAGAAAAACAAGTTTATTTTTTAGAAAATCATAAGGACGTTGTACTATTAGGAAGCTCAGTCATATTCTTTGATAACAATGGAAACGAGTTCGTAGCGTATCAGCCAACGGAGCATAATGAAATAAAAATACAATTACTTTTAGGGTTTACTTTATTACATCCTTCCGTAATGTTACGTACAAAAGCATTTCATGACCATAAACTTAACTATAATCCTGAATTTCGGTATGCACAAGACCATGATTTATGGGCTAGAACAGTTATGGTGGGTTTAAAGACAGCCAACATTTATGAGCCGCTTATTAAAATGCGTGAACATGCCAATAAGATTTCCACAACATTAAAGCCTAAGCAACAGTATTACTCTAATCAAACGCGACTATTACAACTCAATGCTTATGGCATAACGCTTGGTGAATCAGAATTAATGGCCTTCCATAATCTTACCTCTGGAAAAGCAAATTTTGAACTTTTAGAATTAAAGACTTTTGAGAAAGCGTTGCTTAATATCGTTAGAGAAGAGCAAAATGTAAATGGATTAAATCATAATATTCTGAGTGCTAAAGTAGCGGAAATATTTAGGCTTAAATGCCGTGAGCTTATGATTAATAAAAAGAATGGTGCTTGGCTCTATTGGCAATCACCGCTTAGGAAATATGATAATATGACTAAAAGTAACCAAATGACTTTTTTTGTAAGAAGTCTTAAGACTTTTCTTCAATTTTGAACCTAATAGCAATGAATTTATTTAATAAAATATTCTTTCACTTGAATAAAAACCTGAACCAGGTTATAAGTTTTAATTGGAAAGAACTAGCATTAACTATAAAAAATAGTAAGTATTTAAACAATTTAGACGTTCCTAATAAATCGGTTTTAATTATAGAGCCTAATGAGTTTCATGCTGAAATTTTACCAGGTTATTGTTATTATTGGAATCAATTGGGGTATAAAGTATATTTAGTAGTAAGGCACAAGAACTTACTTAGTGGTGTTTTTTCAAGATATAATGAAAATGAAAAACCTCAATTGATTTGTATGGGACATTATGGTTTAAAATATTTTGTGAAAAAGAATATTATAAAATCATTTGACTATACGTTTATTACTTCTACACGCCTTTCTAATAAATACGGTTTTTATGGTCTTTTTTCTGATTATTTAGGCTATTTACCAGAAGGAAGAAAAGGTTATTTTTTGGTAGAACATAATTTAGAGAGTCTAAAGCCGTATTTAGAAAGCCAAAAATATGATGCGAACAAAATATTTTTACTTAACGCTTATAATGAAGACGATTTTACTATTCCTATGTTAAATCCAAATTATTTCGGAAAAGTAAAAACGCCAAAAAAAGATAAAGAAACAGTTTTTATTACCATTGGTACGGTAACAGAGAGAAATAGAAATTTCAAAGAACTTTTGGAAGCTATTGAGACACTTAAAACAGAGAAGATTTTAAATTTTAAAATTTATGTAATTGGGAGAGTAGATAAAGGAGTTGAAATTTCTAAATTACCAAAAGAAATTATTTTTTTAGGGTACTTGAGTTTTACAGAAATGTATATAAAATTAGAGGAAGCACATTATTTTTTACCGCTTTTAGATCCTGAAATTAAAGGACATCAAAGGTATTTAAAAGGTGAGACAACTGGATCTTGGCAATTATGTCAGGGCTTTATAAAGCCACCAATTATTAGAAAAGAATTTTCTGAAACCTATTTGTTTTCAAATAAAAATGCGATTTTATACGAAAAGAATGGTTTGGATTCCGCACTAATACAGGCTTGTAAACTAAGCGTTGATAAATATTCAAGTTTACTGGAGGAGATGGAGGCATTAAGAGATAAGACTAGAACAAGTTCAATAAGAAACTTAAAGAACAAAATAAATTAATACCGGTTTTTTAATCATTAAATATGGAAGCGCGGAAATTTTTGAATTTATAAAATGAAAAGAATATTAATTAAAATCTACATTGCATTATCATTAACTTTAATTAAGTTGTCATTTTTTTTAAAAAACAAACGTATACTTAGAAAGGTGAAAATTGATTTTTTTACAAAACTAGAGAAGAATATAAAAATAGGCAAAGGCTGTGATGTGTCTTCATCAATTATTGGTACTGGAACTTATATTTCTGAAAACTCTAGTATAAGAAATACAAAGGTGGGGCGGTTTTGTGCTATAGCAGATAACGTTAGAACAGGTATGGGAAGTCATCCTACAAAAGAATTTGTAAGTATACATCCAGCTTTTTTTTCAACTATTGGTCAAGCCGGTTTTACATTTGTGCATAAAAATGTGTTCGAAGAATTACCTAAAGTAAGCAAATCTAAATATGTCGTTGAAATCGGAAATGATGTATGGATTGGCTCTGGGGTTAAGATAGTAGATGGTGTAACGATAGGAGATGGGGCAATAATAGGGGCAAATGCAATTGTAACAAAGGATGTAGAGCCCTATTCAATTAATGTAGGTGTACCTGCAAAATTAATAAAATTTAGATTTTCCATGGATGAAATTGCATTTCTTGAGAAATTTAAATGGTGGGATAAAGAATTCGATTGGATTAAGAACAATGCATCAAAATTTATAAATATCAAAACATTAATGTCAGAACACAAATGAGTCAAGGTAAAATAATAGTCCGTTTACTAGGTGGTATGGGCAATCAATTATATGAATACGCCACAGCAAAAGCAATGGCGGTTGCATTAAATAAAAAATTAGTCATCGATCCTAGACCAATTTTAAAAGAAGCTCCACAACGCCATTATGATTTGGGTTTATTTAATATACAAGATGAAGACTTTGGGTCTCCTTTTGTGCAGTGGCTAGTAAGATGGGTAGCGAGTGTGCGTCTTGGTAAATTTTTTAAAACAATTATGCCTTTTGCTTGGTCTTACCAAATGATAAGGGATAAAGAAGAAGGGTTTGATGAAAGTTTACTGCAGCAAAAATCGAGAAACATAGTAATTGAAGGCTATTGGCAGAGTTTTAAGTATTTTGAAAGTATTCGCCCTACTTTGTTAAAGGAATTGTCTTTTAAAGACAAACCTAATGCTATAAACCAAAAATATTTAGATGAAATAGAATCGGTTAATGCAGTAGCGGTACATATTAGACGAGGAGACTATGTGGCCAATCCAGTGGCGAATGCTGTACACGGCTTATGTGATATGGATTATTACAAAAAGGCCATCGCTATTATTAAAGATAAGGTAGAAAATCCGTACTTTTTTATTTTCACAGATGATCCAGACTGGGCAGAAGATAATTTTAAGATATCAGAGCATCAAAAAATTATTAAACATAATATTGGAAAACAAGATCATGAAGATTTTAGATTACTAACTAATTGCAAGTATTTTATAATTGCTAATAGTTCATTTAGTTGGTGGGGAGCTTGGCTATCAGATTATAAAAATAAAATAGTGATTAGTCCAAATAAATGGTTTAATGTTGACGCAGTTCCAATTACAGAACGTATACCAGAATCATGGATAAGAGTTTAGGGCTAGTTAGTATTATAATACCCACATATAATCGTATTTCTTTTCTGCTTAAAGCTGTAGAGAGTTGTATAAATCAAGTTTACAATAATGTTGAGATTATAATTATCGATGATGGGTCAACAGATGGTACCGAAGAAATAGTATCTGCATTATTAAAGACAGATTGGAAGCTTCATAATATACAATATTATAGACAGACAAACGCTGGTGCTTCTGCCGCAAGAAATTATGGATTGCGCTTAGCTAAGGGAGAGTTTATCCAATTTTTAGATTCGGATGATTTGCTATTTGAAAATAAGCTTGAAAATCAAATTCAGTTTATAAAATCAAATAATTTAGAAGGCTGTAGTTGTTATGGATATATGGGAGAAGATCTAGAGAAACCAAAGGATCTTGAAGTTATAGGGAAACCATTTGATTCAATTAATCAATTAATTGATAAGTTATGTAATGGAGTGCATGTGATGCAAACCTCTGCACCTCTATGGACTAAACATATGCTTTTAAAATCTAAAGGATGGGATGAGCATTTGGGATTTGGTGATGATTTAGAATACCATATTAGAGTTTTATTAAAAACCAAACGATTTAAATTTCTTGAAGAACATCTGTTTTTTTTGAGGGTACATCAACAAGACCGACTAAGTGATGCTAGCTTAAGTATTAACGCCATATTGTCTGGGATTGAAACTCAAAAAAAAATAGTAAGAGCGTTAAAAGCAGAGCACCATTGGACGTCTGAAATAAATAAAGGTATTACAAAAAATTGTAGAACCTTATATGTAAACCTTCTTAATTATAAGAATGCCTTTGTAATTAAAGATTATGAAACATGGTTAATAAATGAATTAAAGATTGAATCAAAACCATTTAAAATTATGCTTTTAGCTAGAAAAGTTTTTGGTTCTCGTATTTTGATATTTTTAATTCAAATTATATTAAAATTAAAACTTTAATTATGCGATTTTTTGTTCTGTTAATATATAATAACTTTAATAGTGAGGCTATATTATAACAAAATTTGAAGTTTTGCCTATCGTTGATAATAAAGTCATGAGAGTTAAACTATTTTAGCAGATATAGATATTGCATTAATCCTTTAAAAATAAAAATTGAATTTTCCGAAACATTTATATAGTTTAGACTTTTCAAGAGGTTTTGCCGCTATGGCTGTTATTTTAGTACATTGGCAGCATTTTTTATTAAACAAAGTAAGTTCTAAAACCGATTTTCCTTTGTATTCAACGCTAAAATTATTTTATAACGACGGGGGTTTTGCTGTTCAATATTTTTTTCAGTTATCAGGTTTTATATTTTTTTGGTTATATTATGATAAGGTCAAGAACAATTTAATTGATTTTAAGAGTTTTTCTATAGCTAGATTTTCTAGATTGTACCCTCTACACTTTTTTAACTCTAATATTGTGTGTATTACTTCAGTTTGTTTATATAAGTCAAAATAATACAACTTTTGTATATGATAATTTTGATTTGAAGCATTTTATATATAATATTTTTTTTATTCAACATTGGGGTTTTAGTAATGGACTGTCATTTAATGGACCTTCTTGGTCTGTCTCGGTAGAAATTATTTTATATATTTCTTTCTTTATTTTTGCAAGAAAAAAATTGGGATCTTTATTAAGTTGTTTTATTGTGGCCTTTATTGGTTTTTTTTAGAAATAAAAACAGGTATTGCTACAGGTTTTTTTCATGGAGTTATTTCTTTTTTTATGGGCGCATGTGTCTACTATATTTTTAAATTTATTTTTGTAAGAAAAATAGATTTACATTATACGGTTATGATTACGACAATTTTATTATGGTTGATTGTTATCCTCTATTATTACTTAGGGATGACAGATAGTATCATGGATTCTATAGATAATAGAATAGTAATTTATTTATTTATTAAATTTTTGTCGTTTTTTCCTAGCTTTATATTAATGCCATTAACCTTGATGTTTTTTATTTATATAGATATATGTAATGACCAGTTGTTCAAAAAAACAGCTTGGTTTGGGAATATAACTTATTCATCTTATTTACTTCATTTTCCTTTGCAAATTGTATTTATGCTATTAGTATCGTGGGATTTATTTCCAAAAGATTTTTATAATAATTTGTTTTTTTAATACTCTTTTTTGCAATTTTAATACCCCTATCTTTGGCATCCTATTTAAAGGTTGAAATGCCTATCCAAAAGTATATTAGAGAGAAGTTTAGAAAAAAAATAATTTTGTAATATAAATTAATTATGCAAATATTCGTTGTTAATTTAGAGAGAGATATAGAAAGAAGAGCCTCTATTGAAGAGCAAATGACAAGTTTAGAATTGCCATTTGATTTTTTTAAAGCTTATTATGGGAAAGATTTATCATCAGATGAATTAGCAATACATTACAATGCTAAAAGGGCATACAGAAATTTTTCTTATCCTTTTCCTCCTGCAGTTATAGGCTGTGCATTGAGCCATGTAATGTTATATAAAAAAATGATCGCAGATCAAATTGACTATGCTTGTATTTTTGAGGATGATATAATTTTACCTCCCAACACAAAGAAAATTTTGCAGTCTATTGAAACTGTGATTTCTTCTACGGAACCGCAAATTATTTTATTATCACCTTCCAAATCTAAAGAAGAGGTATTGCATAATTTAGGGGCGTATCAATTGCGACCTTTTCAGTCTGGTTTTTTTACATCCTCATATATTATTAACCAATTAGGTGCTAAAGTTCTATTTGAAAACATGTATCCAGTACATCATGTTGCAGATTGTTGGGATTATTTAAAACGTCATAAATTAATCGATATACTAGCTGTAAATCCAACTTTAATAGAGCAAGATCAAGATACTTTTGGGTCATCGACCACTGAAGGGCAAAATGATCAGGATATAAAAAAAATTGCAAGTACATTAAAATATAAAGTTCACAGGGTTTTTTTTAAGTCTCTAGATTATTTGGTTGCTTTTTTTAATCGTAATTTTAAGCCTTATGGAGGTGTAAAGTCAAAATAAAATGAACACTTATAAGTTGTATCTCATTAGTTTTTTATTACCATTGATCCCTGAAACAAGAGGTTTTTCATTAAAAAGAAAACTTTATGCTTTTGCTGGGGTTATCTTGGGTGAGAATGTTCGTATTTGTTCTAGCGTAAAAATAAGAGGTCATGGTATAGTGCAAATTGGGGATAATACTTGGATAGGTCATAATGTACAAATTATTAGTTCTAGTAAAGTTGTCATTGGCAAAAATGTAGATATAGCGCCTAGTGTGTATATCGGTACAGGAACCCATAAAATAGATGTTAATGGGGACAGAGCAGCTGGAGAGGGGTATTCAGCAGAGGTTTTAATTGATAAAGGCACTTGGATTTGTACGGGTGCTCTAATCTTACCGGGCACAATAATAAAAGAAATGTGTGTTGTTGCAGCGGGAGCTGTGACTAGTACTACTTTTGAAGCTTTTAGTTTAATAGGTGGTGTGCCAGCTAAATTGATTAAAAGCCTTAAAAGTTAAGTATGTTATTCTCTCCTAAATTTGTTGCACTTGTAATAGCGTTGTTGGCCTTTAATAACGTTCTAATTGTTACACCAATTACACCTCCTTCTTTGTATTATGGGTTTATGGCTTTTACAGTATTCTTAGCTATTATAAATTCTAAACATAAAATAGATTATTTAACACTAACACTTGTATTTATTTGTCTCTTGAGTATTCAATTTAATACAATACCTGTTTTTTTTAAACCCTACAACCGTTTTATTGTGTTTGTAATTGCATTATTGGTTTTGTCTCCATTATTTTATGGTGACTATATTAATCAGGTAAAGCACTATTGTTTTAAATATACGAATCATTTAATAGTTTGGTTAACTTTACTATCTTTTGTAGGAAGAGTATCGGGAGTTTATTCTGGTATAGATAACGGGTCTAATTTTGGTGGTTTTACTATAAATTCTATGACGTTATCTCCTTTAGCAGGCATATCTTTATTATTATGCGTATTTAATTTAAAATATAAAGATTTAAAGAAAAAACAGAACTTGTTTTATAAGTTTATGATTGTAGTTTCTTTTCTAACGTTATTACTGTCAGCATCACGTATTGCAATTGTTAGTGCTGTAATAGCATTATTGTTTTTATCAATTCAGCTTTATAAAAAACGACTCGGAACGTTAATTCGAGTGTTATTGGGTATTTGTCTATTATCAATTCTTTCTTTTCCTTTATGGAGTCAATATACAGAGAACTTAATTGAAAAAACTGAAAAAAGAGCGGCTGACGGTGATGAATTTGGGTCGAGAGAGGAGTTATGGGCATATAGATTAGATGAGTTTAAGGAAAGTCCTGTTATTGGTATTGGATATTCAAACGCGTTATATGGTACAATTAATTATGACACAGGTACGGTTGAGCCAGGTACAAGTTGGGGAGTTATTTTAGCAATGACAGGAATATTGGGAATTGGAATTTTTGTTTTTTTAGTATTGCGAACATTTATAAGGAATAGTAAAATTGCTAAGTTTAAATCACAATTATCCCTTAATCATTTTTTAAATACATTACTTGTTTTTTTATGATACATTGGATAGCAGAGGGATATATGTTTGCGGCTGGTAGTTATTTGTTTTTCTATGCTTGGTTAGTGTTTGGAGTAAGTAAAGCTAGTGAGTCTGAATTAAAAATAGAAGTGTTATGACCTATGTATTTTGGCAGAATATTATTAGTATTCATCAGTCTGCATTTTTAAAGGCTTTAGCGGAAAAGAGTAAGGTTATTCTGGTTGTAGAGCATGAATTAAGTAATGTACGTAAAACATCTGGTTGGAAAGTTCCAGACATAGGAGATGTTGAATTACATATAGCACCTTCAGAAAACAAAATAAAAGGTTTGCTTGAAAAGAATAAGTTAGCTTATCATTTATTTTCTGGGCTTCATGCTTATGGGTTGCCAACAAAAGCTTTGCAATTTGGAGTAGAATTGAATTGTTCGAATTTAGCCATAGTTACGGAGTCTTTTAAAACTAGTGGGATAAAAGGTCTTTTACGTCGTATTAAATATTTAGGATTAAGTCTTAAATACAAAACAAAAATCAAAGCCATTTTTGTAACCGGTTTACCTGCTAGGCGTTGTTTTGAAAATTTGTTTTTTGATTCTAGAATTATATTCGATTGGGGCTATTTTACTGAATCTATAAATGAAGATAATTTTGAAAATGAAAAGCTAAATTTACCTAACCTGCTTTTTGTTGGTTCTTTAGATGATAGAAAAAATATTTTACCTTTTCTTCCAATAATACTTAGGCATAATTCTAATTTTAATAAGTTTTATATTGTTGGCTCAGGCCCTTTAAAATTTGACCTTTTGCAACAGATTTCAGAAAAAACAAGTGTAGAATATATAGAAGTTTTAGAGAATACTGAAATTCAAAAACTTATGTTAGAATGTGATTTACTGTTATTGCCTAGTATTTTTGATGGCTGGGGTGCTGTTGTCAACGAAGCATTAGGTAATGGCATGCGAGTGCTTTGCAGTAGTAGTTGTGGTGCTAGTATTTTGTTAGATTATGAAAATAGAGGAGGTGTATTTCATATTGATGATGAAGATTTTGAATCTCATTTAGTTAAATGGCTAAAAAAGGGAAGACTTTCAGAATTAGAAAGAAAATCTATTTCAGATTGGTCAAAAAATCATATCTCTGGTTCCGTTGCGGCTTCATATTTTAATAATTGTATTGACTTTTTAAATAATAACGCGCAGCATAAACCCAAAGCCCCTTGGCTCTAATATAATGAAGGATAAAAAAATAGTTTTAGCATTTATAGATTGGTACCGCCCAGGATACAAAGCAGGTGGTACAGTAACGTCATTTGGTAATTTTGTAGATTATTTAGAAAGTTTTTTTGACTTTAAAATTGTAACACGAGATACGGATTTTTTAGAGACTAAAGTTTATCCTAAAATTCATTCAGATGCATGGAATAAAATGAATGACAGCCAATGTTATTATTTTTCAAAGTCAAATTTATCTTATAGTACCATTAAAAAAATAATTTTAAATTCAGATTATGATTTTATATATGTAAATGGCCTATTTTCTTATTATTTTTCAATTTTACCTGTGTTCTTTTCAAAAAAAGAAAATTGTATTTTGAACCCTCACGGAATGTTATCAGACCAAGCTTTTAGTGTGAAGTCTTTTAAAAAGAAAATATTTCTAAAATTAGCGAATACCTTTAAGATATATAAACATGTAGTATTTCATGTTTCCAATGAAGATGAAGCGATTGCTGTTAGGAAGCGAATACAAGTATTTAAATCTATAGAAATAGCAAATCAATTTCCAAGAAAATTAAAATATATAGCCCAAGTAAAGGAGAAAAAACAGAACCCTGTTCGTTTTATTAATGTAGCACGAATTTCTATAGAGAAGGGCACTTTGGTGATGTTAAAAGCTCTAAACTTTATAATTGAACCTTTGGAATTAGATTTATATGGACCTATTTATGATGAGGCATATTGGTTAAAATGCCAAGAAGTAATATCGGGTTTACCAAAGCATATAAAAGTAACTTATAAAGGATTTATAAATAACGAAGCCATACCAATGACTTTGACTAAGTATGATTTTTTTGTGTTACTATCGGAGGGTGAGAATTTTGGTCATGCGATAATTGAAGCGCTTTCGGTAGGCCTTCCTGTGCTTATATCCAATAAAACTCCATGGAAAGATTTAAAATCTAAATGCATTGGTTGGGATATGGATATTACCAATGAGTCTAATATTATAATTAATTTCAACGAGGCAATAAAAATGCCTAATGAGGTGTATGAAAAATGGTCAAGTACTGCTACTAAATTTGTAATAGACTTTACTCTAAATACTGAAGTCATAGAACAAAATAAAGCCTTATTTTTGAACACTTAAAAAATTAATTAGCATGAAAAGAATTCTAGTCACAGGAGGAGCCGGATTTGTAGGCTCACATTTATGTGAACGTTTGCTTAATGAAGGAAATGAAGTAATATGCTTAGATAACTACTTTACAGGATCAAAGCAAAATATAGAACACCTAATGGATCACCATTATTTTGAATTGGTGCGTCACGATATTATTAACCCATATATGATTGAGGTTGATGAAATCTATAATTTAGCATGTCCTGCATCACCTGTACATTACCAGTATAATCCTATCAAGACGATAAAAACATCGGTTATGGGCGCTATTAATATGTTAGGTTTAGCAAAACGTGTAGGAGCTAAAATTCTTCAGGCTTCAACGAGTGAAGTGTATGGGGATCCTAGTGTACATCCACAACCAGAAAGTTATTGGGGAAATGTGAACCCTATAGGTTTGCGTTCTTGTTATGATGAAGGGAAACGTTGTGCCGAAACACTTTTTATGGATTATCATAAACAGAATGAGGTAGATGTAAAAATTATTAGAATATTTAATACCTACGGACCGCGTATGCATCCTCAAGATGGACGTGTGGTGTCTAACTTTATTATGCAAGCCTTAAAAGGCGATGATATCACCATCTTTGGTGAAGGCACACAAACACGAAGCTTTCAATTTGTTGATGACTTAGTGGAAGGTATGATACGAATGATGAGCAGTAGAGATGGTTTTGTTGGACCTGTAAATATTGGTAATCCAGTAGAGTTTACGATGCTAGAGTTAGCGCAACACGTTATAGCGTTAACCAATTCAAAATCTAAAATTATCCACTTGCCGTTACCTCAAGATGACCCTATGCAACGTCAGCCTAATATAGACTTGGCGAAAAAGGAGTTAAATGATTGGGAGCCCAATGTGCATCTTAAAGAAGGATTAGGAAAAACAATTGCTTATTTTGATGAGCTTATTAAAGCTAATAAAGCTTAATTGGTCCTTAATAAGTGAAAACGGATCTTTCGACATATAACAATAGTTGGTATCAGCCAGGCTCTAAATTAAAACGCATGCT
Organism: Winogradskyella psychrotolerans RS-3; assembly: GCF_000427335.1. Lineage (GTDB taxonomy): Bacteria > Bacteroidota > Bacteroidia > Flavobacteriales > Flavobacteriaceae > Winogradskyella > Winogradskyella psychrotolerans. The sequence continues at coordinate 48,465 of NZ_ATMR01000007.1, read as the reverse complement.
ATGGTATGTGACAAGTTTGATTTTTTTTGAAGGAGGCTGGAATATGTCTTCAGGATTAAAGATATTCTGGTTGAAACGGTTTGGAGCTACAATAGGAGAGGGTGTGGTGATTAAACCTAAAGTCACCATTAAATACCCGTGGAAACTGAGTATTGGCAATCATTGTTGGATAGGAGAAGGAGTTTGGATAGATAATCTCGATCAAGTGACCTTAGAAGATCATGTGTGTGTATCCCAAGGTGCTTTATTGCTTTGTGGTAACCACAATTATAAAACACCAAGTTTCGACTTAATGATTGCTCCAATTTATTTAAAAGAAGGCAGTTGGGTTGGTGCAAAATCTAGTGTGGCACCAGGTGTGATATTTGAAAGCCATGCGGTATTAAGCATGGGTTCTGTGGCAACCACCAAGCTTGAAGCTTATAGTATCTATAGTGGAAACCCTGCTGTAAAAGTAAAAACACGTCAATTTAATACGCCCTAAATGAAAGTCTCTATAATAACAGCAGTATATAATAGTGAAAAAACTATTGATGCCTGTATGGACTCTGTATTGAACCAAACCTACCCAAATATTGAATACATCATTGTAGATGGGGGTTCAAACTCAGAAACGTTAAGTAAACTGAATGCCGCTGCAAAAAAGTATCCAAATATAAAGCTAAGTTCTGAACCCGATAAAGGTATCTATGATGCCTTAAATAAAGGAATTGTAAAAGCAACGGGAGATATTGTAGGCTTTGTACATTCCGATGATTTTTTAGCAGATGCCACTATTATAGCTTCAATTGTTGAAGCGTTCAAAACAAAAGGGGTAGATGGTGTTTATGGTGATTTACATTATGTGGCTTTAGAAAACACAAATAAAATTATAAGAAACTGGATCAGTCAACCATTTAGTTACAAGCTGCTTAAAAACGGATGGATGCCTGCCCACCCAACATTGTATTTAAAAAAGAATTTGTATGATACATACGGTATGTTCGATCTGAATTTTAAAATCGCAGCAGATTATGACTTTATTTTACGTATCTTTAAACAGACCAGTTTAAACTTTTTCTATTTACCGAAAACCATTGTTAAGATGCGTGTTGGGGGAGCTAGTAATAAAAGTTTAAAAAATATTTTACAAAAATCGAAAGAAGATTACCGAGCAATAAAGGCTAATCAAACGGGTAATTGGTGGACGATTCTCCTTAAAAATGTAAGTAAAATCAAACAGTTCGGCACTTAAATCGATTTGTTTGCATATCCTAACACTTAAATTACATCGGTTTAAAATATTTAACAGATATTTACCAAAAAAAAGTAGAAGTAACAGAAAATGGTAAAAGAATTACTCGAGAATTTTATTCCACAAGATCATATAGGTTGGCTTTTTTTACTAGCTATTTTTATTTCATTTTTTGTGTCTAGTACAAGTTATCCTGCTATAATTAACGTCGCAAAATCTAAAAATTTAATGGCTTTTTCAGGTGGACGAAGCAGCCACTCTGGTAGTGTTCCAAACCTTGGTGGTATTGGGATATTTCTCAGTATTGCAGTGACAATCACAACAATTGGGGCAGTATTAGATACTAAAATCTTATTATTAATTCTGGGAGGTCTGACCTTATTGTTTTTTCTAGGTTTAAAAGATGATATCCTTATTTTGTCTCCTCGTAAAAAATTTACAGGTCAATTATTAGCCGCATTATTACTTATCCTTTTTACAGACACACGTATTGTGAGCCTATCAGGTATTTTTGATATTAATATTATGCCCTATTGGGTGTCTGTGGTATTTACACTGTTTGTGTATATTTTAATTATAAATGCCTTTAATTTAATTGATGGTATAGATGGTCTTGCAGGGACGTTAGCTTTAATGGCTATTGTGTCTTTTTCTTATGTATTTTATAAATATAAAGATATTAGCATGGTGGTTTTAGCAGCCTCTGTAATTGGCGCGCTAATTCCTTTTTTGTATTTGAATTTTTCAAAGCGAAACAAAATGTTTTTGGGGGATACCGGTTCCATGATCTTAGGTTTTGTAATTGCGTTATTCTCCGTTCGATTTATTAATAGGTCAGAATTGTCTCCTGATGCAATTTATCATAATGCTTCGCCCATATTAGTATTAGCTTTTTTGTTTTTTCCACTGTTAGATACCTTGCGTATTTTCTTTATTCGCTTGGTGATTCACAAAAAAAGTCCCTTTGCTGCAGATAGAAATCATTTACACCATCGCTTCTTAATTTTAGGCTTTTCTCATAGACAAACCACAGCTATTATTGTGATTACAAATAGTATTCTAATAGTGATAACGTTTTTGATTAGAAATTGGGAAATTAACTGGCAATTAGCAACACTGCTTATAAGTGGGACGATTTTATATTCGTTATACTTTGTCTTTAATTGGATAAGAGGTGAAAGTAAAATGAATATGTCGTAGTTTCCAATCAATTAGGTAGTAGTGTTATTACTTTGTGAATAGCATTATTGCACTTATATTTGTCACCTTATTAAACACTTACAAATGTCCAAATACGTTTATAGTTTATTCTGCTGTATATTAATATCTTCATGTGTCAGTCCGAAAGAAATTTTATATCTTCAAGATGCAGAACAGTATGCTAATAAAGAAATTAGTTATTCCAATGCGAAAATTTTACCTAATGACGTATTGCGTATTAATGTAAGTGCCCTAGTACCTGAGTCTGTAATTCCTTATAATAAGGTGTCTAGTAGTGCAGGTGGCATGAGCGTTGAATTAATGCAACTTGATGGGTATTTGGTGTCTGAAAATTTAACCATTAATTTTCCCATTTTAGGAATATTGTCTGTGGCAAATATGACGACTCAAAACTTCGCTGAGTTTCTTAAAAAGAAGCTTGAAGATGATGGGCACCTTAGAAACCCTACGGTTGATGTTAGATTAATTAATGCAAAAGTCACGGTGCTAGGACAAGTGAATCAACCAGGGACCTTTAATTTTACGGAACAAAATATTACCTTATTACAAGCTTTGGGATATGCTGGTGATTTGACGATTAATGGTAAACGTGAGGATGTTATGATTATGAGAGATGAAGAAGGGGTGAGGCAGATTACGCATATAGATTTGACGTCTGCAGATTGGTTAGAGGGACCTTATAATTTTATTAAACCTAATGATGTCATCGTTGTCAATCCTAATAACCCAAAAGTTAAAAGTGCTGGTTTTATAGGGAATATAGGAACTTTATTGTCTGTAGTTTCTATTTTATTAACTACAGTGGTTTTAATTACGAAATAAGATGAGTCAGATGGAAGAGAGTAATTACCAAAAAAGTGGTGATCAAGGGGAATTTATCAAAAAGGAAGTTCGTAAATATTTACGGTATTGGTATTGGTTTGCTCTAGGTATTATAGTGGCACTTATAGGTGCTTATATGTATTTAAGATATACACCTAAAGTTTACAGTGCAAGTGCTAAAATTAAGATCTTAAATAAGACGAAAGGATTAGAGTTACCGTCATCGGCCTTTATATTTAACCGCTCGAATATTAACTTAGAAAATGAGATAGAAATTCTAAAGTCCTACCGCATTATTGAGAATGTTGTGGATCGCTTAGATTTAACAATGCGCTTTTTTGAAGAGGGAAGTGTGCTCACCACTGAAATAAATCATTTACCGTTTTATATTCTTAAAACAATTAATAATGATAGTATTTATGGTGGATCGTCTTATAAAATTGAGGTGAAGTCTCAAGGGTTTGAGGTGATTCCTTCAAGTACAGAAAAACCTATAGTGTTTCCGAATTATGACACAACTAAAACCAAGCATAATTTACCTTTTGAATTAAGTTGGAGTCCGTCAGCAGAGAATCAGTCTTCAGTAGGAAAAACCTATATTGTTAAATTTGCACCAATAGCTGCTGTTACAGGGGGGGTAAAAGGAGGTGTTAATATTAATATGCTTGGTAAAGGCAGTGATTTACTTCAGTTAAATTATACAAGCCAAAGTAAAGCTAAGAATGAGCGTATTCTTAATACCCTAATAGAGGTATTTAATGAAGATGGCATCAATGATCGTCAAGATATCTCAAGGAGAACTATCGACTTTATAGATGAGCGTTTTAAGCTTTTGGCAAGAGAATTAGATTCTATTGAACTTGGTATAAAAGATTATAAGGAGAAAAACAATTTAATAACCTTAGAGTCAGATGCTGAACTCGGAATTTCACAACGTACTTTGTCTGAAGAGGAGTTGTTTGAAACTGAAAATCAATTAATCCTTTCGAGTTTACTTAAGGAAACTTTGGAGAAGCCCAATCCTAATTCTGCATTATTACCGGCTAATATTGGGGTTAATAACTCTAGTATTAATGGTTTAGTGAATAATTATAATACGCTGGTTTTAGAACGTGATAATTTAATCGTTAGTGCTGGTGAAAACAATCCAAACGTTGTACTATTAAAAAATAGATTACAAGATTTAAAATCAAATATATTTGCATCTATTGATTCTTATGCGAAACAATTAGAGGCCTCTAAAGCACAATTAACACGTAAGAATAGAAAATTTGCATCTCAAGTCTATAGCTTACCAGGTAAAGAAAAGAAAATAACGGATATCACGAGACAACGTGAGATAAAGCAAACCTTGTATTTGTTTTTACTTCAAAAAAGAGAGGAGGCAGCTATTAATTTGGCTATTACAGAACCTTCTATCAAAGTCGTTGAATATGCTATCTCAGGTGGTGGACCGATATCACCGAACTCAAGAAGCACCTATCTAATCGCATTTGTTTTGGGTTTAATCGTTCCTTTTGGTGTAATTTATGCTTCCGCACTCTTGGATACTAAAATAAAAGGGCGTGAAGACGTTATGCAATTGAACTCTAAAGTACCAATTGTAGGAGAATTACCAAAAGTAAAATCGGAGCAGCTTATTTTTAGTGATCCGGAGGATAGCTCTACCCAATCTGAAGCCTTTAGAATATTAAGCTCTAACGTTAACTATATTTTACCTTTAAAGAACGATAATAAAGGTAAAGTAATCTACTGTACATCTACCATTAAAGGGGAAGGAAAGACCTATGTGAGTATAAATCTATCGTTAGCTTTGTCTAGTATTAATAAAAAAGTGCTATTGATTGGAGCCGATTTAAGAAACCCACAGATTCATACCCATATTCATCAAGATAAACACAAGCCAGGCTTATCAAACTATTTACATGATCTTAATTATAATTGGAAAGATGCCTTAATTAATGGTTTTGAAAAACACCCTAATCATCATATCATACTATCGGGAAGTATTCCACCAAATCCAGCACATTTGTTAACCAATGGGCGTTTTACAAAACTTTTAGAAGAAGCAAAAGAAGAATACGATTATATTATTGTAGATACGGCTCCAACAATTTTGGTAACAGATACCATGTTAATCTCTCAATTAGCAGATGCAACTATTTATTTAACCCGAGCCAATTATACGGAGAAGAATCTTTTGAAATTTTCTAAAGATCTTTCGGAGTCTGGTAAGTTAAAGAATATGGCTTATGTTATTAATAGTGTAGGTTTAGGCAATTCTTATGGCTACGGTTATAACTATGGTTATAATTATGGTTACGGTAGTAAGGACTAACATTAAGATCATTTTACTGATGGTAAGGTGATAATTATCATGGTTTTTATTGATATTATAATTTACTTTTAATAGTGAATTATAAAGCAAAAAGTCATGAGGAATACCAAACCAATTTCTACAATAATGTCTACAAACATCATTACACTTAAAAAAGATGATGAACTTGAGACGGCAGAACTTTTATTTAAAAGACATAAAATTCGGCATATTCCTGTAGTGAAGAATGAGGCTATTATAGGAATGTTAAGTTATACAGATTTGTTGAGGATTAGCTTTGCAGATGCCGTAGATGAAACCGAAACGGAGATTGAAACGTTAGTCTATAATATGTTTACAATCGAGCAAGTAATGGCTAAAAATGTAATTACCGTGTCTTCGGATGCAAGTATAAAAGACGTTGCCTTGATTTTAGCTCAAAAAGAATTTCACGCCTTACCTGTAGTAGATGACGACCGATTAGTTGGAATTGTAACAACTACAGATTTAATAAATTATTTATTAAAGGAATTATAAACTGATGAGTTGTTATTAATTCCTTGAAGGGAATAGAGTATCTAAAAGTGTATCTTAGAAGGTGCTTGTTTTAGATAGAGAGAACAAAACGAAGTTTGAGAACTACGTTTAAAAGTAGGAGTATAAGTTTTTTTGAGGGAAGCCTTTTCATAAAACCCTTTTGATATGGTATCCATAGATACTCCATAGATACTCCATAGATACTCCATAGATAGTGTATAGATAGTGTATGGATAATATACATCAACAGATGTAATCAATTAGGTATTAAAACATTTATAAAAAAGAGCACACAAAATTTAAAGTTGTCGATTTGAGCGCAATCTAAAAAATAGATGTCGAATGTATTGTGATTGCGCTCAATTGGATATTTTAGTTGTAGTTATGCTATTCTGATCACTTCGCTCTTAAGAGTTAGCTAAATCCTTTAAGGCTTTAATAGTCGCTGTAGGGTTGTCACTTTTAAAAACATGACTGCCTGCAACAAAAGTGTCAGCACCAGCTTCCACTAGTTTTTTGATGTTTTTATCAGTAACACCTCCATCAATTTCAATACGTGTATCTAGACCTTGTTCATCTATCATTTTTCGAAGATTTTTTACGCGCTTATAGGTAATGTCTTCAAATTTTTGACCACCAAACCCAGGGTTTATAGACATCAACAATATCATAAAACATTCTGGTAAAATATCTTCTAAAACAGTTAGAGGTGTGGTTATATTAAGAACGATTCCTGCTTTACAACCGGCGTCTTTAATTTGTCTTATTGTCCTATGTAAATGAACGGTAGATTCGTAATGTACGGTAATAATATCTGCTCCAACTTTAGCAAATTCTTCAATATAGCGTTCCGGTTTTTCAATCATTAAATGGACGTCTAATGGTTTAGTTGCATGCTTTTTTATAGCAGCAATTACTGGCATTCCATAAGATATATTCGGTACAAAATGGCCATCCATTACATCGATATGAAACCAATCGGCATCACTATTGTTAACCATTTCAGTATCACGTTGCAAGTTGCCAAAATCGGCAGCTAACATTGAGGGTGCAATTAATTTTGAAGTCATTAAATGAAGTTCTATTAGGTTTCTGCAAAGGTAATTAAAATGTGAGGATTAATTTGTTCTATTTTAATTAGAACCCGAAAGATATTAAAAAAGTGAACCCACGGTAATCAGCCGTGGGTTCTTTCATCAATCAAAAAACGAACAGTTATGTTTGTAACTGTTGTTACCTTTATTAGGTTGGTCGTTAAAGATACGAAATCCTAACCTAAATTTGTCTTTATATGTTACTTCAGGTATGCACTATGACCACAGAATTTGCATAAGTGTTTCATAGTTTGGTAATTGAGCGTAGTCGAAATTAACCTAAATATGTTTTTAATATTTTACTTCTAGACGTATGCTTTAAACGTCTAATAGCCTTTTCTTTAATTTGTCTGACACGCTCACGAGTTAATTCGAAAGTCTCTCCAATCTCTTCTAAAGTCATTGGATGTTGATTACCTAAACCAAAATATAAACGAACAACATCAGCTTCACGAGGTGTTAAAGTTTCTAAAGCACGTTCAATCTCAGTTCGTAAAGACTCATGTAATAAATCTCTATCCGGATTTGGGGATTCACCACTTCGTAATACATCGTATAAGTTAGAATCCTCACCTTCTACCAAAGGAGCATCCATACTGACGTGACGACCAGAATTTTTCATAGACTCCTTAACATCGTTAATCGTCATGTCTAATTCTTTAGCGATTTCTTCCGCAGAAGGTGGTCGCTCATGGCTTTGCTCTAAAAAGGCAAAAGTCTTATTAATCTTATTAATAGAACCAATCTTGTTTAACGGCAAACGCACAATACGCGACTGTTCCGCTAAGGCTTGTAATATAGATTGTCTAATCCACCAAACAGCATAAGAGATAAATTTAAAACCACGTGTTTCATCAAAACGTTGTGCAGCTTTAATTAAACCTAAATTTCCTTCATTTATTAAATCGGGTAATGTTAATCCTTGATTTTGATATTGCTTAGCAACAGAAACCACAAAACGTAAGTTAGCTTTAGTTAATTTTTCTAAAGCGAGTTGATCTCCAGCTTTAATACGTTGAGCTAATTCTACCTCTTCGTCTGCTGTAATAAGATCTACTTTACCAATTTCTTGTAAATATTTATCTAATGATGCGGTTTCCCTATTGGTAACCTGCTTGGTAATTTTAAGTTGTCTCATTTAATTTTAAGATTTGTGTAATTTAAACACAACACGTGTTGCTTTTATTATACGTAAGAAAGCAATAAAATGTTACACAATAATAAAAAAACTTTTAAATTTTTACCAGTTTTACGGTATCAAGATTAATCGCATCTACAGTTTCATTGGTGAATTTATAGTGTCCTTTCATTGTTATGAGCCTAAATCGATACGATTTAATTTTACTCAACGTGTTTAAAAATAACCATTTTGATTTTAATAATCTAGGCTTTTCAGATTTTAAACTGAGGTCAAAAATATGTTTACGTCCCTCTTTCTCTGCAACAATGTCTGGAGTAACATCGATATCACTCCCTATTTTGTGATAAGATTTAGGTGTTTCATAACCTTCTAAATCTGCCTTGATATTAGAGTAACCTAAATTTTCAAGATAAGATATTGATGTACTTAATTCTTCCGCGTATTTAATTTTGTCTTGTGTAATCATAACCAAGAATATAAGTTTTTTTTATGTAAAATCCTAATTATTAGGCTTAAAACTTAGAATGAGCGCTTGTTTTATGTCCGTTCAATAACTAAATTCTAACCTGTCCATCTCCATAAACATAATATTTATTTGTCACTAATTGGTTTAAACCTAAAGGGCCACGGTGGTGTAATTTATCTGTACTAATGGCTAATTCAGCACCAACACCCATTTGACCTCCATCGGTAAATCGAGTTGAAGCATTATGATATACCGCAGCACTATCTACATTGTGCATAAAGGTCATCGCTTCTGCCTTATCTTCTGTGATAATTGAGGCGGAGTGTTTCCCCGAATACGTGTTAATCATCTCAATGGCTTCATCTAAAGAGTCTACTTCTCCAATAAGTAATTTTAAAGCTAAAAACTCTTCATGCCATATATCTAGATTGGAAACGGTTTCTTTTTCAGATAAAATATGAGATACTTTTTTATCCACTATAATTTCAACCTTATGCTGTTCTAGTTTTTCTTGAAGCATTTTCAGTTTCATTTCATATTGTGGTAGGTTCTTATTGATTAGAACTTTGTCTAAAGCATTACATCCAGAGATTTTATCTGTTTTTGCATTGATAATAACATTTACCGCTTTGCTCCAATCGGCATGTTCGGAAACATATAAAAAGTTATTGCCACGTCCACTTATTAAGACAGCACAAGTGGCATTTGTTTTTACAAAGTTGATTAAACGCTCGCCACCACGCGGTACAATTAAATCTAATGGTTCTGTAGGGTTTTTAAGAAAGGCTTGGGTTTCCTCACGTTTTAAGTGTAATAGTTTAATCCAGTCCTTAGATAATCCGTTTTCTTCTAAGGCTTCATGCCAACATTTCTCTAATATAAGGTTACTATTTAAGGCTTCTTTTCCTCCTTTAAGTAATATTTTATTATTCGCTTTAAACGCTAAAACGGCTGCCTCGATAGTAACATCTGGTCGTGATTCATAAATAATTAGAATAGTACCGAAAGGTGCTGTGGTATTAACGATGTTTAAATTGTTTTTTAAAGTTCTGTTAGTTATTTCTTTTCCAACAGGGTCGTCTTGAAGCATCACAGCTTCTACAGCAGCAATCATTTCATCTACCTTTTTATTATTCACAATTAAACGATCGTATAACGCTTGGTCTTCTTTTTCAAAAGCATTCAAATCTTTTTTATTCGCTTCTATAATAGCGTTTCGTTCGCGCTCTAAAATTTGAAGCATTGATTTTAAGACCTTATTTTTTATGTCTGTATGTAAAAGTTTCATGTGTTTTAATTTTGAAAACTATCGCATGCTATCCGCTATTAGTCAACTATTAGGATGATAAAGCTTTTAACATGCTTAGTTTATGTTGTACTATTGGTGTTATTTATGCACTAATAAATTTAGTTCCCACTTCTTTATTATTAATGATATCTACTATTATATTTTCTTTTTTGCCATTGGCGATATACGTTGGAATATTTTTATTGGCAGTGCCTTTCGCAATTTTTAATTTTGAAGCCATACCACCTCGTCCTTCACCTTCTTTTTTATCGGAAGCTTGAACATATTTTTCAACATCCTGATTAGTGATTACCGTATTCAGAATCCTAGAATCATCATCGTCCGGATTACCATCATAAAGCCCATCTGTGTCAGAAAGAATAATCAAACGGTCTGCATCAATAAGTTCTGCTACCAAACTTGCTAACTCATCATTATCGGAAAACATTGACATTGTAAGCGACACAGCATCATCTTCATTAGCGATCGGAATAACACCTTCAGCAAGTAACCCTTCGTAACAATTAATCATGTTTTTACGGTGTTTACCGATATCAAAATCGCGTTTTGTTGCTAATACTTGTGCGCATCGCATTCCATAGTCGTGAAAAAGACTATAATAATGTCTCATCATTCGTGGCTGACCTACTGCAGAATAGACTTGCCTTCTTATGGACTTGTCTTTAATGTTAGTTTCTCCTAAAATTTCCATGCCTGCCATTGCAGAGCCAGAGGATACTAGGATAACCATAATGTCTTTTTCATACAACACTGCGATTTGTCTTACCAATTCTCGAAGAACTGGCCCTAAAATTCTATTATCTTTATTTGTTAATACGTTGGTGCCTACTTTTATGACCACACGTTTTATCTCTTTATCCATAAATTTTATTTCTCTTTACCTAATTCAACAGCGCGATCAAAAGCTGCATATGCAGCATCTTGAATGAGTTGTTTTACATTATTATCATCCATAGAATCAATTGCGGCTTGGGTTGTCCCTCCTTTTGATGCCACTTTTTCTATCCAAGATTTTGGAGATATACTATTTTGATTGAAGAGTTCTATAGCTCCTTCAAATGTGCTGCTTACCAAAATTTTAGAATCATAATCTGAGAAGCCCATTTTTTGTGCAGCTTCTAACATTGATTGCATAAAATAAAATACGTAAGCAGGTCCACTTCCAGAAATCCCTGTGGAAGCATCAATGAACTTTTCTGTATTGACATGTATTGATGTTCCTGTGGTGTCTAAAAGGTTTCTTACCATTAACATTTCTACTTTAGAAACGTCGCTAGACTCTGTGTAGGATGTAACACCTTTACCAACTTGTGCAGGTAAATTAGGCATTGTTCTAATTACCTTTTTTGCATTCAATTTTTGTTGAATGGTATCTATTGTAACACCTGCCATCAGAGATACAAAAATTTGACTGTCGTTAATCATTAATTTCATTTCTTCAAATAAACCGTCACTATGGTAGGGCTTAACCGCTATAAATACAATATCTGCTTTCGGTAAGCAATCTTCTAAATTATCAAAAACATTAAATCTTGTGTCTTTGCTTAAACTTTCTATTTTTTTTGGATCAGTATCATAAATTCTCAAGTTGTGCTTACTAAGGAGTGGTGATTCTGCCATTCCTTCTGCATACGTTAAACCCATGTTTCCAGCTCCAATTACTAATACTCTCATAATTTGTTTTTATTTTAACTAACCTTGCTGTCAGTTGCTTTAGTAGCCGCAATTACTATGCGACAGTGCCAAAATGAAATTATGATTTAAAGAATTTTGATATCCTAAGGTTTTTATGTGATATGTTATGGTATTGAAAATTTTTAGGACCATTGGTTCCGAAATTGAAATTTGGGAAAAATCAGAAATCCTATAATTATGACAGGTTGTCGGTGACAAAACGGGAATTCACAATAAAAAAGCCTACAAAACATATAATTTTGTAGGCTTATAATTATTATACTAGAAAAGGTGATATTTACTTCTTTTCTTCTAATCCACGTGTTAACCAGCCTCTTCTATTCGCTGTTGCAATAGCATATGGTGTAATCCAGAATAGGCCAAATGTAAATAGTATGCTATAAGAATATGCCCAAAAGCCTTCTGTAGTTTTATATTGACTAGCAAAGAACAATACTGAAAATGTTGAAATCACAAAGATACTAACGAGCGTAGAGCCAATAAAAAGTAAAGGATGTACCATTACAAAGAATAACATTGAAATTAATAAAGGATAACTCATTAATATTTTCAGGAATTGACTTATGAATAAGATTCTAGTTCCAGATTTACCTTTTGCTCTGAAATTTGTAAATACATATTTCGCCATTTCTAAATTTTCCCTCACGTTACTTCTTCCCCAACGGATAAACATTTTGTATAATCCCATATATTGTTCTGGGACGTTGGTAAAAGCGACCGCATTCTTCTGAAATAATACGTGTTTACCTTGTTTTAAAATCATATTAGTCATGGCTCTATCTTCACCAATATCTGAAGGTTGCCCCATAAACGTTTGATTAATCCATTGCGGTAAACACTCATGAACCGCTGTGCTTTTGTATGCAGCTAATGCTCCAGGTGTACATAAAACAGAATTTAGATTACTTTCAGCAGAACGTACAAATTCAAAACTTAATACAAAACTGACATCTAACATTTTAGGCAACATTTCCTTTTTGTTATTTAAAACTCTAATGTTTCCTGCAACGGCACCACAGTTGTCATCTTTAACAAATGGACTAACTAAGTTTCTAAGTGTGTCTTCTGTAACGATTGAATCACTATCTACAGTGACGTAAATCTCACCTGTACCTAAATTAAACCCACGGTACAGTGCGTGACGTTTTCCTTGGTTTTCAGGTTGTTGGTAAATCTCTAAACGGTCTCCTAATTTTGTTTTAGCATCAAGCATCCAATCCCATGTATCGTCTTTACTGCCGTCGTCAATAGATATAATTTGTATTTTCTCTTTTGGATAGTTGCTATTGTCTAAGCTCATTAAGGTAGCCCAAACTTGTTTACCTTCATTATATGCAGGGACAATAACGGTAATAGTTGGTAATTCTTTATCTGAAACAGATGCAATAGGCTTGTATTTAAAATAATTGTAAGCTTTATAAAGAAAGAATGAGACTTTGAAAGCCATAAGAGTAGTTGCTATAGCAATAAAGGTTAATCCTATCGTAGAACTCATTTTGTCTAGGTTTAATTGTTCAAAATCACCATAAAAGACAGAAAGGAAGTACACACCCAAAAGCATCAGTAAAAACGTACTAAAGAGTACAATTTTGTTGTTAGGGTTTTCAGTTTTTGACTTACTGTTAACAAATAAATTTAAACTATTTGTTATTTTTTTGTTCTGCTTTTAGTGCTTGAAAGAATAATATTTGAGGTTGGTTTTTCTGAAGCCATAAATTATGAGGTGTTAGGTTTGTGATTGATTAACTAAAACAGATGTACGTTGGTTTTTAGACTTTAGACTTTTTTTAATTTTTATTTAACATAGTGAGAGTATAGGCTGGATGGGTAAAACTGGTTTTTAAAGACAAAAAATAAATGTCTTATTAGCTTGATTCAATTTCATTTTAACGCAAAAAGAAACCCTAAATAGAATAGTTCTATTTAGGGTTTTTTATAAAGTTTAGAATTAAGAATTAATCTTCCTTCTTATCTTCTCTAGGCTTACGATCATCACGTCTGTTATCACGTCCACGATTATCTCTTCCTCTATTGTTATCACGTCCACCACGATCGTTATTTTCTCTTGGTGGTCTTGCTACATAACCTTCTGGTTTTGGCAAGATAGCTTTACGAGATACTTTTTCTTTACGAGTTCTTGGGTCTTGTCCAAAATACTTCACATCAAAAACATCTCCCATGTTTACAACGTCAGATACATTTTCTGTACGTTCCCAAGCTAATTCACTTACGTGTAATAAAACTTCGTTTCCTGGGGCATCCATATATTCTACAACAGCACCAAAGTCTAACATTTTAATAACTTTTACTTCGTAAACGCTACCAACTACTGGCTTAAATAAAATAGCATCGATTTTTGCCATAACAGCATCAATACCTTTTTTGCCTACACCTAAGATTTCAACAATACCTTCTTCAGTTACTGGATCTTCGTTAATAACGATAGTAGTCTCAGTTTCTTTTTGCATTTCCTGAATGACTTTTCCACCAGGTCCAATTAAGGCTCCGATAAATTCGTTAGGAACACGTCTTGTTACCATTGTAGGCGCATGTTCTTTAACATCTGCATTAGGTTTAGCAATTGTATCTGTCAATTTCTCTAAGATATGTAAACGACCAGCACGTGCTTGTTGTAAAGCATTTACTAAAATCTCGTAAGACAATCCTTTTACTTTGATATCCATTTGACAAGCTGTGATACCATCTGCAGTACCAGTGACTTTAAAGTCCATATCTCCTAAGTGATCTTCATCACCTAAAATATCAGATAATACAGCGTACTTTCCAGAATCTGCATCAGAAATTAATCCCATTGCAATACCAGACACTGGTTTTGTCATTTGAACTCCGGCATCCATTAACGCCATTGTACCAGAACAAACGGTTGCCATAGAAGAAGAACCGTTAGATTCTAAAACTTCAGATACAACACGTACTGTGTAAGGACAATCTGCAGGAATCATTCCTTTTAATGCACGTTGTGCTAAGTTACCATGTCCAACTTCTCTACGAGATGTTCCACGGATTGGTCTTGCTTCACCTGTACAAAAAGGAGGGAAGTTATAGTGTAAATAGAAACGTTCTTCACCTTCTTTAGATGGCATATCTATTTGATTTGCATCTCTAGAGGTTCCTAAAGTTACAGTAGCTAAAGCTTGAGTTTCTCCACGTGTAAAAATTGCAGAACCATGTGTAGAAGGTAAGTAATCTACTTCACACCAGATTGGTCTAATCTCGTCAGTCTTACGACCATCTAAACGTAAACCTTCATTTAAGGTTAAATCTCTAATCGCGGCTTTTTCAGCTTTACGATAATAATCAGAAACTAAACCACCATAATCTGCTAATTCTTCTTCAGAAAAAGTAGCTTTAATATCTTCTTTTATTTGTTGAAAAGCAGCACTTCTTTCATGTTTAGCAGATCCTGCTTTTGCAATAGCATATACTTTATCGTATGCCATGTCATGCACTTTCTTCTCTAAATCTTCATCTGTTCTTTCAGCTTCATATTCACGAACGTCTTTCTTTCCAAATGCTTCTGCTAATCTAATTTGAGCAGCACATTGAACTTTAATAGCTTCGTGTGCAAACTTAATAGCGTCTGCCATTTCTTCTTCAGAAATCTCATCCATTTCACCTTCTACCATCATTACTGAATCTGCAGAAGCACCAATCATCATGTCCAAGTCAGACTCTTCCATTTGTGCTGGTGTAGGGTTGATTACAAATTCTCCGTTTACACGTCCAACTCTAGCTTCAGAGATAGCACATTCAAAAGGGAAATCTGATAATTGAATTGCAGCAGAAGCCGCTAATCCTGCCATAGCATCTGGCATAACTTCTGGATCATGAGACATTAACTGAATCATCACCTGAGTTTCAGAATGGTAATCTTTTGGGAATAATGGACGTAAAACTCTGTCCACTAAACGCATTGTTAATACTTCTCCGTCACTTGGTCTTGCTTCTCTTTTGAAGAAACCACCTGGATAACGACCAGCAGCAGCAAATTTTTCTCTATAATCTACCGTTAATGGTAAAAAATTAAGGTCTTTTTGCTCATAATTGGAAACAACTGTACATAATAACATACATTTTCCTGATTGCACAACAACGCTACCATGCGCTTGTTTTGCTAATTTTCCGGTTTCGATAGAAATTTCTCTACCATCACCAAGGTCTATGACCTCTCTAAAAACTTTTGGAATCATAAATTTTTTAATTCTAAATTAAACAATGGTCGTTGTGTTGTTGTGTAGTTGTTGTTGGTGACCAATGAAAAACCGCGAATCCTAAAATCATTTTAGGATTTTTCTGCTATTTTTTTACGATTGTTTTACTCTTACGTTTGAGTTGTATAAAAACAAAAAACCACGCTAAATGCGTGGCCTTTATATTGAGATTATTTTCTTAATCCTAATTCTTTAACTATCGCACGATATCTTAAGACATCTTTCTTAGTTAAGTAATCTAATAAGCTTCTTCTCTTACCTACTAACATTACTAAAGAACGTTCCGTATTATAATCTTTACGGTTTTTCTTTAAGTGTTGTGTTAAGTGTTCTATTCTATGTGTGAATAATGCAATCTGTCCTTCTGCAGAACCAGTATTCTTTGCATTACCACCATGTTTAGTGAATAACTCTTCTTTTGCTTTTTGATCTAAATACATGCTAATATTATTGTAAATGATTTTTATGTACACGAAAGCCTCTCTTTCGAGCGGCAAATATACTACTTTTTTGTGATTTGGAATTTTTTTCGTAACTTTTTGATATCCTAAGGCGTATAATTATGTCCTAACTAAAATTTCCCTAATAGCAAAAATAGCTTTCAATTGATTAATCCTTATTAAACGATATGTATGAAAGTTTCAAATCATCTGAGGAATTTCTCAAACGCTTACGACGTTTTAGAGCGCACGTTTAACAATACTTATAATGGTATTGCTATTGTGAATTTAAATGGGAATTGGTTAAAAGTTAATGAAAGCGTCTGCGATATTTTTGGATATACGCGATGGGAACTCTTTAATATGGACATTAATAATATTGTCTATGCTCAAGATCTTGGTGTTCACGAAGAAAAGTTTGAAAACCTTATCAACGGTAAAATTGATAAATACCGTGTAAAGCAGCGCTATTTTCATAAAGGTGGATCCATTATTTGGATGTTGATATCTGTGTCGTTGGTCTATTTTAAGGAAGGAAGACCACACATGATATGGCAGTTTACAGATATTACCAACCGCAAGAAAAGTGAGGACAAGTTAAAAACCATGCTAAGTGTGGCCAAAGAACAAAACGAAAGGCTAACATCATTTGCTAATATCGTGACTCATAATTTGAGATCCCATTCGGGTAATTTGTCTTCTTTAACAGAGTTTTTAGAGGAAGATTATGCTTGTTTGAAAAAGAATGAGAATTTTCAATTATTAAAACATGCAATTGATAATCTTCAAGAAACCGTTTCGCATTTAACTCAGGTGGCTAAAATTAGAGAAATTGAGGAGTCTAAAATGGATGTCCTTAATTTATATGATTATACCGAAAAAGCCACTTACAACATTATAGCATTAGCTCAAAATGCGGAAGCTATTATATATAATCATATAGATGATGATGTTTGTATAAAAGGCATACCAGCTTATTTAGATAGTATAATTCTTAATTTTCTAACCAATGCCATTAAATATAGATCTGAAAAAAGGAAGCCTATTATAGAATTGAGCTCTGAATTTAAAAATGATTTTGTGGTGCTCAAAATTAAAGATAATGGACTAGGTATTGATTTAGTGAAATTTGGAGATAAACTATTTCAAATGTATAATACCTTTCATTGTAATTCAGATGCGATTGGTATTGGACTTTTTATTACTAAAAATCATATAGAATCTATAGGTGGAAAAGTAGAGGTGAAGAGTGAAGTAGATGCAGGAACGGAGTTTACTGTTTATTTTAAGAAACCTTAGATTCAGTTTAGTCACAGCTGTTTAAAATGATAATTTGTTGGATTTAAGCTTTTATGGTAACATAATAATCTATTGAGTTAAAACTAATATGTAGTATAATTTAATTTTGTTACTCAATACAGAATGCTATTTCATGCCAAAAAATCTCGATCGTTTAAAAAATAAAGTATTTCAAAATATTTTTGATAATGCAAATGGAGGGATTTCTATTGTGAGCCCTGAAGGTGTATGGATAAAGGTCAACCAAAGTATCGTAAACTTATTAGGGTATGAGAAAGTAGAATTGTATAAACAGAATTTCAGAGATATTACGCATCGCGATGACTTAGAACTAGATTTAGCTTACATGCGACAATTAATTGAAGGGGAAATTGATAGCTATCAAATAGAGAAAAGGTATTTTCATAAAAAAGGGTATGTGGTTTGGGCGCTATTATCTGTTTCTTTAGTTAGAGATGAAAATAATAAACCTATTTATTTTATTGCTCAAATAACAGATATATCGGCTCAAAAATCAGCAACATGGCATTTGGAGTTTTTAATGAATGTTATTAAAGGTCAAAATGAAAAATTAAAAGATTTTGCACATATTGCTACTCACGACATAAGGACACATGTTGGTAATTTATTTTCAATTACTGAATTTCTTGAAGAAGAATTTGAAGACAATTTAAAATCCAACGAAAATTACAAAATGTTAAAGGGGTCTTTAACAAATCTTGATGAAACCATAAATCACCTTAATTTAATTCGATTAGACAAACCTAAAAAGTTTAATATTTTAAGTAAACTATCGTTGCATAAGTATATCGAAAATTCTATTTATAACGTTAGTGCTATTGCGAAAAGGGAAAAGTGTAAAATTATAAATAAGGTTGATAGAGGGTTTTCTATTATGGGAATTGAAGCTTATATTGATAGTATTATTCTCAACTTTCTTACAAATTCAATAAAATATAAATCAGCTGAGAGATTGGCTACTATTGAGCTTTCTAGTTGTTTAAAGGATGAGTTTGTGGTACTTAAAATTAGAGATAATGGATTAGGTATTGATTTAAAATCTAATTATAATAAGCTTTTTACATTAAATGGTACTTTTCACGAACATCCTGACTCTAGAGGCGTCGGGTTGTATATTACCAAAAATCATATTGAAAGTATAGGTGGCAAAATTGAAGTGGAAAGTAAAGTTAATGAAGGTACTTGTTTTTCTGTCTATTTTTTAAGTGCTTTAACTACAGCGTAGCTTTAATAATGTATGTTGTCAACATTATAAATTAAAACAAAAAAAGAGGTTATTACACCTCTTTCTTCGTTTTCTATTTAAGCTCGTACAGGTTGATTCTTTATCAAATCAATATAAAGATTAACTTGTTTCTTAAGATCTTTACGATGTGTAATAAAATCTAAGAATCCATGTTCTAATAAAAATTCAGAAGTTTGAAATCCTTCAGGTAATTCTTTTCCTGTAGTATCTCTTACAATTCTAGGGCCAGCAAAACCAATTAATGCACCAGGTTCTGCAATGTTAATATCTCCAAGCATCGCAAAAGAAGCTGTTGTACCACCCGTTGTTGGATCTGTACATAAAGAGATATAAGGAATACCTGCATCTGCCATCTGAGCAAGTTTTACAGAAGTCTTAGCTAATTGCATTAATGAAAGAGCGGCTTCCATCATACGTGCACCACCAGATTTACTTATAATCATTAATGGTAATTTCTTCTTTATAGCATAGTCTGCTGCTCTAGCAATTTTTTCACCGACAACACTTCCCATAGAACCACCAATAAAAGCAAAATCCATACATGCAATAACTAAATCTTCACCTTTAGATTTACCAACAGCTGTACGTACCGCATCTTTAAGATTCGTTTTTTCTTGTGCAGCTTTTAAACGGTCTGGGTATTTTTTAGTGTCTTCAAATTTAAGCGGATCCTTAGAAGTTAAATTAGCATCTAATTCCGTGTACTTGTTATCGTCAAAAAGGATTTGGAAATATTCGTTACTTCCAATTCTTACGTGATAACCATCTTCTGGACTCACATAAAAATTTTGCTCAAGTTCTTTTGTGTCTATTATTTTACCTGTTGGAGATTTATACCAAAGTCCTTTAGGTGTATCTTTTTTTCTTCTGTTGAGGTATGAATACCTTTATCTTTTCTTTTAAACCAAGCCATATTAGGTTACGATTTTAATCCTTCGATACTACTATTTGGATGCTTTGGCTGTACTCAGCAAAAGTTCTAATTAGTTAGAGTCTTAGGACAGGTTTACGATTATTGATTTTAGTCTCTAATCGGTATTTTTAGTTCGTTATATTTTGCTTTTAAAAAGCGTACAAACTTACTATTTTATTAAATATAACTCAAAAATAGAGAAAAGTATCTCAATGTTCGCGTTTTATTAACCAATAAAAACCCATTAAAACTCTGATTATAAGTTCTAATGGGTCGATAAATATTTAATAAAATAAACTTATAATGTGTCTACATTGTTTAAATCTTCGAATGCTTTTTTAAGTCTTTCTACAAATGCATCTTCACCTTTACGTAACCAAACACGAGGATCGTAGTACTTTTTGTTAGGTACATCACTTCCATCTGGGTTTCCGATTTGAGTTTGTAAATAGTCCTTTTTATCTTGTACGTAATCTCTAACGCCACTTAAAAATGCATATTGCATATCAGTATCAATGTTCATTTTGATGACTCCGTAACCAATTGCTTCTCTAATTTCTTCTACAGTAGAACCAGATCCACCGTGGAATACAAAATCAATATGATTGTGAGGTAAATTGTGCTTTTTAGATAAGAATTCTTGAGAGTTCTTTAAGATTTTTGGCGTTAATTTTACGTTTCCAGGTTTGTAAACACCGTGAACATTCCCAAAAGCTGCTGCAATAGAAAATTGGTCACTTACTTTGCTTAATTCTTCGAAAGCATAAGCTACTTCTTCTGGTTGTGTGTATAACTTAGAATCATCAACATCTGTGTTATCAACACCATCTTCTTCACCACCTGTAATACCTAATTCAATTTCTAAAGTCATACCAATTTTGCTCATGCGCTCAAGGTATGTTTTACAAATTGCTATATTTTCTTCTAAAGGTTCTTCAGATAAATCAATCATATGAGAACTATATAATGATTTTCCTGTTTCCTTGTAATGTTGTTCACTTGCATCTAATAAACCATCAATCCAAGGTAATAATTTCTTTGCACAATGATCTGTGTGTAAAATTACTGGTACACCATAAGCTTCCGCCATAAGGTGAACATGTTTTGCACCTGCAATAGAACCTGCTATCGCTGATTTTTGATCTTCATTACTTAAGCTTTTACCTGCGTTAAATTGCGCTCCACCATTCGAAAATTGAATAATAACTGGTGCGTTTAATGCTTTTGCGGTTTCTAAAACAGCATTTATAGTGTTAGAGCCAATGACATTTACTGCTGGTAAAGCATAGCCTTTTTCCTTAGCATGTTTAAAAATATTCTGAACTTCTTTTCCTGTGGCAACTCCAGGTTTAATATTATGACTCATAATTTTTTGAATTGAAATTTTATGTTATCAAAAATACGTAAAATTTCAGTATTTATGATGCCTAAACAGTTATAAAATGTCGAAAACGTTGTAGTGTTAAGCGAATAATATATTCGAAGTTTTTTGAAATTTTATGACCTAACAATTATAAAAGGACCTCTTAAAAAGGGTAATTGATACCTATATTGTAAACTGCATTTCTAAAATTGTAATCTCTAAACCATCGTTTATTCTGATCTAGTGAAGGGTCGTATGTTTTAAAACCGGTGTCAAAACGTAATACAAAAAAATCGAAATCATAACGGATTCCAAAACCAGAACCTACTGCAATATCTTTTAGAGAATTAAAATTTGTAAAGGTGGCTGCATCTTCTGTAACGTTATCTAAAACATTCCAAATATTACCAGCATCTATAAAAATAGCTCCCTGAAAAGACCCAAGTAAACTAAATCGTTGTTCTGCACTTAGGTGAATTTTAAAGTTAGCTTCATTAAATTCATTAGTGGTTTGGGAGCTTCCAGGCCCTAAGTTATAAGCCGTCCAAGCTCTGTTGTCATTTGGGCCTCCGGCGAAAAAACTTTCAGCAAAAGGAATACTGTTAGAATTGCCATACGGAATGGCTATACCAGCATAGCTACGAAACGC
The DNA here is from genome assembly GCF_000427335.1 of Winogradskyella psychrotolerans RS-3. Classification (GTDB taxonomy): domain Bacteria; phylum Bacteroidota; class Bacteroidia; order Flavobacteriales; family Flavobacteriaceae; genus Winogradskyella; species Winogradskyella psychrotolerans. The sequence continues at coordinate 26,466 of NZ_ATMR01000007.1, read as the reverse complement.
TAATACGTTTTTACTACCCAAATCTACATATTTTACATAATCCACCTCGGTTTTAATGTATTGCGAGAATGCGACACCAAATACTTCGTAATTACCAGCGTCGTTTTTAGTGTTTCCTGTGACGCTTGAAATACTAGATAATAGATTTCCGGCCAGTTCAATTCTCCATTTAATAACGGAGAAGTCGTTGTCAAAAATATTTTTTCTCTTATCTTTTTTATAATCGAAACTTGTTGAAAATATAAGGTTGTTTTCCGTAAGTCGTTCTTTTCGTTCTTCAATATTATTTACAGATAGATAATCATCATCACTAGATGTTAAACTCGTGTTACCACTTAAAACATCATTAATAAATATATCAGCAGGCGAATATTGATTTGTTAAACTTTCATCATAAAGGCTAGCGTCACTATCAATATAACCAATGTCTCGGGCAATGCTATTTAGACTTGAAAAAGAATTGGTATAGACACCAAAATAATTACTGGTGTTTAAGTTTTTTACATAATTAATATTAAATAAGTCTACAGAGTTAGTCACCGTAGATGATGGAAACCAATTATAACTAAATATACCAGAAAGCGCTTGTTTGTCTAATCCAATGTTTTGTTGACTTGTTGCAGACAAGTTAATGATGGTATTTGGCGACATGTATTTTGGAATGATCTTATCTGTATTAAATGGACTGAATAATCTCGGAATAGTTAAACGAATATTTCCTCCAAATTCATTAATGTCAAAGAAAGAATCTTCTAAAACATTTCGAGTTTTGGATGCGCCGATGGCAGCAATACCTGATATTTCTAAGGATTCTGCACCTCTAAAAACATTTCTTATTTTTAAACCTGTACCAAATGAGAATCCTATGGTTTGGATATTACTAGTGTTAATTTCAGGATCAAAACTTAAGGCATATTTCTTTTTGGGTTCTAAAAATATATTAGCCGTAAGGGTTGTGTCATTTTCGTTTTCAATAAAATCAATATTTGGGTATCTAAACATTTGCAAATCGTTGAGATAGCGCGATGTTCTACTTCTTGCTAAATCGCTATAATTGTCACCTGCATTTATGAAAACAGCATCGGTTAATGCCTTAGGTCTAAATTTTAATTTGTCTTTACTGTAAAGGGTAAAACCTTTGTGAACTGTAGTATCTGAAATCGCTCTAAATCGATTCTCAAAATTGTCATCCGTAAAAATGTTGACTTCTTTAATTTTATAAATTTTAAACGGTGTCGTTGTTGTAGAATCGTCACCTCTAATAGTTCGGTTAGCTATAATTAAATCGGTGTTTATTTTATGATTGGTGTCAATAGTATCCATTTCAAAACGGACATAATCTTGCCCAAAATAGTAAAAACCAGCATTTCTTAAGTACGTGTTGATGCGTTCTCGCTCGTTTTCATAATTCTGTTCATCATATTGCTCTCCTTTTTTTAGTAAGGTCGCTTTAATGAGTTTTTTGTAAATAGAATCTATTGCCGGACTGCTTATTGAAGGTTTTAAAGAGTCTAAAATATAAGGTTTCTTTTTTGTAACGTTATAAATTACTTTGGCCAACTTAGTACTATCTTTTTCTACATTGTAAGTCACTTCGTTATTAAACCAACCTTTGCTATAATAATATTTTCTTAAGTTTTTAGACGTTTTTATGGTTTGGTCTTCATTATAAATAACAGGAGCTTCACCAGTTCGCTTTAACCAAGCATTAAAATCGCGTCGTGATTCTATTTGTTTATCGAATTGCTTTTTAGAAAGTAAAGCTATTCTTCGTTTTACTTTAGTAGAATCACTTAAAACGTTAGCATTTATAATAGAATCGATGTTTGGTCTAGCCAAATTATACACATGAAGTTTTAAAGGAAAGCCTAAAAACTTTCGCATACCAGAGTTTACCTTTTGCGAAATTATATTGTTAATACGTTCGTCAGATACATGAATACTATCTTCTAGAATTTCGTTACTAGTAATAAGATGATCTCCGGCCTTAACACGTTTTACAACATTACAAGAACTCACCATTAGTATGCATAGCAAAAGTAGCATATAGCGATACAATGACTTGTAGGTTGTAACTGGTATTAAAGTGAACTTTTGCAAACTTAAAAGAGGTGTCTTATTTAATTGATTGTTAGTGAAACAAAAATAATACCATTTCTCCTTTAGAAATAGTATAGTCAATTTAATTTCGAAACGATTTTAAATCAAAAAAGGTTTACTTTGTCTTTTTAAGCGTTTCATCTAACAAATGTAAAGACATTTTAATGTTATCAAAGAATCAAATAAAGTTAATTAAAAGTTTAAGTCAAAAAAAAGGCAGACAACAAAACGGTCTGTTTATTGTTGAAGGGATAAAGGGAGTTTCAGAATTTCTAAAGTCCGACTATAACTTGAAACATCTCTATACCACGGAGTCTATTTTTGATGCTTCAATTGATTTGACTTCAGAAATTTCAGAAGTTGAATTAAAAAAATATCAGCACTTAAAAACCCGAATACAGCTTTAGCGATTTTTGAAATTCCTGATGAAATTCCATCTCAAGACAATGGTTTAATTGTAGCTTTAGATGACGTAAGAGATCCTGGTAATTTAGGAACCATAATTAGGCTTTGCGACTGGTATGGTATTAAGGATTTGGTGTGTAGTTTAAACACTGTAGATTGTTATAACTCTAAAGTAGTACAAGCAACGATGGGGTCTTTAACGCGTGTAAATGTGCAATATGTAGATTTAGAGGGGTATTTAGAATCTTGTAAAACAGAAGTGTTTGGTACGCTTTTAGCTGGTGAAAACATCTATACAACAACCTTACCAAATGAAGGCATTATAATTCTCGGAAATGAAGCTAATGGGATTTCAGAAGCCATTAAAGAAAAGGTGAATAGAAAAGTAACTATTCCTCAATTTGGAACCATTAAAGAAACAGAAAGCTTAAATGTAGCCAATGCAACAGCAATACTTTTAAGTGAGTTTAGACGACGGACTATTGAAAAGTAAAATTGATAAAAACACCTCTAGTTTGCATTTGTGAGATGTTGCTTGTCCATGGACTATCAGGATCAACATCTTGAATGATTTCGTCATTTAGAGAAAATATGCCACGTATAGACGGTGTAAATTTAAAGTAGGGTAGGTAGAAATCAATTCCGAAACCCAATTCATAGAAATAGGTGTTCTTAGTCATTCTAAACTCTCCAGAACTGTTATCGTTAGGGTTGTCTTCATTACTAGATAAGTTTAAAGCCGTAGAAAATCCTCCAATGATAAAGGGTTTAAAATTGTTAATACGCTTTGTAGATATTTTTAATAATAAAGGAATGTGTACATATGTGGATTTAACTTCTCGCAGTAAATCGGAGTCATTAAATTCAGTACCCTGAAAATAACTTTCGCTATAATTTAGATTTCTTGTCGTAAAAAATACACCGGGCTCAAGTCTTAAATTCATGTATTCATTGATACGCATGTCACCAATAAGTCCTAGGTGAAACCCAAAAGTTTTATCCACTAAGACATCTTCTAAATTTTCATAATAGTCGAAATTAAAGTCGTATTGGTTGAAACCTAAAAATAACCCCAAGTCAAAAACTTTTGATCAATATTATCTACAGCATTTGCTACTTTTTCTTTTGTGAAAAGTTGAGCAGACATGCTTTGAAATGCTAGTATAAATACTAAAAGAAAAATAAACGCTTCATTACTATACTTTAGATGCTGAATAAATAGTTGCCACTCCCATCGTTTGAGGTTTGTGTTCCACATTAATAAACCCAATTTTTCTTAAAATATTGTTTAAGGCCTCTCCGTAAGGAAAAACAGAAGCTGATTCGCTTAGATAATTGTAAGCAACTTTATCTTTTGAAAATAGTTTTCCTATGGTTGGCATAATTAGTTTGCAATGAACATTGTAACCCGCTTTGTAAATAGGGTTTGTAGGAACTGAAGTTTCAAGAATAACAAAAATACCATTAGGTTTTAATACTCTTAAAATTTCTGCAAGACCTTTTTCTAAGTGTTCAAAATTACGAACTCCAAAAGCTACTGTTATGGCATCAAAAGTATTGTCTTCAAATGGTAAATCTTCAGAGTCACCAATAATCATAGAAATAATACCGTCTAAATTTTTAGAGCTAATTTTTTTACGACCAACTTCTAACATACCATCGCTAATGTCTAAACCAATGATCTCTTTAGCGTTTGTAGAGGTTAAACTAATGGCTAAATCACCTGTTCCTGTAGCAATATCTAAGATGTTTTTAGGTTTGGTTTTGGCTACCATTTCTACAACCTTATTTCTCCATTTTACATCTATTCCAAAGGAAATTACACGGTTTAAACCATCATATTCATTAGAAATAGTATCGAACATTTTAGTAACCTGGTCTTTTTTAGACTGGTCGCTGTCCTTATATGGGTTTACTTTTTCAGACATAAAAATTTTTGGCAAATATACTAAGAAGTTACAAGGGGAGCTAAAACTTATAAGTTTATCAGTACCTAAAGTGTTTAAAGTTGTACCTACTAAGAAGTTCTTAGTATATTTGTACTCTTATTTCAAAGAAATATAATGAAAATAATAATCGCAGGTGCAGGTGAAGTAGGATTTCACCTGGCGAAACTTTTATCCTACGAATCACAAGAAATTACTTTAATTGATACAAAAAAAGATAGTTTAGGATATGCTGCTGAACACTTGGATATTAGAACTATTAAAGGCGATGCTACGTCTATTGCAATTTTAAGAGATGCGCGTATAGATACAGCAGCTTTATTTATTGCTGTAACATCTTCGGAAACTACAAATATTACCGCTTGTGTTTTAGCAAAGCAATTAGGTGCAAAACGAACTATTGCTAGGATTTCTAATACTGAGTTTATTGACAATAAGGAAACTGTTGGGTTTTCTAAATTTGGAATTGATGAATTAATTTCACCAGAATCTTTAGCGGCTTCAGAAATTGGATTGCTTCTAAATCAGTACGGTTTTAATGATACGTATGAGTTTGAAGACGGAGCATTAACCATGCTAGGTTTACGTTTGTCTAGAACAGCAACTTTTGTAGATAAAACGGTGAAAGAAGCTGCGGAGATTTATCCGGAATTAAATTTTATTCCTATTGCAATTCAGCGTTTAGGGACACAATACACTATTATTCCACGTGGTGATACCATTTTTAAAGAAGGTGATAAAGTTGTTTTTGTGACGTCTAAAGGAGGTGATGATGAGTTATTTAAATTATCAGGAAAGGTTAAAGTTGCGATTAAGAATGTTATGGTTCTAGGAGGAAGCCAAATTGGTTTCCAAACGGCTAAGGATTTGTGCTCAAGTAAGTTTAATGTTAAGTTGGTTGAAAGTAGGAGAGGTAAAGCTGAAGAATTAGCTGAAGATATTCCTAATGCTTTAGTTATTTGCGGTGATGGTAGAAATGTAGATATTTTGGATGAAGAAAATATCTCGGATATGGATGCTTTTATTGCGGTAACAGGTAATTCAGAAACTAACATTATGTCTTGTCTACTAGCGAAGTCCAAAGGTGTAAAGAAAACTATTGCCTTGGTTGAGAATATGGATTATTATCAATTATCGCAGTCGATTGGAATTGATACATTAATCAATAAAAAATTATTAGCAGCTAATAATATCTTTAGATACATACGAAAAGGTGAGGTGGTTGCCATGACTAAGTTAACCAACATGAATGCCGAACTTTTAGAGTTTGTCGTTAAGCCAAAATCTAAAATAACGAATAAGGTTATTAAAGATGTGAAATTTCCAAAATCCGCTATTATTGGTGGAGTGATTAGAGATGGAAAAGGCTCAATACCGTTAGGAAGTTTCAAAATTCAACCTGGAGATCGTGTTGTGGTTTGTTGTTTACCTCGGTCTATTTCTGAAGTAGAACGTTTTTTCTCTTAATTGCTATATGTCTCGTATAAAACTCAATTATAAAATTATTTTTCACTTCTTCGGATTGCTATTGTTGTTTAATGGAGGCTTTATGCTTACGGCAACTTTAATAAGCCTTATCTACAAAGACGGTGTAACTTTAGAATTATTTTTATCGGGTCTCGTAACTCTTTTAATTGGGGTTTTGGCAATGTATAGAACAAAAGGACATCGCAAGGAAATGAACAAGCGCGAAGGTTATATTATTGTTGCTTTTGGTTGGATTGTGATGTCACTTACAGGAACACTACCTTACATAGCCACAGGAGCTATTCCTTCTTTTACCGATGCTTTTTTTGAAACCATGTCTGGCTATACGACGACTGGTGCTAGTATTTTAAATGATATTGAAATCATTCCTGAAGGCGTTTTGTTTTGGAGAAGTATGACGCATTGGATTGGTGGTATGGGTATTATCGTTTTAGCGATTGCGATATTACCACTATTAGGAGTAGGTGGTATGCAATTGTTTACTGCTGAAGCTCCAGGACCAAGTGCAGATAAGTTACACCCTAGAATAACAGATACAGCTAAGCGCTTATGGCTTATTTATGTGGGATATACAGTTGCCGAAACTGTATTGTTACAACTTGCTGGTATGTCCTTCTTCGATGCCATAAACCATGCGTTGAGTACATTATCTACGGGAGGTTTTTCTACTAAAAATGCAAGTGTTGCCTATTGGAATGATAATCCTTTAATACAGTACATTATTATATTCTTTATGTTTTTGGCGGGTACTAATTTTGTGCTGAGTTATTATTTATTTAAAGGAAAAGTGTCTAAAATTTTAAAAGATGAAGAATTTAGACTCTATTTTAAATTTATTGTAATTTTTACGCTAATAGCGGCCGTCTTAATCTATTTTAAAGCAGATGTGTCTCAATCCACCATAATTCACCCCATGGTTTTAGGTGAAGCGGAAAGTGCGTTAAGACATGCGTTGTTTCAGGTGTTGTCTGTAATAACAACAACAGGTTTTATAAGTGCGGATTATACCATGTGGACTCCCTTTTTAACGGTGTTCTTTTTTGGAATGATGTTTTTAGGTGGTTCTGCCGGAAGTACTTCTGGTGGAGTAAAAGTAATGCGTCAATTGATTTTAATTAAAAACAGTTTTTTAGAATTTAAGCGTGCTTTACATCCTAATGCTATTATTCCTGTGCGTTATAATGGTAAATCGGTATCTAAAGATATTGTATTTAACGTGCTTGGATTCTTTATTCTTTACATGTTGTCCTTTATTGTTGGAGCCTTAGTATTTTCTATGTTTGATATGGATTTTACATCTGCGATCGGATTGTCAGCATCTAGTTTAGGAAACGTTGGACCTGCTTTGGGTGATTTTGGACCTGTTAATAATTATGCTGCGTTGCCACCTTTAGGAAAATGGTGGGCTTCTTTTTTAATGCTTATTGGACGATTGGAATTGTTTACAGTATTGATATTATTGACTCCTTTTTTCTGGAGGAATAGATAAATTTTCAACTTTTTTGAAGATTTTTTCAAAACATAGCTAGCCTATATTTTCACTAATACTTTGTGAGTTTGTAAAGCTCAAATTCCTGCTATAGTTGAAACACAAGCTGTAACATTTATATGGATTGTACGTCTTATTTGTATAATCAATTAAAATCATCAATCATGGAATTTGCATTAAACACCGCATTAGAATTTGTACCAGAACCCATTGCGGTATCTCATTTTACAACTCAAGGATTGTTAAATTCAAATTACAAATCCATAGTGAAACAAAACTTTAAAACGTTAGCTTCAAAATCTGTATTTGGAATTAGGCAACGCTCAAAGTCTATTCAATTCAATACGGTAAATCATACAGCTGTTATCTTAAAATTAGCTGTATTTGCCACCTTTCTCATCGCTTTATTTTAAACGTAGACATTGATCCTTTTAACTGACACAGTTTCGTGTCTTTTTACAACCTATATCACATATTTACTATGTGTTGATGTGAATCACTATATCTCATTTTTAAATTTAAGACCTAAAGAATTATGCCTTCTAACGCAATGAATGTCATTAATTATAATCGAAGTCAGCTTCCACAGCGAGATAGGTTTAAGAATGTGCTTGGTGGTTATAATAAAAGAAGGAAAGTTGAATACGATTTACCAAAAGCAACACCCCAACAATTAAAAATGATCAGACATAAATTAAAAAAGGAAAATCAAATACTTTGGTTAAAAGTAATCGGAGTGTCTCTATTAATATTAGGAGGTTTGCTTTGGGTGGTGATGTCCTAATCTTAAAAAGGTATCTTAAGTTTTTATACGTATTGAGTATTGTGAAAAAATGTAATTAGTTCACTTTTTGAGTTGATTTTGCTTTAAAATGGTAATAATTGGTCGATTTTTTAAGTATTTGATAAATAATTTCGTATTTTCAACATTAACAATAGTTTCATTACTTAAACAGTTTTATATATGAAATCAAGAAAGACAAATGATATGGAAGATAAAACAGTACACGCGAAGCGTTCACATTTTACAACTAAAGGTTTATTAAATTCCGATTATAAACGCACTGTGAAATCTAATTTCAAAAGGGCAAGTAAAAAATCCTTGTTTGGTATTAAACAACGTGCTAAATCACCCAAAATGTGCAATACTAGTCATGCAACTTCCATGGTATTAAAAGTATCGGTATTTGCGAGTGTTGCTCTTGTGGCTTGTGTTTAAAGATTATCGAACCTTTTTTCTTTACGTTTTTATTTTATAAAACGTTTTAGTTAAAAAAAAATGCATAAAAAAAGTTGTAACATTTAATGTTACAACTTTTTTATTAAAATAGTTTGCTATATGTTTAACTCAACGCAGTTTTAATACGTCTTATGGCTTCCGTTATATCTTTTTGTGATGCTGCATAAGAAATTCGAATACAATCCTTATTTCCAAAAGCTTCACCTGTAACAGTGGCAACTAAAGCTTCCTCAAGTAAAAACAGAGAAAAATCAGAGGCGTTATTTATTGTTTTTCCTTTAATGGTCTTTCCAAAGTATGAAGAAATATTAGGGAATACATAAAATGCTCCTTCTGGCTCATTGGTTTTAAAACCGTCGATTTCGCTCAATAAATTCAATATAAGTGAACGTCTTTCTTTAAACTCATCAACCATATACTTAATACTTGATGGATCTGCTTCTAAAGCCGTAATCACTGCACGCTGTGCAATACAATTGGCCCCACTCGTAATTTGACCCTGCATCTTGTTACATGCTCTAGCGATCCAATCTGGTGCTCCGATGTAACCAATTCTCCAACCTGTCATGGCAAATGCTTTAGACACTCCATTCACAGTTATAGTTCTGTCGTACATATCATCAAATTCAGCCATACTAAAATGACCTCCTTTAAAATTAATATGTTCATATATTTCGTCTGAAACGATATAAATATTTGGATACTTTTTAAGGACGTCAGCCAAAGCTCTTAATTCAGCTTTACTGTAAACTGATCCACTTGGGTTACAAGGAGAACTGTACCAAATCATTTTAGTTTTTGGTGTAATGGCAGCTTCTAATTGTTCGGCCGTCATTTTAAAATCATTCTCAATTGAGGTTTGAACTTCTACAGGAACTCCATCGCTCAACTTTACAATATCACTATAACTTACCCAATACGGACAAGGTAAAATAACTTCATCTCCAGGATTAAGCATAACAGCAGCAATATTAGCTAATGACTGTTTTGCTCCAGTAGAAACTACAACTTGTGGTAACGTATAGTTGAGGTTATTATCGCGTTTAAATTTTGTTATAATGGCTTCTTTCAATTCTACATAACCATCTACAGGAGAATAGCTATTATAGTTTTGATTTATAGCTTCAATCGCAGCATCTTTAATAAAATCAGGTGTATTAAAGTCTGGTTCTCCCAAACTTAATCCAATAATGTCTTTTCCTTCTGCTCTAAGTTCTCTAGCTTTTGCTGCCATAGCAAGTGTAGCTGAGGTGGCTAGATTATTAATTCTATCCGATAGTTGATTCATTGTGGTTGGTTGTTTTAAAACTGGAACTTATATTATGCCATACTCGGCTTTCTACCTAATTCTTTTAGTTGTTGATAATGCTCGGAAATAGCTTTCCAAATAGAATTGTATTCGTTGTAAGGTAAACTAAATTCATGTGCCGTTTCTCTTACGATATCTGCTATATTTTTATAGTGAACATGACTAATGTTTGAAAACAAATGATGTTCAACTTGTCTGTTTAAACCTCCAGTGTAAAACTCTACAATCCAACTTTTAGGTGAAAAATTAGATGTTGTAAATAATTGGTGAATTGCCCAAGTATTCTTCATGTTACCATTTTCGTCTGGTATAGGCATATCTGTATTTGGCATAACGTGTGCTAATTGAAAAACAACACTTAGAATCATACCAGCTGTATAATGCATAATTAAAAATCCGATTAAAACTTGCCACCAAGCATAACCTAGAACCAATGGTAAAACAACCCAAATAGAATAGTATAAAATCTTACCAATAATTAACTTCGTCCATTGTGTCGCAGGATTTGGAAATTCACCATAAGATAATTTTCTTTTAAGGTATTGGTACGTTTGCTTAAAATCTGTTGTAATTGCCCAATTCACAGTTAATAAACCATATAATAAGAAGGCATAATATTTTTGGTACTTATGAATCTTTAACCATTTAGAGTGCTTAGAGAAACGAATAATTCGTCCGGCATCAATGTCTTCATCATGGCCTTGAATATTGGTATAGGTATGGTGCAGTACATTGTGTTGTACTTTCCAATTATAATCGTTACCAGCTAATATATGAATGCTGCTTCCCATCAATTTGTTGACCCATTCTTTACTAGAAAAGGAACCATGGTTGGCATCGTGCATAACGTTCATGCCTACACCTGCCATGCCAACACCAATAATCATCATCGATATAATTTGAAGCCATACGGGTATGTTGTCAACCGTTAATAATACTACTAATGGTCCAAGTAATAATGTAAACATTATTATAGCCTTTGTGTATAGTTTCCAGTTTCCTGTTTTTTTAATATTATTGTCTTTGAAGTAACTATTAACGCGTTTGTTAAGTGTTCTGAAGAACTTTGCAGAATCCGTTCGAGAGAATTTTACGGTTTGTTGTGCCATTTAATCAGTTTTTTTATATTATAACGTTAGGGATTAGAAATCATTATAACAATGCAAAGATAGTTAATAAATAAAAAGCAACCTTATTCGACGAACGTTAAATTATGCAGATTAAAATTAAGTATTTTTGCTAAAATTTTTAAAAATGGAATTGATCTTAAAATACTTCCCAAATTTAACTGAAACTCAAATTCAACAATTTGAAGCTTTAGAAGCGTTATATAAAGATTGGAACAGTAAAATCAACGTGATTTCTCGTAAAGATATTGATGAGTTATATTTAAGACATGTCTTACATTCTTTAGGTATTGCTAAAGTGATCAACTTTGCACCAGGTTCTTCAATCTTAGATGTAGGTACAGGAGGAGGATTTCCGGGTGTGCCTTTAGCGATTTTGTTTCCAGAATGTCAATTTCATTTGGTGGATAGCATCAATAAAAAGCTAAAAGTTATTAATGCAGTTGCTGAAGCATTAGAACTCACCAATATAAAAACAACGCATAGTAGAGTAGAAGCTATTGATGAAACTTACGATTTTATTGTAAGTAGAGCTGTAACGACGATGCCAGAATTCACAACTTGGGTAAAAGGAAAAGTAGCCCGTACTCAGAAAAATGAGTTAAAAAATGGTATCCTTTATTTAAAAGGTGGTGATTTAACAGAGGAATTAAAGCAATATAAAACGGTGAAAGCATTCTTACTTTCCGATTATTTTGAAGAGTCGTTTTTTGAAACCAAAAAAGTGATTCATTTACCATTAAAATTTAAAGCTTAATAAGTAGATATTTTTGGAGTTGTCTAAATACTACTTTTAGAAATAGGCTGTTGACCTATGTTTAGTATTGAAAATTTCACAAGCTAAAAATTTATGACGCTGAAATACGTTACTCAAATAGATGTATTTTTTGAATTATATCTATATCATTTTAAAAATTATTCAACAATGATTTTATCAAATTCTATTAAAACTGCTGTACTTCTATTTATGGTCAGCCTTTTCTTTATGCCTTTAAATTTGGAGGCGCAACAAGACACTATTTATTACACTATATCTTGGAAGCAAACCATAAAAGATAGTGCTGCTTTTTTTAGAGCACCAGTAAAAAAGGAAGGAGATCTATTTAGAATTGAAGATTATTACATATCAGGGCAAAAACAAATGAGCGGATTGTCTAAGTATGAAGACAAGGATTTTTGGGTAGAAAAATTGAGCTGGTTTACGGAAGACGGCAAGTTATACCAACAAGGTAATTACACCAAAAACAGATTAGATGGAGAGTTTATTACCTTTTTAAATGACAAGAAATTGACTGCTATTTATAAAAATGGTCATATTAAATCAGGAGCTCAGAATCATAATCAATCAAGTAATCACATATATACAGAAGTTAAAAACGATACCGTTAAAGAAGTTATATACGGAAATGATATCAACGGAATTCGTTACGAAAGTTTCAGAACTCTTAAAAAAGGTCATTTCCGAACGAAATATTATGATAAAAAAGGGGATGCCATTGGTGAAATCAACACCCTAAATAATGGATTTCGTAAAGGTGTTGAAGTGTTTTATTATTTCGGTCCCATGAGAATTAAGCAGATTAACTATTATCCGTTTGAGAGGTTGTTAGGTCATGAGGATTATTATCCTAATGGTCAGATTCGGACAAAATTCCAAACTGAACCAGAATATAAAAAGACTTATTTTACTGAGGATGGAACCGAAATAGGGAGTGTTACTTACAATCTTTATAATGACTATTTAAAACCTATGGAAGGCACCGAAATTGTGTTTTCGTACAGTTATAAGGAAGAGGTCATGGGGCAAATTTTGTCTTCTAGAACCTACAATAATGGTCTACTTGAAAAAGAAGAGCTATACTATGATGGCGGTAAGATAAAATCTCTAACAACATATACTAACAACATTAAAGAGCTTCAAGTTAGTTATGATCACACAGGCAATGAATTGTCTCGGATGGTTTATAAAAGCTATTACCCATATAATGGTGTGGAAATTAGTGGAAACAAAACATCAACTTACAAAGAAGGGGAACTTATAGAGGAGCTAAAATATTATACGGATACTAATATTCTCTTTAGTAAAAAGAATAAAGAAGAAGAGGTCTATTATAATAAAGAAGGTGTTGTAATGGGAATCTTAAAAGTGGAGTATAAAAATAGATATGCGCAACCTTTAAATGGTACACGTTACGAAATTGGCTACGATTCTAAAATTTCAAATATTGAAACCTACAAAGATGGTAACGTTATTGAGCGGACTAAATTTATAACGAAATTAGTGGGTAAAGATAATTTGGTTGATTTTAAGGTCACCGAATACTATAATATTGATCAATATAGTAAAACGAGAGAGGTTAACTATTACAGTAATGGGGCTAGACAAAGCGATATCACATACACGGATTATGATAAAACATTAGGGAAATTTTACAATGACAAAAACGAATTAATAGGTACTTACGATTATGATAAAAAACATGGTAAATTATATGAATTTTTTCAATCTCTCAGATGAAATAAGGTTTATTAAAGAGGAAAAAAATGGTGATTTAGTGGCGTCAAAACGGTTTGATTATGGTGTGGGAAGAGCTTATGGCATTATAGATCCCGTGTTAATCGAAGACGTTGATGTTAACTGTTGTGCTACGTTCTTTGACAAGTATGGAGAGGTCTTAGCTAAAGTTAATTTTAAAAACAAATTACCCTGGGATGGTGAAATGTACGATATGGCCTCAAGAGTTATGTACACTGTAAAAGAAGGAAAACGTAATGGAGCTTATAAGAAGTTTAATTATAATCACGAAATTGTTCTAGAAGAGGGGCACTATGTGAATGATAAAAAAGAAGGCACCTTTAATCTTTACAATCAGTCTGGTCTATTACAATTTACAAGCACTTATAAGAATGATATTTTAGAGGGGAAATCTATCAATTATAACGAAGACGGAAAAGAGGTCTCTAGCATCATATATAAAGACGGAAAGCCTTTTGAAGGCACTAAGGTGCTGCCTGTAGGTTATAATAGTAAGTCTACTCAAGAAATTTATAAAAATGGGCTCATCACGAAACGTATTTCTCATGATCTTCATGGTAAAAATGTGTCAACCTATAAGAATGGTGAGGTTACTGAAACTATAGCATATCATATAGATTCTAATCATAAGCGATTGCAATATTCTTTAAATGAAAATTATATTGATGGTGAAGTCATTCGTTATGATAAAAACGGTAAAGAACAACATCGTGGTGTCGTAAAAAACTATAAATTAGAATCGGGTGTCATTTATTTATCAGCCCATAGTTTATATGATAATAGGGTGGCCTATATTATCTTAAAACGAAAAGAGGATATCGTACAATTAACTTTAGTAGGCGAAAAAGAAGAAACGCTCTTTTACGCTGAAGAAAAAGTGGAAGAAGGTTATGGCATGAAATACATTGATAAATTAAATATCTACATCGATTACCTGCACCCAGAGTCATTATACTAATATAGTTTGTAGAGCACAAAAAAAGACCGTTTAAACTTATTTAAACGGTCTTTTTTAGTAGAAATATGAATTTTATTTGCTGACTATAAATCGGGTTGTAAACGTACTAACTTCACTAGTGATATTTAAAATGTAAAATCCTGAGTTTAAATTAATTGTTATAGCATCTCTGCCTGTTAATTCTTGAGAGGAATTGTAAACAATTTTTCCTGTTAAGTCACTGATTAAAATAGAGGCTTTACTATTTAGATTAGAAAGAAGTACTAATTCATTTTTAATAGGATTCTTCTCTAGTTTTACGGAGTATAATTCTGAATCAGAAATGCGTAATGGTATATTTAATATTTCGTCTAAAGCAAAAGCGACATTGGCTTCGGTCAGCTGAACATGTGGTTCATTATCATTTGGGGTAAATGTATTGGCGAAAGGTGTATTGGTTGTTGGGTTAGAACCCTCTAGATCTATGGTGTGGTTCCAATTTATTTCATCATTTGCAAATGCTACTGCTAAAGCACTAACTGAAGGGATAAAATTAAATTTATCGATAGCGAGGGCATTTACAAAATCGCCGGCAACTCCTCCTTCTGATCCTAACTCATCAGTGAATCCAAATAAATCAAATAAACCTCCTGGCGCAGCATCTACACCATCAGAATAACTAAAAGATTCACTTTCTGCTTCAGAGCCTTCAATTTCAGATCCAAATAATTCTATTGAAATACTACTTACAGTATTTGTTTCTCCTGCCTCTGGAGTGAAATTTACATCAATTATAATGTTAGCTGTGAAAATAGAAAAAGGAACACTTAGCGTGGTGCTTAATACGGGATAGTTATTGGTAACCGTTGGGCCAGAATTCCCTACTGCGAAATATGTATTATTAATGCCACTTCCATTAATTATAGAGACGTTTCTTGTCATCTCTGGAAATCCTGTTGGAGTTAATGCATTTATATTAGTTTCAAATATACCTCTAAACGGATGTGCTACGGGTAATTTAAGTGCTGGATCAAACGATACTAAATCCGCTCCAGATAAATGGGCTTCTAAATGATCGGTTAATAATTGTCTTGCTGCTGCGGATTTTAATAGTCCATTAATTAAAGGTTGTACTTCTGCAACTGCATTGGTGTCATTATTGGCTAAAAAGTTTAATTGATGTTGTAAACCAATTGGGACATTTGCTCCATGATGAGGCGAATCAAAAGAGATGTAAAGTCTGGTATCTGCATCTATTGAATTTGCTTCCATGTAATTTAATGCATAACGCGCAATTACTCCACCCATGCTTGGGCCAATAATTACATTTTGTTCTGGGCTGTTTCCAGCTTTACCTGCGTTTATAGTTTCGAGAAGCTCTACTAATATCATGGCATTTCGTTCCATAAAATCAGCTCCTCCATCTACAGTTGCATCATCAGCGGTCCTTGTGTATGTAGGAAAGTTTAAAATGATAACGTCAAAACCTTCATCACGTACCAAATCAGCTAAATTTTGACTTCCTGCTGTTCCTACAAAGTCTAATGAGTTATATAGGCCAGTAATATCTCTTGCATCTCCGGGATCAAAACCATCAACTACAAAAATAGGTTTGTCTAAAAGATTATCTGGACTTAGAAATATTTGATATTCACCTTCGCCAGGATAGTTTGTGGTTTCTCCATAAGCAGATAAATCTGGGGTAATTCCAGAAGTTATTGAAATTTGAGCAAAACTTAGAAAAGGTAACAATAATAAAAGAATAAAGTAATGTTTTTTCATAAGTACAGAATTTGAATTGTTATCTTGAAAAGATACAAACTTAGATTTGTAAATTGTTGATTATTAATGTGATTTCTATTAAAAGCAAAAAAATCCTTAAAAGTATATAACTTCTAAGGATTTAGATTTCAATATTGTATAGGTCTTATCCTAAAAAAGGATATCTGTAATCTGTCGGAGTTACAAATGTTTCCTTAATTAACCTAGGAGATACCCAACGTAATAAATTTTGAGGACTTCCGGCCTTGTCATTTGTTCCAGAAGCTCTAGCGCCACCAAATGGTTGTTGGCCAACAACAGCACCAGTTGGTTTGTCGTTTATATAGAAGTTTCCAGCGGCATTCTGAAGCGCTTTTGTTGCTTCTTCAACGGCATATCTGTCTCTAGAAATAATAGCACCAGTTAATGCGTATTCACTTGTTTCATCAACCAATTTTAAAGTCTCAGAGTAAGCTTCATCTTCATACACATATATTGTAATTACAGGACCAAATAATTCTGTAGACATTGTTGTGTATTTTGGGTCAGTAGTTACGATGACTGTTGGCTCAATAAAGTAACCTTTAGATTTATCGTAGTTACCACCAGCAATGATTTCTGCATCGCTATCTGCTTTCGCGGCATCAATATATTTTGCTAATTTATCAAAAGAACCTTCATGAATGACTGCAGTAATAAAGTTGCTCATGTCTTCTGGAGATCCCATTTTGAAAGACTCCATATCTTCAATTAAATACTTCTTTACATCTGCCCAAATTCCTTTAGGCACATAAGCTCTAGATGCTGCACTACATTTTTGACCTTGAAATTCAAAAGCACCACGTGCAATAGCGGTTGCTACTTGTTTTGCCTCTGCTGTTTTGTGTGCTACTATAAAATCTTTTCCACCTGTTTCTCCAACAATTCTAGGGTATGTTTTGTAGTTATGGATATTGTTTCCAATTTGCTTCCATAATTCTTTAAACACATGCGTAGAACCTGTGAAATGTAAACCAGAAAAATCAGGACTTGCTAATACTGTATTTGTAATCATTACAGGATCTCCAAAAACAACATTGATAACACCATCAGGTACACCAGCTTCTTTAAAAATATCCATAATTACTTTTGCAGAATAGACTTGGCTATCACTAGGTTTCCAAACGACAACATTACCCATTAAAGCCATACATGCTGGTAGATTACCTGCAATTGCTGTAAAGTTAAAAGGAGTTACAGCGTAGGTGAAACCTTCGAGAGGTCTGTATTCTACTCTGTTCCATGCTGCACTAGTGCTTTCTGGTTGCTCCATGTAAATGTCTGACATAAACTGAACATTAAAGCGTAAGAAATCTATAAGTTCACAAGCTGCATCAATTTCAGCTTGATAAATGTTTTTAGATTGTGCAATCATCGTTGCAGCATTAATTTTAGCTCTATATGGACCAGCAATTAATTCTGCAGCTTTTAAGAAAATACCTGCGCGTTGTTCCCATGGCATTTGCGACCAAGATTTACGTGCTTCTAATGCTGTAGAAATAGCGTCTTCAACATGGTTTTTTTCTGCTAAATGATATTCACCTACGATGTGTTGGTGATCGTGAGGAGGAGACATGGTTCTGGTATTTCCAGTTTTCACGTCTTTTCCATTTATATATAAAGGAACTTCAACCTTAGAATTAAACATTGATTTGTAAGCCTCTAAAACTGCTTTACGTTCATCAGAACCAGGTGCGTAAGACATAACAGGTTCGTTAACTGCTACTGGTACATTAAAGAATCCTTTTCCCATAATATATTTGTTTTTTAGTTTGAATTTTGAAAGTGCAAAGTTACAATTTTTATAGGAGAATAGTTTGTTGAAATGTTATAGTTGTGTGAAGATTAAAAATGTAGTTTTATGGTTTGTCATTCTATATTTTATCTATAAAGACAAAATAAAAGCTCAGCTTTAGAGTCTATAATATAAAAAATAAACTCAAACAAGAAGAAGGTGAAATAGGACTTATAACGTCTTAGTTTAAGGCAAAAGGAGCACTTAATTTAAACGAAGGAATATAGACTTTAAATTTATTGGTTTTTGATAAGTTTATCATATTGTAATAACCGCTCATCGCTCCAAAAGGAGATGTTAGTAAACAACCAGAGTTATAAGTGTGCGATTCTCCAGGTTTTAATACCGGCTTTTTACCAATAACACCTTCTCCTTCTATAATTTCTTCATTATTTAAAGCATCAAGTATTTTCCAGTGTCTAGAGTTTAGCTGAACAGAATCCTTACTTTGGTTTTCAATAGTGACTTTATAGCCAAAGGCAAAATGCACTTTATAATTTTTATAAAATGTACCTTCAAAATTGGTTTCTACAGTGATTTTTATGCCGCTAGTTACTTGTTGTACCATGATTATGATGTTGTTCTATGCTAAAATAGCATAATTTTTTAATGAAGCATTATAAATCGGTTGAGAGGATGTCATTTTTTAACAAATTGGTTATAAATGTGGTAGGTGATGTGAATATGTTAATAGTTTTGCTGTTATTTTATGTTTTAATAATTGATGGGTTAGAAAAAGGTTTAATTAGAAATGTTTACAGAAGTAGCTTCCCCAAAACCAATTAGTCTGTCGTAACGCGCACCAAGATCTTTGTAGTAAACTAGGACTTTATAATTATTTTCAGTTTCCCAAAAATTACCACTAATAGCTCCTTCGTCTAAGACACCCGTCTTTTTATCTACAGCGACAAATTTGTAGTTGTAAAACCCTTGTTTTAGTAGTAGTGTCGTTTCGTAACGTTTACTTTCAGGATTAAAAACCATTTGAGTTAACGGTTCGAGCATAAAATAATTAAAATTGCCATAAACATAAATGTCTTTAGACTTCAATTTCTCTTGCAATAAAGAAAAGTGAACCATAACATAATCGGCTTCTATATCTGGATTATCTCTGTCTAATATTGTAACTAAAAAATTCCCATTTATATCAGGATTATAGGTGTAGGGTCTGTTTTTACGATTAATATTAGTGTATAGGAAGTTGTGGTAAAGATCCCTTAATTCAATAAATTGAACGCCAACGTTCGCGGCTCTAACATCTTTGTTTTCGAAAAATAAATATTCATTTCCTCCCCAAAATGCAGATTCAGTATCGTAACGATAAATAAGTTCGTTACCCAAGGTATATTGTGGTTTTAAATCTGTAATTGCTGTATTGAGATTGTTATTTTGAATAATAACTGTTTTAATAGTTTCCAATGGATTGTTCAGGTTCATGCCATTGGTGGTGATAACAAGATCCACAGATTGTTTTTCGGCAATAACTTTTACGTCTCTCGAACGCTTTACATTTACGCCAACACTAGCTAGACTTTCATAAACCATAAATTTTCTACTGAACATCAGTTCGTCATAATCATCGTAAATGGAAATCATATAGTTTCCACTTTTTAATAAGCCACGTGTTTGTGTATTTGGAATGACTAAGTTGTAATGTGAATAAATTTGATAGGTGTTAAAAGAGTTTTCATAATCTAAAATGCGCTGATTATCTAAACCACTCAAGTATTCTGACTTTACTAAATTAGAAGGAGTCCAATCAAAATTAAAATGTTCAATAACGTAATAGAAGTCTTCCTCTTCACCTGTTAAGGCGTCAAACTCTAACATTAGAGATTCACCAAGCTTTAAAACAGGTAGTTGCCCTTGTGTGGTGTTACTCTTAAAGGTTACTGTTTTTATAAAATCTGGAGGGTTAAGTTCATTAACAACTTGAGAGAGCAGAATTATAGGAAATAGTAAAAGTACTGAAAGGCTAAAAAAGTTTTTTTTCATTTTATTTGAAATCTAAGCGTATAAATATAATCAAAATCTGTGCCTTAACACAAATCCGTTATTTATAATCGTTACAAATAAAAAAGAAGCTTTAATTTGGGTCTTTTTTAAGCTTTAATTCGTAAATTTGCACCGATTTTTAGGTAACTAATCTTTAAGTATATGTCAAAAGACATCAAAATTAAAAAGGGTTTAGATATAAAGTTGGTCGGTGAAGCCGAGCAAACGATAGAGAACGCTATTATTAGCAATTTCTACTCTATAAGACCCGAAGATTTCCACAGTATTATTCCAAAACTTGTTGCAAAAGAAGGGGCACGTGTAAAAGCAGGTGAGACTTTATTTTATAACAAGGATAACGAAACGATGAAATTTGTTTCTCCAGTTTCTGGTGAAGTAACGGAAGTGCAGCGTGGTCCAAGGCGCCGCATAGACGCTATTAAAATAACAGCAGATAAAGAACAAACTTATGTAGATCATGGTAAGTTTGATTTGGCTTCAGATGCGGAAAAAACTAAAGCTCATTTGTTAGCTTCAGGTTGTTGGGCTTTTATTAAACAACGTCCTTACGATGTTGTCGCAAAAGCAGACAGTACGCCAAAAGCTATCTTTATTTCTGGTTACGCAAGTGCACCTTTAGCAGCGAATTTAGACTTTACCTTAGCTGGTAAGGAAGCTGAATTGCAAGCTGCAGTTACTGCGTTGTCTAAATTAACAGATGGCGGAGTGCATATTTCAATAGGCAGTTCTAAGTCTCCTTTCGTTAATTTGCAAAATGTAATAACGTATAACGTTTCTGGCCCACATCCATCAGGGAATGTAGGTACTTTAATTAATAAGGTTAGCCCTGTTAATAAAGGCGAAACAGTTTGGACCGTTAATGCACAAGATTTAGTAATTATTGGTGAATTACTGCTAACAGGAAAGTTTAATGCAGAGCGAGTTATCGCCTTGGCAGGATCTTCAGTTAAGAAACCGCGTTATTTTAGAACTAAAATAGGTTCTGAAATTGCAACTATGGTTTATGATAATGGAGTTGAAAGAGATGGTAACGATCGTTTTATTTCAGGAAATGTATTGTCAGGTAAACAAATAAAGCCAGATGGTAATTTAGATTATTACAGTAATATTATTACTGTGATTCCTGAAGGCAATGACTATGAGTTATTTGGATGGAATAAACCAGTTTTTGATAAAGTATCTAATACTAGAGCTTTAACTTTTCTTGGTTAACACCAAATAAGAAATACGATTTAAGTACCAATATGAATGGTGAACATAGAAATTTTGTTCTTACAGGTAATTACGAGCAAGTTTTTCCATTAGATATATATCCAATGCAAATCTTAAAAGCGTGTTTGTATAAAGACTTAGACGAAATGGAAGCTTTAGGTATGTACGAAGTTGCACCAGAAGATTTTGCTTTAACAGAATTTGTGTGTGTGTCTAAGCAACCACATCAGCAAATTATTAGAGCAGGCTTGGATTTAATGTTAGAAGAAATCGGTTAAAAAATAGATAATGGGTTTAAAACAAAACTTACATAGCTTAAGAGAAAAATATAAAGGAACTAAGATGGCTCCGGCTTTCAATGCCTTACATACTTTTCTTTATACGCCTAATGATACTGCACATGGTGGTACACATATTAAGGCAGCAGACGATTTAAAACGTACTATGAACACGGTAATTATGGCTTTAATTCCGTGCTTAATCTTTGGTATGTTCAATGCAGGTTATCAGCATTATGTAGCAGCAGGAGAAATAGAAGCGGTAACAAGTGGTTTCTTTAGTAGTGAATTCTGGACTTTACAGAATTTTACTTTAGGCTTTTGGAAAGTACTACCGATATTACTAATTTCTTATGGAGTTGGTTTAGGTGTTGAATTCCTTTTCGCAGTTATTAAAGGACACGAAGTTGAAGAAGGCTACTTAGTAACAGGGATGTTAGTGCCATTAATTGTACCAATCGATATTCCATTATGGATGTTAGTTGTTGCAGTTGTTTTCGGTGTTGTTATCGGTAAAGAAGTATTTGGTGGTACAGGGATGAATATATTAAACCCTGCATTAACCATTAGAGCATTCTTATTCTTTGCTTATCCTACTTGGATGAGTGGTGATAAGGTTTGGGTAGAAGGAGCTGTAGAAAGAACTAGAGAAATTGCAAATGGTTCAACCGCTGATGCTATTTCTGGTGAAACTATTTTAGGTAGTTTAGCCCAATCGCATGGAGTTGACTATTCCGTAATGGATATGTTTTTCGGTTTTATTCCTGGTTCAATAGGTGAAACATCAACATTATTAATCTTGTTAGGTGGTTTATTTCTGATTTTCACAAAAATTGGAAGCTGGAGAATAATGCTCAGTTCTGTTATTGGTGCTTTAGTGATGGGGTATATCTTTAACCTTGTCGTAGCAGCAGGATGGATCACAGATACAAGTAAATTTTACGGATTAATGAGTACCGAGTTCTGGCACCATTTATTAATTGGTGGTATGGCATTTGGTATTGTGTATATGGCAACAGATCCTGTTAGCGCATCGCAAACTAATAAAGGGAAATGGATATACGGTTTCCTAATAGGTTTTGTATCTATAATGATTCGTGTATTTAATCCAGCGTATCCAGAAGGAGTAATGTTAGCAATATTGTTAATGAATGTGTTTGCACCAACCATAGATCATTATGTAGTGCAGGGCAATGTGAAAAGAAGATTAAAAAGAGCAAAATTAAAAACAGCTTAAATTATGGCAATCGATACAGAAAAAAATAGTTATACCATTATTTTTGCCATTGTAATGGTGTTGGTAGTGGGTTCTATACTTGCAGGACTTGCTTCTGGCTTAAAACCATTAGTGGATGCTAATAAACGTTTTGAAAAACAACAGAACATATTGTATGCCATGGGCATTAATGCCAATGAAGGTACAAGTGATGTTGCATTTATTTCTACAGATAAAGTAGAAGAAGAATTCAAGAATACAATTACTAAGCAATATATAATTGAAGGTACTGAGGCTACTGTAACTCCTGAAGCATATTTAATAGATATTAAAAAGGAAGAAACAAAAGCAAAAGACCCAAATTATACAAGAAAACTACCTTTATTTGAAGGAGTGAAAGATGGTAATCCTATTTACGTAATTCCAATCCGAGGGAAAGGATTATGGGATGCTATTTGGGGATTTGTAGCTGTTGATAAAGAAATGACAGTTCAAGGTGTCTTTTTCGATCACGCTGGGGAAACACCAGGTTTAGGTGCTGAGATTAAGCAACGCTATTTTATGGATGACTTTGCTGGCGAACATATTTTTGGTGATTCTAATACATTTAAAGGTATTACAGTCGCTAAAGGTAATGCAGATCCTAAAAACGAGAGAAAAACGGATAATGCCGTAGATGCAATTGCTGGAGCGACCATTACAGGTGATGGTGTAACCGCAATGATTAAGAAAGATTTAAAAATGTATGTGCCTTATTTCAAGACATTAAAATAAAAATGTATGGGACTTTTATCAAAAAAAGATAGTAAACTAATTTTAGATCCATTAGCGGATGATAACCCTATTACCATTCAGGTATTAGGTATATGTTCTGCATTAGCAATTACGGCACAACTAAAGCCATCTATTGTAATGGCAATATCTGTAGTTTTTGTACTAAGTGTAGGTAACGTAGTCATCTCTTTAATGAGAAACATTATACCTTCTAAAATTAGAATTATTGTACAATTAATAGTTGTAGCAACTTTAGTTATTATCGTTGACCAAGTGTTAAAAGCATTTGCTTATAGTTTAAGTAAAGAGCTCTCTGTATTCATTGGTTTAATTATTACCAACTGTATTATTATGGGACGTTTTGAAGCTTTTGCTTTAGCGAATAAACCTTGGAGATCCTTTCTCGATGGTATTGGTAACGCTTTAGGTTACGGTGTAATTCTTATTATAGTCGGATTTTTCAGAGAGTTATTAGGATCAGGTACATTATTTGGTTTTAAAGTTCTTGGTGATTCCGTTGAAAAAACAGGATTATACGCATTTGGCTATGAAAACAATGGGTTTATGGTATTACCTCCAATGGCATTGATTGTCGTAGGTATTATTATTTGGGTACAACGTAGTAGAAATAAAGAATTAATAGAAGACTAAACTTAGTTTATAGTTACTAGTTGTTTGTAGATAACCTCTTCAACAATTAAAGACTAACAACTAAAAATAAAATATATGGAACATATAGAATTATTTTTCAAATCGATATTTGTAGATAACATGGTATTTGCATACTTCTTAGGAATGTGTTCATACTTAGCAGTATCTAAAAAAGTATCTACAGCGGTAGGATTAGGAGCTGCCGTGATTTTTGTATTAGCAATTACAGTGCCTTTAAACTGGTTATTGGATCAATACTTATTGCAAGAAGGAGCATTAACATGGTTAGGACCAGAATATGCAGATTACGATTTAGGTTTTCTATCATTCATTATGTTTATTGCAACCATTGCAACAATGGTTCAGTTAGTTGAAATCATTGTAGAAAAGTTTTCTCCTTCATTATACAATTCATTAGGTATATTTTTACCATTAATCGCTGTAAACTGTGCCATATTAGGTGGTTCATTATTTATGCAATCTAGAGAAATTGAAACTTTAGGCTTAGCTTTAAATTATGGTATTGGATCTGGAATTGGTTGGTTTTTAGCTATCGTAGCAATTGCAGCAATTAGAGAGAAAATTAGATATAGTAATGTACCACCTGCTTTAAGAGGTTTAGGTATTACATTTATCATTACAGGTTTAATGGCTATTGGGTTTATGAGTTTTGGAGGTATGCTTACAGGTGGTGAAGAAGAAGCAACAGAAGAAACTGTAGAAAACAATGTTGGTATGGTCACTAATACTGACGAAGAGACTTCTAGTCTAGCGATTGAAACAATAACCGATACAGACAAAAATTAATAAGGAATATGGTATTAGCAGCAAGCACAATAGGAACGGTGATCGCTACAGTAGCCGCGTTTTTAGTAGTTACTTTATTATTAGTAACGCTTTTACTCGTGGTGAAACAAAAACTGTCTCCATCAGGACCCGTTAAAATCACTATTAATGGTGAACGTGAAATAGAAGTAGGTTCAGGTGGTAGTTTACTAGCGACCTTAGGAGCTCAAAAAATATTCTTACCATCAGCATGTGGTGGAGGTGGAACTTGTATTCAGTGTGAATGTCACGTTCTTTCTGGTGGAGGTGAAGCTTTGCCAACAGAGACACCTCACTTTAGCAGAAAAGAATTGGCACATGGTGCGCGTTTATCTTGTCAGGTAAAAGTAAAGCAGGATATGGAAATTACCATTCCTGAAGAAGTTTTTGGTATTAAGAAGTGGGAAGCAACTGTTGTACGTAATTATAATGTAGCGTCATTTATTAAGGAATTCGTAGTAGAAATTCCTGAAGATATGGGTTATAAAGCTGGTGGTTATATTCAAATTGAAATTCCAAATTGCGAAGTAAAGTTTGCAGACATGGATATCACAGCACATCCAGAAGAACACGAAACACCAGATAAATTTCAGGCAGAATGGGACAAATTTAACCTTTGGCCTTTAGTTATGAAAAACACTGAAACAGTAGAAAGAGCTTATTCTATGGCTTCTTACCCTGCTGAAGGACGTGAGATTATGCTTAATGTTCGTATAGCAACTCCGCCATGGGATCGTGCAAACAACGGTTGGATGAATGTAAATCCAGGTGTAGCATCATCATATATTTTTAATCAAAAGCCTGGTGATAAAGTAATTATTTCTGGTCCTTATGGTGAATTTTTTATCAATGAATCAGATAGTGAAATGTTATATGTTGGCGGTGGAGCAGGTATGGCACCAATGCGTTCGCACCTATATCACTTATTCAAAACCTTAAAAACAGGTCGTAAAGTAACCTATTGGTATGGTGGACGTTCTAAACGTGAATTGTTTTACTTAGAGCACTTCCGTGAGTTAGAAAGGGATTTCCCTAACTTTAAGTTTTACTTAGCATTATCTGAACCAATGGAAGAAGATAACTGGAAAGTAAAAGAAACTATTGATGCACCAGGAGATGGTTTTGTAGGATTTATTCACAATTGTGTAATAGATAATTATTTAAGCCTTCATGATGCACCAGAAGATATCGAGTTATATTTCTGTGGACCACCATTGATGAACCAAGCCGTTCAGAAAATGGGTGAAGATTTCGGAATCCCAGATGAGCATATTAGATTTGATGACTTTGGAGGGTAATCTGAAGTTTATATAAAATAAAAA
>NZ_ATMR01000006.1 GCF_000427335.1 Winogradskyella psychrotolerans RS-3 | reverse complement strand
AGTTAAACCTTCCAGAAACTCAAATTGATCTTTGGATAAAACTTCGGTCTTATCAAGTGTTTGCCCTTGTAGCAAAAAGGGAGCGGACAACATCAAATATGCCAAAACTAAAAACATGATCTATTCATTTCGCAATTGATTTTTTGGGGCTAGCACTAATGGCCGAATTTAACTTGACAGCAAATGCTTTGTCAACATCCTTTCGCTGTAATACAAAATGGTGCAAAGGGTTGACCTTGTCAGAAACCCATCTACTCCCCTCTTCCATATCAAAGGTTTAAAGCACCAGGCCCTAACTCTTGTAAAAATTCACCTGGCCCAATTACTGCATAATAAACAGTAGCCAGATCCCAACTTGGCCTTTGATCCTTAATTCTTTACTTTCCACATTCCAAAGCCAGTCCCTATATGCTGTTCTAAGAATGTTTCCAGGGCTTAATGCTTCGAGAGATTCTCCAGTAAAAACCTTTGCTCCTGCATCCACAAATAAGTAGGTTTTGGAAAATGGTCTATTAAGTAATCGGTATAGCTAGCCGTATTGTTTCTGAAAAAATTCCAATCTTTCACCCCCACTCCTTCTTCATTGGATGCCCCCAATGCACCAAGTGCCACCCATCTTTTCACTTTTTGAGTTACTAATTCTAAACCAGTCAATGGGGAATCACTACCTGGGGACGATTTAAGTAATTCATACAAACCTTTGGTATGGCCTATAGTGATATAGGTAACTGAGTTGTCCGCTGTTTGTATCAGGAGTTTTCTATTTAGAGCAGTTTGCTCCATGGCATCATGATTATGAACCAATTTATTTTTATAAGCCACAGTGTCTTTGGCAAGCTTTTCAGCATGCATTTTATCCTTTGGATCCCCAAAGTTCAGGTCATGACTGGCTCCTACCGGTATTTCAGGTCTCCCATAGTAAACGTTGATGGCATCAAT
>NZ_ATMR01000005.1 GCF_000427335.1 Winogradskyella psychrotolerans RS-3 | reverse complement strand
TACTGTGGTGCAAAAAGGAGATTTTATCTGCTCAATTGATAAAACGGAACTGTTTGGTCGTCTTGAAGATCGGAAATTAGACTTGGAGCAGACCAGGGCACAATATGAACAAATCCAATTGGATACCTCTTTAAACCTTCGAGTAGAAAGGGATAATATTCTCAATCAAAAATACATTGTCCAGGAGCAGGAATTGATTTTGGAACAATCCCAATTTGAGCCGCCTGCTATCATAAAGCAAAATGAATACAATGTTGAGAAAGCAATACGAGAGTTGGATCAGGCCCAGGAAAGGTATAGAATTAAAACCCTTCAGGAAAAAGCCAGGATGATGGAGATTGCTGCCAAGCTTAGGGAGGATGAATTGGAAGTAAGCCAAATGGTGGAAGTGCTTGATAAATTCGTTGTCACAGCTCCGCAAGATGGAATGGTTATCTATGTGGATTATAGAGGGTCAAAAGTGAAAGAAGGTTCTCAAATCAACTCATGGAACCCAGTAGTGGCCACCCTACCTGACCTTACTACCATGCAAAGCATTACCTATATAAATGAGGTGGATATAAGAAGGTAAAAAGGGGGCAGCAAGTAGAATTGGGAATGGACGCCTTTCCAGACAAAAAATATACAGGAGAGGTTAAGAAAGTGGCCAATGTAGGTCAACAAAGACCTAATTCAGATGCCAAGGTGTTTGAGGTGATTATAGAAGTAAATGAAAGTGACCCTTTATTGCGTCCTTCTATGACTTCAAGCAATACCATCATTGCGGATCAGTTAGACGAT
>NZ_ATMR01000004.1 GCF_000427335.1 Winogradskyella psychrotolerans RS-3 | reverse complement strand
CCCTTATTCAGGACGAGTCATAATTGGTGGCAACGTTGTTGTATATGGTTTGTTGCGTGTTTCAAGCACCTAAGTTAGCAAATAATTACCGACCAAGAAAATCCGCTAGGATTTTGGCAAGTAGGCTAGAACTAGCAATAAATTATATACGGTGTTGGTAGCAGTACATATTTATTCTTTTATGAATTTAATATTATATTTTTTATCATTGATATATATGTTTAAGATATAAATTCCAGATTGAAATGACTCAACGTTTACTTTAGACAAATGTTGAGAAGTTTCAAAAACTATTTTGCCCAAAACATTAGTTATAATTATTTTTTCAATATTAATTCCATTTGAAATATTAATATAATCATTCGTTGGATTTGGAAAAACTGAAATGCTTTTATGTTGTACGTTATTTAGGCCTAGAGATGTGCAATTTACTTGAGTAAGATTTGTTTTATCTGTGGTAGTTCCATCACCTAGTTGACCACTAATATTATTACCAGAAGTCCATAAATTACCATCAGTATTTACAGCTAAAGTAAATAAATCTCCACAAGCAATTGTTTGCCAATTTGCCAAATTATTTATTTGAGTAGGTGGATATGTATGAGTATTTGTTCCGTGTGCTAATTGTCCATAAGAACCGCTTCCCCAAGACCATAAAGTGTTATTCAATTTGAGTGCTATTGCGTGATATTGACCTGTTTTAATTGATTTCCAGTCATTATCTGTTCCAATTTGTGTCGGAATATATAAGTAATCAACTCCGTTATTTACAAAAAAAGCAGGATTGTTCCAACCCCAAGCCCATAATGTTCCATTTGATTTTATTGCTAACGAATGGTAGTCTTCGGCATCAATACTTTGCCAATCCGAACTTAATCCAATTTGAATTGGTAAAAGACTATCTGTAGAGTTGCCATTTCCTAATTGCCCTGCAAAATTTGAACCCCAAGCCCATAATGTTCCATTTGATTTTAATGCAATACTATGGGCATAACCAGCACCAATTGATCGCCAATTTGAATCATTATCAACTTGGTATGGAATATTGCCGTTAATAGTGTTTCCGTTTCCAAGTTGTCCAGAGTTATTTCTACCCCAAGCCCATAATTGACCATTAGAATTTATTGCAAGACTATGATGGTCTCCTGCAATAATAGTTGACCAATTTGATGAATTTCCAATTTGTATAGGAATTAATCTATTTATATTTGTTCCATCACCTAATTGACCATAATAATTACTTCCCCAACTCCATAAAGTTCCATTTGATTTTATTGCTAAATTATGATAATCGCCAGCTGCTAACTTTATCCAATCATTATCCATCCCGATTTGAACTGGAAGTGATTTGTTAATTGTTGAGTCATCACCTATTTGACCTGCGAAATTTCCACCCCAAGCCCATAAAGTTCCATCAGATTTAATGGCAATAGTATGATAATGTCCAGCAGAAATTGATTGCCAACATTGAGCATACATTGAATGACTTGCAATTAAAAAAATAAAGTAATATTAAGTTTTTCTTCATTGATATATTCTTTTCAAACTCATTCGTTATTTTTTCACGAGCAGCATTGCTACCGTTTATGAATAAGGATAGTTGCGGGTTTGTGTGCGAGGAATTTCCGAAGGAAATTCAGACATAACAAAAGTTCAACGACCTTTGGTTAAGCCTAAAATAGCAATTATTTTAATACTGTGTTGTACGTAGTGTTTTATAATCCATTAAATACTTTGTCAACCGCATCACTTATAATTTTTTCTTGACTTATCATATTTATATAAGTTTTATCCGATTTCAATTTCAATGTTTTTTCTATATTCGAAAAAGTCCAATCGTAAGTACCGTTAAAAATTTTATTTGTTAATTTCGATTCAGAGTTTGAGTGATTAGAGTTGATTTTTAGTTTTCCTTTCTCAAAAGTGAATTCTGTTTTTAAATGCTCTGATTCAAATCCAGGAAGGGTTATAGTTGAGTCAGACACCTTAAAAGTTATACTTTCAGAATTTTCATATCCAGCATAAATAATTCGGATTGTTTGATTCAGAGTTTTTGGATATACACTTTCGCTATCGTAAGTCATTTCAGTTATTATCCAATTTCCGTCAAGTTCAATTTGGTTATTTGAATCACAATACAAAAAAGTCAAAAACATTAATAAAAGAAGGAAGTTTCTCATTTTGTTCACATTACGTACAACGTTGTTGTGTATGGTTAGTTGCGTGGTTAAGCAACTAATTTAGTAAACTTTTACGAACCCGTGAATATTCCGCAGGAATATTCGCAAGTAGAGAAGAACATAGCAATTAATTATACACGGTGTTGTGTGTAGGCTTTTATTCCAGTCTGATATAATATTGATGTATTTCTCCGACATCTTCACTGAATAATTGGGTTACTAGTTCCGATTCGGTTAATGAGATTATTTTACAATTAGCTTCTCCTAAATCGTCAGTTCCTAATTCCTTTTTCCAGTATTCATTGTCGATGTCAAAATGGATTATTTTATCTCCTTTTTCAGATAGTTTCCACTTTCCAGTTTCATTCCAGACGCACTGTTTTGATATGTATTTACCATTTGATATATATTGAATTGTATCTCGGCAACTTAATCCTGCGTATTCTTTTCCGTCTAAGGTTCGGTCAATTTTATTCACCCACTTACCGACAATTATTTTATTCCAATCAGTATTTAGTGAATCCTTTTGTCCAAATACGACATTCGCAAAAATGGTCAAAACGAATGCAATTCCGATTTTTATTTTAAAGTTCATAATTTTCTTCAGCTTACACACAACTCGTTATATAAATCAAAACACATTCCATATCTCATCCTATTTTCCCGATATCAGTAGTTTATATGTTTTGTTCGGTTTTAAAATTACCTAAAATTAATTAATCTTATATACGTAAAGTCACGTATTTTTATTTCATAAAAAATAAACAGTATCAGTAATTCAATGGCGCTAATAAACTTAGGCTCTTTAAGTTTATAAAAAACTTAATAATAACACTGTTTTAACATATTAGTAGGTTTAAATCGCGCTTAAAATTCAGTATTTTTATGGCCATATTCAAAACAATAAACATGAAGAAAATTTCCCTTACAATTATTGCCTTTATTATTTCATTTTCGTCCGTAATGGCGAATGAAGGTATGTGGTTTCTAATGCATATAGAGCGTTTAAATCATCGCGACATGCAAAAAATGGGTTTACAATTAACTCCCGAAGAAATCTACAGTGTTAACAACCAAAGTTTAAAAGATGCTATTGTGCAATTCAATGGTGGCTGTACAGCTAGTATCGTTTCAGATAGTGGATTGGTCTTAACAAATCACCATTGTGGTTATGATGCTATTGCAGAATTATCTACAGCAGAACAAAACCATTTAAAAAATGGCTATTGGGCAGGTTCTTTGGCAGAAGAAATGAAGCCAGAAAGTTTATATGTTCGCTTTTTTGTAAGAATGGACGACGTGTCTAAACGTATGTTAGCGCAAGTTAATGATAGCATGAGCGAAAAAGAACGTAGCGCAGCACTTAACAAAGAAATTGCTAAAATAGAACAAGAAAATAGCGAAGGTGGTAAATACACCGTTTCTGTGCGTTCGTTTTACCAAGGTAATGAGTTTTATTACTTTGTTTACGAAGATTATAAAGATGTACGTTTGGTAGGAACACCTCCAGAAAATGTAGGTAAGTTTGGTGGAGACACGGATAACTGGGAATGGCCAAGACATACTGGTGATTTTTCATTATTCAGAGTTTATGCTGATGCCGAAGGAAATCCTGCAGACTATTCTACAGACAATGTACCCTTAAAAGCAAAATACCATTTACCTGTTAATATTGATGGCGTAGAGGAAAACGACTTCGCCATGATCTTAGGCTATCCTGGTCGTACTAACCGTTGGATGCCAGCGCAAGGAGTAGAGCAAAATGTAAAATTCGCTTATCCTGCTTGGGTTGAAGGCTCAAAATTAAGCATGGACGTGATGAAGAAATACATGGATGCAGACGAATCTGTAAACCTTATGTACGCTTCTGGTTATGCAGGTATTGCTAACTATTGGAAAAATAGAGCAGGAATGATTGATGCTTTAACGCAGCACAAAACCGTAGAGAAAAAGAGCAAAACGGAAGCTAAGTTTAACAAATGGGCCAATAAGAAAGCTAACAAAGCGATGTACGGAGATGTGATCTCAAATATCAATACCTATTATAGCTTAACAAACGAAAAAGCAAAACAAACGAATTACTTATTAGGCATTTTACGTTCTAGTAAATTTGCAGTTTTACCTTATAGAGTAGGATCGGCTTTAAAGCAGTATGTTGGTGCTAATGAAGCAGAACGTGCAAACCTTTTACCAAGATTAGAAGCGTTTATAGAGAGTTCTTATGAAGATTACCACTTGCCTTTAGAGAAAGAAATTTTAGCGAAACAATTAGGATTGTTGGCTTCAAAATCTAATTATTCTTTACCAGAATTGGTAGCTGAATTAGGACAAAAAAATGACAATGATTTTACAGCCTACACCAATGCTATTTTTGATTTAAGTTTATTTTCTTCTAAAGAAGGAGCTTTAGCCTTTTTACAATACCCTGATGAAGCCATTTTAGAGAATGACCCAATGTTTAAATTATCTAATCAATTATTAGATAAGTATAGAGAAAGTCCGGAAGCATTAGAGCAGCCAGAAAATGATTTTGAAGCGTCTTTCCGATTATTAGTAAAAGGGTTGCGCGAATCTGGATTAAGTGATATTCAATATCCTGATGCGAATTCTACCTTAAGATTATCTTACGGAAAAGTGAGAGCGTTACCAGCAGATAAAAGAAATGATGCTAAAGTGAACAATTATACTACATTTAAAGGCATGATTAAAAAGTACAAGCCAAATGATAGTGAGTTTGATTTAGACCAAAGCATGTTAGATATCTACGAAAAGAAAGATTACGGTCGTTATGCTAATGAGCGTGGTGAATTGTCTGTAAACTTCTTAACCGATAATGATATTACAGGTGGAAATTCTGGTTCACCAGTAGTAAATGGAAAAGGAGAATTAATTGGTTTAGCGTTTGATGGTAACATTGAAGCGATGGCTGGTGATGTTATCTTTGATAAAGATTTACAACGTACCATTAACGTGGATATTAGATATGTACTTTGGTTAATTGATAAGTACTCTAATGCCAAACATATTGTTGATGAGTTAACGATTATTACCACTAAGTAATACAAGAAACCATAAATAATAAAAAAGCGACCTGAAATTCAGGTCGCTTTTTTTGTGGTAAATTTTAGTCAACTATATTGAGGCTTGTTTTTGTATTTAAAAAGAGCCTTCGTGTTATTAAAACAAAGACTCTATTTCTTAATGCTGAAGATTAAATATTTTCAACGGTTAAAATTTCTAGTTTTCTTTCCCCATCCTTAAAAGGCCAATTGATAATATCGCCTACTTGTCTACCAATTGTGGCAACAGCAACATCACATAAAATAGATAGTTTTCCTTTTTTATTGTTTGTTTTAGTGGTCGCCACAAACGTATATTCTTTTTCTTTGTTTTCCGTATAATCTTTAATTTTTACACGTCTATTTACCGTAACAACATCATTTGGCAAGTCGCGTCTAAGGACCTGTTTGGCGTCCTTTAATTCTAGAAGTAATAGTTCTTCTTCTTGTTTAGTTACCTTTTTTCTTCGAACATGATCTTTAATCATATCGTATATTCCGGTTGTTAAAATTACATTTTTTGACATACTATTTTTTTTTGAACTTCCGTCTTAAAACTATGTCGTTGTGACTCAGTCATTCAAAATAGTGTGCCATATATTGAGCTCCTGTTTTTGAGTGCTAACGTCGTGTTAAGAAGAAAATAAGATTAAAATTTGAGAATAATAAATTGTAGCCCTGTTTTGAGTCGTAACAGGGATTAATTAATGAATTCTTTAGAATTTTTCAAAAAAATATCGTCATGCAAATAAGATAATGACGGCGCGATCCCTAAAGTATCTTTTTCAATGTATAGAAAGTGAAATGCAGTCATTTGTATTAAAATTAACGATTTACAAAGCTAATGATTATATTCAATACTTACAATTTTAAAGCTGCTTAGGTAAATTAAAAAGCAAGTCTTTAAAAGATTTAATAGAAGGTGTCATGTTTTTAAAATCGAACGATTTTTATAGATTACTGATAACTCGTTATCTAAATATAATACATCGTGTCATCACACCATATATCGGGATAAGATTTCTTGTGTAAAAACGATTTAAAAATTCAGATTGCTTTGTTTTGTAGTCTGTTTTTAGTGAATGGTGCTGAGGTTTCTTTTAATCATTTTTGCTTTTTTTAATTCTAGTATGTTCTACCAATAAATGTCAAAGTGTTAATGTCTCATTAGTTACGGAATTTAAGCACCTAATTTAATACATAAAAACCGAATATAAAATTCGTGTATTATGGTTTTAAACAAGGCAGAGCAAACAATGGCTTTTAGCTATTGTTCGCTCTGCTTATTCTTATATATCTCTATTTTTGGTAGTCCTGTTTAATTTTTAAGAAACTTAAACGTACTATAAGACTCTATATTTATAAAATAGGTTCCTTTAATTAAGTTGCTAATATCAACACGATTTTGATTTTTAGATTGTCCTTTGATCACGACTTTACCAGTGATGTCGAAAATAGAATATTCAAACTCCTCTGACATACCGTTGACTTGAATAAAGTCCGCTGATGGATTAGGATACACTTTAATTTGTTGTGTAGGTTCTTCAATATTAACTATACTCAGAGTTTCATTTCTTGCTTGGATATTATCGGTATCCAATGTAGCGCCAATAGGATCTCCATCCCAACTAGGTGTGTCATTATGAAGAATACGGAATCCTTTAACGTTATCGAAAGTACTATTGTAACCAAGGCCAGAGGTCGTAATATTAGTTAATGAGTTTTCATCAATAGGAAATACAATGGTTTGCCATCCTTGCCCTGGGATAACTGCAATAGGGTTGGTAGAACTCCATCTTCGACTAGACGAAAATCCTTCAAAAGCCAATCTTAATATAATTATAGATGAACCAGAATTTCTAACATCCATAGAAATATAAGTCACACCAGCAGCATTATAATCCCCTTGCCATTGTGCATTATTGAATGTTACTAATTTAGAATCTGCGCCGTTTCCACCATTTGATTCTACTCTTAAAAAGTTATCATCTACGCCATCAGGACCATCAGTTAAAATGTTTTGATTTGGTAATGTTGAATTATCTCCTTTTGTCCAATTTTCAGTAGTAACACCTTCAAAATTATCAATTAGATTTAAAGCTATTTTAGGTTCACCTAGGTCAGCTAAACCCATATCATCATTTCTGGCCTCAATATTATCGATATCTAATATAGCCTCAATAGGATCTCCGTCCCAACTTGGTACGTCATTGTGAAGAATACGAAACCCTCTAACATCATCGAAAGTACTATTGTACCCAAGACCAGAAGTCGTAATATTGGTTAGTGAATTTTCATCAATTGGAAATACAATGGTTTGCCAACCTTGTCCTGGTATAACAGCAATGGGATTGGTAGAACTATATCGTCGACTAGTCGAAAATCCTTCAAAAGCTAATCGTAATAAAATGATTTCTGACCCCGAATTTCTAACATCCATAGAAATATAAGTCACTCCAGCAGCATTGCAATCCCCTAGCCATTGTGCATTATTGAATGTTACTAATTTAGAATCTGCCCCGATTCCACCATTTGATTGTACTCTTAGAAAGTTATCATCTACGCCATCAGGACCATCAGTTAAAATGTTTTGATTTGGTAATACTGAATTATCTCCTTTTGTCCAGTTCTTAGTCGTGTAATCTTCAAAATTATCGGTTTGATTAAGCGTTATTTGAGATAAAGCAAAGAATGGTAAGAGTAATAGAATAATACCTGTAGAGATTTTCATTTTTTGTAGGTTTTTATGATTGATAGATTTGGTTATGGTATGCATCGCCTGCTCATTGCGCTCGGGCGTTGCGAGATTAAGCACGAAAGTTAGTAAATATAACCCTAATAGAAAATCCATTAGGGTTTTCGTAAGTGGCCTAGGACAATCTATAAATCAGAAAATGAGAAACTTATTCTTTATGTGCAGTCTTAATGCTTGTAAACAAAACAAGGCTTGCCGATATCTTTACAGGCGAATCGTAGCTAAAGGAAAGCGCAAAGAATTAGCATTAATTGCAGTGTGTAATAAACTACTAAAACAGGCCTTTGCAATAGTTAAAACAGGATTAATATATGAAGAAAATTATAAAAGTACTTTAATTAAAAATTAATGCGTTTTTACTTGTTTGTTGCCACAGTACTTTGTTGTAAGCAGTTTTTATTTCATAATTTCTTTAATTATTCGACCTAAAGCTCCTTTCGTGCCGTCTGTCACAGTTTTATCGGCGGATGGAAAATCCCAATAGGAATTTCCCATATGAGTGTTATGTTTTGTGTGCAATAATAAATTTCCATTCGCATCATAATATTGCATTTCCACTTCCGTGTCTTCACTAACTCCAATAGGAATAAACATACTGCTATACTTTACGTTCAAAAACTTTAATTGAGTAAATATCATTCCGTCTAATTGATTGTCAGCACAAAGGTTTTTAATTTCATCTACTTTTACGCTTTCAAATCCGTCAAAATTTTCTACAAATATTTTATCAGACTTTATGTTTTGAGTAGCAAGTTGGTTTGTCATTGTGCTGTCATATATTTTTGCACTTTCTTTTACTATTTTGTCCATAATATCCTCGTTCGCAACTTGACTAAATCCGATTTTAGTCGGCTTATTGAAATTTGTTTCCGTTCTGTAAAGTGTTTTAGTTCCCATTGCACCACAACTTGTTAGTGTGATTGTTAAAATCAGTAAAACGAATTTTGATGTGTTTCTCATAGTTTC
>NZ_ATMR01000003.1 GCF_000427335.1 Winogradskyella psychrotolerans RS-3 | reverse complement strand
CAGCTCAGTGTCTCCATCTGATAATGCTGCATTGAGATTATAGGTTTCTCCCAACCTTAATATAATCCCTGTAAAGACCTGAGATTCAAAACCCAGGTAATTAATTTCAATTGAATACGGTCCACCAACTCTCAAATTGGGTAGATTAAACCTACCATCAACGTT
The DNA here is from genome assembly GCF_000427335.1 of Winogradskyella psychrotolerans RS-3. GTDB lineage: Bacteria > Bacteroidota > Bacteroidia > Flavobacteriales > Flavobacteriaceae > Winogradskyella > Winogradskyella psychrotolerans. The sequence goes on along the minus strand of NZ_ATMR01000003.1, from coordinate 698 downwards.
GGTTACAGCGCCATACACAGACCCTGATGGCTCGTGAGTAGCTTTTACAGTAGCACCTATCAGTGCTTCTCCCTCATTGTCCAGAACCGATCCTTGAACGGAACTGGTGGTTACCTGCCCATAACTGCTTCCAACGGCTAGAAACATTAGGAGCACAACAATCATTTTCATTTGTAATAGTTGCCTCATCTTAAAACATTTAATAGGTATAAATAAATAATAGAATCACAAATTAAGTTGGCTATATTGGGTGCAAATATATACTTAAATCAGCGCTATAATAACAGCTTAAACATTAAGTTTTTCAATTCAAACAACAAAATTAATTAACAAATCGCTAACATTAGAATTTACAAGAGATTTTTTTGTTTCAAGTAGTATTTTGGTGAGAAAAAATAAAAAATTGTTTTTTAAATAACGACTTAATGAATATTTCATAAAAGCCATTTCCCTTTTATTTGCTTCGGAAAGCCTATTGAAACAAGTCATAATGACCTAAACATTCAAATCTACTCCGCTTTAAAACTGGAATAACTTTATTATATTTTTTTTCATATAAACTCATTAACTTGAACTTTCAACCCGAAATAGACTAGCTGTTTCACTCTTAATAGAAATATTTCAAATCCATTTACTTTATTGCGGCTTCCGCCTACATCGTAGAAAGCCTATGGATTAATTTCCATTCCTTATGATTT
>NZ_ATMR01000002.1 GCF_000427335.1 Winogradskyella psychrotolerans RS-3 | reverse complement strand
AGACAATGACGGCATTGGAGTATTTACGTTAACAGATGTAGATAATGAGATCACCGGAGGAGCACCAGGATTAGAGGTAACCTATCACGAAACAGAAATTAATGCAGAAAATGGAGTAAATGCTATAGACACTACCGTTAATTATAACAACATTGTACAAGGTGAACAAACCTTATATGCCCGAATAGAAAGTCCAACGATAGCGACAGACTGTGCTACAATTGTAGTGTTAAGGTTAATCGTAGAGCCAACACCACAATTAATCGCGCCAACAGCATTAGAAGCCTGTGATGATATCTCAGCAGATGGCTTTGCTAGTTTTGATTTAACCACTAAAGCAACAGAAGTATTGAACGGTCAAGACCCAAGCCAATATATTCTGAGCTATTACGAGAGCGAAGCCAATGCAGCTGCAGCCAACAATCCAATAAACAATCCACTCGCTTATACCAACACAGACGATTTTAACCAAATTATTTGGATACGTGTAGAGGACAATACCACAGTAGAAGGCTGTTATAAAATCACAAGTTTAGAGTTAATCGTCAACCCATTACCTGTATTAGTAACACCAGCACCATTAGAGTTGTGTGATGTTAATAATCCAGGAGATGAGCAAGAAGGCTTTACCTTAGAAGAGGCTAATGAAGAGATTTTAAATGGCCAAACAGGTATTAGCTTAACCTACTATGAGACACAATTGGATGCCGACAATGCAACAAATCCAATTGCAAGTCCATATGTAAACACAAGTAATGCACAGACTATTTTTGTAAGAGCAGAAAATGATGTCACAGGTTGTTACAATACCGTAACGGTAACTTTACGTGTAGATCCAATTCCTTCACCAGAATCAGATCCAACACCAATAGAAGTTTGTGATGATGATAATGATGGTTTTGCAGAATTCGATTTAACACAGCGCACCGTAGAAATCACTAATGGTGAACCAAATGTAGCAATTAGCTATCACGAGACGCAGACCGATGCAGAGAATGATGATAACCCAATCACAGGATTGTATACCAACATTGTAGCGAATAACCAAATGATTTTTGTGCGTTCAGAGAATACCTTAACCGGTTGTTACAGTCTTACAACTAATACACTAGAATTAATTGTATTACCATCACCAGAAGTGCCAACAAGTATAGAATCTTACACTATATGTGATACCGATGATAATGGAATCACTCAATTTGATCTTACCACTAAAGATGATGAGATTTTAAACGGTCAAGACCCATTAGAAGTTGTATTGACTTACCATGTTAGTGAAGTAGATGCAGCAAGTGGAAACAATCCAATTATCAATGTTGGTAATTATACCAATAACGCAAATCCACAACTCATTTATGTGCGTTTGTTTAATCCAACAACAGGTTGTCAGGATACAGGGCTATTTGAGTTAGAAGTCAACTTACCACCAGTAGCCGTACAACCCACACAATTAAGTGTGTGTGATGACTTAGGTGAAACACCAGGAGATGAGTTCACGTCCTTTGATTTAACGGTGAAAGATAATGAGATTACAGGAGGTAATGCAAGTTGGTCCGTAGCGTATTATGAGACCAATGCCGATGCACAATCTCAGACGAATGTGATACCAGATCCCACACAGTATACCAATACGTCTATAAACGGATTAGGTGCTAATCCACAAACACTATATGTGGTGGTTACCGATACCAATACAGGTTGTGTAGATTTTGCAACATTAACCATAAGAGTATTACCAAACCCAACACCAACACCAAGCGATCAATTACCAAACTTAGAGTTGTGTGATGACGTTAACACCGGAGATGGAGTAGAGGTTTTTGATCTTACGGAAAATGAAATACTCATTCTTAATGGAGAAGCCGGAGTGACGGCAAGCTACTATGAGAGTTTAGACGATGCTAACTCAGCAAGCAATGTCATACCAGATCCAACGCAGTATACCAATACAGAAACACCAGAACAAGAGATTTATGTAAGGGTGACCAATAATGTTACAGGCTGTTATGCTTTAGTTGATTTTACGATTGTTGTACATCCATTACCAACAGTTGTGGCGGTAACGGACTTTATACAATGTGAATTAAATACCGATGGCTTTGATAGTTTTGATTTAACCACTAAAGACGACGAAGTTTTAAATGGTCAAGATCCAACGCAATTTATAGTGAGCTATCACGATAATTTAGCTGATGCCGAAGCTGGTATGAATGGTTTAGTAAGTTTGTACACAAACACAAGCAACCCACAGCAGATATTTGTGACCATTACAAACAATGTAACAGGATGTTCAATTAGCACACAAAGCTTTAATATAGAAGTTCAAGAAGCGGCACAAGCCAATCCAAATATGGCACCAATTCTTTATGAAACCTGTGATGATGAGATGGAAACTGATGGAGATCCAACCAATGATAGTGCACAGTTTGATTTAATCACTAGAGACCCAGAAGTCTTGGATGGTCAAGATCCACTAAACTATATGGTAACCTATTATGAAACGCAAGACGATGCGGACTTAAAGGTAAATCCATTACCAACACTCTATGAAAATACAGTTAACCCACAAGTTATTTATGCACGAGTAGATAATGATACACCAGATGGCACCACAGGCAATGATACCTCTATATGTTATGCCGTAGCAGAAGTTACTTTACAAGTTAATCCGTTACCAGAGTTTGATTTAGAAGAGACGTATATCCTATGTTTAAATACTAATGGTACTGAAACATTAGACCCACTAGTGATAGATACAGGTTTATCAGCAACGGACTATAGTTTTGAATGGAGTTATAATAATACTATTATACCAGGGGCAACAGGTCCAAGCATCATACCAGTAGAAGGAGGAAGCTATAATGTTTTAGTAACAGACATGAGTACATCAACAGTAACCAATTGTACTAATGTGGATACGACTGACGTTATAGAAAGTGAACCGCCAAGCTTAACCGTAGAACTCTTAACACCAGCTTTTGCAGATAATCACAGTTTAGAAGCTATAGCAATAGGAATAGGTGTTTATGAATACAGTTTGGACGGAGGTCCATGGCAAGATGACAACATCTTTACAGGGTTGTCAGCAGGAGACCATGAGATCACGGCAAGAGACAAAAATGGTTGTGGATTAATAACAACCTCAAGGTTTATTATCGACTATCCGCTGTATTTTACGCCCAACGGAGATGGAAATAATGAAACTTGGAACATTGAAGGTATTGGAAGTAATGCAATAATTTATATATTCGACAGATACGGAAAATTATTAAAGCAATTAAGTCCCGATGGCAACGGTTGGGATGGAACGTTTAATAATGAAGCTATGCCAACAAGTGATTATTGGTTCACAGTAGAGTATGACGAACCAAGCGACGGTGTACGTAAAGAATTTAAAGCTCATTTTAGTTTAAAAAGATAAATTGAATTTGAAATATAAAAAAGCCTGAACATTTGAATATGTTCAGGCTTTTTTTTGCCTTATAGTAATGTGAAGTTAAAACTGTATTTGCTTTCCTTGTCAACGCTATGGTTAATTTTTTATATAGATATATAAAATAAATATAAGAGTCATTATATGGATCTCTAAATAGTGTCACGTTTAGTTTGCTTATAAGAGAAAATAAAACTGATAGTAAGGCTTAATATGTTCATCCCATTAATAGTTATATGCATTTAAAATAATTATTAAAACTATATTTTAAATCATTAGGACAAGAGTTTGATTGGAAGTAAACGAGTTACTTTTTCTTATTATTATAAGAAACAAAAAAAAGACGTGAACATATTGAATATGTTCACGTCTTTTTTTACTTTTTAAGTTGTCTTTATTTATAAATTGAAACCTAAGGTTAAAACAAAGTCAGTAAGTTTAGACTCAATTTGTGCAGAATCTGTTAAACCTTCTGTGTATAATTTGTAATTATAATCACGTTCGGACTGGCTGAAAGCAAAATCAATATTAAGGTTACCAAAATTATATCCTAAACCTAAGGAATAGCCATTAAGGTCTCCATAAAAATTATCATTTTTATAAGGACTCTCTTCAAAACGATAACCTCCTCTAAAACTAATTTGTTTAAAACGATATTCGCCTCCCAGTCTGTAAGATGCAGCAGAATCCAAATCATTGCTTATACTGTTATTTAAGCTTGAGAAAAGAGCATCTGTTGTCGGTTTGAATTTTGAATTGCTATAATCCTTTACAGCATAGTCAAAACTTAATAAGCCTGATCTGCCAAAAACATAAGCTAAGCTACCTGTAACTTTGCCTGGAGTTTGTAATTTGTATTCTTCATAAACATTAATCACATTTGGATTTACGACTTGATTAACGTTAATTCCTCCCTCTAATCTCGAAGTTGCTAAATATTGAGACGTTTCGTCAGAAATTCTATACCAAGTAGGTGAGTTGTAAGATAAGCCTACTCTTAATTCTTCAGTAATTTTTGCAATACCTCCTAATTGAAATGAAAAGCCACTACCTGTAGTTAGTAAATTGTTTTCAAAATTCACACGATTAACTAATGAACTCGCATTTGAATTGGACTCGTTAAGAAGTGTCGTTCGTTCATAATTAATAAAGTGTGAGTTCAGATTCAATCCAAAATAAAGTTTATCATTATAACTCGTTGCAACATTAAATGCTAGTTTTCCATTATAGCCTCTGCTAGAATAAGCATAACGTTGATTATAGTTGCCACCATTTATATTCGTTACATAATCTGTATTTTCATCTGTATTATTTGATGGATCAATGATAAATCCTTCAAAACCTAAAAATGCTTGCTGGTTTCTATAGCCATAAAATGATCCTATTTCTGAATAAGCTTCTGATATTGATTCACCAGGCAAGGCTGAAATTTCATCTAATCGTAACCCTTGCGCATTAGATAGAAAATAATCGCCTATTGTTCGGTTTGGGTTTACACCATTAGCAACCCAATCGTTATCGAAATCTGCAGAACGATCATAGGCAAAACTTAAAGCGAATTTATTCCAACCAGAGCTTTCGTTCGTGTTTTTAAAAATAAATGCAGCACCAAGCTGATTTAAATCTATACTAGAATTGGAAGAAGAATTAGTTCCATTAAAATAACTAACATCATTATTCGTATTCAATAAACCTAATGATATTGAACCATGACTATTATTAAATACAGCAGAACCGGCAGGGTTAATATTAATACTAGACATGTCGCCCCCCAAGGCTCCAAATGCACCACCCATCGCTCTATAGCGAGCTGTGCCTTGAATTTCATCCATGGAATACCTAAGTGCATCTGTAATGTCTTGAGCTAAAATATAAGACGTGCTTATTAAGCCTATGCTTAGCATAAGTAACTTTTTCATATGTAATATATTAAATTTTGGAACTACTATTATTTTATCCTCTACCACCTCTTCTGCTACTGCTAGATGAACTACCACTACTAGATCTAGAACTAGAACTACTTGAAGAAGATCTTACTGTCCCAGAAGATCTTGATGAACTACTAGAATTTGAACGCACTGTGCCTGACGATCTTGTGCTTCTTGTAGGAGTTGTTGATCTTGTGGTTGTGGTTCTACTTGTATTTCTGGTTGTAGTAGGTCTAGTAACTCTTCTTGATGTTGTAGAAGAATTTCTAATGGTACGAGTAGGACTTGTTATCGTTGTGTTTCTAGTTGTTCTTGCTCTAGATGTACTCGATCTTAAGCTACTGTTATTACTATTTCTAGATAGACTTGAAGAATTTGATAATCTTCGAGATGAATAATCACTTCTAGATAATGCAGAATTGCTTCTACGGTTTAAGTTGTTATTGTATAACAAGGATCCTCTTCTAGTTGTATTATAGGCATATCGGTTATTTCTGTTGTAACCATTATTCCAACCATAATTATTATACCCATATCCCCAAGGGGCATAATGACCGTAACCATAACCGTATCCATAACCATTACCATAATATCCTCCATAAGACCAATGATTATTCCATCCCCAAGGTCGTTCCCAACCATAGTAGCCATAGCCAAACCCGCTATTCCAATTCCACGGACTATTATATCCATACCAACCATTGTCTATATAATTAATAGTAACCGTATTACTGTTTTGTCCCCAACCTCCGTAAGCAGGTCGTTGCTCTAGGGTATCGATTATTTGTTCTGTATAATTCCCTTCATAAGAATCTATATCTGTAAACACTTCAGATTCTTCTTGTATAGCATCGACTTCAGCCGAATTTTCAGCGAAATAGTTTTTATAATAGTTAGAATCGTTTGTTGAAGTAGTAATTACAGTTTCTTCTGTATCATTTTCGTACTCTTCAGTAGCATAAATGCCGTCATTGTCATAACCTGCATACTGAAACGAACCACAAGAAGTTAACGCGGTTATTAAACCGAGTGCAACAAAAAATGGCAATTTTTGAGTTATTATAGTTTTAAATTGCATATCTCTTTTATTTTATTGTTGAACATAGCAAAAATAGTTAGTTTTGCTGTATTATTTAATACATTTAACATAAGCACAATATTTGTGCCAAAACAAGGAAAATGAGCAAAAATCTTACAAGTAGAGCTGAGGATTATTCAAAATGGTACAATGAATTGGTTGTAAAAGCCGATTTAGCAGAAAATTCTGCCGTTAGAGGTTGTATGGTAATCAAACCTTATGGCTATGCTATTTGGGAAAAAATGCAAGCAGAATTAGATAGAATGTTTAAAGAAACAGGACATCAGAATGCCTATTTTCCATTATTTGTTCCTAAAAGTTTATTTGAGGCAGAGGAGAAGAATGCCGAAGGTTTTGCTAAAGAATGTGCCGTTGTGACGCATTATAGATTACAAAACGATCCTGATAATCCAGGAAAGCTAAGAGTAGATCCTGAAGCGAAGCTTGAAGAGGAGTTGGTTGTAAGACCAACAAGTGAAGCTATTATATGGAATACTTATAAAGGTTGGATTCAAAGTTATAGAGATTTACCTATTTTAATAAATCAATGGGCTAACGTTGTACGTTGGGAAATGCGAACACGTTTATTTTTACGTACAGCTGAATTTTTATGGCAAGAAGGACATACAGCACATGCTACAAAAGCTGAAGCATTGGTAGAAGCAGAACAAATGAATGATGTTTATGCAGAGTTTGCTCAAAATTTTATGGCAATACCAGTTATTAAAGGTGTAAAAACAGAAAGTGAGCGTTTTGCAGGTGCTATTGAAACGTATTGTATAGAAGCTTTAATGCAAGATGGAAAAGCACTTCAAGCGGGTACTTCTCATTTCTTGGGGCAAAATTTCGCAAAAGCTTTTGATGTTAAGTTTACTAATAATGAAGGTAAACTAGATTATGTTTGGGCAACATCTTGGGGAGTATCTACAAGATTGGTCGGTGCATTGATTATGACGCATAGTGATGATAAAGGTTTGGTATTACCACCAAATTTAGCACCATTTCAAGTGGTTATTGTGCCTATATTTAAAACAGACGAACAATTTGAAGTCATTTCAGACAAAGCCGAAAGTATTATTAAAGAGCTTAAATCATTAGGTGTTAGCTGTAAGTATGACAAAAGAACAACGCATAGACCAGGAGCTAAATTTGCACAACATGAATTACAAGGTGTGCCTTTACGAATTGCTATTGGACCAAAAGATTTAGAGAACAATACGGTTGAATTGGCTAGACGTGACACTTTAACTAAGGAGATTGTTCAAATAGATGATATAGCTTCAACGATAAAAGATCTATTAGAGGTGATTCAAGATGAATTATTCACCAAAGCTAAAAATTTTAGGGATGAACATACTACAGAGGTAGAAGATTTTGAAACTTTTAAAAAGGTTTTAGAAACGAAAACAGGTTTTATATCAGCTCATTGGGATGGAACTGCAGAAACAGAACAAAGAATTAAAGAGCTTACAAAAGCGACCATTAGATGTATTCCTATGTCAAATAAAATGGAAGAAGGTACCTGTGTTTATAGCGGAAAACCATCGACACAGCGTGTGCTTTTTGCAAAAGCGTATTAATTTTTAAAAAATTTAATTTGGTGTTGCAAAAGTGAAATATAGTTGTATATTTGCACCCGCAATGCAAACATTGCAGGTTCATTTAAATATTTTAATAACCAAATGGCCCGTTCGTCTATCGGCTAGGACGCATGGTTTTCATCCATGTAAGAGGGGTTCGATTCCCCTACGGGCTACAATTTTTAATAAGAAAATAATATAATGGCAAATCATAAGTCAGCTTTAAAAAGAATAAGAAGTAACGAGAAAAGACGTGTACTTAATAAATATCAGCATAAAACAACTCGTAATGCTATAAAAAAATTACGTGATATCACTGATGCTAAAGAAGCGCAAACTATGTTGCCTTCTGTAATCAGTATGTTAGATAAATTAGCAAAGAAGAATATTATTCATGCTAATAAAGCTGGTAACTTAAAATCTCAGTTAACTAAGCATGTTGCTGCAATCTAATTGTAGTTTCAACTAAAATATTTAAAGTCTTTCCTTTTGGAAAGACTTTTTTTGTTTCTGCTATTTTTTGAATGATTAATAAGTATCCTTCACTCATAAGCAGTATCATTATTAATATAAGAAGGGATTTTTCATTGTATTTAATATAGCGTTTCTGCGTTTCTAAAACTCTTTTGAGTTTAGATATACAGATTCTTTATCGATGCAATCATTATTAATCTTAACTTTGCATTAAAATAATTAATATGCATAAAGCAGGTTTTGTAAATATTATAGGCAATCCGAATGTTGGTAAATCCACTTTGATGAATGCATTTATTGGTGAAAAATTATCAATAATTACATCCAAAGCACAAACTACAAGACATCGGATTTTAGGAATTGTAAATGGTGATGATTTTCAGGTTATATTAAGTGATACGCCAGGAATAATTAAACCAGCATATGAGTTGCAAGAATCTATGATGGATTTTGTAAAGTCAGCTTTTGATGATGCAGATGTTTTAATCTATATGGTTGAAATAGGTGAGAAAGAACTAAAAGATGAAGCCTTTTTTAATAAAATAACCAATTCTAAAATTCCTGTTTTATTATTATTGAATAAGATTGATAAATCTAATCAAGAACAATTAGAAGAGCAATCCGTATTATGGCAAACTAAAGTACCTAATGCTGAGTTTTTTCCTATATCAGCAACTGAAGGCTTTAACGTTCAGAATGTATTTGATAGAATTATAGAATTATTACCTGAGTCCCCTGCATTTTATCCGAAAGATCAATTAACAGATAAACCTGAACGATTTTTTGTAAACGAAGCTATTAGAGAAAAAATTCTAATACATTATAAGAAGGAAATTCCGTATGCTGTTGAAGTAGATACAGAAGAGTTTTTTGAAGAAGATGACATTATTAGAATGCGTTCTGTTATTATGGTAGAGCGTGAAACTCAAAAAGGTATTATCATTGGGCATAAAGGTTCAGCGTTAAAACGTGTTGGTGTAGAAGCGCGTAAGGATTTAGAAAAATTCTTTGGAAAACAAGTTCACTTAGAATTGTACGTAAAAGTGAATAAGAACTGGAGAAGCAATCAGAATCAGCTAAAACGTTTTGGTTATAATCAACGATAAGCGCTAAGGGTTTCTTTCATAAAATTATTTAGTCGGTGCATTTCTGGTTTTCCTTTTGCGCGTCCTAATCGACCTGCAAAATAGAGGACGAACCAAATGATTATCATAAATAGTGATGCAAATAATTGTATAGTATAAGCGTTTCCTAGGTTGGCATTAGTGTATGCCCAAACTCCAAACCCTAGGCATAAAGCAGCTACTATAAAATGAAAAAACATAAACATGGTCCAAACCGTTGGACTAGGTCCAAATAAGCCATGAACAATTGCTTTATGGCTTGTTTCTTCGTTAATTTCTAAATGCAATTGCGGTGACCAAAAGTGTTGATCTTTTTTAGGGAACTTTATAAAAACATGGTCATCTATTCTAGAAACTATAAATTCTTTTTCAGTCGTTTTCATACCCTCGAAAACTTTTAATATGCTTTCATTATTCGAATTAATTTCAAACTTAAATCGAGGTCTTAAAACGATATCATTAGGCAGTGCCATAGTTTATAGTGTAACTATTTTTTAACGTAGAATAAGGAATTCACAACGTCTATTAATTGAGAATTCTGTTTCTGTACAGTTTTCACCACAAGGAACTAACGGCTTAGTTTCTCCATAACCTTTAGACGTTAATCGTGCTCTAGGGATTCCGTTTTCTACAAGATATTCTAAAGTAGCACGCGCTCTTTTTTCAGAAAGATCCATGTTAAATTCATATCCTGCCCTAGAATCTGTGTGTGCACCAAGTTGTATTTCCATCCTAGGATATTTTGTCAGTAATGCTACTAATACATCTAATGTTCTTGCCGCTTGTGGTTTAATATCCCATTTCGCAAAATCGAAATAAATATTCTCTAATTCGATATACGTATTACCTTCCTCATCATCTGTAACGATTTCTTCAGCATCTTTATAAGATTCAATTTCTAACTCAATATTAAACTCAATATTACCTTTGTCATTGGTGTCAAAAAATTCAAGTTGAGGAATGTACTTTGGTTGAAAGCCTTCAACTGAATAGTTTTGGCTTGGTTGCGTCGGAAGTTTATATCGTCCATCTTCACCTACTAATTGTTCGGCAACAACATTACCCTCTTTATCAAATAGTGTTACTGTGGTATTTGGAAGAATTTTACCTGTGACTTTATCTGTAACGAAACCTTCAATAAAATAAGTTCTCTCATTTTCGATACGTTGAAAAGTATAGATATTATCTAAACCAGATCTGTTAGAGGATATATATCCTGTATTTATAGAATCTACAACGACAAAAGCAAAATCATCTTTTTCACTATTTATGGTTTCTCCTAGGTTAAGGGCATCTAAAAATTCATTATTACTTACGCTACTGGCAAATAAATCTAAACCTCCAAAGCCATGCTTACCATTTGAAGAAAAATACAACGTACTATCTGCAGCAATAAAGGGAAACTGTTCCCTGCGAATCGTATTAATATTTTCACCTAAGTTGATAGGAGTGCCAAAAGTATGATCTGCAAAAACATCCACATAGAAGATATCAAATGAGCCTAAAGTATTTGGCATATCACTCGAAAAGTATAACCGAGTTTCATCACTATTTAATGAAGGATGCATTGTGGAGTAGGTTTCGCTCGAAAAAGAAACAGGCTCTATATTTGTCCATTCTTCATCAATAAGTTCGGCTTTAAAAATACTAACAACAGCAATTTTTGTTGAATCTAAATCAATTCGTTTTTTGAGATTCCGAGAAAAATACATGGTTTTGCCATCTTTGGTAAACACAGCATTACTTTCATGTTGTTTTACAGTATTGATTTCATCGCTAAATGGTTGTATACTGTCTAAGGTTATATCGTCTCCTTTTGAAACCACTCCTTCGTATAAATCTAAATAGGGTTTACCATTCCAATTATAGTTTGGGTTCTCTATGTTTTTAGTGGATGCAAAAACAACTTTATCTCCATGAAGTCCAATTCCAAAACTAGAACCTCCAACATCTTCTGTTAGATTCTTTAATTCATATTTATAAGGAACGATACGTTTTAGTAACTCCTTTAATTCAGGTGTGTTTATAGTATCATTTAGATGTTGTGTAGAAATTTCATCTGCTTTTTCGTAATTCTTAGTGCCTTTTAAAACTTGAAAATATTTAAAATAAAAATCTTCGGTTAGCTCAGTATTAATTTTGGCATCATAAACCTGTTTGTATGCTTTGTAAGCTTTATCAAACTCTGAGTTATAATAATAACAATCTCCTAATTTTTCTAAATTTTCAGCCGTTTTAGCCAGGCTTGAAAAAATCTCGGCTGCCTCAACATAGGCTTTGTTTTCATAAAGAATGTTTGCTTTTTTTGACGATTGAGAAAAACACAGGGTTCCTGTTATTAAAGCCGCTAATAGTATATATAGTTTTAAGGTTTTCATGTGTATTCAATTAGAAAAATCTAGGGGATTTATCGTAGCCTTTGCCGAGATTACCGATGTTAAATAATAATAATAGTTCATGCGAACCAGAATTAAATCGTCCTAAATTAGAGATTGTGTGGTCGTAAGCATAACCAATACGAACCGCTGACGACATAGAAAAATTAACCATACCAGTTACCGAATCATCATAGCGATAACCAACACCAAATTCTACTTTTTCATACATTAATACATTAGCTGTTACATCTACAGATAATGGTGCATTGTTAACATACTTAGCCATAAAAGCAGGTTTAAATTTAAAGTTATCTCCAAAATTTAGAACATAGCCACCAGTTAAAAATAAATGCATGTTTTCTGAAGCTTCAGAAACAACTCCACTATCATCTTGAAGATGTTTGGTCTGTAATAAATTAGGAGCTGATAAGCCTAAATAATAATTTTCTGAAAAATAATATAAACCGGCTCCAACATTAGGAAGGGTTCTATTTATATTTTCTGCAAATAAAGGATCAGGTAGTGGATCTGAATACACAAATCCATCAAAATTAGTACTGTAAAATGTGGCTCCTGCCTTTATTCCAAAAGATAAACTTGAATTATCACCTGCAGGAATAACATAGGCAATATCAGCATAAGCACTTGTTTGTTTAACAACATCACCAATTTCATCATGAACAAAAGAAAGACCACCTTCTAAACGATCTGCAATCTTAGAATGTATAAATAACGATCCGGTTGTTGGTCCGCCAATAGATCTAGCCCATTGTGATCTGTAAAGTAAACCGATGTTCATCGAAGTATCATCATCAGTTGCGTATGCAGGATTTATGACACTCATATTATACATATACTGTGTGTATTGCGGATCTTGTTGTGCATATGAAGAGAACCCTAAAAATAGAGTTATAATCGCAATGCTATATGTAGTTAATTTACGTATCATTTTAATATTTCATAATTATCTGTTTAGATAGACTCGTCCTTGTTGTGCTTCGCGTTCACCTTCATTAAATTCTAAAATATAAAAATAAACACCAGCAGGAAGCTGTGTATTGCTGTTTTTCGATGTCCCATCCCATTTAGGTGAATTAATATCACCTTCATAAAGTATATTTCCGTACCTATTATAAACACTTAATTTAAAATTTGGGTACAGTTCATCTAACCATAAGATATTGAATTCATCATTAATGCCATCGTCATTTGGTGAAAATCCATCAGGTATTAAAAGCTCTCCAACACAAGTAATAAAATTAATACTAACTTCTAATCTTGTTGCGCTTTCACAACCAGATTCCGATGTTAAAGCTCCATAATAAACAACACCATCTTGTAATGCTGCTGTGCTATTATAAGGAATACCATCAATTGGTTGATCGTACCATATAACAATTTCTTCATCAATAATATTAGTTGATAAGTCTGCTATGGTTGGATTATCCTCCGAGCAAAATTCATCACCACTACTAATAATCTCTGGTGTAGGTAAATTTTCTACTGATATTGAGACTGGTTCTATAGTGTCGGTAATAGCACTACAATTTTGTCCTAAAACGAATAACTGAGAAAGTGTAACATTAGTTAAACCTGAATTTGGTAATAATGCCTGTGCAATTGTAAACGTAGCATTTCCTCCTATTATAGTAATAGCTATTGTATTTACTGAATTGTTAGCATCAGTAAGTTGATACACTATAGAGTAATCTCCATCTGGTAATTGATTAGCTCCTGTAATATCAATAATAGCATCTTCTAAACCTACACAAACAACACTATTAACTGTTGACATTGTTAGACCTGTAATGTCTGGAATATCTATAATAGTAACAGTTACGTTAGCTGAATCTGTTAATCCACATTCTTCAGAGGTAACAGTATATGTGTAAATACCAACAGAGTCTATGGTTGGATCGTAAACTCCGGTTCCACTTGTAAGTGCAGGTGTCCAAACACCTCCTGTGTCTGGGGTACCTCCAATACTGTCAAAAAGATTTATTGGTTCGGTTTGATCTATACATAAGTTAAGTGCATTATCGCTACCAGCATTTGGGTCTGGTATAATTGATACAACAACTTTAGAGGTATCACTTGGGCAAGCAGCACCAGCACTAGAAACGGTATAGGTATACGTTCTAGGAATATCAATACTTGGATCAAATATTCCAGTTCCACTTGTAAGTTGTGGAGACCATGTTCCTCCAACATCTGGATTTCCTCCTAAAAGATCAAATAAATCAATGATTGGGGAATTACTGCACAGTTCAACTGTTCCATCTGTTCCCGCATTATTACTACCAGAAAAAGATACTGCTACAGTTGCAGAACTCGTACCACAAGAATTAGTTAGGGTATAGGTATAAATACCTTCTAAATCCGTATTAGGATCTAAAATCCCTGTTCCGCTATTTAGGGCAGGAGTCCATGTTCCTCCAATGTCAGGTGTTCCAGCTAGACTGTCAAATAAATCGAAAGCAACTGTTGAGTCGCATAAATTTAGTGTCCCATCATTTCCTGCATCAGGCTCTTGTGAAAGAGAAACTATAACTGTTGCTGTAGCGTCAGGACAAGAAGGACTAGAAATAGTATAAGTATAAGAACCAGCAGCATCAATACTAGGGTCAAAAACACCAGTTCCACTTGTTAGCGCAGGTGACCACGATCCACCAACATCTGGTGTTCCGCCTAAACTATTAAATAAATCTACCGCTGTATCTGTACTACAAAAATCAACTGAGCCATCTGTTCCAGCATTATTAGTAGATGAAAAAGAAACGTCAACAGTTGCAGTGCTCGAGCCACAAGAACTGGTTAATGTATAAGTATAATTACCTTCTGGGTCTGTAGTTGGATCAAAAATTCCGGTGCCGCTATTTAGGGCTGGTGACCAAGTTCCACCAGTTCCAGGTGTGCCTGCAAGACTATCAAATAAGTCTACTGTATTAGTTGAATCACATAAATTTAGTGTCCCATCATTTCCTGCATTTGGCCCTTGAAAAACTGAAACTATAATTGTAGCCGTAGCATCAGGACAATTAGGACTAGAAATTGTATACGTGTAAGAACCCGAAGCATCAATACTAGGATCAAAAATTCCCGTTCCACTATTTAAAAAGGAGACCAAGTGCCACCAATATCTGGCGTTCCTCCTAAACTATTAAATAAGTCTACCGCTGTATCTGTACTACAGAAATCAATGGCACCATCAGTACCAGCATCATTAGTGTCAGAAAAAGAAACCTCAACAGTTGTAGAGCTTGTGCCACAAGAATTGTTTAGCGTATAGGTATAAATACCTTCCGGATCAGTATTCGGGTCTAAAATTCCTGTTCCGCTATTTAGTGTAGGAGTCCATGTTCCTCCTGTTTCAGGGGTTCCAGCAAGACTATCAAATAAATCTACTGTATTAGTTGAGCTACATAAATTGAGTGTCCCATCATTCCCTGCATTTGGTCCTTGTAAAACTGAAACCATAACTGTAGCTGTAGCATCAGGACAAGCAGGACTCATGCTTGAAATTGTATACGTGTAAGAACCAGCAGCATCAATACTAGGATCAAAAATTCCTGTGCCACTAGCAAGTGTTGGAGACCATATCCCTCCAACATCAGGTGTACCACCTAAACTATTAAATAAATCGACCGCGACATCAGTACTACAAAAATCAATTGAGCCATCGGTTCCTGCATCATTGGTACCTGAAAAAGATACCGTAACAGAAGCTGAACTAGTGCCACATGAATTATTTATTGTATAGATATAAATACCTTCTGAATCTGTGTTAGGATCTAAAATACCAGTACCACTATTTAAGGTAGGAGACCATGTTCCACCAGCATCAGGACTTCCTGCAAGACTGGCAAATAAATCTACTGAATTTGTTGAATCACATAAGTTTAATGTACTGTCATTTCCAGCATTTGGCCCCTGTAAAATTGAAATTAAAACTGTTGCAGAATCATCAGGACAAAGTGTTGCACTATTTGAAACCGTATAGGTATAAGAATTTGCTGTATCTAAACTTGAATCAAAAATTCCTGTTCCACTATTTAAAGAAGGAGACCAAGTTCCACCAACATCTGGTGTTCCTCCTAAACTATCGAATAGATCTAGAGTAATGGTGTCATTACTACAAAACTCTACAGTACCATTTGTTCCTGCGTTATTAGCATCAATTGTGGTAACTGTTACATTTGCCGAAATAGCTCCACATATAGAGTTTATGGTGTATGTGTAAATTCCATCTGCATCTGTATTAGGATCAAAAACTCCAGTACCACTAAGAAGTGTAGGTGACCATATTCCTCCTGTTTGAGGTGTTCCATTAAGACTATCAAATAGATCTGCTGTATTTGAAAGGCTACATAAAAGTAATGTACCATCACTACCAGCATCTGGTGATGGTACTAAGGTAACCACAACAATGGCAGAATCATCTAAACACGGTGCTGTTCCCGTAGTTGAATAGGTATAAGTACCTCCAGAATCAATACTAGGATCAAATATTCCTGTTCCACTAGATAAAGAAGGAGACCATGTTCCTCCAATTTGAGGCGTTCCTCCAAGACTATCAAAAAGATCAATTGTGCCATCATCACTACAAACTGTAACAGCTCCATCTATTCCTGCGTCAAGGAATGGAGTAACGGTTAATGTAATTGTTGCAGTTGCGTCTGCACATGGAGTTATTCCGGCTACTGTATATATGTATGTATCATCTGTATCGATTAAAGGGTCATATATGCCAGTTCCGCTTGCAAGTGCTGGCGACCAAGTTCCTCCAATTTCAGGTGTACCTCCCAGATAGTCAAATAAGTCAAATGTTCCGTTGTTACTACAGATATCGATTGTAGCGTCTGAACCAGCATTTGGTTCTGGTATAATGGTGACGTTAACATTTGCTGAAGCATCCGGACAAGGAGAAATACCATTTACTGTATAAGTATAAATTCCTGCTGTATCAATCGAAGGATCAAAAACTCCAGTTCCACCATTAAGGGAGGGAAGCCATGTGCCACCAGTTTCAGGAGTACCACCTAGACTATCAAATAAATCTACTGTTGTTAAATCATTACTACAAATTTCTAATATTCCATTTGAACCCGCATTTGGCAATGGATTCACAATGACCGTAACTGTAGAGGATTCATCAGGGCAAGGCGCATTTCCTGTAAATTCATATGTGTAAACTCCTGGACTATCAATAGAAGGGTCAAAAATTCCTGTTCCACTATTTAATGCAGGCGACCAAACACCACCAGTATCTGGTGTGCCTCCTAAACTATTAAACAAATCTATACTTCCTGTAGTATCGCAAATGTCTATAGTTCCATCTTCTCCAGCATCCTTATAAGGAGTTACCGAAACATTTACTGTTGCAGTTGCGTCTATACAAGGTAGAGTACCGCTCACTGTATACGTGTAAATACCATCTGAATCTATAGTTGGGTTAAATTCACCAGTACCGCTTGCCAGTGCAGGTGACCAAACACCACCAGTTTCAGGTGTGCCTCCTAAGCTTAAAAATAAATCGATGACATCATTATTACTACATAAATCTAAAGTTCCGTCTGTACCAGCATTAGGTTCTGGAATTAAAGTTACAGTCACTATTGCAGATTCATCAGGACAGCTATTATTGGAACTTACGGTATAAGTATATATGCCTTCAGTATCAATATTTGGATCAAAAATACCTGTACCACTATTTAAAGTTGGTGTCCAGACTCCTCCAGAATCAGGAGTGCCTTGAAGTTCTGTAAATAGATTGATTGTAGAGTTTGTATTATCACATAAATCTAAAGTACCATCCTCACCAGCATTTGGAGCGATATCTAAAATAGCTAAAACGGATAAACGTCCTGTACTTTCACAAGGAGGATCTAAAGTTGTAGCATAATACGTTTGCCCACTTATTAAAGGAGTAGAAGGTGGTAATTCTAATGCGGAAAACAATGATATATACCAATTGTTGTTACCGCTTGCTACTAAATCACCAACTGTAGGTGTGAATTCTGGCGTAACACAAAAATTTTGAACCATATCTCCAGTTGGTATAGGTGTAGAGCCAACCAATACTAAAACAGATAATCTTGATGTTCTACAGCTTCCATCTGCACTTGCTTGATCTGCGTAATATATAGTGTTATCATTTAAAATATCGGTCTCATTTAAAGGAGTACCTCCGGAAGGTGATAAATACCATTGAACATCATTTCCTATAGCCACTAAGCTGCTAACCGTAGCTAAAGAAGGGTCGTCTAAACAAACTCCTTGAAAGTTGTCTCCAACAGGTGGTCCGTAAATTGTAATATCTACCCTCGCTCTTGTACCACAGCTTCCTGAATTGTCGTCTGCATAATAATCTTGACCGTTAATAAGACTTTCTGAATTGAGTAAAGGAACAGTTGAAGTAGGTGAGTCGTACCAAACAATGCCACCTCCATTATCAATAGCTTGTAAATCACCAACGAGTACAGATTCTATATCACAAAGTGATTGCGAACTATTGGTAACTGTGGGACACTGAGCATTAACGGTTGTTAATCCACAGAATATTGAAATAACAAGAAATGCTAATAGTATAGGATATCTTTTAAAACTGTACTGTTTGGCTTTCATTAAAAAAATTTATAATAATTACTTTTGTTGTAATCAACGCCATATATTTAAGAACAGCAAGTTCTCTTGTCTTGCTATATTGAGAGATCGAGGGAAAACAAATATATGTAAATAGCCCTTACATAGCAAAATTAAAACCTACAGTTTTGTAGTTTTTTTATTGGTCTCAAATGTTAGCTAAAACTAGGTGTTTGAAGGAGTTTTTGTTTTTATTCTTTACAATTTTAGTTGTAAATTATATTGTTTTGCCTAGGTCTATACTATTTATAGATGCATAATTCTCAGTTTATATGCTTGTAGGAATTAGTAATGTAATTGATTTTAATTACCATTGATAAGTTCTATCATGCCTTCGTTAGAATTATATTGCATTAAATAGATACCCGTGTTTGAATAGTTTCTATCTGTGGTTTTTTGATAATCAAACTTTAAATGGGGCTGTTCTGAAAGTGTTGTGTTTATAATGTCTTCAAATGAAGAGTTTTGAGAAATCCTTAATAAAATATCAAAGGTTACATTAAATCCTAAAATGGCATTTTGCGAAGGTTTAGAACTAAATTCATCCTCGTATTTAATTTCAAAAGCGGTAATATCTTCTTTGTTTTGTGGATTTGTAATTGCTGGAAAAATGAGTTGTAGAATTCTAAATCTCATATCTGAAACCTCACTTTGTTTTGGCAGTAGTGAAGATTCAAGCATTACTAATTGAATATTATGATCAGATAATTTACCCATCAAGGCTGTAGTTGTATTG
Source organism: Winogradskyella psychrotolerans RS-3 (assembly GCF_000427335.1). Lineage (GTDB taxonomy): Bacteria > Bacteroidota > Bacteroidia > Flavobacteriales > Flavobacteriaceae > Winogradskyella > Winogradskyella psychrotolerans. The sequence goes on along the minus strand of NZ_ATMR01000002.1, from coordinate 54,718 downwards.
AGGAGAACAATAGTTTTTTCGCTATCAAAAACGATATAGTTGAGTTTGTCTGTGCTCAGTTCATTATTTAATGCGTCAGATTTAAAAAAACCTGCATTATCAACTTTTAGGAACTTAGCATCAGGGATTGCATTTAAAATTAAACCTTTATTTCTAGCGTTATTAAGGTCACTAATTACAATAACATTTGCATTTTGTTTTGCTAAATAGTTTAATGTTTTCGTTTTTTGAATGGTATCTGAAGGAATTGATCTGTATACATTAATGCTGTCTTTCGAAACTAAATTAGATTCAATATCAATTATAGCTATTGGAGTGTTAGATTCAATACTAGGGAAATTTGACTTATTGTCTATAAATGGGACAAGAATAGCATTTTTACTATGAGGACTATCGATTGTGATTTTTGATTTTGCAATATTTTTCTTGATCAGCGTAACATCAAAATCGAGATTAAGTGCTTTAGCAGAATCAATAGCGACTTGAGCACCTTGGAAAAAATCGATATACTTTTGAAAATCGGCATTGATGCTGATCATCTTCTGTCGTTCTTCTGAAGAACCAAGCTCTTCACTAGAAAAAGGAGAGTAGAAATACAGTCCGGTTGACGTTTCTGTAACTAAGTTAGTAAATAAAGCTTCGTTTTTATTCGAGTGAATTTTCGTTGTTGCATTTTTTGTGTTAGTATCAACAGTATCAACAGTATCAACAGTATCAACAGTATCAACAGTATCAACAGCATCTGTAGTCGCTATAGTTTGTGAGGGATTAATAGGCATTTTAATAATGTCACCATTATTAACTGACGTCAGTAGTTTAGGATTTAGATTTGTAAAATCTTCAATCGTCATGCCTGCTTTTTTAGCCAAGCCAAAAAGTGTTTCTTTTGGTTCTATGACGTAATTCTTATAGCCATTAGTAGTGTTTATAGAATCTACTTTAGTAATTGCAACTTCATTTGTGTTCGGAATTTCTTCAGAATTATTTACGTCTGAGTTATCTACATTTAATCTGTGACCTGCCATTAACATTGGGACGGTGTGCGGATTTTTTTCTTCAAGCTCAGCTATAGTCATGTTAAAATGTTTAGCTAATTGAAACTTTGTGTCACCTCGTTGCACTAAATAACCTTCATCAGTAGAACTTTCTGAATCTTTAGTTGGTATAATTAAAGTTTGTCCTATTTGTAAGAATTCGGACAAACGTCCATAATTTGCAGCCTCTAATTGCGCAAGACTAATACCGTTATTTCTTGCAATTCCCCAAAGTGTTTCACCTTTTACCACATAGTGCTCTCCTTTTTTTGCTGTACGTGGATTTTCTTTTATAGTTTTGTCTACATTAAGAATATGACCTGCCTGAAGCATCGCTATAATGTGAGGATTTTGTTGTTCTAAGAGGTTGATACTAACGCCAAAACGTCGAGAGAGACCAGATTTTGTTTCGCCCGATTTTACAACATAGTTACTGATGTTGTCATCGTTAATAACAGTGTTATAGGTTGGGGTACTTGTATTGCTAGAATTTGGGATGCGTAAAGTACTGCCAGCGTAAATTACATCTTCAGAACCTGGGTTAAGTTCAAAAATGGCATTGACACTTACTCCATATTGTCTAGAGATCTTATAAACATTTTCGCCTTTTTGTATAGTATGATCTGTATAATTATCTTGAGCGAAACTAAGATTAGAGCCTAAAATAAATAACAATATAAGCGTAAAAAATCTCCTCATTATTTTTTGTAATTTAAATATAACACATTGTTTTTTATGTGTTTGCGTGAAATGTGTTTTGCCGTTATGAATAAAAGTAAGTCTACAAGAAAGGAGCAGTTCTTGGGGAAATAGACCTCTAAATCTGGCACTACAAATGTAAATAAAATCCTATTTAATACACGCATTAAAAATACTAAAAATTAACCCTATCTATCTTAAATTAATACTTGTTATCAACAGGATGTTAACAATATTGTAAGCTAACTTTCATTTCGTTTTATTAGGTTTTAAGATATACAGTGAAAAGTCAATAATAGTTCACTATAAAACGTAAGTATATAGTATCTTTGTAGCCTTAAATAAAAATCAATGAGCAATATAGTAGCGGTCGTAGGTCGTCCTAATGTAGGGAAATCCACATTTTTTAATCGTCTAATAAAAAGGCGTGAAGCTATTGTTGATGCTGTTAGTGGTGTCACAAGAGATCGTCATTACGGCAAAACAGATTGGAACGGTAAAGAATTTTCTTTAATTGATACAGGCGGATACGTTGTAGGTAGCGATGATATTTTTGAGGCAGAAATAGACAAGCAAGTAGAATTAGCTATTGATGAAGCAGATGCTATAGTTTTTATGGTAGATGTTGAGACTGGTGTTACAGGAATGGATGTAGACGTTGCTCAATTATTGAGGAAAGTTAAAAAACCGGTGTTCTTAGTTGTCAATAAGGTCGATAATAATAAACGTCTAGAAGATGCTGTTGAGTTTTATTCTCTTGGTTTAGGTGAGTATTTTGCGATTGCAAGTATCAACGGAAGTGGAACAGGAGATTTATTAGATGCTATCGTAGAGGCGTTGCCAGAAAAGGAAGAAGTTGAGGAAGATCAGTTGCCTCGTTTTGCAGTAGTTGGAAGACCAAATGCTGGGAAATCTTCGTTTATTAATGCATTAATTGGAGAAGAACGTTATATCGTTACTGATATTGCAGGTACTACTCGTGATTCTATTGATACAAAATATAACCGTTTTGGATTTGAATTTAATTTAGTGGATACGGCAGGTATACGTCGTAAAACTAAAGTGAAGGACGATTTAGAGTTCTATTCTGTAATGCGAAGTGTGAGAGCTATAGAACACAGTGATGTTTGTTTAGTAATGTTGGATGCTAATCGTGGATTTGATGGACAGGTTCAAAATATATTTTGGTTAGCCGAACGCAACCGAAAAGGTATTGTGATTCTTGTTAATAAATGGGATTTAGTTGAAAAAGACACTAAAACAGCTAAAGAATTTGAACAGCATATTAGACGAGAAATTGCACCGTTTACGGATGTGCCAATCGTTTTTATATCAGTACTAAATAAGCAACGTATTTTTAAAGCTATTGAAACAGCTGTCGAAGTCTATAATAATAGAACTAAGCGAATTAAGACAAGTGTACTTAATGAAGCATTATTGCCTATTATAGAGCATCAGCCACCACCAGCAAATAAAGGTAAGTTTGTGAAAATAAAATACATTATGCAGTTGCCAACTCCGCAACCTCAGTTTGCATTTTTCTGTAATTTACCGCAATATGTAAAAGAGCCATATAAGCGTTTTTTAGAGAATAAATTAAGAGAGCAGTTTGATTTTAATGGTGTTCCAGTAAGTGTGTATATGAGAAAAAAATAGTAGCTTTAATTTTTTTATGAAAAAATAAAGTTATTTATTTTATTTTATGTTTCTGGTTGTGTCATTTCTATGGGGTTACTCAAAATCTTCCTCCGGAAATAATCGTTACTGGCGAACAAGTGTATTGTCCAGAATCACAAACGGCAATAGTGAGTTCTGTAGCGATTACAGATCCTAATCCCGAAGATACATCGTTATCCGAGATTTTTGTGCAAATAGCTGAAGGTTATCAGAACGGACAAGATACTCTAGAATTAATAGGAATCAATCCTAATATTACGTCTAGTTGGAATCCTGTAGAGGGTCTTTTAACCTTAACAGGGCCAGCAACTTTTGCTGAGTTTGACAATGCTATCGAAAATGTTGTTTTTTATACAACGCAAACGGTATTTACTCAAGATAGACAGTTTTCAATTAATTTAGGAGACGCTAATTACTTGCCAAGTACTGGGCATTATTATTTTTATGTGTCAGAACCAGGAATTTCATGGACAGAAGCTAGAGATGCTGCTGCACAACAAACTTATTTTGGTTTACAAGGCTATTTAGCCACACTAACAACACTAGAAGAATCGCAATTAGCAGGTGAGCAAAGTGCCGGAACGGGATGGATTGGAGGTTCTGATGCCGAAATTGAAGGTACATGGAAATGGGTAACAGGCCCGGAAGCAGGTACTGTATTTTGGCAGGGTAACGCTAATGGGAGTGCACCCAATAATGAATTTGCATTTTGGAATTATAATGAGCCTAATAATGTAGGTAACGAAGATTATGCACATATTACAGATCCATCAATAGGAGTCTTAGGTGCATGGAATGATTTAGCTAATTCAGGTGACCTAGATGTCAATAACCCTTATCACCCACAAGGCTATATTGTTGAATATGGCGGTATGCCTAATGAACCTGATATTAGCTTATCCGCAAGTACAACACTTATAATGCCAAGAGTTTTGGATAATGATATTGCTGTTTGTGGGGCAGATACGTTTGCATTAACGGCTGAAGCTTCAACTTCAGAGGTTTGGTGGTTTGAAACGTCAACTTCAATGACACCAATTCATGTTGGGTTAAATTATGATGTAAATATTAATTCTACGACAACCTATTGGTTATTGCCAGTTGTGCCAGGTTGTACAACTAATACAGAACGATATCCGTTAACAATAACCATAAATGCTATACCAAGTGTCAATAACATTACGATTAGCCAATGTGAGGATGATGTAATGGATGGTATTTCTAATTTTAATCTTAGTACTTATAACGATGTTATTGTCAACGGTGATTTAAATAATTTAGACGTTAATTTTTTTGAAACACTAGACTTATCGAATCCTTTAGATAATGATAGTTATACCAATCTAACCAATAATCAAGTGGTTTATGCACACATATTAAATACTATAACTGATTGTGGTGCAATAGCAGAAGTACTTTTATCTGTAAATACAAATGTTTCAAGTTATACTGTTTTAAATGAATGCGACAATTTAAACGAGATGGGCTTAGTTAGCTTTGACTTAACACTAGCAGAAAGTCAAATTTTAAATTCTCTTGCATCAGATGTTGTTGTTTTAGGCTATTATGAAACACATAGTGACGCATTGCTTCAAGAAAATCAATTGAATAGTAGTTTTACTAATACTGAACCTTATAATCAAATCATTTTTGCGAGATTAGAACAAAATGGAAGTTGTTATAGTATTGCAGAGGTAAATTTAAATGTTCAACATTTGCCAAACCTACTTGAAGACGAAACTGTTTTTTATTGTACAAATACATTTCCAGATACTATATCACTTAATGGAGGTATAGTGGATGATGTTCCAAATAATTTTTATTATAATTGGTCTACAGGTGAAACGACAATGACTATTGAGGTTAATGCTCCAGGTACTTATACCGTAGAAGTAACAAAACCTTTCGGTTGTACTAATATGAGGACAATTACAGTGTTGCCATCAGATACCGCAACTTTTGAAACGATTGATGTTACGGATTTATCTGATAATAATACGATATCAGTGGTGGTTTCAGGAGATGGAGATTATGTTTATGCCTTAGATGACGAAAACGGTATATATCAAGATTCAAATAGTTTTGAAAATGTACCAGCAGGAATTCATTCAGTTTACGTTAAAGATATAAAAGCCGACTGTGGAATTGTATCAACGGATGTTGTTGTTTTAGGATTTCAAAAATTCTTCACACCAAATGGCGATACTGTAAATGATACTTGGCAAATTAAAGGTTTTTCTCTAGAATTATCTGAAAATGTACGTATTGAAATATTCAATCGTTATGGGAAACTAGTGGGATTAATAAATTCTTCGAACCCAAAATGGGACGGTTCTCTCAATGGAGAATTACTACCAACCGATGACTATTGGTTTACTGCAACACTACCAGATGGTAGAACCTTTAGAGGTCATTTTAGCCTTAAAAGATAACTTTACAATAATTTTAAGAAATTTCATACGATTTCTAGCTTTCTTGCGTTTCTAAATCAGCTATTCATCAATCAACCAATCAATCACATGAAAAAACTAACTCTAGTTTTTGCATTTTTATTTGCATTACAATCATTTTCTCAAGAAAAATCATTCGAAATTACAGGAACACTAAAAGCAGAGGATACTGAGTTATCTTTAGAATCTGCAACCGTTTATTTAGAGCGTGTAAAAGACAGTTCGGTAGTTACCTATACCATTTCAGATAAGGATGGGAAATTTAAAATTGAAAATTCAACCTATGATAAAGATCTAAATTTCTACGTCTCATATGTTGGCTATAGAACATATTTTAAGAAAATAGCAATAGATAAAGAGAAAATCGATTTAGGCACAATTGTAATGCCTCTAGATAATCAACTAGGGGAAGTTCTAGTGAAATCTACAGCTCCGATAACGATTAAAAAAGATACTTTAGAGTTTAACGTAAAATCGTTTAAAACGAAAAAAGATGCCAACGTTGAAGATTTATTGAAACAATTACCAGGAGTAGAAGTAGATGAGGAAGGTAATATTACGGTTAATGGAAAATCAGTAAATAAAATTTTAGTGAATGGTAAGCCCTTTTTTGGTGATGATCCTACCATTACCACTAAGAATTTAACCAAAGATATTATTGAAAAAATTCAGATTGTAGATACCAAAACAAAATCGGAAGCCTTCACAGGAGAAGAAGGTGATGATGAGAATAAAACCATTAACCTTACCATTAAAGAAGAAAATAATAAAGGAATTTTTGGGCGTGTTTCTGCAGGTGCTGGTACAGATGATCGCTACGAATTTGCAGGTATGGTTAATCTTTTTGATAATGATAGAAGAGTTAGTGTTCTTGTCGGTGGGAACAATATTAATACGCCAGGTTTTAGCTTTGGTGAGATTTCTAAAATGTTTGGTAATGGAGGTGGAGTTTCTTTTAATAGCAATGGTTCGTTTTCTATAGGAGGTCGATCTTTTGGTGGAGGAGAAGGGATTACAACCTCACAAAATGCTGGTGTAAACTACGCAGATATTATTGGTAAAAACACAGATATAGCAGCAGATTATTTTTATGCGTCCAGTAATTCTGAAAACGAATCCTCATCACAGCGTGAAACCATTTTATCCGATTCCCGCTTTTTTACCAACTCTAATTCAAGGTCAGATAATGATACTGATAATCATTCGGTTAATTTAGAATTTGAAATTGAAACAGATTCTACATTTATGATTAGTATTCAGCCGTCTTTTGGGTATTCAAAATCAAGAACGAGATATTATAGCAACGAAGAGACCTTAGACGAAGACTTAGTGTTAACAAATCAGTCTGAAGTCAACTCTAATGTTGAAAGTTATGCGAAGGAATTTTCTAATCAAATTTCTGCGACAAAACGTTTCGGTAATAAAGGGGCTTTTATTAAAGCGGAAATAGAGACAAGTGTTAACCAACAAGACAGTGATGATTTTTTAAATTCGAACACCGAAGTATTTGGCGCTAATCCAGAGCTGATTGATCGTAATCAATTTACAGACGGTGAAAAGAACAGTTATGGAGTGTCCACAGAATTATCTTACCGATTGCCCATTATTGCAAAAAAGTTCTTTTTAAATTTTGAATACGAATACGCTAGAGATAAAGATAAAAGTAAGGAAAGTACTTATGATTATAATAACACCTCACAAGGTTTTACAGATTTTAGTACAGACTTAAGTACAGATTTTAAATACACAGACTCTCGGAGTATCCCAACGTTTGGGTTAACCTATAATGGTGAAAAATTATATACACGCTTTAACCTTGGTTATAACTTACGTACATTAAAAAATGAAGATGTGTTAAGACCACAATTTAATGTTGAACGAAAATTTGAAAACATAGAAGCCAATTACAGGTTTAATTATAGATTTAGTCCAAAAGCATCTGTTTACGCGAGTTATTGGTTAGATAATAATCCACCAGGCCTACGACAATTGCAAGCCTATGAAGATGTGTCTAATCCATTACAGACTATTATTGGTAATCCAAACTTGGAACCGTCAAACAGACACAGTTTTTACGCAGGTTATAATGGATTCGACTGGCAAAAACGAACTGGTTTTTATGCTAATGTGAATGCTAGCACAACTAACAATCAAGTTGTTTCAAAAACGATTGTAGATCCCGAAACATTAAAGCGAACTACCACTTACGAAAATGTAGATGGTAATTATAATTATGGTCTTTCGGGTAATTATACGAAAGATATAAAATTAGATACCTTAAGGACTCTAAAATTAAAGTTTAGAGCGCGCTATAATTTTTCTGAAAGAATCAATTTTAATAATGACGTAAAATATGCAAGTCAGGTTAAAACGGTTTCACCTAGAATCGGTGTCGATTTCATTTGGGATAAAGTAATGGAGTTTAAACCGTATTACGAATTAAATTTCACTAACAACGCTTATGATATTGCAGCTTTCGAAGATCGCGAATTTACAAGTCATAATGCTGGATTAAGAACGGCAACTTTTTTACCTAAAAAACTAGAGTGGAGAAATGATATCAGCTTTAATTATAATCCTAATGTGGCTGATGATTTTCAGAAAAGCGCATGGTTTTGGAATTCAACTTTGGCCTACAGCATGTTTAAGGATAAAGCCATAATTACGCTAAAAGTTTATGACTTACTAAATCAAAATACAAACGCAAGACGTATTGCTACACAAGATTATATTGAAGATAAACAGAGTACCGTATTAAGGAGGTATTTCATGTTAAGCTTAAGTTATAAGTTTAATAGTTTGGGAAGTAAAGGAGAAACAGGTGGTGGTGATATGATCTATTTTGATTAACCCCAAAGCGTAAATAAAGAGTTTAAAGCTTTGCTGACTCCTTTGTAGTAATTACCTGTACTAAATTCTGGAATCATTATATCATCAATGATGACTTTACATTCGTAATCAGAAATGGTTTGTTTTGTTCCAATTCCTGTTGAAATTGCCATGCTTCTATCGTAATTAGAAATTGTGATGAGTAGACCGTTGTCTTTTTGTTTTGTGCCAACTCCCTATTTTTTACCAACTTCAGTTCCAAATTTCTGAATGTTTGTATTTTTGGGTAAGGAATCTATGGTTAGAATCGCAATTTGGTTGGTCGTTTGTGTTTCGTATTGAATGATTTTGTAAGCTAAAGAATCGCTTTCGACTTTTGAAAATAAATGAGCTAAATCTACAACTCGTTTTTGAGATGAGTTTAATGGAATATGCGATGGGATTGTTTCGACATTAGTCTGCTTTTCTTTACAATTCGAAAATAAAAAGAAGAGCAATATAATTTGAAAGGCTAGTTTTAAGCGCATGAATAAAATCTGAAAGTGAAACAATTTTTTTAAAATAGTGTACTAGAAGCAGAAGGCTGTGATTAAAATTACCAGCCACCTGAAGCGCCTCCACCACCAAAGCTTCCGCCTCCAAAGCCTCCTCCAAAACCACCTCCGCCACCAAAACCTCCTCCTGAGCTGCCGCCAAAGCCACCTGAAGATGACCCTCTAGAATAACTTCCACGTCCCATATTACTTAAAATAATGGCTTCGAGAAGTCCTCCGCTTCCAGCGCGATTTCCTCCATTTCCTCCTCCACGAGTTTTAGAAATGGCGATTATAAAAATGATGAAAATGATAAATAGGAAAAAGATAACTTCAGTTGGGAATCCGTTTTCGGTTTGTCGTGTGCCTTTGTATTCACCAGTCATGACTTCAAAAATCACATCTGTAGCACGGTTTAATCCACCGTAATAATCATTTTTTTTAAAGTAAGGAATGATATCATTATTTATAATACGCTTACTTAAAGCATCCGTTAGTAAGTGTTCAACGCCTTTACCAGTGCTGATATTTATTTTTCGATCGTTTCTAGCTAAAAGAATAAAAATACCGTTGTCTTTATCAGCTTGGCCAATTCCCCATGCTTCTCCCCATTGTGCGCCTAAATAATTAATATATTCCCCATTGGTAGAACCAATGATTGCGACAACAATTTGTGTTGAGGTTGAATCAGAATAGCGTATTAGTTTTTGTTCTAAACTACTTTTTTCTGACGCTGATAATAAATTAATGTCATCATCGTAAACACTAGTTTGAAACTTTGGTTTTTCTGGAATATTATATTGTGCTAATCCAATGAATGGACTCGCCAAAAGTAATAGAACTAAGACTTTAAATACTATGTGTTTTGTTTGTTGCATTATCCTTTTGAGATTGTATTATCCAACTCGTCTTTATCGTTATGATCCCAAGGAAAATATAGCGACAATGCTTTGCCTGCCTCCTGAATACCATCAATTAAACCTTGTTTAAAACGGCCTGACTTAAACTGACTAGAAATTTTATCGCGTGTAGAATTCCAAAAATCGGCACCAACACTATTGTTAATGCCTTGGTCTCCAAAAATCACAAAAGATTTATTGTCTACCGCAACATAGATGAGTACACCATTGCGCTGAATGGTATTATCCATTTTTAAATAATGAAACACTTCTAAGGCATGTTCGTAGACATCAATATCACATTTCTGTTCTATATGTACACGAATTTCACCAGAGGTTTTGCCTTCAGCAATTCTAATAGCTTCAACAATTTCGGCTTCTTCTTTGATTGTTAGGAACTGCTCAATATTTGGCATAAATAGATTTAATTAAAAGTCGAAATTAACGTCTGGAGCATTTTCGCTACCAGCATCTGCTTTATATCTAGGCATTTCTTCAAAGCCAAACCAACCAGCTAAAACTGATCCTGGAAATTTTGACGTATGGATATCATAAATATTTACCTTTTCATTAAAGCGATCTCTTGCTATATTAATTCGGTTTTCAGTACCTTCTAGTTGACTTTGAAGTTCTAAGAAATTTTGATTCGCTTTTAATTCAGGGTAACGCTCTACAGACACTAATAATTTGGATAATGCTCCGCTTAATCCACTTTGCGCTTGTTGAAATTGCGCCATATTATCAGCAGTTAAATTGCTGGCATCAATTGTTGTAGATGTTGCTTTTGCTCTCGCTTCTATTACAGCTGTTAAGGTTGATTTTTCAAAATCAGCAGCGCCTTGTACAGTTTTAACTAAATTACCAATAAGGTCATTTCGTCTTTGGTAAGAACTCTCAACATTAGACCAAGCTGTCTCTGCATTAGCTTCATATTCTACAGCAGTGTTGTTAAATCCTACAGCCCATTGATAAATTGCAAAGCCTAATAGTGCGATAATAATAACTGGAATTAGCCATTTTTTCATGATAGTTTAGTTTTAAAGTTGTGTTTTAATTTTGTTAAGTTGTGCCTTGATGCTTTCAAGTTTCTCGATAATTTCAAATTTCTCTAAAGCTTGTTTTTTTCTTCTTTAAGATGTGTTTTTGCACCTTCAAGTGTAAATCCTCTTTCTTTTACTAAATGGTAAATAAACTTGAGATTTTTAATGTCTTCTGGAGTGAATTTCCTGTTCCCTTTAGCATTCTTCTTTGGTTTTAAAGCATCGAATTCTTTTTCCCAAAATCGAATTAAAGAGGCATTCACTTTAAAAGCTTTAGCTACTTCTCCAATACCGTAATATCGTTTTTCTGGTAAGTCTATATGCATCTTAATCGAGGGATTGGTTTTCTAATGACGCTTTCTTAAGTAAGATATCGTATTCTTCAGCAGATAAGTTACCATAATAAAAATTAATAGGATTGATACGCTCACCATCTTTAAAGACTTCGTAATGCAAATGCGGTGCTTCAGAACGACCTGTACTTCCTACAAAGCCTATTAAATCACCACGTTTTACGCGTTGGTTAACCTTAACATTATATTTATATAAATGGGCGTATAAAGATATGTAACCATAACCATGATCTATTCTAATATGATTTCCATACCCTGTAGATTGGCTATCTGCACGGGTAATTACTCCATCTCCAGAAGCGTAAATCGGTGTGCCACGTGGTGCTGTAAAATCCATACCGTAATGAAATTTCCGAACCTTAGTAAATGGATCCGTTCTATAACCATAACCAGATGCCATACGCGTCATGTTCTCATTGCTTATAGGTTGAATGGCAGGTATCGCTTCTAAAAACTTTTCTTTGTCTTCTGCTAATTTTGCAATTTCATCTAACGATTTAGATTGCACAACAACAGCTTTTTCTAAAATATCTAAACGCTTATTACTTTCAGCAATTAATTTACTGTTATCAAAACCTTCATACTTTTTATAACGGTTAATACCACCAAATCCTGCTCTTCGTTGTTCTGTTGGTATAGGGTTGGCCTCAAAATAGAGTCTATAAATAGCATTGTCGCGCTCTTCAACATTTTCTAAAGCAGCAAAAGCATCATCTGTTCGCTTATTTAACAATTCGTATTGCAATTCCATATTTTGCAATTCTCTTGCCATTTGTCTCTCTTTTGGCGACTCAATATATTGACTAGCAATAAAAACCATCAAAAAAGCAAATAAGGCAGCAGCAGTTAAAAATACAGCAGCATACTTAAGAGTTGTTGCTTTTTTACGCTTTATCTTTCGGTAAGAAAGCGTTTCGGAATCATAATAATATTTTACTTTAGCCATGTTTGAATTTATGCTATTTTTGCAGTATTACAGACATAATTTCGGTTTGTAATTTATTCGCAAAGCAACCAAAGATAAAAAATTGTTTTGCATTTGTGGTAATTAAATACAAACAAGCTATAAATTCAGTATATGAAGTCTCAAGACGTACGATCTAAATTTTTAAAATTCTTTGAAGGAAAACAACATCTTATTGTGCCTTCTGCACCAATGGTATTAAAGAATGACCCAACATTAATGTTTGTTAATGCAGGTATGGTGCCTTTTAAAGAATACTTTTTAGGGAATTCAGAACCAAAGAAAAATAGAATTTCGGATTCACAAAAGTGTTTACGTGTTTCTGGTAAACACAATGACTTAGAGGAAGTTGGTTATGATACCTATCATCATACCTTGTTTGAAATGTTAGGTAACTGGAGTTTTGGAGATTACTTTAAAGAGGAAGCGATCGCTTGGGCTTGGGAATTGCTTACCGAAGTTTACGGGGTTGATAAAAGCATACTTTATGTAACCGTTTTTGAAGGAAGTGATGATGAGGATAACCTTAAAATGGATACGGAGGCTTACGATATTTGGAAGAAATATATTTCTGAAGACCGCATTTTAAAAGGTAATAAAAAGGATAATTTCTGGGAAATGGGAGATCAGGGGCCTTGTGGACCTTGTAGTGAAATTCACGTCGATATTAGATCTGCAGAAGAAAAAGCAAAGGTTGATGCCAAAACTTTGATAAACATGGATCATCCGCATGTGGTTGAAATATGGAACCTTGTTTTTATGCAATACAATCGTAAAGCAAATGGTTCTTTAGAGGCTTTACCAAATAAGCATATTGATACAGGAATGGGTTTTGAACGCTTGTGTATGGTATTACAAGGAGTGCAATCTAATTATGATACCGATGTTTTTACACCGATTATTCGTGAAATAGAAACCATTACAGGTAAGACCTATGGTGATAACGAGGAAGTTGATATTGCAATACGCGTTATTTCTGACCACGTTAGAGCTGTAGCATTTTCTATTGCAGACGGCCAATTACCTAGTAATACAGGTTCTGGTTACGTTATTCGTAGAATTTTACGAAGAGCTGTGCGATATGGATTTACATTCTTAGATAAAAAAGAACCATTAATATATCGTTTAGTAGATGTGTTAAGTAAAAAAATGGGTGAGGCGTTCCCTGAAATAAGAGCACAAAAAGTTTTAATTGAAAATGTAATTAAAGAAGAAGAAGCTTCTTTTTTAAGAACATTAGATCAAGGTTTAGTATTATTAAATCGAATTGTTGAAGAAACAAAAGGAGATACCGTTTCAGGTGAAAAGGCTTTTGAGTTGTATGACACTTACGGATTTCCTATTGATTTAACGGCTTTAATTTTATCTGAAAAGAATTTAAAATTAGACGAAAAAGGATTTAACGAGCAATTACAAAAGCAGAAAGAACGATCGCGCTCTGCTAGTGAAACGTCAACCGAAGATTGGACGGTTTTATTTGAAGACGATGTTCAAGAATTTATTGGGTATGACACTCAAGAAGCTAATGTAAAAATTGCAAGATACCGAAAAGTAACCTCTAAAAAAGATGGTGAAATGTATCAGTTAGTTTTCAATTTAACACCATTTTATCCGGAAGGAGGTGGACAAGTTGGAGACAAAGGAGTATTGCAAGATACACATGGAGATGTGGTTTATATTTTAGATACTAAAAAGGAAAATAATGTTATTATCCATTTATGTAAAAATTTACCAGAACATTTAAACGAAAGCTTTAAAGCTGTAGTGAATAGTGAACACCGTGCATTATCTTCTAGTAATCATACAGCGACACATTTATTGCACCAAGCTTTACGAACAGTATTAGGAGAGCATGTAGAGCAAAAAGGATCTTTGGTGAAACCAAAATCATTACGATTCGATTTTTCTCATTTTTCAAAAGTAACACCAGAGCAATTACAAGAAATAGAAGATTTTGTAAATGCCAGAATTGAAGGCAAGTTACCTTTAGAGGAACATCGAAATATCCCAATGGAAAAAGCTATTGAAGAAGGAGCTATGGCTTTATTCGGAGAGAAATATGGCGATACGGTTAGAACGATTCGTTTTGGGAAATCAATGGAGTTGTGTGGTGGAATTCATGTAAAAAACACCTCAGACATCTGGCATTTTAAAATTGTGTCAGAAGGAGCTGTTGCAGCTGGTATTAGACGAATTGAAGCTATTACAAATAAATCGGTTAGGGATTATTTCGCTGAAAATAACACGGCTTATCTTGAAATGAAAGGCTTGTTGAATAATGCTAAAGAACCTGTAAAAGCATTAGAAAATCTTCAAGGTGAAAACAGCGACTTAAAAAAGCAAATAGAAGAACTTTTAAAGGATAAAGCAAAAAATATTAAAGGTGAGCTTAAAAGTGAATTAACTGAAATTAATGGAATTCAGTTTTTAGCTAAGAAACTAGATTTAAATGCATCTGGAGTTAAAGATGTGTGTTTTGAATTAGGAAGTCAGTTTGATAACTTATTCTTATTGTTTGGTGCTGAAAATGATGGGAAGGCCATTTTGTCTTGTTATATTTCTAAGGAATTAGTGGCGAGCAAAAACTTAAATGCTGGTACAATCGTCAGAGAATTAGGAAAACACATCCAAGGTGGAGGTGGAGGTCAGCCGTTCTTTGCCACTGCGGGAGGTAAGAATCCTAATGGAATTGAGGCTGCTTTGGAGGCTGCTAAGGATTATTTATAGAACGGTTGTAACACAGAGTTTCGCAGAGCAAAAGCGCAGAGATTCACAGAGGGTTAATTTTAAATTTTCATGATTACGTTTTTTTTTTTTTAACTGTACTAAATGCTTGAAACACTTTTAAAAACTAAAAAAAAATGTGATTTGAATTCCTGTTTTTCTCAGTGAATATCTGAGAGACTCCGCGAATCTTTGTGTAATAACTTTAAACCCTAAGTAATAATTAACAAATGAATCTTCAAACTCAGATACCATTAAAACCACAACAGTATAATCAAATAGATTATAACTCTAAAGTGTTGTTGCTTGGTTCATGCTTTTCTGAAAACATTGGAAATAAGTTTGCATATCATAAATTTCAATCTATAATTAATCCGTTTGGAATTTTATTTCATCCTATAGCGATAGAACATCTAATTACGCGTGCCATAAATAAAGACTATTATTCTGAAGATGACGTATGCTTTCATAACGAACAATGGTTTTGCTTAGATGCACACTCAAAATTAAACAAGGCCTCAAAAGACGAATTGCTAAGTGTTTTAAATTCTCAAATTGATGAGACTCTCGATAATTTAGTTAATGCAAGTCATGTTATAATAACCTTAGGAACAAGTTGGGTTTATAGACATATTGAATCGGATAAAGTTGTTGCTAATTGTCACAAATTACCTCAAAAACAGTTTCTAAAAGAATTAGGTTCTGTCGATACGATTACTGAATCACTTCAAGCAATTATCACATTAATTAAAAGTGTAAATCCCAAAGTAAATCTTCTATTTACAGTATCGCCTGTAAGACATATTAAGGATGGTTTTATTGAAAACACGCAGAGTAAAGCACATTTAATTACAGCAATTCACAATGTTGTTGAACCTAGACAGCAACTTTATTATTTTCCTTCTTATGAAATTATGATGGATGAATTACGGGATTATAGATTTTATAGTTCAGATATGCTTCATCCAAACGATGTTGCAATAAATTATATTTGGGAGAAATTTAAAACAGTTTGGTTATCAGTAGATGCTTTACAAACCTTAGATAAAATTGCAGCCATCCAAACAAAAAAGGAGCATCGTCCTTTTAATTCAAATTCTGAATCACATCAAAAATTTTTATCAAAACTTCACCTAGAAGAGGCAGATATATGTGCAAAATTCCCTCATATATCGTTTTAAATTTAATAGCATAATAATCTTATGCTTTCTGAGGTAGTATTAGAAAGCCGATTGAGTATATAGAGGAAGTTACAAGTAAAAAAAACTCAAATATTATAGGTTAAGTGTTTTTTTGTGATAAAGCTTCTGGGTTAATTTAAAATTTGACTCACTACTCTAAAAAGTATGGTAGTTGGTGCAATGACTAAACTTATATAGAATATATATTTTCCGTGTTTTCTGTCATTCTCAGCATAAGTGTAAATCTTCTGTCCATCTGGTAGGGTTTTTTTAGATGTCCATAAAAAATAACCGATTATTAAGCCTAGAAAACCGCCTAAAAAAGCAAAAAAATAGCCTGCAATAATCCAAGGTTTTTGGTTGCCCTCAGGTTCTGCTAATTGCTTTAAGCGTTCATCTTTTAAAGAATTGAGCAAGTCTTTATCTATAGGTTTTCCTCGTTGTAACAATATTTTTTGGGCAAGGGTATAATCAAAGGCATTCCATTCGTCTGACTTTAATAAAATGTCATAAAGTTCTTCATCTGTAAATTCAAATAAATAATAATCTTTATCTATGGTTTCAATTAAATTCTCAACCTCTTTTTCAAGAATACTTTCAGCTTTTTTAAAGTCGGTTTGTTTAATCCTGACTTCAATCTCATTCTGTAAAGTATTTCCGGTGAAGGTAACATCAACAGAAGGTGCATTGTCGTCAAGTATGGTTTCAATGTTATTTTCGTTCAACAAAGCTTTTAATTCAGAGGCTTGTTCTAAACTCGGGAATTTTCTAAATATCGAATAATTATCTTCCATTTGTTGATTTGTTAAATTGATTAATAATCTAAATTCAATTTATTTATCATCAACCCTAACACTATCTGGCACCAAAACAGTGTAGTCTCCATTATTCCTTATCACATCGCGTACAATAGATGACGAAATAAATGAGGTTTTAGCTGCTGTTAACAAGAATACAGTTTCAATTTTTGATAACTTTCTATTGGTATGTGCTATGGCTTTTTCAAATTCAAAATCAGCAGGATTTCTTAGTCCTCTTAGTATAAATTCGGCATCAATTTCTTTACAGAAATCAATTGTTAAACCTTTGTAGGTTAGTACTTTTACTTTAGGTTCATCTTTAAAGGCGTCTTCAAGAAATGCTTTTCGGTCTTCTAAAGAAAACATGTATTTTTTTTCGGCATTAATACCAATAGCAACCACCACTTCATCGAACAATTTAATACCACGTAATATAATATCGTGGTGACCGTTTGTAATAGGATCAAAGGATCCAGGGAATATTGCTCGTTTCATAAACTTGGTTTTAATGTTTCTGTAATAATTGAAAACATTTATAATTTCAAATATAATTATTATTTATTCAAAGCTTCCTCAATGGCATTTCCAAATAAGTCTTTCAGACTAATGCCAGCTTCTGTAGCTTGCTGAGGTAATATGCTTTCTTTTGTTAAACCAGGAACCGTGTTTACTTCCAATAAATAAGGGTCATCATTTTTAAAAATAAATTCACTTCTAGAAAAGCCTTTCATTTTTAAAGTTTCATATATCTTTTTAGCTTCGGTTCTTACTTTATTCGCATAATTATCAGATATGCGTGCAGGAGTAATTTCTTGTGATTGCCCCAAATATTTTGCTTCATAGTCAAAGAAATCATTATCAGAAACGATTTCTGTAATAGGTAAAACGAGTGTTTCACCTTTATACGAGATAACACCAACAGAAACTTCTACACCATCTAAAAACTGTTCGATAATAATTTCATTATCTTCTTTAAAAGAGTTGTCAATGGCCGTTTGTAAATCTTCTTTTTTATAGACTTTAGAAATTCCAAAACTACTACCAGCTTTATTGGCCTTTACAAAACAAGGGAGTCCAACCTTTGCAACTATGGCGTCTTCATTTATGGTGTCGCCAAAATTGAGATAATAGCTTTCAGCTGTTTTAATACCATAAGGTTTTAAAGTCGCTAACAAATCGCGCTTGTTAAAAGTTAATGCCGCTTGGTACATGGAGCAACTGGTTTGTGGCATTCCTAATAATTCAAAATAGGCCTGCATATAACCATCTTCACCTGGCGAACCATGGATGGTATTAAAAACACAATCGAATTCAATTTTTGTTTCGTTTACTAAACCGAAAAATTATTTTTATCTATCGGAAATTCTTCGTCCAAATCATTAACAAAAACCCATTTATCTTCAAAAATATGAATGCGATACGCATTGTATTTATCATTGTCTAGAGTATCAAAAACGACGTTACCACTCTTAAGGGAGATCTGGTATTCACTAGAATAACCGCCCATTATAATTGCAATATTTTTCTTCATTATTTAATTTAAAAATGTCACAGTGTAAAAGTATCATTTATTTTCAATAATCTAATTCTCTTATTCATACGTATTTTATTTTTGTGTCGTTATTATTTCTTAGTTTTGTCAACAATTATTTTACATATGAGTTTTGTTAAGTTTCTTACGAGTAAAGTGTTTTTTAAACAACTGGCATTAGCCCTTATAGCCCTTGTGGTGATTTGTTTTATAGCCCTAAAATGGTTAAGTGTAACCACTAATCATGGTGAATTTGTAATTGTACCAGATTTAAAAGGAAAATCTTTAGAGACCGTTGGTATCGAATTAAAGGACCATGATTTAGCAATGGAAATACAAGATTCTGCGAATTATAATCCAAAATATCCGAAGTATTCTGTTATTGAACAAAACCCAATTGCAGGATCAGAAGTTAAGGAAAACCGCAAAATATATTTAATATTAAACCCTTCTGGTTACCGTAAAGTTGAAGTGCCAAATATTTTAAAACGTACGTTTAGACAAGCGAAACCTCAATTAGAAGCTCTGGAGTTTGAAATAGGAGACATCACCTATAAAGATGCCATTGGTGAAGGTGTAATTTCTATGTCTCACAAAGGTAAAACATTAAAACCAGGTACATCATTACCCTTAACTTCTAAGATAGACTTGGTATTAGGTAACGGTAAACTATAAATTAAAATAATGCCAAATATTTCTGATATCTCAGACCAAGACGAAAACGAATTATACGAGCATCATGCTTTTAGAGTTGTTGCAGGTCAGCAAGCACTTCGTATCGATAAATACTTAATGAATTTTATTGAAAATGCGACGCGTAATAAAATTCAAGCTGCCGCAAAAGACGGTAGCATTTTTGTGAATAATGTACCCGTTAAGTCCAATTACAAAGTAAAGCCCAACGATTATATTACCGTTAAGTTTGAACACCCTCCTCACGAAAATCTTCTAATTGCTGAAGATATTCCTATCGATGTGGTTTACGAAGACGATGATTTGTTGGTGGTGAATAAACCTGCAGGTATGGTAGTACATCCAGGACACGGTAATTATTCTGGGACTCTAATAAATGCACTTATTTTTCATTTCGAAAATTTGCCTAATAACTCTAGTGAAAGACCAGGTTTGGTTCATAGAATTGATAAAGATACCAGTGGGTTATTAGTAGTCGCAAAGACCGAACTAGCTATGGCTCATCTGTCTAATCAGTTTGCTAAAAAAACGAGTGAGCGCGAATATATTGCCATTGTTTGGGGTAATGTAGAAGATGAGGAAGGTACTATTGAAGGTAATATTGGTCGTCATCCAAAGAACAGATTACAAAATACAGTGTTCTTAGATGATGAAGACGAACAAGGAAAACCAGCCGTAACACATTATAAAGTTCTTGAGCGTTTAGGTTATGTCACTTTAGTAACTTGTAAGCTTGAAACTGGTCGGACACACCAAATTCGTGTCCACATGAAACATATCGGTCACACTTTATTTAACGATGAGCGTTATGGTGGAGAGCGTATTTTAAAAGGGACTACATTTACTAAATATAAGCAGTTTGTAGATAACTGTTTTAAAATTTTGCCACGCCAAGCTTTACATGCTAAAACATTAGGGTTTGTACATCCAACTACAAATGAATTCATGAGATTTGAATCTGAAGTTCCTGATGATATGACACAATGTATCGAGAAATGGAGGCATTATGCCAAGCATGCCAAAGACTAATGTTTTTATAGCGTTTCATTTTTACTAGAAGGTTTAAAATTTTAAACCTTCTAGTAAAAATGACCAGGCTGTCCATTATATCTTTTTATTTGGTAGCTTCGATTTCGCTCAGCTACCAAATAAAAGGATGCCATTTCCATCCTTAACGCTCCTTACAATAAGTGATAGCGTAAAGATTAACTAAAAATGCACCATTTTTATATTGGTGCATTTTTAGTTATAGGTGCTTTATAGCTAAGCTTTATAACACTATCAATATTAGTTTTCACTAATGTTAGAAATTTTTTCATTTACATCGTATTTTTACAATGAGAAAGAAAAATTGTTTAACCTTTAATGAGACACGTGCTTTTATGAGTGTTGATTTAAATTTAAAGAGATACCCACTTTCGTGGGCATTATTATGAAACTAGTATTGTCACCAGCAAAATCGTTAGACTTCGACACTAAACTACCAACTTCTAAAACCACAGAAGGTATTTTTTTAGACGAAGCAGAACGTTTAAATAAAGAGTTAAAAAAGAAGTCTGCAAAGCGTTTATCAGCGCTTATGCACATATCAGATAATTTAGGACAACTGAATTACGAACGCAATCAAGAGTGGGAATTACCCTTTACAAAAGATAATGCACGGCAAGCTATTTACGCGTTTAGCGGAGATGTGTACAGAGGATTAGATGCGTATACGATTGATACCGAAAAGTTAGATAAAGTAGAAGATACCGTTCGGATTCTTTCAGGGTTATATGGTGTATTAAAACCCTTAGATTTAATGCAGCCCTACCGACTAGAAATGGGAACAAAAATGCCAGTTGGTAAAAATAAAAACCTATATGAATTTTGGCAAAAGAAAGTGACAAAGGCTTTAAATGAGGAGTTAGACGACGACGAAATTTTCCTGAATTTAGCAAGTCAAGAGTATTTTAAAGCCATAGATACAAAAGCCTTAAAAGTGCCTGTTATAAATGTGGCATTTAAAGAGTTTAAAAATGATAAATATAAAATCATAGCCATCTTTGCAAAATTAGCTAGAGGTTTAATGGCGAGATATATTATTGATACCAACGCAAAAACCTTAGATGATATTAAGGGATTTAATTACGATAATTACGGATTTAGTGAAGCCTTATCTTCAGAAAATGAATTGGTTTTTACGAGATAAAATAGACTTATATTCGCTTAAATTTTAATTATGTATTACTTACTTATAATTGTTCAAGTATTTTGCTTGTATCATGCTTATAAAAATCGCAAGCCCTATTATTGGTATTTTCTAATATTCTTTATTCCTGCGATTGGTTCTTTAATTTACATTATTACTCAGATCTATAATAAGAGTGATGCAGAAAAAATTCAAGAAGAAATCACTACGGTTCTTAATCCAACCAAAAAATAAAAGACTTAGAAAAGAAGTTAGAGTTTGTTGATACGTACACTAACAGAATTGAATTGGCTGATGCTTATTTTATAAATAAAGATATTCCTAATGCTATTGTTAATTATAAGAAAACATTAGAAGATACCGTTCAAGATGATTTATATGCACGGCAGAATTTGATGTTGTGTTATTTTCAATTTAAGGATTATAACGCCGTCATTGAACAGGCAGAATTTATAAAAGATAAATCGGAATTTAAAGGTTCAAAACAGCAATTTTGTTATGGTTTAGCTTTAAACGAATTGGGTAAACCCGATGAAGCTGAAGCACAATTAAAACAAATAGACAGACCGTATTCTAATTATGCAGAACGTTTAGAGCTGGCAAAATTTTATGTAGAAAACAATAGAACTTCCGAAGGAAAGGAACTGTTAAATGAGATTTCTACTGAATCGAAACGTTTAACAAAACCAAACAGAAAACTTTACGGAGCAACCATTGTTGAGGTTGAGCGTATGTTGGCTGCGCTTTAGTTACCACACTGATTTGCTGAAACTCTAATTTTGTCATATAGAGTATCTTCGTTCGTATATTGCTTTTACACTGTAGTAAGTCATTATTCCCTCTAGCTTTTTTATACTTTTTAGACTGGTTGCTTTTGTTAGTATGTGCGAAATCAGTAATCACTTGAGTCTTTTTTCTTTTAGATGGAAAATTAGAAAGTTTAATTTAATATATTCGCTTTTTGCAATATTGATAACAATCTTTATTCTTTTAAAGATATTTTTTTACTCAATTATTAGAATGTATGGTTTTTAGTTCCTTACTGTTTGTTTTTGTTTTTTACCCTTTGTTTTATTACTAAATAAATTGCTACCAGCCAGTTGGAGAAATTATTTTCTGTTAATTGTCAGTTTAACGTTTTATGCTATTGGTGAAGAAGAACTAGTGTTGGTAATGATTGGTTCTATCATTGTGAATTATATCGCAGGTATATTAATTAATCGTTATAGACACTCTAAAAGTGGTAAATTTTACTTGGGTTTAGCCATATGTTTAAATTTAGGAACGCTAATTTATTTTAAATACACTAATTTCATTTTTGATCAATTTGCTTTTAAAATTGAGAATATCCATCTTCCAATCGGAATATCATTTTTTACATTTCAAAGTATATCCTATTTAGTTGATGTCTATCGCGTCCCTAGTTTATATCAAAAGAATCCTTTTAAACTTGGTTTGTATATATCTTTATTTCCACAACTTATCGCAGGTCCTATAGTTAGGTATGCTGATATTGCTAAAGAAATTTCATCGCGAACAGAAAGTGCAGAACTTTTTAAATCGGGAGTACTTCGTTTTGTTACTGGGTTAGCAAAAAAATTGCTGATAGCTAATACCTTAGCTTCAATTGCAGATACTGCTTTTTATATGCCGGCGGAGGAGCTGCCATTAAGTATGGCATGGTTGGGTATTATTTGTTATACGCTTCAAATTTACTTCGATTTTTCAGGTTATTCAGACATGGCTATTGGTTTAGGTAGGATGTTTGGATTTCGTTTTCTAGAAAACTTTAATTACCCTTATATTTCTAAAAGTATACAAGAATTTTGGAGAAGATGGCACATATCACTTTCTTCCTGGTTCAGAGATTATGTGTATATACCTTTAGGTGGTAATAGATTAGGTGAAAGAAGAACGTATTTAAACCTTATCGGAGTGTTTCTTCTAACAGGTATTTGGCATGGCGCAAGTTGGAATTTTATAGTTTGGGGTTTATGGCATGGAGCTTTTATTTTGATTGAAAAATCGAGTAACTTCCCCATTAGTAATGCAGCTTTAAAGTCCGTATTAAGTAGGGTTTATCTACTTTTAGTAGTAATGATAGGTTGGGTGTTTTTTAGAGCAGAAGACTTAAGTTATGCGCTTGTATATATTAAACATTTAATATGGTATTCTTCTGAGAATACAAATTACTATGCTTTGTATCATGTAAATGCAAAATCTATTTTAGTTTTAATTTTAGCGATCATTATTTCTACACCTGTAAAAAGAATAATTCTTAGAAAACTAGATACTAATACTTTCTTTGTAAATTATAAAGCATTTGTTTTACCATTTTATGTTGGTGTTTTAATGATATTGTGCACCATTGAGATGGCGTCTAATTCATTTAATCCTTTTATTTATTTTAGATTTTAATGAAAAGTAAATCATTTATTAAATTTTGTCTTTGGGTCATAGCATCAATTTTGATTTATCAAATCTTGTTGAGTACTGTTGCTCTGCTCTTTTCTTCTCAAATTACATCTGTAAAAGTTTATACTAACAGAAACACTAAAGGAGGGATTAATTTATATTCTTTTGATCGTAAAGAGGTAAAAGAGGATGTTACAGTACTTAGTCAATTGCATGATTCAACAGATAATTTTTATAACTTTGAGTTGCCAAAGAAATTTAAAAATGATAGAATAAGTCTTCATTTTGTAAATGATAAACAAAGAACTGCAGAGATTTTTGATATTCATTTGGTGAGTCCATATTTTGATTTCAAAATTCAAAGAAAAAATCTTCCTGATTTCCTGCTAGAAGCTTCTCCTTGTTTAATTGTAGATGGCGCTTATGTATTCCAAAAAAGCGAGGGTAATGTTATCGTTCTTGATTTTTTACCATTCTCAGATATTATAAAAGAAAACATTAGGTATAAAACATTAGGTCTATTAATACTTGTTTTAAGTATTTTAATTGTCTTTTTGGTTAAATATTTTAAAGTATTTGATAAAATAACTAAAAATAATGAGTCATCTGCATTATCTGTTAATGGGGTTTTTATTTTAATTCTCTTTACACCAATGGTTATCTTTTTTATGCATTGGGATAATGAAGAGACGTCTGAAAATAGAAAATTAAACTCAATAGAAGATATTAGATCATACATGGATGTAATGTTTCCTTTCAAATCTTCGTTGGTTTATATGAATAGTTTTATTAATGATAAAGTATTTTTAGGACCTAATAATACGAAGCAGGTTGCTGTCGGTGATGATGACTATTTATTTAAGTATTCGGAAGGCTCAGATTTAGCATTGTATAATCTCAGAAGAAAATATTTATCAAAAAACCTATTAGATACTATAGAGGACCGCATAATTGATCATCAAAATTATTCTAAATCAAAAGGGATTGAATATTTGAGAGTCTACTATCCCGGCAAATATGACATTTATCCAGATAAATTACCTTTTGCGCTTCGTTCTGCAATAAAAGATACCATTTCTAGAAAAGAACAGATAGCTAAGCGATTATTTGAACAAGGAATTAACATCATAGATTTTGAGAAAACTTTAGAAAAAAAGAGTTATAAAACAATCTATAGAAAAAAAGATACTCATTGGAATAATTTGGGAGGGTTTTTTTGCATATCAACATGTTATGCAAAGTTTATTTGATAGGACTAATGTAGAAGCTTATGCTCCAACAAAACTCGATGATTATACTTTGATATATGAATTAATTACTTCTGGTGATATTATCGCTAAGTTAGCGGATTATCCTTATGATATTACAGATATGGGACCTGTTCTTTACCCTAAATTTCCTTACGAATTTAAGAAAGAGACAAATGATAAAAGATTACCATATAATTCCATGAAAATCACTAATTCTAAATCAAAAAGTGATAAAACAGTTTTAATATTTAGTGACTCATTTGTTCTATCGCAGCGATTATTTTACGCGATGAATTTTCGTACTGTGTATCACTTAAGGGATCAGGCTTTTAATAAGGACTTAATAGAATTGCTTAAACCTGATGTAATTATTGAAGGTTATTCAGAAATGACTCATAATAATTTAATATATTGATATTAAATTAGAGGTAGTCTCAGAATATTCTTAGTATATCTTTTATTAAATTTTAAACTCTACTGAGTCGAAACGTTTAACAAAACCAATAAGAAAACTTTACGGAGCAATTATTGTTAAGCTTGAGGGTATGTTGGCTTCGCTTTAGTTTACCTTCAAAGTGTTGCATGGAATTTATTTGGTTGTCGTCAATGACATTTTGATATAAAGTGCTTTAAACACTTCTGTTTTTAAACGAAGTTGATAAAATTTATAAATACCTGTTTTCGGGGATGAATACAAGTTCTACTATCCCTAAATTTGCGCATGTTTATTAAGCCCCAAAACATTTTTGTTTTTCTCTTTTTGTGCTATACTTCAATTTGTATGGCGCAAACAACTCCTGTAGTTGAAAGTGAAGACAAAAAAGTAGATCAGCTTTTTTACTATTTTAATAATGGTTCTGAAACCAAAGCATATCGGGAAGCTCATAAATCTTTGCGCACTTTTAAATCTAATAACGCCATAACCAATACCAATTTATTATTGGCTTACTACCATAATAGATATGTTGCTATAGATTCTTCTATTTATTACACTCATCAAGCACTAAATAGTAAAAAGAATGTTAACGACTCTTTAGGCGTTAGACTAACCATATTATCTTACCAATTATTGGCTTTAAATAATAAAAACAAAGGCTTATATCAAGAAAGTAAAAAGTGGCATATCAAAGGAGCTGAACTCAGTGAAAAACATAATGAAACAAACCTATATTATACACATTTACACGGGTTAGCAAGTACATATGTTACTCTCGGTAAAACGGAAGAGGCCTTAGAGCTTTTTGAAAAATGTATTAAGTTTTCTAATGATGAAGAACTTATTTTGGGGAGTTACATCAATTTAGGTTCTATTTATTCGTCGCTTTCCCAATACGAAACATCTAATACATATTTACAGAAAGCAAAAGCTATTTGCGAAAAGGATACTCATAAAAAACAAGCCTTAGTAAATGTTATTATTAATATAGGTGATAATTATTTAGGTAAAGGAGAAACAGATAAAGCACTTTTGGCTTTCTACGAAGCAAAAGATATAAGCAATGACACTAGATCTTATAATTTAGAACTCATCATTTTAGGTAAAATAGGTACTTTGCTATTTAATGAAGAAAGAAATAATGAAGCCCTTTTAATTTTTTCTAATACCTTAATTAAATCTGTCAATTTGGGTAATTTAGATATTGAGATGAATAGCTATCTTATGTTAGAAAAACTCTCACTTCGAAAAGGGGATCATCGCAGTGCATATAACTATGGAAAATACTATTACCAGATAAAAGATTCTATTGAGAATTCGCAAAGGCAACAAGAGATTAACAATTTAGAAGTTAAATTTAAAACGCTTGAAAAAGAGAAAACGATAAAAGTCTTACAGATAGAAAATCTTAATAAGAGCTTAAATATTAAGAACAAGGATGCAGATATAGAAAAGTATAAACTTCAAAAAGCTATAATTGCAAAACAAAATGAAAATCAGGTTTTGCAACTACAAAATGGTGTTGAAAAACGTAAAAACGAAATTGCATTACTTAAAGAAAAAGAAGCTTTAAAAGCAGTAGAGCTAGATAGAGAGAAGACCATTAAATATATTGTTCTTGTGGCGTTTTTTATTCTATTAATTCCTATTGTTGGACTTTTAGTCATCTACTATCAAAAATTACAAGCACAGAGTTTACTTAATCTAAAAGAGAAAGAAATTAACGAGCAGCAAGTCATTTCATTAAAAAAAGATCAAGAATTAAAGTTAATTAAAGCATCTGTTAGAGGTCAAGATCAAGAGCGAAAAAAAATCGCTCAAGAAATGCACGATAGTGTTGGTGGTAATTTGGCGGCTATAAAATTACAATTCAGTCAGCTTTATAATCAGCCAGATAAATTAAAATTAATCTATAGTCAGTTAGATGATACTTATGAACAAGTACGAAATTTATCACATAACTTGTTGCCTAAAAAAATTAGAGAGAACGATTTTGTTTTCTAGTTAAAGAATACATCCATACGGTTGAAGACGCTAGTGAGATCACCATTAACCTTTCGTTTTACGATGAGGAAAAAATCAATACACTAAGTAAGATTTTACAAAATGAATTGTTTTCAATTTTTCAGGAATTAACAACCAATACTCTTAAGTACGCAAAAGCAAATACCATAGATATACAGTTAGATGTGTTAAATGAATGTCTGTTTTTTGTTTATGAAGATGATGGTATTGGGTTTGATTTATCAATGATTACATTAGGCATAGGTTTAACAAATATAAAGAATAGGGTAGAAAATTATAACGGTATATTGCATATCGATTCTAAACCCAACAGAGGCACCAATATTAATATAGAAATTCCATTAAAAGCATAAATAAATGAAGCATAACCTCATTATAGCAGACGATCACAAAATGTTTTTAGATGGTTTATTAAGTATTCTAAATTCAGAAAGTAGTTACAATATTTTATATACCGCAAAGCATGGTGGCCATGTTCAAAAATATATTTCTATAAATACGGAAGAAAAAATAGACCTTGTAATTACTGATGTTACAATGCCAGAAGTGGATGGTATTACTTTAAATAAGTGGATAAAGAACACCGATAGAAATATAAAGACATTGGTGGTTAGTATGCACAACACACCAGAAATTATCGATAGTCTTATTGAAAATAATGTGGATGGGTATCTTCAGAAAAATGCACAAAAGGAAGAATTCTTAAAAGCTATAGAAACCATTTTAGGAGGAGAGAAATATTTCTCTAAGGAAATTAAAGATATCTACCTTCAAAATAAATTTGAAAAGAATAAAGAAAAGGAAATCAAACTCACCAAACGAGAAGTAGAAGTCATCTCACTTATTGCAGAAGAGTTTACTACTCAAGAAATCGCGGATCAGCTGTTTTTAAGTAAGCATACGATTGAAAGCTACCGAAAGAATCTGATTACTAAGCTAAATGTTAGAAACCTCGCTGGACTTACAAAATACGCTATTAAAAAAGGCTATGTGTCTTCATAAGATAGCTATAGTATCATTAATTTTATACAAAGGTTCTATATTATAATGGAGCATTTTTTTATTTCCTAAGTATAAGACCTTTAAAGCCTCAGTAAACTACATTCTTAACTAGTTTTTATATGAAATGCGATTTTATCTAAAAAACACAAATTCAAAGCATAAATAATGTGTTGGTATTTAGTTAGTTGTGAGTCATCACCCTGTTTACAGGGTGATATTTTTCACTTAAAACGGGGTTAAAACAAGGTAGCTATTGGTATAAATTTGCATAAGAAAATAAGAAACATTATAAAAAACTAAACGTGTTTCTATTACAAAACCAAACAAATTTTAACCATTAAAACAAAATTATGACTTTCGGAATTACACTTATTTTATTAAGTATCATCGCAGTACCATCTTTATTATTATCAAAAAAACCTAACGCAAAAGAATTGTTAGAAAAAATAGAACCTTACCAAGGTTGGATCGGACTTATTTTATGTTTTTATGGAGTTTGGGGTATTATTTTTTCCATTTTAAACTTAGGTTGGTTGACAACATTCCCTATATGGTGGGCAACATTATTAGCAGGAAGTATCGTACAAGCTGTTCTAGGATTTATGTTAGGATTTAGCCTTATTAACAAATACGTTTTATCTAAAAAATGATGCCGCAAAAGAGAAAGCTATCGTTCTTAGAGAGAAACTAGCTCCAAAACAAGGCAAGCTTGGTATTGTAGGGTTGTTTGTTGGTGGTTGGATGATCGTTGCTTCAATCCTTTTCTTTTAACCAATTCTTTTAAAATTTTAAAATCAAATTTATACATGAAAAAAATTATCTTTTTAATGGCATTGTTATTTACAGTGCCATTAATAGCCCAAGAACATAAAAACACAATTACTGTAGTTGGTGAAACAGAAACAATAGTTGATGACGATAGTTATATAGTTCTAATCGGATTGCAACAGGTGCTTGTTTATGAAGGACAAGGTGAAGTAGAAGTAACCTCTTTAGATGAAGTTAAAAAGAATTACATCAAAAAATTAGAAGCTTCAGGAATCGAATTTAGCCAGTTTACTAGAAATACATACTATGAGTTTGCCATGTCGTATTCACAAAACAGAGAGTCGGAATATTACCACTTTAAAACATCAAATAAGGAAGATGTTCGAAAATTATCAAAGTTAAAGTCCGCAGGAATGTCTGTTGTTAATACAGAGGTAGAAGCTAAGAAATTAACCAACGAACAGTTAGTCGATCTTTCAAAAAAAGCAATAGATAATGCCAAAGAAAGAGCAAATGCTTTAGCTAAAGAAATGAATAAAACTATTGGTGAAATTATTTCTATTGTCGATCAAAATTCAAGTGCACAGTACATTCAAAGTTATGGGACTTCAACGTTACAAAGTCATGCCGTAACCGTCTCTTTTGAATTAAAATAATAAAATAACGAATGTCTTTAAATAATCAAAATCACTTAAAAATTATGAAAATTAAATTAGTAGCATTATCAGTATTTGCTTTCAGTTGTGTGTTTAACGCAGAAGCTCAAAAATTAAAAAAGTTTGGAAGTTCAGTTGAGAAAAAAGTGGGTCCAAAAACAATAAAAGTACCATACACAGATGTGATATCGTATTTAGGATATGCCTCTGCAGGAAATGAAGATGAAATCGTAGATGGTAAAAAATTCTACTACATTTATTTATGGGTTCCTGCTGTAGCACCAGAACTTGGAGTAAGAATGCTATCTCCTGTTGCTAAAACAAAAGTTAAAGATGCCATAACATCTGAGGAGTACACAGAAAATGCATCTTCAAGCGATTATTTTGATACTTATATTACTTTAGAGCGTTCTACTATTTTTACAAAAGAAGGTGTTACCGAAGAGGCTGCTAAAAGCGCTACTTGGACAACCCTTGCTAGTAATGATGATAATAGCGAAATGCCTAAACAACCTAGTGGAAGCAGCTACAATTCTTTATTAAGATATAAGAGTGAAGTGGGAAGCCCTACAAAAGCTTTAACTGCTGGTTTGTATCGTATTGGTTTTACAACTTACAAAACAGGAGAAGTTAAAGGAACATTTTTAGCCGAAGTTGCAGCGCCAATTAAATTACCAGGTGTTGTAATGGCTAAAACTATTGAAGACCTTAAAAAAGAACTATAACAGAAGAATAGATATTCGTATTTTAATGAAACACCTCTTTATAAAAATAAAGAGGTTTTTTTGTTTTAGTACTCGCTGATTTTTAATCCTCAGTTCCCCAAGGAGCATCTGGCGTTTCAATAGTTTTAGTTAAATCAAAACGAACCGTAAACAAACGATCCGTACCTAAACGACGTAGGTTATAAGTCAGGCTTGTTTCATCTATTGTAAACCACCAAATGTTGGTTGAGGCCGCAGGTAATATTTTTGCCGTATGAGCATCGGCAGGAAACATTTGTAAATTAGCCAAACCTTGATTTGCACTTGTGCCTCCATATTGGGTTAAATCTTCTTCCGAACCATCTTCATGTCTATGGTCGTGCTTTAATCGTATTATTTTTTCGTCATTCATATGTAAAACCCAAGTACGCGATTTGTTCTCACCTACAAAAAACGGAACTCTAATATCATTAGTGTCGCAAGAACGTACATGCATTACTAATTTTTCACCTGTAAAGCCGTCACCTTCTTTGCCTCCTTCTGTAATTTCGCCTTCATAAGCGTTACCACAATGTGCTTCGAGTTGTTCCCAAAATTTTTCTGAATTGGTTTGTTCTTGTGCTAAGAGTGTTAGTGGTAATACGAGTAAAAGAAAGAGTAGTGTTTTCATAATTAAATTTTATTAATGGGTATTTCTCTAACAGCTAATATACATGAATTCTTCAAGTTAAATAATTTTCTAAAAACCATGAAAGTGTCATGGGAATCTAATGATTTAGCATTTTAAAGTTTGATAAAGAGCGCTTAACAAGATTTGTTTATTTCATTTACGTTAAACAATGGCGAGAATAAGTCAATCTAATGCGTCATAAGTCTTAAATTAGAGAAAAATTAAATCATGAAAAAGACGCTTCAAATCGGAAATATAATAGCTCTAATTTTAACCATATTTATCAACTATCTTTCTAATACAGGACTCTTAAATAATACCACTATTGGTGAAGTATCTAATAGTTATAGATCTCTGTTTACGCCTGCAGGTTATACGTTTGCCATTTGGGGACTAATTTATTTATTCCTAATTGGGTTTGCAGTTTATCAAGGTCGAAGCTTATTTAAAAACGTAAAAAATGACGCTGTTGTACTGAGAACAGGATGGTGGTTTATGCTCTCGTGTTTATTTAATTCGCTTTGGGTATTTGCTTGGATTTATGAATATACAGCCGTGTCTTGTATTTTTATTTTCTTATTACTGTTTTCATTATTAAAGATTGTAGTTAACAACAGAATGGAATTAGATGACGAGCCATTACCCATTATTGCTTTTGTTTGGTGGCCTTTTGTGATGTATTCGGGTTGGGTAACTGTGGCCAGTATTGCTAATGTTTCAACGTATTTAGTAAAAATTGGTTGGGATGGTTTTGGGTTATCTGATGTCACTTGGACTATTATCTTAATTGTAATTGCAGTGGTCATCAATGTATTGGTAACTTGGAAACGTAATATGAGAGAGTTTGCGCTTGTAGGTGCTTGGGCATTAATTGGTATTGGAAATGCTAATAAACTTAATAACGAAACATTGATGTACATGGCTTTTGTGAGTGCAAGTGTATTAATAATTAGTAGTGCTATTCATGCTTTTAAAAAACCGTGGCACTAGTCCGTTAACTAAGTTACAAGAACGTAAGAATTCATAGTGTTAAGAATATAATAAGCATTTTTTTAGAGTCAGGCTTAAAATAGCTGTAACTTTGCACCAAATTAAAGGAGTGACCTAAATAAATAGAGTTTGCTTCATAAACACTATTTATGTCATTTAAATCTTTGGGCCTATCTGAGCCTTTACTTAAAGCTATCCAGAAAAAAGGATACGAAATACCTTCACCAATTCAAGCAAAAGCCATTCCTCCAGTATTAGAAGGAAAAGACGTTTTAGCATCTGCACAAACCGGAACAGGAAAAACAGCAGGTTTTACATTACCGCTGCTTCACTTATTATCTAATGGGCCTGAGCAAAGGCACAGACCAATTAGAGCCTTAATATTAACTCCAACACGTGAGTTAGCGGCGCAAGTTTACGCCAATGTTAAAGAGTACAGTGAGTTTCTAAACATTAGAAGTACTGTTATTTTTGGAGGAGTCAATCAAAAACCTCAAGTTAATAAATTGAGTCAAGGAGTCGATGTTTTGGTTGCAACACCGGGACGTTTAATCGATTTAGAAAACCAAGGAGTTTTATCTTTAAATAAGGTAGAAATATTTGTTTTAGACGAAGCCGATCGTATGTTAGATATGGGTTTTTTACGCGATATAGAACGCGTTATGAAGCTTATGCCAGCTAAACGTCAGAACCTTATGTTCTCTGCAACATTTTCTAAAGATATTAAGAAATTAGCATATTCAATTCTTAATAATCCTATTCAAGTTGAAGCCACACCAGAAAATACAGCTGTTGAGGTTATTCAACAAAAGGTTTACAGAGTTGCTAAAGGCAAGAAAACAGAATTAATTATTAAATTGATTACAGAAGGGAATTGGAAACAAGTTTTAGTTTTTAATAGAACTAAGCATGGAGCTAATAAACTTTGTAAGAATATGATTAGTGCTGGTATTACAGCCGCTGCTATACATGGTAATAAAAGTCAAGGAGCAAGAACAAAAGCATTAGCCGGATTCAAAAATGGATCGGTTAGAGTTTTAGTCGCTACAGATATTGCAGCAAGAGGTTTAGATATACCATTATTGCCACATGTTATTAATTTTGAATTGCCTAATATTTCTGAAGACTACGTTCACAGAATTGGTAGAACAGGTAGAGCAGGAGCTAGTGGAGAAGCTATTTCTTTAGTAAGTGCAGATGAAACGACTTTTTTACGCGACATTGAGAAGTTGATTGATATGAAGATTGAAGTTGAAATCCTCGAAGGTTTCGAACCAGATCCTAATGCTTCAACAGAACCGATAAAACCAGGTCAGAATAGAAATCAAGTACGAGGAAGAGGTTCTAATAATAAAAATTCGGGAAACTCAGGGAAGTCTAAAAGCACAAGTTCAGACCGAAATAAAAGTAGAAGTCGTAACAGAAACAACGATAGTAGACGTTAAGCTATGACTTCAGCTTTAAAGGATAAAATCATAGCGGTTTGCGATAAAAAGATTGCCCAAAAAGGTACTAATGTTGGTATTTCATTTTATGCATTCTTTAAAAATAAAATGACAATCCAGAATTATTAATGGAAGCTGCAATTTGGTGGATTAAAACCCATCAGTTAGATCATTTTGAAAAAGCGGTTAAGATTAAGGAATTGGTGCAAGACTAATTAATTCTGTTGTCATTCCTGCGAAGGCAGGAATCCACTTAAGTATTAAAAAAAAGACAGTTTCCTGCTTTCGCAGGAATGACAAATAAAAACGATGTCATCACAACCCAATAACCCACTTCACGGAGTAAAGCTAGAGCAGATTATTACAGAACTGCAAACGCATTATGGTTGGGAATATATGGGCTATCAAATAAACATTCGCTGTTTTACGGAAAATCCATCTGTGAAATCGAGTTTAAAGTTTTTAAGACGCACACCTTGGGCAAGAACCAAGGTTGAGGATATGTATTTAGACTATTTAAAAAAGAATAAAAATTAGTCCTCTTCGTCTTCAAACTCAACTACTGTTGAGTCAAACTCTGCATCTTTAAATTCGTCTCTACTCATCCAGTATTCGGAAGTTGTTAAAGTGTAAGAGTTCTCACCAATCGAAGTTAAATCCCAAACTATAGATTCAGCTTCATCAAACGCTTCTTGTCCTGCAAGATGATTTGAAAAGAGTCTTTTAATCACATTGTTATTGGCTAAAGTTTTATCAAACGCTTTTAAAACGACCTCTTTAGTAATATCTTTATTGGGTGTGATTTCAAATTCAACTACAGTCGCTTTTGCATTTGGAAATGTTCCATTATAAGCTTTATGCAATAATTGGTTGATATTAAAGAGTTGATGATGTAAAGTAATATCAGCATATTCTTCAGATATTTTATCGAGTAACATTTCGTGCGAAATTTGCTCAATCTGATTTTCATTAAGCTGATCAGCTAATTTGTAATCTAAGATTATAGCTGCGGCTTCTTCAGGTTCAAAATCTGAAATAGCCATAAACAATAATTCTAATAATTCTGAAGTTGAAGATTCGCTTGAGTCTTCTATACCAAATTTTTCTAATAAAAAAATATAGTCTTCTTTTGTCCAAGCGTCTTTTAGCGCGTCAACTGTTTTTACGCTATTGATAATAATGTGGTATTTCATGTGTTATGATTTATTGCTTTTTTTGGACACATGCTGTTCGCTGTTTATCATTTCCTTGAGTGATAAAATTTTGAACATGCTCGTTTCATGTGTTTTCTTTATTCTTTATTTTGGACACATGCTGTTCGCTATTTATCATTTCCTTGAGTGATAGAATTTAGAACATGCTCGTTTCATGTGTTTATTTCTACTGTTTTTCAATGGTCACATGGTTCATCCATGTTAATATTGACATAATGAAGTAAAGTTGGTTATGGATGTTTCATAATTTCCCTAAGGTTTTGCCTTTTTTCTTATCTAGATAGTGGCGTAATACACCACCTTTAACATTGTTTACATCAAACTCAACAATAAAAGCGTTTTCGTCTATTTCTTCAATGATGCGATGCATTTTTTTGATGTCTATACGATTAATAATGGTGTGAATAATATCAAAATCTTGCTGAGGTCCATTACTACCAAATCCTTTAGAACCTTTGTAGGTGGTTAATCCTACACCTAGTTCAATCATAATGGCGTGCTTAATGTCTGCGTATTCATTAGAAACTATAGTAACACCAATAAAATCTTCAAAACCTTCAATAGTCATATCGGTCACTTTAGCGGTAACGATGTATGTAAGAATGGAGTAGAGCGCAACTTCCATTGAAACCACCATTGCAGTAATACTGAATAATATAATGTTGAACATAAGAATAACTCTACCAATACTTAGTCCAAATTTATCATTAAGGTAGATTCCCAGAATTTCCGAGCCATCTAAAACGGAACCATTTCTAATGGCGATGCCAATACCACCACCCAAGCATAAACCGCCAAAAATGGAGATAAGGAGTTTATCGTCCGTAATGGTATCATAATTTCCAAAATGAATTAATAAAGCAAAGGCGAGGATACTAAGTATAGATTTTATAACAATCCGTATGGAAACCGTATAGTAACCCAAAATTAAAAGGGTAAACTGAAGATGACTAAGAGTAATGAAATATCTACTCCAATTAGTCTATTAACCAATAGCGCTATACCTGTAACGCCTCCATCCATAAAACCATTGGGTAATAAAAAGGCTTTTAAACCAATACTGGCTAAAATAATACCAAGGGTGATTTGACCAAATTCAGAAAAAAAATTATAGGTTTTTGAATGTTTCAATGTTTAGATTTTAATTCAGGAAAAGTTACAAAAACCATTTAAAACGGATGTGTTTTACGTTTTTTATTTATCAGAATTGAATTTTTTTTTAACACGAACTAATCTTGATTATTCTTGAATCAGACCTCAAGATTTAAATACGTACTATTTAGTCATGAAATAAAAGGAAAGTGTCTTTTGTAAAGTTGAAGACACTATTTAATTTGCCTTAAGCCTTCATATACAATAATACCCACAGCATTAGCTAAATTTAAGCTTCGGATAGATTCGCTATACAGTGGAATTTTGAAAAGTTGTGTTTTATGACGTTCAATTAAAGGTTTTGGTAAACCCACGGATTCTTTGCCAAAAACTAAAAACATATCATCTTCAAAGGTTATGTCCCAATGCGATTTGGTACCATGACTAGATAAAAACACCATTTTAGCGTCTTTGTTTTTTGAGAAGAAATCGTCGATATTATCGTAATAGATAACTTCTAAATGTTGCCAGTAATCGAGTCCTGCACGTTTTAAACGTTTATCGTCAATTTCAAATCCAAATGGTTTTACTAAATGTAATTTTGATCCTGAAGCTAAAGCTAAACGACCAATATTACCAGTGTTATTAGGTATTTCGGGTTCTATAAGGACGATGTTAAGCGACATTTTTTCGTGTTAATTTTACAATAATTAATCGTATTAGTAATATAAATGGAAAGCCGTGAAAAACCACATCAAACCAATCTTTTAAAGTCATTCCGTTTGCTCCTCCTGCAATCCACTTTAATTTACCTAAAATATGTGGCTCCGGAAAAAATGGAGCTAAACCTAAAGTTAGACACAACAGGATTATAATTCGCCAATCGTTAAGTAGTTTCATAGCATAAAAAAAGTCTATTCAAAGATATGAATAGACTTTACAATTTCTTGTTTTTAATAATTACTTTTTGGTCTGCTGACCTTTTATTGTTTTTTTGTCAATGTCAAACTCATTTGTTACTTGATTTACATTGCCAGTTGGATTTGTTGGGTTTGTTTGAGTTTTTGTTGTTTTAAATTTTTTACTGTCTTTTATAATTCCCATGATTTATCATTTTTTAGATTCATCATAATATAAAAAACTTAAAATCCTTTCTCTCACAAGGCTTTCACAAAATATCTAAGACAAATGTTAAAATCGTTTAAGACTTAGGACGAATTGACGTAATGAATTTATCAATAGTCTCAATACCATTTGTTGTTATATGCTTAATAAAAGCACTACCAATAATAGCTCCTTTTCCATATGCTGTGGCTTGCGTAAAGGTTTCATTATCGGAAATACCAAAACCTACAATTTGAGGGTTTTCTAATTTCATGTCTGCAATACGTTTAAAGTAATCGGTTTGTGTATTGCCAAAGCCAGAATTACTTCCTGTAACACTTGCAGAACTTACCATATAAATAAAACCGTTAGAAACAGAATCGATATAACGAATGCGTTCTTCAGACGTTTGAGGCGTAATTAAAAGGACATTAATTAAACCATATTTTTCAAATGTAGATTTGTATTCTGAATGGTAAACATCTACAGGTAAATCAGGAATAATGAGTCCATCAATTCCAACCTCTTGGCATTTTTCACAGAAGGCTTCAACACCATATTGTAGCATCGGATTAAAATAGCCCATAATGATCAATGGAATGGATACCGTTTTCCGAATGTCTTTGAGTTGTTCAAATAGCAATTCGCTTGTCATGCCATTTTTTAAAGCTTCTGTAGAACTGGCTTGTATGGTTGGCCCATCAGCAAGTGGATCACTAAACGGTAAGCCTATTTCTAGCATATCGACACCATTTTTTTCTAAGCGTTCAATAATGGTAACAGTATCGTTTGTATTCGGATAGCCAGCTGTAAAATAGATGGATAATAGCTTATGGCTTTCGTTTAATTTTTGGTTTATTCTATTCAAAATATAGGTCTTTATCAACCAATTCTGCAGTTTTCTGATGTTCAGAAATGGTTAGGATGTATAAAATCAATTATAAGAAAAATCAGTGGTTATCATGGATAAAAGCACTGATTTTACGAGCTGTAAAAATAGAACTTAAAAATCGAATCTCCCAATGTCGTAATAAACTTCTATAATGGCTTGCTGACCGTTTTACTTGCGAATACCTATAGACAGCAACTGAAAATAAATATTTAATAACTCCGTGTATAATTATAAGCGTTTTCTATCGTTATAGATTTGGTATTGAATTATATTTGCCACAACATAAAATCATCAATAAAACACTCAACAAATGATGTTCTTTAAAAAACAATTAATCATCGTTTTTCTTGTATTTTCTTCACTTGCTATAGCGCAAAAATCTGCGATATATACCAATGAGTTTCAAGATTATCAAAAGGCATTGACTTTATATAATAACAATCAATTTAAAGCAGCTCAAACTTTATTTGACGATGTAAAGTTAAATACAAACGACGCCACAATAGAATCCGATTGCGCTTATTATATAGCGAATTGTGCGGTGCGTTTAAATCAAAATAATGCCGATAATCTTATTACAGAATTTGTAGAAGATTATCCGACAAGTACCAAACGAAATACCGCATTTTTAGATGTTGCCGATTATTATTTCAACAACGGAAAATATGCCTATGCACGTAAATGGTACGATAAAGTTGACGAACGTAATATGGCTCAAGCAGAGAAAGAGCGTTTCAATTTTAATTATGGTTATGCCTTATATTCAACTAAAGACGAGAAAAAAGCAACTAAGTATTTTAATCGTGTTGTAAATTCTAAAGAATACGGCTCGCAAGCGAAGTACTACATTGGTTTTATGGCGTATCAAGGTGATGACTACGATAAAGCAAATGAGTATTTTGATCAAGTTAGCGATAACGAAAAGTACAAAGAGAAGTTGTCTTATTATCAGGCTGATTTAAATTTCAAATTAGGAAAGTTTGAAAAAGCCATAGAGCTTGCCGAAGCACAATTACCAAAAAGTAATGCGGCTGAAAAATCTGAATTATCTAAAATTATTGGTGAAAGCTATTTTAACCTTGGGAAGTATGCCGAAGCGATTCCGTATTTAAAAGAATATAAAGGGAAAGATAGAAAGTGGAATAATACTGATTATTACCAATTAGGGTATGCGTACTACAAACAAAATGATTTTGAAAGTGCCATTTCAGAATTCAATAAAATTATAGGAGGAGATAATCCAGTCGCTCAGAATGCCTATTACCATTTAGGTGAGAGTTATATTAATTTAGAGAAAAAGCAAGAAGCATTAAACGCGTTTAGAAATGCATCACAAATGGATTTTGATTTAAAAATTCAAGAAGATGCGTGGTTAAATTACGCTAAGATTAGTTACGATATTGGGAATCCATACCAATCCGTTCCTCAGGTTTTAACAGGATATTTAAAGCAATATCCAAACACAAATTACAAAGATGAAGTTGAAACCTTATTAATAGATTCATACATCACATCAAAAAATTATAAGGAAGCCTTAGAGCTTTTAAAAGGGAAGAACAGTTTTGAAAACAAAGCGGCTTATCAAAAAGTGGCCTTTTTTAGAGCGGTGGAATTATATAATGAGAATAAGTATAACGAAGCCTTAGCGCTTTTTAATGGATCGCTAAAAGAACCTAGAGACCCTATTTTTGTGGCTAAAGCGACCTTTTGGAAAGCGGAAACGGAATATAATTTAAGTAATTATAACGATGCCTTAATTGGGTTTAAGCAGTTTAATGGTTTTAGTGAATCTTCAAGTTTAGCAGAAAATGAAAATCTAAATTACAACTTAGCGTACACGTATTTTAAATTGAAAGACTATACGAATTCTTCAAACTATTTTGAGAAATTCATTAAGAATAAATCAAATGACAAATTGCGCCAAAACGACGCTTATTTAAGATTGGCAGATGGCTATTTTGTGTCTAGTAATTATAACGATGCTATTGCTGCTTATAAAAAAGCCATTCAGATTAATGAAATTGAAACGGATTACGCAGCGTTTCAAGTCGCTATGAGCGAAGGGTATTTAGGAAAAGGTTCTGATAAGATTTCAGCATTACAGTCTTTTATAAATACATATCCTAAATCGGCATTACGAGATGACGCGATGTATGAATTAGCAAATTCGTACGTAAAATCTAATGACACAGACAAAGCCATGC
Source organism: Winogradskyella psychrotolerans RS-3 (assembly GCF_000427335.1). GTDB lineage: Bacteria > Bacteroidota > Bacteroidia > Flavobacteriales > Flavobacteriaceae > Winogradskyella > Winogradskyella psychrotolerans. The sequence goes on along the minus strand of NZ_ATMR01000002.1, from coordinate 14,253 downwards.
AAACGTATGATCGCTTAAATTCTGAATACAAAACAAGTGCCTTTACTTCTAAAGCCTTATTGCGTCAAGGTTTAGTGTATTATAACGGCAATGATAACACGCGAGCATTGACGAAATTTAAAAAAGTAGCGACTGATTTTCCGGGTTCTGGTGAAGCGGTTCAGGCAGTGTCTACAGTACGTTTAATTTATATCGATTTAGGTAAAGTAGATGAATATGCAACTTGGGTAAGGACTTTAGATTATGTTGAGATTTCTGATGTGGACTTAGATAATACTACCTATTTAGCAGCAGAAAAGCCATACTTAGATAATGAAACCGATAAAGCCATTCGTCAGTTTAATAACTATTTGACGCAGTTTCCAAAAGGGATTCATAATCTAAAAGCACATTTTTATTTAGCGCAATTGTACTATAAAAAAGAATTATTAGATAACGCACAACCACATTATAAGGCGGTTGTTGAGGCTTCAAAAAGTGGGTACACAGAACAAGCTATTGTGAAGCTTACCGAGATTTACTTAAGCACTTCTAATTGGGAAAAAGCTATTCCGGTATTAAAACGTTTAGAGCAAGAAGCTGATTATCCTCAGAATGTGGTTTATGCACAATCGAATTTAATGAATGCCTATTACCAAACCGAAGATTACGTTAAGGCAGAAAGCTATGCTGAAAAAGTATTGAGCAATTCAAAATTAGATAACAAAGTTAAGAGTGATGCTAAATTAACGATTGCACGTTCTGCGATTGAAACAGGTAATGAAGCCAAAGCAAAAACAGCTTATGCCGAAGTTGAAAAAATAGCGACAGGAAGCGTTGCAGCAGAAGCCTTATTTTACAATGGTTATTTTAAAAACAAAGCTGGTGATTACGAAGCCTCAAATACAACCATTCAAAAATTAGCTAAGGATTATGGGAGCTATAAATTGTTTAGTGCAAAAGGATTGGTGGTTATGGCTAAGAACTTCTATGCTTTAGGAGATGCGTTTCAGGCGACTTATATCTTAGAAAGTGTGATTAGTAACTTCCCGGATTTTACAGAGGTTGTAAGTGAAGCCAAAGTAGAATTAAATAAAATAAAAGCAGAAGAAGCGAAGACGAATTCATCAATCGAAACAGACGATAATTAATAAAGCAACAAGACAATTTAATTAGCGTTAAACTTATTTTCAATCAAATTAATACACATGAAAATTAAATATATAGGATTAGCAATGTTTACTTTGAGTCTGACATTTAGTTATGCTCAAGAACGTACCAAAGACACTATTGGAGACCAAACGGTTAACGTTATAAAACCATATACTCCAACAATTTCGGATGCCTTTAAAATTAAAGATAATCCAAAGTTGAACGATTCTAATGCCGTGAAGAAAAAGGAAATTAAGTACAATATTTTCTCAATTCCTGTGGCTTCAACATTTACACCAGCAAAAGGTAAAGCAGCAACGGTTGACAAAGCCAAGGCAATAAAATTATATGATAATTATGCCTCATTAGGATTTGGAAGTTATACCACAATTTTGGGTGAAGTTTATTTGAACCATGAGTTGAGTAGAGATGAAAATGTCGGTGGTTATTTTAGTCACCATTCGTCTCAAGGAGGTATTGATGATGTGCTTTTGGATGATAATTTTTCGAAAACCAAGTTAAACGCTTATTATAAAAAGAGCGATAGAGATTTTACATGGCAAGTTGATGGAGGTTTTAATTTACAAACCTATAATTGGTATGGTGTGCCTCAAGATTTTTATGATGAAAGTGACTTAGATGGTATTGATGCAGGTCAGACGTATAACGACTTGTATGTTGGTGGTAAAATTGATTTTGAAGACGCTATTGTTAAAGACGCAAGTCTTCGTTTTAGACGTTTTGGAGATAACCATGATTCTGCTGAAAACAGATTAGTTGCTAAGACTAGCTTTGATTTTGTGGTACAAGATGCTGTTATTAAATCAGAGTTTTCTATAGATTATATTAGTGGGACTTTCGATCGCGATTATTCTAATATTGGTGAAATTAATTACGGGAATGTCACTTTTGGATTTGCACCATCGTATCAATTGGTACAAGATGATTTAACAATTGATTTAGGTGTGAAATTAGCCTACCTTAACGACACAGAATTTAGTGAGAATAAATTTTTTATCTATCCAAACATAGAAGCGTCTTACCGATTGGTGGATGAGATCTTAATTGCATTTGGTGGACTTAAAGGCGATCTAATTCAGAATTCGTATTACGATTTTGTAAACGAAAATCCATTTGTATCACCAACACTTTTGGTAACTCCAACAGATCAGCAGTACAAAATGTTTGTAGGTGCTAAGGGGAAGCTTTCTCGTAATATTGGCTATAGCTTAAAAGGAAGTTATAGTTCTGAAAAGAATAAAGCCTTATACAAATCCAATGATGTGCCGAGTGATGCCTTAACAGAATATAAATATGGTAATTCATTTTTTGTCGCTTACGATGATGTGACTACGTTTTCTGTGGCAGGTGAGTTGAATGTAGATTTAAATAGAAACTTTACTTTAGGAGTAAAAGGGGAATACTTTGGTTATAGCACAGATAACGAATCTGAAGCTTGGAATTTACCGGATCTTACAGCCTCTGTGTTTTTAGATTATCAAATTTCAGAACAATGGTTTGCAGGAGCAAGTATGTTCTTTGTTGGTGAACGTGAAGATCAAAGTACTTATTTTGATATTTTGAATCCGTTGAATACAACCACTACAGCAGTTACTTTAGATAGTTATTTTGATGCTAACGCGCATGTCGGTTATAAAGCAAATGATCAATTATCATTTTTCGTTAAAGCGAATAACATAGCGAGTCAAAATTATAACCGTTGGTCAAATTTCCCTGTGCAAGGCATACAGCTTCTTGGAGGTGCGACTTACCAATTTGACTTTTAAAAGTAAGCACTAAAAATTAGTGTTCCGTCGTTGCGAGAGCAGCGAAGTAATCTTTTTAAATTGACTAAAAAAATCAAAAGCGTTCCAATTTGGAGCGCTTTTCTTATTTTTACATATATCAAAACCAACAATACATGAAATTTCAGTATTACAATCACGCAGTTACAAATTGTATTAAACGAAGTAAAAAGGTAGTGGTGTTAATCGCTATTTGTGCTATGTTTTCTTGTGAAAAAGATAAACAACAAGCTGATTTAATTGTCACAAATGCCAATATTTATACGGTTGATGATAGCTTTAGTAAAGCTGAAGCATTTGCTGTAAAAGATGGAAAAATAATTGCTGTTGGTACGACCTCTGAAATAGATAATACATATAAAGCTAACGATACACTTAATGCCGAAGGCAAAACTATTGTACCAGGATTAATAGATGCACATTGTCACTTTTTAGGTCTAGGACTAGACCAACAAGCTGTAGATTTAGTTGGAACAAAAAGTTTTGAGGACGTTGTAAAACGTGTTTTAGATTTTCAGAATGAAAGAAATAACGAATTTATTTTTGGTCGAGGTTGGGACCAAAATGACTGGGAAGAGAAGGAATTTCCTAACAAACGCTTATTAGATAAACTCTATCCAAATACACCTATTGCATTAGTACGTATTGATGGCCATGCTATATTAGCAAATCAAGCAGCTTTAGATTTAGGAAATGTAACCGTAAATTCTAAAATTGAAGGAGGAGAAGTTGTTGTAGAAAATGGCGAACTTACCGGTATTTTAGTAGACAATGCGGAAATGTTTGTGATGGAACATTGGCCACAACCCACCCGAAATGATATGGCTAATGCCTTATTAGAAGCACAAAAATTATGTTTCGATTTGGGGTTAACAACGGTTGATGATGCAGGCTTAAATAAAGAAGCTATTGAAATTATTGATAGTCTTCAGAAATCAGGAGAATTAAAAATGCGTATTTATGCCATGGTCTCTGCGTCTAAAGATAATCTGGATTACTTTTTAGATAAAGGGGTTACTAAAACAGATTACCTAAATGTGCGTTCGTTTAAGTTTTACGCAGATGGAGCTTTAGGGTCTCGAGGTGCGATGTTAAGAGAACCATATTCAGATAAACCTGGCCATTTAGGATTGCTAGTTACAGATTTAGAAACTTTAAAAATATCGGCTGAACGCATTGCAAATTCAGAATTTCAAATGAATACACATGCTATTGGAGATTCTGCTAATCATGCGGTGTTACAAACCTATACTAAAGTGTTAGAAGGAAAAGAAGACCGTCGTTGGCGTGTAGAGCATGCTCAAATTGTATCACCTGAGGATTTTGAATTGTATAAAAATATCATGCCATCCATACAACCAACACATGCCACAAGCGATATGTATTGGGCAGAAGATAGAGTAGGAGCAGAACGTATAAAAGGGGCTTATGCTTATAAACAATTATTAGAAGCTTATGGTAAAGTGGCTTTAGGAACTGATTTTCCTGTGGAGCGAGTTAGTCCGTTTTTAACCTTTTATGCCGCTGTCGCACGACAAGATTTAGAAGGGTTTCCAGAAGGAGGTTTTCAAATGGAAAATGTTCTAAGCAGAGAAGAAGCCTTAAAAGGCATGACGATTTGGGCGGCCTATTCTAATTTTGAAGAAAATGAAAAAGGAAGTATTGAAGTTGGGAAGTTTGCCGATTTTATCATCTTAGATAATGATATTATGACGGTTGAGGCCAATGAAATTCCAAAAATTAAAGTTCTGAAGACTGTGGTTGGAGGTGAGGTACAGTAATTATAAGTTGTAGCTCGCAAAGTCGCAAAGTCGCAAAGTCGCAGAGCCGCAAAGACTCAAACGCAAAAAAAATATAACGCAATTTTCTAATATAACTTTGCGCCTCTGCGTCTTTGCGCGATAACTATTTTCTCTACGAACCTCCGAGAAGCTCAGTGCAACACCCTAAAATATCCATGCCAACTCATCAAAATGCTTACCTAATTGGTTTTTGCACAGAGGCGCACGGAGAAATTAGATTTAACTTTTATATAAAATTCTTAAAACGGACAAATAAACGCTCCGTGAATCTCTGCGAACCTCAGAGGAGCCCAGTGTAACAACTAAAATATTCGTGCCAAATAATCAAAATGCTCACCATCCATAACCTTCTCACACTTTAAACCAACCGTTAAACAAGCTGTTTTCAAGGTTTTAAAATCGAGATACAACCATTTCATAGGGACTTCCTTTTCACCTTTATACGATAAGAAATAATCTAATTCACCAGGATAACCTTGGTTAAGATCTAGCCACATGCCTCCATCTTCATCTTCATACATATAAGAGATATCAGAAGAGTCAATTAAAATTTGACCATCAGGATTTAAAAGTGATTTTAAATGCTTTAAATAGTTCGCTACTTCAGATAATTCTTGGAAAATTCCCGTACCATTCATCAATAGTAAAATCGTATCAAAACTTTCGGTCTCTTCTAAAAGTGGTTTCAATTCAACATTTAAAACACCACGTTTCATAGCGACTTCAACCGCACCTTCAGAACTATCAATAGCTTTTACTTTGATGTTTTGTTCTTGTAGCCACAACGCATGACTTCCAGAACCACAACCAACATCTAACACATTGCCTTTTGCTAATTTTAATGCTGCTTGCTCAAGTTTTGGCATTTCAGAATAATTCCTAAATAAATAAGGAAGCGGTAATTCATCTTCATCAGAAATATTTGTAGATGTTATGATGTCCTCAGAATAATTTCCATTCTGATAATCTAATAGGGCTTTTCCAAAGAGGTCTTTACTCATAGTCATTGGTTAGTTCGTGTGATTTCTATTTTTATATAAATTGTATCGAGAACTTTAATTAAATTTGTTTTATGCAAGACCAAATTAATAATCTTCCTAAGCTCGCCAAAGATAAGCATAAGGAGAATAAAACCTTTTTTACCAAGCTAAAAAAGAAACCACCAAAACAGTTAGACTATTTAATGCAAGAGTTGCATGAAGAAGAATTTGAACGGACAGATTGTTTAAAGTGTGCTAATTGCTGTAAAACCACAGGGCCTTTATTTACGCCAAAAGATATCCAACGGATTTCAAAGTTTTTCAAAATGAAAGAACAGCAATTCATAGAAACCTATTTGCGCTTAGATGACGAAAATGATTATGTGTTGCAATCTGTGCCGTGTACATTTTTAGGGGCAGATAATTATTGTTCTATTTATGATGTACGACCTAAGGCATGTAGTGAGTTTCCACACACGGACCGGAAGAAGTTTCAACAGATTTCTAATTTAACGATAAAGAATGTTGCTATTTGCCCGGCCGCATATAACATTGTTGAAGAAATGAAAAAGCGCATTCAGCTATAATAATGTTGCTTTCGGAATAATTTTTGATGCTTAACAGATAAAAAAAACACTATGAATAATTTAGTTATAAGATTCTTATTTCTCTTATTTGCTTTCAATTTATCACATTCACAAGCATGGATGACCAATTTAGATATTGCTCAAAACTTAGCCATAACACAGAATAAAATGGTGTTGATGGTTTGGGAAGAAAGTACCCAATATCCTTATGGTGTTTTAGCAAATGATGATACTGGTAAAACTGTTTTTATTGAAAATTTGTTTGAAAGCGAAATTCTAAGCCCTTTAGTTTGGGAACATTTTGTGCCAGTTATTGTTAGCGAGTATAAATATGCAGATTTGTATGAAGATATTAAGGATAAGCGATCACAAAAATATATTGATAAGTTTAATGATGACTCTATTAAAATAATGGATGTTAACGGTAACATCTTAAATGTTTCTAGTGATCCTGAAAATTTTCAAAATATCACAACTATAATTAATGATTATGCGATAAATACTGAGTTTATTGCACCTGAGTTAATTGGTTACAACACTAAAAAGGATTTTTATTCTGCATATTATTTGGCTTCAAAATATCTGGATTTTTCAATATATATGAAAGAAAAACTTCGACCAGAATTTATTGATTTAGGAATTATTTATTTAAATGAAGCTTCTAATTTAGTTGAGACACAGCCAACTGACGATCAACAAGCATTAGCACAACGGGTAGCGCTTTTAGACCTTCAGCAGTATTTAATATTAAAACGTCCTAAAAAAGTACTTAGGCAATTAAAAAAAATGGATGCAGAAAGTTTAGAAACGACTAATGAGTCTTTTGTAGCGTTTTTGTATTACACCGTATATAAGATTTTAAATGATGAAACTAACGCGGCATTATGGGAATCTAAAATTTCTTCTGTAAATTTGAAGAAAGCACAACTGCTTATTAATCTTAATTCTTAATTGTATTGGAAAGTATTATCGCATACTTTGAAACCATTCCTTCATCTCATCGAAGCCTTATTTTAGTTGGTGGTTTGACGTTCTTTTGGTTGCTAGAAGGTGGTATTCCATTATTTAAGTTTAAATATAAAAAATGGCGACATGCGCTTCCAAATCTCTTTTTTACGCTTACAACAATAATTATAAATTTTGCTTTGGCATTTTTACTGTTATGGATGTCAGATTGGGTAACGGCCAATAATTTTGGAATTATAAACTGGTTGCCGCAAATGCCGTTATGGTTATATGCGTTGCTAGGAGTTGTGTTACTCGATTTTTTTGGCGCCTATTTAGCGCATTATGTAGAGCATAGAATAAAACCGCTTTGGATGGTGCATTTAGTGCATCATACCGATCATAGTGTAGATACAACTACAGGAAATAGACATCACCCAATAGAAAGTGTCATTCGATTTTCGTTTACATTGCTTGGTATTTTTATCGTTGGGACTCCAATTGCTTTGGTGATGATTTACCAAGCGCTATCACTAATATTTACTCAGCTTACGCATGCCAACATTAAAATGCCAAAAGGTTTAGATAAAGCATTAAGCTATGTCATTGTCTCTCCAGATATGCATAAAATCCATCACCATTATAGATTGCCATATACAGATTCAAACTTTGGAAATATCTTCAGTATTTGGGATCGCATGTTAGGAACCTATATGTATATGGATCGTGAAAAGTTGATTTATGGAGTGGATGTGTTTCCAGATGAAGTTAAAAATGGAAATATTAAAGAGCTATTAAAACAACCTTTTCAGAACTATGAAAAATCAACGCTTTCTGCAGATGAAAACTAATACTATTATCGTCTTAATAATCTTATGTATGAGTTGTAATTCTAAAAAGCAAATTGATATTCAAGGCCACAGAGGTTGTAGAGGTTTGTTGCCAGAAAATTCGTTGCCTGCTTTTGAAAAGGCTATTGATTTAGGAGTGCATACTTTAGAATTAGACATTGTAATTTCTAAAGATCATAAGGTTGTGGTTTCTCATGAACCTTATATGAATCCAATTATATGTCTAAATCCTGAAGGAGATGTTCTGCCTGATAACTCAGAAAAAGATTATAATTTATATCACATGAATTATGATGAGATTAAACAATTTGATTGTGGTTTAAAATTTCATCCCACGTACCCTCAACAAGAAAAATTAAAGACTTACAAGCCGTTATTATCCGAAGTTTTTGATTTGGTTAAAGCTAAAGATTCAGAGGTTAAGTTTAATATTGAAATTAAATCTGAAACGTCATATTATGGCATTTATACGCCACAGCCTGAAGCTTATGTTAGATTGGTTTTAGACGAAATTGAAAAAAATGACATGCTTAGTCGTGTGAATTTTCAATCTTTTGATGTTGTCATTCTTGAAGAAATTAAAAAGCAATCACCAAAAATGGTGGTCGCCTTATTAGTAGAAGATAACGAAACGATCGACGTAAAACTTGAAGAGTTATCCTTTAAACCAGAAATTATTAGTCCATATTTTAAATTATTGACAGCAGAATCGGTAAAAGCATATCAAGCTAAAGGGTTTCAAGTAATTCCATGGACAATTAACGCAACAGAAGATATGAAGCTCATGCAGTCTTGGGCTGTAGATGGTATTATTACGGACTATCCTGATCAGCTTATTGAAATACTAAAACAGTAGATTTATTTATAGAGTAAATACTGACGACGTACTTTTTTGTAGGCGTCTAAATCATCTTTCCACGTCCCTTTAATTTCAGCTTCAGTTAAACCCGCTTCAATCTGTTTTTGCAATATTGCCGTTCCTGCATGCGTAGTAAAATTAGCCGTATTAAATACTTTGGTTTTATCGGTAGCATTATGATAAGCATCCATAATATATTTTAAAGTAAAATGGCGTTCTGCCTTTACTTTAGATAAATCAACACCATAACAAATTTCATTTTCATGTTTTGGGTGTTTAGATCCAAAATTTGGAACAGGAGTGTACTTAAACGTATAATGATTCTTATCTAAAAACGGTGCTCCATAGCGTTGAAACTGAAATTCTGTTCCTCTACCAGCATTGATATTAGTGCCTTCAAACAAACCTAAACTCGGATATAGCTCAATAGATTGGTCGTTCGGTAAATTTGGAGACGGTCTTAAAGCTAAGCTATAGGTGCGATTATGATCATAGTTAAGCATTTCAATAATAGTAATATCACAAGTCACTTCATTAGTTAACCACGCTTCACCATTAATCATTTTTGCATATTCACCAATGGTCATACCATGGACCAAAGGAATAGGATGCATACCTAAAAAACTACTGTGCTTTTTTTCTAAAACAGGACCATCAATATAATTACCATTCGGGTTTGGACGATCTAAAATTAAAAGGGGAATGTTTTGTTCGGCACAAGCTTCCATAATATAATGTAATGTAGAAATGTAAGTGTAAAATCGAACACCAACATCTTGAATATCAAAAATCATGATATCCACATCTTCAAGCTGTATTTTGGTTGGTTTTTTATGTTTACCATGTAATGAATAAATCGCTAAACCAGTTCTGGTATCTTTACCATCTTTTACCAATTCACCCGCATCTGCAGTTCCTCTAAACCCATGTTCTGGAGAAAATACTTTTTTGATATCAACATCTAAACTCAACAAGGAATCTACAATATGGGTATAACCTTCACTTTTAAAAACCACGCTCGTCTGATTAGCAACCACAGCCACACGTTTTCCTTTTAATAAAGGTAAATATGTAGATGTTCTATTGGCTCCAACAATAATTGGTTTAGCGGTTTCGTTGCTTACCATATAAGGAGTAGAAATACCGTTATCCGCTAAGTCTTTTAGAGCAGAGCTTTCAACGTCTCGCTTTACACTATTTCCACATGAAAATGTTACAACGGAAATCCCAATAATTATAGAGAATAAAACTGTATTTTTGAAAACCTTTAAAAGCATATCTAAGAGTGAATTTCGAGTTATTTATAGCTAAACGTATAATTGGCAATAAAACGTATAAAAGTAGTGTTTCGGCACCAATAATTAAAATTGGTATCGCAGCAATTGCTATTGGAATTATTGTAATGCTTATTGCCATTGCAACAGGGATCGGTTTACAACAAAAGATTAGAGATAAAGTTATAGCGTTTAATGGTCATGTAGAAATTGCAAATTACGACTCTAACGCTTCAGACGAATCACAAGTGCCAATTTCTATTAATCAGGATTTTTATCCAGATTTCGCTGCTGTAGAAGGAGTGAAGCATATACAAGGCGTGGCTCAGAAGTTTGCTGTTATTAGAACCGAAACCGATTTTGAAGGTGTGGTTGTAAAAGGAGTAGGAGCCGATTATAATTGGGACTATTTTAAAGAGTTTTTAGTTGAAGGCCGACTCCCCGATTTTACAAAAGAAATAAACCAAGAAATTTTAATATCTAATTATTTAGCCAATCGTTTAGGATTTAAAGTCGGAGATAAATTTCAAACCTTATTTGGTAATCCTTTAAATGATAGGCCACGCATCCTTAATTATGAAATTGTAGGGGTTTACAATTCTGGTTTTCAAGAGCTAGATGAAAAATTTTGTATTGCAGACTTAAGGCATATTCAACGCATCAATAAATGGGAACCCGATCAAATAGGAAGTTTTGAAGTCTTTATAGATGATTTCTCTCAGATTGAAGAAAAAACGGTTGAAATCTTTAAAGAGGTACCGTCCTTAATGAACGCCACGTCTATTACCCGAAAATATTACACGATTTTCGAATGGATTAAGATTTTTGATAACAATACATATGGTATTATCGCTATTATGATTATTGTAGCTGGTATTAACATGATAACCGCCTTACTGGTTTTAATTTTAGAACGTACCCAAATGATAGGCGTCTTAAAAGCCTTAGGAAGTTCTAATTGGACCATTAGAAAAGTGTTTCTTTATAATGCGTCTTACTTAATTGGTTTAGGTTTATTATGGGGAAATACGATAGGTTTAGGCTTGTTGTTTGCGCAGAAATACTTCAAGCTATTTCCATTAAATCCGGATACCTATTATGTAAATAACGCTCCGGTTTATATCAGTTGGGATTATATATTTCTACTAAACATAGGCACATTTGTAGCTTGTTTATTAATGCTTTTAATTCCTTCTGTAATTATTTCTAAAATTTCTCCAGTCAAAGCCATTCGATTTGATTAATAATGAGGAAATTCCTCAGTAACCATACTAGATTTAATATTTGCTTTTGCATTTCAACTTTGCGCCTCAGCGTCTTTGCTCGCGCTTTTTAATTGAAACATTCAGTTTATAGTTTAAAAACAATCTCTCCATGCATCTCTGTGATGTCTCCGTGCAACTTCGTGTAACAGCATTTAAGATTAATCATAACCTTTTGCATTACAACTTTGCGTCTTTGCGTCTTCGCGAGAATACTAAATTTAAAATATTCAGTCCATAGTTTAAAAGAATCTCTCCATGCATCTCTGTGATGTCTCCGTGCAACTTCGTGTAACAGCTTTGGATTATTAGAATTTAACTTTTTTTGGATTTTTATAACACAACATTTAACGTAACTTTGCTCCCTCGAAAAAACAACTATGGAATACGCAGAAAATATACTAGGTACAATAGGAAATACACCATTAGTAAAGATGAATAAGCTAGTGGAAGATTTACCTTGTTTAGTACTTGCTAAATATGAAACTTTTAACCCAGGGAATTCAGTAAAAGACCGAATGGCTTTGCAGATGATAGAAGATGCAGAAGCCGATGGACGATTGAAGCCTGGCGGAACAATCATCGAAGGAACATCTGGAAACACCGGAATGGGATTAGCATTGGCAGCCATTGTAAAAGGTTACAAATGCATTTTTGTAATGGCAGATAAACAATCTAAAGAAAAAGTAGATATTATGCGTGCTGTAGGTGCAGAAGTTATTGTTTGTCCAACAGATGTAGAACCAACTGATCCTCGTAGTTATTATTCGGTATCGAAACGTTTAGGAGAAGAAACACCAAATTCTTGGTATGTTAACCAATACGATAACCCAAGCAATACAAAAGCACATTACGAAAGTACAGGTCCAGAAATTTGGAAACAAACCGACGGTAAAATCACGCATTTTGTAGTTGGTGTTGGTACAGGCGGAACGATTTCAGGAGTTGGAAAATACCTAAAAGAGCAAAATCCGAATATTAAAGTTTGGGGAGTGGATACTTATGGTTCTGTATTTAAAAAATATCACGAAACCGGAATATTTGATGAAGATGAAATCTATCCATACGTTACAGAAGGTATCGGTGAAGACATCTTGCCAAAGAATGTAGATTTTGATATTATTGATGGTTTTACTAAAGTTACCGATAAAGATGCTTGCGTTTACACACAACGTTTAGCTAAAGAAGAAGGAATGTTTTTAGGAAATTCAGCAGGTTCAGCTATTAAAGGTGTTCTGCAATTAAAAGAGCATTTTAAACCAGACGATGTGGTTGTGGTTTTATTTCACGATCATGGAAGTCGTTATGTTGGTAAAATGTTCAATGACGACTGGATGCGTAAGATGGGGTATATCGATTAACAAATTCCTAACGTATTGGCTATTGAGCGAAGTCGAAGTGTTCATTATATAAAAATAAAAAATCCTGATGTAATTATCAGGATTTTTTTTGTTTCAACCGTTTTGACAGCGCTAATAGTCTCCATTTGCTTTTATTTCAATGTAATAGTAAGCAATTCTATTTTAATTCATTTCCGAATTCATCATTGTTGGCAGAAGCATTTGCCTACCTTCACCAAAAAGGGAAGCCCTACTATAATGACAGATCTTAAAGTAAATAAACCAGAACCATTTTTACCACTAAAAGATGTCACTATATATAATAGAGGAGAAGATATTAAAAGTATTATAAAAGTACTAGAAGCTGGTAATCCTGTTTTAATTACTGAGTTTTATAACAATGGATCCGTTCTACTGAAAGGTTTACAAGAGCATCTTAATAAAAAACTACCCAATAAATCATTTAAGGAGCAACGCGCCTATCGTGCCGAATATCATAAGCTTTCAAACCTTATACTTTTAGAAATTGAAAACCATCAAATACTAGTAAAGAAAGCTCCTGCTATCGGATGGTTTGAAAAACTATATCCGGAAACAAGTGATTTTTTACTAACCCTTCCGCAAGTGCAAGGTTTAAACAGTGCATGGCAATGGTATACAAATGGCATTACAATACCAGTATTACGAAACAAAATTCATCCTTATTATGGTACTTACTTCCCAACACGTTTTGAGCATTTAGAATTGTTTGATAATTGGTTAAAACGTTACTCAGGTCCTAAAAAGTCTGCGATAGATGTTGGTGTTGGTAGCGGTATTTTAGCATTACAAATGATAAAGCATGGATTTCAAAAGGTTTTTGCAACAGATACGAATCCTAATGCTATCATTGGTTTAACAGAAATGATGGGAGATACTAAACTCTCTCGAAAAATAGAATTAGATTTTGGATCGCTTTTTGGCAAGTGGAAAAATAAAACCGAATTGATTGTTTTTAATCCGCCTTGGTTAGCCGAAACACGAGATTTAAATAATTTAGATGAAGCTATTTATTATAATGACACGCTGTTTTCTGACTTTTTTGAAGCCGCAAAAGAAATGTTATTGCCTGATGGAAAGTTGGTACTCATCTTCTCTAATTTAGCACAAATATCAGGAGTAGCTAAATCTAATCCTATCGAACAAGAAATCGCTGAAGGTGGACGGTTTCAGTTAGAAAAGTGTTTTAAGAAAAACGTTAAAAAGGATCTGAAAAAACAAAGCGTGACTCACAGTATCGTGAAAGTGAAGAAGTAGAACTTTGGGTGTTGACACATGTATAACGTGATTGAGAAAATTGAAACGAATTACTTCTTGCTAAAACTATAGCAGAATAGATGCTGTCAGACTGAGTGCAATCGAAATGCTCATAAAAAAA
>NZ_ATMR01000001.1 GCF_000427335.1 Winogradskyella psychrotolerans RS-3 | reverse complement strand
CGATGTAGATGGTGACGGACAACTCGACATCGTATCGGGAAGCTATTGGTACAAGGGGCCTGAATTTACCAAAAGACAATTGATTGGTCAGGTAAAACGAGTTAGCGAATATTTTGATGATTTCTCGACTATCCCTATGGATGTCAATGGAGACGGTAAAATGGACTATGTCACTGGAGGCTGGTTTGGACAGACACTTTACTGGGCCGAAAACCCTGGGGGCAACAAGGAATGGGCTATTCATGAAATTACAAAACCTGGCAATGTGGAAACTACCCGTGCCTGGGATGTAGACAATGACGGACACCTGGACATTGTACCCAACACACCCAATCAACCCCTCGCCTACTACACCCTGATTCGTGATGCGGGTGGCAAAGGTACAGGCGAATTTGAAAAACACCCTGTCACACAAAAGCATGGACACGGCCTTGGATTTGGTGATATAAATGGAGACGGCAGAGGTGATTTCATCGTTCCTGAAGGCTGGCTTGAAGCACCTCAAGACCTCAAAAATGGAAAATGGAAGCTCCACGACACTTTTCAACTGGGAGGTGCAAGCGTACCCATTATTGTAACTGATGTAAACAAAGACGGTTTAAATGACCTTATCGTTGGGCAAGGCCATGACTATGGTTTGCACTGGTACGAACAGGTCAAAAGCGGAGACAAAATCTCCTTTATAAAACATGCCATTGATCCTTATCAGTCTCAATACCACACCATGGAATGGGTGGACATAGACAATGATGGAGAAATGGAACTTGTGACTGGCAAACGCTACCGAGCCCACAATGGCAATGACCCGGGAGGAAATGATTTTCTGGGAATGTATTATTTCAAATGGAACGGGGAGTCATTTACCAAAAATGTGATTAGCTATGGCCCATTTGGAGAAGGTAAGGGAGCTGGTTTGTATTTCTCAGTTGCCGATCTGAATGGCAATGGAATGAAAGA